>NZ_JBITBT010000004.1:0-617133 GCF_044452505.1 Amycolatopsis sp. NPDC051903 | reverse complement strand
CGGGCGTGGGCGCCGGGGGCGGGGCCCGGCCGGCCCCCCCCCCCCCCCCCCCCCGCCGCCCCGGCCGGGGCCCCCCCCCCCCCCCGGGGGGGGGGGGGGGGGGCCGCGGCCGTTTTTGGCTAGCGGAAGCTGATCTGCAGCACCGGTTCGCTGGTGGCCGCGAAGAAGTCGTTGCCCTTGTCGTCGATGACGATGAAGGCGGGGAAGTCCTCGACCTCGATCTTCCAGACAGCTTCCATGCCGAGCTCGGGGTACTCGAGCACGTCGACCTTCTTGATGCAGTCCTTGGCCAGCCGCGCGGCCGGGCCGCCGATCGAGCCGAGGTAGAAGCCGCCGTGGTTCTGGCAGGCGGCGGTGACCTGCTTGGAGCGGTTGCCCTTCGCCAGCATCACCATCGAGCCGCCCGCGGCCTGGAACTGCTCGACGTAGGAGTCCATGCGCCCGGCCGTCGTGGGGCCGAACGAGCCGGACGGGTAACCGTCGGGCGTCTTCGCCGGGCCGGCGTAGTAGACGGGGTGGTCCTTGAGGTACCGCGGCATCTCTTCGCCCGCGTCGAGGCGCTCCGCGATCTTCGCGTGCGCGATGTCGCGCGCGACGACCAGCGGGCCGGTGAGCGACAGGCGCGTCTTCACGGGCAGCTGCGAGAGCTGGGCGCGGATCTCGTCCATCGGGCGGTTGAGGTCGACGCTCACGACCTCGTCGGACAGGTCGTCCTCGGTCACGTCGGGCAGGAACCGCGCGGGGTCGCGCTCGAGCTGCTCGATGAACACGCCGTCGGCGGTGATCTTCGCCTTGGCCTGGCGGTCGGCCGAGCACGAGACGGCGATGCCGACCGGGCACGACGCGCCGTGGCGGGGCAGGCGGATCACGCGCACGTCGTGGCAGAAGTACTTGCCGCCGAACTGCGCGCCGATGCCGAACTGGCGCGTCATCTCCAGCACCTGCTGCTCGAGGTCCGGGTCGCGGAACGCGTGGCCCAGCTCGGAACCCTCCGTCGGCAGAATGTCGAGGTAGCGCGCCGACGCGAGCTTCGCGACCTTCAGGTTGAACTCCGCCGACATGCCGCCGACGACGATCGCCAGGTGGTACGGCGGGCACGCCGCGGTGCCGAGGCTGCGCAGCTTCTCGTCCAGGAACCGCGCGAGCCGCTTCGGGTTCAGCACGGCCTTGGTTTCCTGGTACAGGAACGTCTTGTTCGCGCTCCCGCCGCCCTTGGCCATGAACAGGAACTCGTAGGACGGGTCGCCTGCACCGTCCTTGTGGTAGAGCTCGACCTGCGCCGGGAGGTTCGTGCCGGTGTTGCGCTCGTCCCAGAAGTTCAGGGGCGCCATCTGCGAGTAGCGCAGGTTCAGCTGCTGGTAGGCGTCGAACACCCCCTGCGACAGCGCGCGCTCGTCGTCGCCGCCGGTGAGCACGCCCTCGGAGCGCTTGCCGATGACGATGGCCGTGCCGGTGTCCTGGCACATCGGCAGCACGCCGCCGGCCGAGATGGCCGCGTTGCGCAGCAGGTCCATCGCGACGAACCGGTCGTTGCCGCTCGCCTCGGGGTCGTCGACGATCGCGCGCAGCTGCTGCAGGTGTGATGTGCGCAACAGGTGCTGGATGTCGGTGATGGCCGTGCGCGCGAGCGTCGTCAGCGCCGCGGGGTCGACCTTGAGGAACTTGCGGTCGGCCGCTTCGACGACCTCGACGCCGTCTGCGGTGACCAGCCGGTACTCGGTGGTGGTGTCCTTGCCCAGCGGCAGGACTTCGGTGTGCTGAAACGTGGTGGACGGCACAGCCAGGCTCCTTTGCCCTGATCGGGATCCGCTCACGGTACTCAGCGATCGCCGGCGCCCCGCACCCCCGCACGGTGACTGTGTCTCACAGCACTGGCATCCGAAGGGTTGAATGATCACGGCCGTTTGACCGGCCTGGTGACTGGGTAGCAAGCAGTGGGCAACAACCCGTTCGGCCGCGTTGACTTATGACCTACGTCACGAGACTGTCGTGGCAGGCGAACGGAGCGCCAGGTGTGAGCTTCGCGGTGCGGGTGCCAGCATCCGTTTCCGCTTTCCCCGGGAGGTCGGGTCCGTCGGGGTGGGCCCGGCCTCCCGAACCACTTTTCCGGTACCGCGGGCCAAGTCCGGACACGCCGAAGGCCCCGCGGACCACGGGGCCTTCGATCTATGCGACTACAGCGTTTCGGAGAGGCAACCTCGCGCGGGGTGGTGACCACACGCGGGGGTCCAGGGGGCTTGCCCCCTGGCGGGGGTCTGGGGGTTCGACCCCCAGAAGACACCCGAGTGAAGCGGCCGGGCGAGCGCTTTCCGCGAGCACGACTCGCCCTAGCCTCCGCTTCAGGAGGCGTAGGCGCGCAGCCGGTCGGCTCGCTCGCCCTGGCGGAGCTTCGCCATGACCTCGCGCTCGATCTGGCGCACGCGCTCCCGCGAGAGGCCGAAGTGCTTGCCGATCTGGTCGAGCGTGCGGGGCTGGCCGTCGTCGAGGCCGTAGCGGAGCCGGATGACGTGCTGTTCGCGGTCGTCCAGCGTCGCGAGGACCCGGCGGAGGTCGTCCTGCAGGAGGCCGGAGATGACGGCGCTCTCGGCGTCCGTCGCCTCGGAGTCCTCGATGAAGTCGCCCAGCGGGGCGTCTTCCTCGGTGCCCACGGGCATGTCGAGGCTCACCGGGTCGCGGGACTGGTCGAGCAGATCCGAGATCTTGTGCACCGGGATGCCGGACTCCGCGGCCAGCTCTTCGTGCGTCGCGTCACGGCCGAGCTGCTGGTGCAGGTCGCGGCGGATGCGCGCGAGCTTGTTGACCTGTTCCACGAGGTGGACCGGCAGCCGGATGGTGCGACCCTGGTCGGCCATCCCCCTGGTGATGGCCTGGCGGATCCACCAGGTGGCGTAGGTCGAGAACTTGAACCCCTTGGAGTAGTCGAACTTCTCCACCGCGCGGATCAGACCCAGGTTCCCCTCCTGGATCAGGTCGAGCAGCGGCATCCCCCGGCCGGTGTAGCGCTTCGCGAGCGACACCACGAGGCGGAGGTTGGCCTCCAGCAGGTGGTTCTTCGCCCGGTGCCCGTCGCGCACCAGCGCGGTGAGCTCGGTGCGGCGCTTGGCCGTGAGGCCCTCGCCCGTGTCGAGCATGTGCTGCGCGAAGACCCCCGCCTCGATGCGCTTGGCCAGCTCGACCTCGTCGGCCGCGGTGAGCAGTGCGGTTTTGCCGATGCCGTTCAGGTACACGCGCACCAGGTCGGCAGCCGGGCTCTGGGCGTCGAGGTCGGCGTCCGTGAGCGTCCCCACACCCACGGGCTCCTCGTTCTGCTGTTCTGGAATCCCACGCTCGCGAATCCCGCGCGCTTCGCGTTCGAGAGTCTGGACTGACATTCTCTGCCTCCCCGGTCACGGGCTGAACGTGTCTCGCCGGAGCTGCGCCTGGAGCACGGGCCCTGTGGAAAACCCGTACCTTCGGCCCAGCGGGCTTAGCTGGACACCTGTGTCAACGCACCGGGTTTCCAAAACGTTCCCGGCTCGCTGAATAGAGGACGGGCGGACTCGCCACGCGGTTGCTCGACCAAAACTGAGCTTTTGCTGAGAAGCGCGTCACTGCGGGAATAATCATGAGAATTCCATGAGAATCCGCTCATGGGTTGAACCACTTCGGGCGCGGATCCGTTCCGGGGCCAGGGAAGTAGTGGTTCAGACCTCTACGAGAACCGTGAATGGACCGTCGTTCACGCTCTCCACCGCCATCATCGCGCCGAAGCGCCCCGTGGCCACGGTCGCACCCCGGTCGCGCAGATCCTGGACCACGGCGTCCACCAGGGGTTCGGCCACCTCCGGCCGCGCCGCCGAGGTGAACGACGGACGCCGGCCCTTGCGGGTGTCGCCGTAGAGCGTGAACTGCGACACCACGAGCAGGGAAGCACCGGCCGTCGCGCACGACTGCTCGTCGCGCAGCAGGCGCAGTTCGTGGAGCTTGCGCGCCATCGTCGCGGCCTTCGCGCGATCGTCGCCGGCGTGAATTCCCAGCAGCACCAACAGCCCCGGCTCTTCGATGGCGCCCGTCACGGCGCCCCCGACCGTCACGCTCGCCCGGGTGACGCGGGCCGCGACGGCCCTCACCGGCCGGCCGGCACGAGCATGCCGTGGCGCACGAGCTCGCGGACGATCGGCAGTGCCGACGCTGCCAGCTCCGTCGCGTCGAGGCCCTGGGCGGCCGCCAGCAGTTCGATCAGGTCCTCCAGCGGCAGCAGGCCTCGGCAGCCCGCGAGCAGCCGCTCGGCGAGCTCGTCGACCTCGTGCTGCCACCCGGGTCCGTCGGTGCGGTGCAGGCGCCGCACGGTGGTCTCCCAGCCCTCGTCGCCGGGGGAGTCGACGCGTTCGAGCAGCACGGTGTCCGGCACGCGGAACGCGACGTCCAGCAGGTCGTCGCCGTGCGCGCGCAGCCACTCGACGCGGTCGAGCCAGTTCGCCGCCTCCGGGCCCAGCGGGTCGTCGTACGCCTGGCGCAGGTCTTCGCACACGACCGTGGGCGTCCGGCCGGCCGCGCGGCGCAACGTGACGAAGCCGAAGCCGATGCCCCGCACGTCGTTCTCGGCGAACCAGTCGAGCCACGCGGCCGCCTTCACTCGGCCCTCGGGTGAGCGCGGGTCGATGCCTTCGTCGCGCAGCCACGTGCCCACGTACAGCGCGGGATCGGCGACGTCGCGCTGCACGAACCACGCGTCCGTCTCGGCCGGCAGCCACCGCGCCACCCGATCGGCCCAGTCCTCGCCGTCCTTGTGCAGCCAGGAAGCGAGCAGCTGCCCGACGCCGCCGTCGGTCAGGAATCCGGGCAGCTGGCGCACGACGAGCGCGCTGGCGTCGTCGCCGGCCAGCCCCGAGTCGCGGTAGGTGTAGTCCACGCGCGGCGGGCCCACCACGAACGGCGGATTGCACACGACCTGGTCGAAGCGCCGCCGCGCGACCGGCGCGAACCACTCGCCGCGCACCAGTTCCACGTCGAGTTCGTTGAGCCGGAACGTGCCCGCGGCCAGTGCCAGTGCCCGGGCCGAGACGTCCGTGGCCGTCACGCGCTGCGCGTGCCGGGTCGCGTGCAGCGCCTGCACGCCGTTGCCCGTGCCGACGTCCAGCAGCGAGCCGACGGGCCGCCGGCTGGTGGCGCGGATGAGGCTGAGCGACGCGTGCCCGACGCCGAGCACGTGGTCCTCGGGCACGACGTGGCCCAGCACGTCGGCGTCGAGGTCCGACACGACCCACCACGAGCCCTCTTCGTCGCCGTGGGGGCGGATGTCGAGGGCCGCCTTGTACCCGTCACCGTCGGCGGCGAGGATCCCCGCCGCCGCGGCGTCCTCTGCGGACAAAGGGGAGAAAGCGGATTCCACGGACTTTTCCGGCTCCGTGAGGCCGAGCAGGAACAGCCGCACGAGCACGCCGAGGTCACCCGCGTCGAGGCTCGCGCGCCGGGCGGGCTCGGGCTCGCCGCGGCCGAGCGCCGCGTGGGCCGCGCCACCGAGGGCGGCCACCACTCCGTCGGCGTCGTACGAAGCGCGCCGGAAGGCTTCGCGCAGCCGCGCGCAGACGTCGTCGGACAGGTCGGGCAGAGGCGGGTTCGTGCTCACGGTGGGTAAGCCTGCCACGATGGCTGTCGTGACCATCGAACGTGTCCTCGCTCCGCTCGCCGCCGCCCTGCCCGGGCTGGAGGCGCTCTACGTCGACCTCCACCGCCACCCCGAGCTGGGGTTCGCCGAGACCCGCACCGCGGCGGAGCTCGCGCGCCGGCTGGCGGACGACGGTTACGAGGTGCACATGGGCGTCGGCCGCACCGGCGTGGTCGGCGTGCTGCGCAACGGCGAGGGTCCCGCGGTCATGCTGCGCGCCGACATCGACGCGCTGCCGGTCGAGGAGAAGACCGGCCTGCCGTACGCGAGCACCGCGCGCGCCGTCGACGCCGCGGGCAACGACGTGCCCGTGATGCACGCCTGCGGCCACGACATGCACGCCACCTGGCTCTCGGGCGCGGCGAGCCTGCTCGGCGCTGCTCGCGACAGCTGGTCCGGCACGCTCGTCGTCGTGTTCCAGCCCGGCGAGGAAGCCGCCGGCGGCGCGGCGGGCATGGTCGCCGACGGCCTGTTCGACCTCGCGGGCCGGCCCGACGTCGTCTTCGGCCAGCACCTCGCTCCCGGACCGGCCGGCTGGGTGCTCACCCGCCCCGGCGTGGTCATGGCGGCGAGCGACACGCTGCGGATCACGCTCCACGGCCGCGGCGGGCACGGTTCGCGCCCCGAGACCACCGTCGACCCGGTGGTGATGGCGGCGTCGGTGGTGCTGAAGCTGCAGACGGTGGTTTCCCGCGGCGTCGCCGCCACCGACCCGGCCGTGGTGACGGTCGGCTCGCTGCACGCGGGTTCGGTCGCCAACGTGATCGCCGACGACGCCGTGCTCGAGGTCAACACGCGCGCGTTCGACGGCGCGGTGCTGCTGCGGCTGCGCGAGGCGATCGAGCGGATCGTGAACGCCGAGGCCGAAGCCGCGGGCGCGCCGAAACCGCCGACGATCGAGCTGCTCAGCTCCTACCCGGTCACCTTCAACGACGAGCAGGCGGCCGACGGGCTCACCGAGGTGTTCCGCGGCCACTTCGGCCCGGAGCGCGTGATGCCGGCCCCGCTGGTCACCGGCAGCGAGGACTTCGGCGAGTTCGGTTCGGCCGCGGGCGTGCCGTCGGTGTTCTGGTTCGTCGGGGGCCTCGACGCGCAGGAGGTGATCACCGCGATGACCGAGGGGCGCTTCGAACGTGACATCCCGTCGAACCACTCGCCGCGCTTCGCGCCGATCCTCGACCCGACCCTGCGCGCGGGCGTGGAGACGCTGGTCGTCGCCGCGCTGTCGCGGTTGTCGCACCCGGGTGTCGGATGACGGCCCGGAGTGGGAGCATGGGCAGTGGAGGTGGTGCTGTGAACGAGCCCGCCCGCGGATCCGATCCCCGCCCGGCCCCGGTGCTCATCACCGAGGCGGAGCCGTCCTACGACGATCAGCTCGCCGCGCGGAAGAAGAAGTACATCATCATGATGGTGTGCCGCATCCCGTGCCTCATCCTGGCCGGGCTGACCTACCACACGTGGTGGCTGGCCGTCACGTTCCTGGTGATCTCAGTGCCCCTGCCGTGGATCGCCGTCCTGATCGCCAACGACCGCCCACCGCGGAAGTCGAAGAACGTCAACCGCTACGAGCGGGAGCCGAAGCAGATCGAGCAGCGTGATCACCGGGTGATCGACGGCTGAGTTTTTCAGGGGGTTTCAAGGGGGTTTCAAGGGCTCTTTTTGCAGGGGGCTTTGCAGGGTCCTGCGCAGGGGCGTGTTGCGTGGCGTGAGCCCCCGAAGCTTGAGTGTGCTAACGGCCGGTGACCCCGTGTCAAGGCGGGAAAGCGTGCCTTGATACGGGGTCGCCGGCCGTAGAGGAGCTTCGGATCGGGGGCAGGGGCAGGGCTGGGTGCTGGGAGAGGTGCGTAGGTCTGTTGCGTTGGGTATCGGCGCCTGGGTGGGGGTTATGGCTGGGGGCCCAGGCGGGTGACGGCCAGTGCGCCGAGTCGGGTGCCGGCGCGGAGGGCGTCCACAGTGGACTTGCCGGCCAGCCAGGTGGTGAGGACGCCGGCGTCGAAGGCGTCGCCCGCGCCGGTGGAGTCCACGCATTCGGCTTCGACGGCCGGGACCGTGGTGACGCCCTGGGTGTCGACCCAGCTGGCTCCGCCGAGTCCGGCCGTCACGACCACGGCGCCGACCGTCGCCAGGAGTTCCTTGGCGCTGGCTGGATCTGCGGACCCGGTGAGAGCCACCAGTTCTTCCGTGTTCGGCATGAGCAGGTCGGTGCCGCGCACGTCCGCCAGGAACGCGGCCGGGTCCTTGATGTGGGCGGCGGCCTGCGGGTCGACCGAGGTGGTGAGGCCGGCTTCTTTCGCCGCGGCCAAAGCGGCGAGGCCGGCGGGTCGCGACGACGGATCCAGCAGGACGTAGCCCGACAGGTGCAGGTGCCGGGCGCCGGCCAGTGATTCGGGCGTCACGTCGTCGGGTGCGAACCGCTGGTTCGCGCCGCGGTCGGCGAGCATGCTGCGCTGCCCGTCGCCGTCGACGAGCACGACGACGCAGCACGTCGGTGCCTGCGGGTCCACGGCGAAGGCGCACCGCACGCCCGCCGCTTCCAGTTCGGCCTTGATCAGGCGGCCGCCGGAGTCGTCGCCGATGCGGGCGACGAGCGTGGTGTCGGCGCCCAGGGAGCGGAGCCACAGCGCCGTGTTGGCGCCCGCCCCGCCGCCGGTGAAGCGGATCTTCGCGCGGGCGTCACCGCCGTGGGGGAGCGGTTGGTCGTGGCGCGCCACCAGGTCGAGGCCGGCGTCGCCGACCACCACGATCCCGGTCACGACCGGACCGCCAGCGCCGCCGCGACCTCGGCCGCGAGCTTCGCGTTGTTGAGCACCAGCGCCTCGTTGGCGTCGATGCTCACGCCCGCGCTCGCGGTGTGGAAGTGCTCGAGCAGCGCCGGCGTCACGTCCCGGCCCTGGACGCCGCCTTCACGCAGCTTCGCGAGCCCGCCGGCCAGCAGCCGGTCGTGCAGCTCGCGGTCCATTTCGGACTCTGCGGGGATCGGGTTCGCCAGCAGCACACCGGAATCCGCGTACGCGCGGTGCGCGGTGATCACGGCGGCGGCTTCCTTCGCGGCGTCCACGCGCCAGCCGACGGGGTGGCCGGAGGACCGGAGGTAGAACGCGGGGAACTCGTCGGTGCGGTAGCCGAGCACCGGCACCGAGCTGGTTTCGAGCACCTCGAGCGTCGCGGCGATGTCGAGGACGGACTTCACGCCGGAGCAGACCACCACCGTCGGCACCTTCGCGAGCACGCCGAGGTCGGCCGAGACGTCCCAGGTCTGCGCCGCGCCGAGGTGCACGCCGCCGAGCCCGCCGGTGGCGAACACGCCGATCCCGGCCGCGGCGGCGAGCGCCGAGGTGCCCGCCACGGTCGTCGCACCCGAGCGGCCCAGGCCGACGGCCGGGCCGAGGTCGCGCAGTGACAGCTTGTCCAGTCCGGCGCCGGGCTCGCACACGCGCTCCAGCTCGGCCGCGGACAGCCCGATCACGGGCCGTCCGTCGAGCACGGCGATGGTGGCCGGCACGGCGCCGCCGTCGCGCACGACCCGTTCGAGGCGGTGGGCGACGTCGAGGTTGCGGGGGTGGGGCAGCCCGTGCGACAGGATGGTGCTCTCGAGGGCGACGACGGGGTGGCCGTCACGCACCGCCGAGGCGACTTCCTCGTGGACGAAGAGTTGAGTGGTCACGAACGAACATCATCGGCGATCGCCGGCGTTCGCGCGCCAGCGGGTCAGCTCGGCCGCGAGGTTGGCGCGCGCGGCGGTTTCCCAGCGTGCGCGCGCGATTCCGCTGCGGTACAGCACGGGCCGGGCCAGCAGGTTCGCCAGCACGGCCGCGCGGCCCGCCGCCCACGTCTCGTCGGCGTACTTCGCGTACTCGCGGCGCACGGCCGCCACGTAGCCCGCGTACGACGACGGGTCGGCGCCGAGGATCGCGAGGTCGGCGTCGAGCAGGGCCGCGGCCGCGTCGTCGCCGTCGGGCGCTTCGTGCGCCGCGGTGGCGAGGACGAGCGCTTCGGCGCGGGCGACGTGGGGTTCGGCGACGCCCGCGCGCGTCAGCCACCGCCGCAGCCACTCGGCGCTGCGACGCTCGTCTTCGCCGGGCACGGCGTCGTAGACCACGTCGTGGGCCCACGCCGCGAGGGCGATCGCCGCGCGTTCGCCGGCCGGGAGGTGCGCCGCCAGGGCCGCGCTGTCGCGCGCGACAGCCGCGGCGTGGCCGAGGTCGTGGTAGTGCCGGTGGGGTTCGCCGTAGCGCGCTTCGAGGTCCGCCTGCGCTTCGCCCGCGGTGCCGGCGTCGCCGCCGACCCGGGCCACGGCCTCGGGCCAGGTGGTCACGAGGGGAACTCCCAGCGGGTCGGCGACGTCGTGAAGTCCTTCTCCCGCAAGGCGAACACCGTCTCGGGCCGCACCCGCACCGACGCGTTGACGGCCGGGTCGAGGAAGTCGATGCCGTAGGAGGTTTCGTACTTCGCGTTCATCGCGTCGAGGAAACCCCGGATCGCGCCGAGGTCCGTGACGAGTTCGGCGGGCCCGCGCAGCACCACGGGTTCGAGCGGGTCCTCGGTCGCGACGGATACGGCCGAGCCGGCGGCGACGTTGCGCGCCTTCGCCGAGCGCAGCGACGAGGAGAACCACAGCAGGTCGCCGGTCCACACCGCCCACACGGGCATGAGGTGCGGCAGGCCGGCGGGCGTCACGGTGGCGACCCAGTAGTCGTGGGAGGTGCGCAGCCGCTCGTCGGCCCACACCCACGGCAGCAACCCGGCCGCCGCGGGCGCGATGCCGTACCCCGGCATGTGCGGTCTGGCGGCGATCGGTCCGTCCACGGCCCCTCCCCGGCTCGGGCCCCGAAGATAGCCCCGCGGCCGGTGATTCCGGCACCCCCGGCGCTGAGGCATGATGGAGGCGTGAGCACCGAGACGCTGACGAAACCGCAGACCGACAGCACCGAGTCGACCGACGACGACTCGCCGAAGATGTTCCACTACGTGCGCAAGAACAAGATCGCCGAGAGCGCGGTCATGGGCACGCACGTGGTGGCGCTGTGCGGCGAGGTCTTCCCGGTCACGAAGTCGCCCAAGCCGGGTTCCCCGGTCTGCCCCGCCTGCAAGGAGATCTACGACGGTCTCCGTCCGGGCGGCGACGAGTAACCGCCGAACGCCCCGGGCGCGGCCGCACCGGCCCGCCCGGCGCGCGAGCCGGCCTGCCCTCGGGTCGTGGCCGCGAAGCACGCTCGGGCAAACAAACATGAAAACCCTTCACCTGGCGGCTGTGCGGTCGGGGAAGAACTGGTAGATCTGCGATCCCCGCCAGTCCTTCCCGCAGGGAGACCGCACATGCGCAGAACCGGGATCGTCCTCGCCCTCGTCGTGCTGCTCGCCGCCGCCGTGCCGGGCCTCGCCGAGGCCGTCACGGGCTGGACCGCCGTCGGGTCCGACCGCGCCCGGCCCCTCGACGAAAGCCAGGGTCTCGCGACGGTCGTCCGCCCGTCGGGCACCACCATCCGCTACACCGGCGTCGCCACGGTGGACCCCGGCCTGGCCGCGCAGGGCTGGAACCACGTCGGCGACCCGGGCTCGGCCCAGGGCTGGTACGTCGAGCCCTACCAGCGCGACGACCGCGGTGCGAAACTCTTCCGCGTGCAGGCGCCCGA
This sequence comes from Amycolatopsis sp. NPDC051903, assembly GCF_044452505.1. Taxonomy (NCBI): domain Bacteria; kingdom Bacillati; phylum Actinomycetota; class Actinomycetes; order Pseudonocardiales; family Pseudonocardiaceae; genus Amycolatopsis; species Amycolatopsis sp. NPDC051903. Next base: position 605,853 of record NZ_JBITBT010000004.1, on the reverse strand, counting down.
CGGCACGCAGGCCGACTACAAGCACGCGCTGGAGCCGTGGGAGGCGAGCAACAACTCCTTCGCCGCGGTCTCGCCCGACGCGCGCTGGCTGGTGGCCGGCGAGTGGGGCACGATGGACCGCCTGCTCGTGCACCCCATGCCGGGCGTCGCCTTCACTGATCCCGCGCAGAACCTGCCCTACGCGTCCGCCATCCGCCTCGACCACCAGGTCCGCGACGTGCAGGGCTGCGACTTCGTCACGGCCACCCGGCTGATGTGCGCCTCCGACGACCCCGACGGCAGCCTCTTCGGCACCACCAAACCGCTCCTGCAGGTCGACCTCGACGGGCCGCTGTCCGGCTCCGACGTGACCGGCCACGTGACGTCGCCGGGTCAGCTCCCGTTGCAGAGCGGCTGCAGCGGGACCTTCGAGGTCGAGGGCATCGACTTCGACGAGCGCGACAACACCCTGCGCGTGATCGTCATGTCGCCGAGCGTCTGCATCGCCGTCGACAGCAAGACGTGGCGGTTCCGGCAGCAGTAGCGGTCAGGGCAGCTTGCGCACGGCGTCGTGTTCGGAGCGTCCGGGCCGGTCGGCCTGACCGGACTGGCCGCGCACGTCGGGGAAGTCCGCCGCGTTCGCGGGTTCGGCGTCCTCGTCCGGCTCGCCACCGGCGTCGGCCGACTCGTCCTCGGGCGCCGGCTGCTCGTCGTCCTGGCGCTTGGGCCGCCGCAACGGGATCGTGCTGCGGTCCCAGAGCTTGCGGCCCTCCTCGGCGCGCATGCGCTCGTTGGCGCGCTCCATCTCGAGCCGGCGCCACTTGCGGCGCTGGCGCCGGGTCGCCTTGGCGGGCCACAGTTCCTGGAGGGCGCTGTTGAAGTACGCGCCGCCGACCACGGCCAGGCCGATGAAGAACATCAGCAGCAGGAACGCGATCGGAGCGGCGAGCGCGCCGTAGGTGTAGCCGGTCTTGGTGATCCAGTTGAGGTAGATGCGCAACCCGACGCTGGAAACCAGGAACACCACGCCCGCGAGCACCGCACCCGGCAGCCCGCGGTGCCAGGGCAGCCGCCGCGGCAGCGCCAGCTTGTACAGCGTGGTCAGCGCCAGCACGATCATCACGCCCAGCACCGGGAAGTACAGTGACCCCACCCAGGCCGACACGTTGTCGCGCCACGCCACGGGGAAGAACTCCGGCAGCAGGTCCGGCCCGATCGCCAGCAGCGGCAGCCCGACCACGAGGATCACCAGCGCGCACAGGTACAGCAGCAGCGCGAAGATCCGCTGCCACACCTCGTTGCGCACGCCGTACTGGTCGTGGGCCACGGTGATCGCGTCGACGAACGACGACATCGCCGACGAGCCCGCCCACAGCGAGATGATGAAGCCCACCGACACGATCTCGCCCTTGCCGACCGTGAGGATGCTGTTGACCGTCGGCTCGATGATCTCGTTCACCGCGTTGGTGCTGAAGATGGTGCGGCAGAACGTGATGATGCGGTCGTGCACGGCCGCGACCACACCCTGGCCGAACCACTCGCCGACGAAGCCGAGGCTGCCCAGCAGCCCGAGCAGCAGCGGCGGGAGCGAGAGCGTCTGCCAGAACGCGGCTTCGGCGGCCTCGGAGAAGATGTTGCCGTCCCAGGCCTTGGCGAGCGTGCGCGTGATGAGACGCCACGGCCCCTTGCGAGCCGTCTTCGCAGCCGTCGCCGCCTCGGCGTCCGGTCTCACCTCACCCATGGTGGGTCCCAGCATGGTCCATGTCCCGGGATTTGGCTCGTCGCGGGTCCCTCACGGGGGCGGGTCGGGGGACACCACCCGTGGCGGTGCCGGGTGCGCGCGGACCCGGAAGGTAAGCTCTCCGAAGTGCCCTCACCGCAGGCGCCGGCGTCGAAGCCGGTGCCACAGTGGGGGTTTTCGCACGTCACGGCCGCGTCCCGCGGGCCGGGGAGGGGGTGAGCGAGGTTGTCCGAGCCGACGCAGGGGGTCCTCGGGGCACCGCCGGCCGAGCAGGACACCACCGCGCGTCCGCTTCGCGCGTGGCAGCGCCGGGCTCTCACGAAGTACCTGGCCACCAGGCCGAAGGACTTCCTCGCGGTCGCGACGCCGGGCGCCGGCAAGACCGTGTTCGGGCTGCGGATCGCGGCGGAGCTGCTGTCGGACCGCACGGTCGAGGCGATCACGATCGTCACGCCGACCGAACACCTCAAGCACCAGTGGGCGGCTTCGGCCGCGGCGGCGGGCATCGACATCGATTCGAACTTCCGCAACACCACCGGCGTCACGTCGTCGGACTACCGCGGTGTCGCCGTCACCTACGCGCAGGTGGCCGCGCACCCGACGCTGCACCGCGTGCGCACGGAGAACCGCAAGACCCTGGTGATCCTCGACGAGATCCACCACGCCGGCGACGCGAAGTCGTGGGGTGACGCCACGCGCGAGGCCTTCATGCCCGCCGTGCGGCGCCTCGCGCTGACGGGGACCCCGTTCCGCAGCGACGATTCGGCCATCCCGTTCGTGACCTACGAACCCGACGCGGGCGGCTTCCAGCGCAGCAAGGCCGACCACAGCTACGGCTACGCCGACGCGCTCGCCGACGGCGTGGTCCGGCCCGTCGTGTTCCTCGCCTACTCCGGCGAAGCCTCCTGGCGCACGAGCGCGGGGGAGGAGTTCACCGCGCGGCTGGGCGAGCCGCTGACCGCCGAGCAGAACGCTCGCGCCTGGCGCACGGCGCTCGACCCGGGGGGCGAGTGGATCCCCTCGGTCCTGCAGGCCGCGGACACGCGCCTGTCGCAAGTCCGCCAGGGCGTGCCCGACGCCGGTGGCCTGGTGATCGCGACCGACCAGGAGTCGGCCCGCGCGTACGCCAAGATCCTGCAGCGGCTCTCCGGTGAGATGCCCACGCTGGTGCTCTCCGACGACCCGAAGGCCTCCGGGCGCATCAAGGAGTTCTCCGACTCCACCGACCGCTGGATCGTCGCGGTCCGGATGGTGTCCGAAGGCGTCGACGTGCCGCGGCTCGCGGTCGGCGTGTACGCCACGAGCGCCTCGACCCCGCTGTTCTTCGCCCAGGCCATCGGCCGCTACGTGCGAGCGCGCAAGAAGGGCGAGACGGCGAGCGTCTTCCTGCCGAGCGTGCCCGTGCTGCTCGAGCTCGCCAGCGAGCTGGAGGCGCAGCGCGACCACGTGCTCGGCAAGCCCCACCGCGAGAAGGACGGCTGGGAAGACGAGCTGCTCGCCCAGGCCAACCGCACCGAGGACGAACCGGGTGAAGAGGAGAAAGCCTTCACCTCGCTCGGCGCGTCGGCCGAACTCGATCAGGTGATCTACGACGGCAACTCGTTCGGTACCGCCGTCTTCTCCGGCTCCGACGAGGAGCAGGAGTACCTCGGCCTGCCCGGGCTGCTCGAGCCCGACCAGGTCCGGGCGCTGCTGCGCAAGCGCCAGGAGGAGCAGCTCGCCGACGAGAAGCGCCGCAAGCCGGAGGCCGAGAAGGCCGCACCGGCGCCCGCGCGGTCCCAGTCGGTGAGCGAGCGCCTCGGCTCGCTGCGCAAGGAGCTCAACGCCCTCGTCGGCGTGTACCACCACCGCACGAAGAAGCCCCACGGCGCGATCCACAACGAGCTACGCAGGGTGTGCGGCGGTCCGCCGACCGCCATGGCGACGGTGGAGCAGCTCGAAGAGCGGATCGTCACTCTGCGTTCCTGGTAGCGGTGGGCCGTTCGGGCAGCGGTGAGTTCGGCGAAAGGCCGGGCACCGGTGCCGATGTCCGAATCCTGCCGCCGTGGGCGTGGCGCCGGGATCATCGTCCCGTCACTGGTTCCGCTCACGAAGCGTGCCCGGGGTGCTGCGCTGCGGGTTCGGTTCACGAAGAGTCAGCAGTGACGAAGTGCGTCACGCTGGGTGCGCGCTGGCGATCACTCCGTCAGTGGATTTACCCTTTCCGGGCTGTGTTCAGCCCGCGTTGCCGAACCGTGTCCAATTGGTGTCATTTAATCGATCCAGCTATCTTCCGCGAAGCAGCTCGGCGGCATATGTTGTCGGCCACAACATATGCGCAGCGGTGCGCCGGGCTCCCCGGATCGCCGCCGCGAGCATGATCCGGAAGGAACGAGGATGCGCAGCAGAACCCTTACCCTCCTTGCCGCCACGGCGAGCGCCGGCCTGGTGCTCACCGCGTGCGGTGCCAACTCGAACACCGGGGGCTCGGGGGACACCTCCGCCTCGGCTTCCGCTCCGGCGGGCGGCGGCGCCAACGGCAAGGTCGGCGTGATCCTGCCGGAGACCGCCACCTCAGCCCGGTGGGAGGCGTTCGACAAGCCGATGCTCCAGGCCGCTCTCCAGGCCCAGGGCTTCAGCGCCGACATCCAGAACGCCCAGGGTGACAACCAGAAGTTCTCGACGCTGGCCGACGGCTTCATCAGCCAGGGGGTCAAGGTTCTGGTCATCGCCCCGTCCGACCCGGCCGTCGGTGCCGCGATCGAGGCCAAGGCGAAGACCGCGGGCATCCCGGTCATCGACTACGACCGCCCGAGCCTCGGCGGTTCGGCCGGCTACTACGTCTCGTTCGACAACGAGAAGGTCGGCGAGCTGCAGGCGCAGGGCATGGCCGACGCGCTGAAGAACAAGAAGGGTGCCGCGGTCGTCCAGATCGAGGGCGCGCCGACGGACAACAACGCGACCCTGTTCGGCGATGGCCACGACAAGGTTCTCAAGCCGCTGTACCAGTCGGGCGCGCTGACACTGGTCCAGAAGCAGCCGATCAACGACTGGGACCCGCAGGTCGGCGGCACGACCTTCGAGCAGATCTTCACCCGCGTCGGGGGCAAGGTCGACGGCGTCGTCGCGGCGAACGACGAGCTCGCTGCCGCGGTCATCACCGTGCTGAAGAAGAACGGCCTCAACGGCAAGGTCCCGGTCACCGGCCAGGACGCGACCGCGGCCGGTCTGCAGGCCATCCTGCGCGGTGACCAGCTGCTGACGATCTTCAAGCCGATCAAGCAGGAGGCCGACAACACCGCGAAGCTGGCCGCCGCCCTGGCCAAGGGTGACACGGCGGCCGCCGACGCGATCGCCACCGGCACGCTGCACGACCCGAAGAACAACCGCGACCTCAAGTCGGTTCTGCTCACCCCGCAGCTGATCACGGTCAACGACGTCAAGACCGTGATCCAGCAGGGTTACGTCAAGGCCTCCGAGGTCTGCACCGGCGACGTCGCCGCCAAGTGCACCCAGTACGGCATCAGCTGACCCGTACCGCGTAGCACCAACCCAGCAGCCGGGCCGGGATGCGTTCCCCGACGACGCATCCCGGCCCGGTACCCACGCGAGAGAACAGCGAACCCCATGAGCGAGCCCATTCTCGACATCAAAGGCCTGAACAAGAGCTTCGGCCCGGTCCACGTCCTCCACGACGTGGACTTCGCCGTGCGGGCCGGTGAAGTGACCGCGCTCGTCGGCGACAACGGTGCCGGCAAGTCGACGATGGTCAAGTGCATCGCCGGCATCCACCCGTACGACACGGGCACGGTGACGTTCAACGGCCAGGAAGTCCACATCCACAACCCGAAGGACGCCGCCTCGCTCGGCATCGAGGTCGTGTACCAGGACCTCGCGCTGGCCGACAACCTCGACATCGTGCAGAACATGTTCCTCGGCCGTGAGCGGGGGAGCAGCTGGCTGATGGACGAGGCCAGCATGGAGCAGGCCGCGCGCGAGACGCTGGCCTCCCTTTCGGTGCGCACCGTGAAGTCCGTGCGCACGCTCGTCTCCGCACTCTCCGGTGGTCAGCGGCAGACCGTGGCCATCGCCAAGTCGGTGCTGTGGAACAGCAAGGTCGTGATCCTCGACGAGCCGACCGCCGCCCTCGGTGTGGCCCAGACCCGCCAGGTCCTCGACCTGGTCCGCCGGCTGGCCGAACAGGGCCTCGGCGTCGTGCTGATCAGCCACAACATGGCCGACGTCTTCGAGGTCGCCGACCGCATCGACGTGCTGTACCTGGGCCGCCTGGTCGCCGAGGTCCAGACCAAGGACGTGACGACGAGCCAGGTGGTGGAGCTCATCACCTCCGGCCGCTCGGGCGACCTCGGCCTGGCCCGCCCCGAATCCGTCGTGCTGTGAGCAACGAGAAAGAAAACCGGACATGACTGAGACCCCTGCCAAGTCCGCCAAGTCGGACGCGGCGATCGCCGACTTCGGCATCGACACCACGTCGATGTCGACGGGCGAGGCGATCAAGGACTACTTCGCGCGGATGAAGGACGGCCAGCTCGGCTCGGTCCCCGCCGTGCTGGGCGTGATCGTCCTCGCGATCCTCTTCAGCTCCCTCTCGAGCGACTTCTTCACCCTGCGCAACATCGCGAACCTGCTCTCGCAGGGCGCGGGCCAGACCATCATCGCGATGGGCATCGTCTTCGTGCTGCTGCTGGGTGAGATCGACCTGTCGGCCGGTACCGCTTCCGGTGTGTGCGCGTCGCTGATGGCGCTGCACTACGTGCGCAACGGCAACCTGCTCGGGTCCATGGGCACCGGCGTGTTCATCACGTTCATCGCGGTGCTCGCGATCGCCGTGATCCTGGCGCTGCTGCAGCGGATCTGGGCCGGGGCGGTGGTGTCGCTCATCGGGATCCTGGTGATCCTGATCGGCGCGCCGCAGAACGCGTGGCTCGAGATGGTCATCGCGATCACCACCGGTACCGCCATCGGCTGCATCACCGGTTTCCTCGTCTCGAAGATCGGCATGCCGTCGTTCGTCGTGACCCTGGCGCTGTTCATCGTGTGGCAGGGCGTGATCCTGCAGTTCATCGGTGAGGGCGGCACGCTGCCGATCAGCACGAGCGACACGCTCAACGCCGTCGCCAACGGCAACCTGTCGGTGCTCGGCAGCTGGATCCTGTTCATCGTCGCGGTCGGCGGTTACGCGGTCATCGCGCTGGGGCAGCACTTCTCGCGGCTCAAACGAGGTCTCGTGGTGCAGCCGACGCCGATCGTGCTGTTCAAGGTCGGCGTGATCGCGGTGATCTCGGCCGTCGCCACCTACCTGCTGACGATCAACCGCTCGTCCAACGACCTCGTGGTGATCGACGGCATCCCGTACGTGGTCCCGATCGTGCTGGTGCTGCTGTTCGCGGGCACCTACGTGCTCAACCGCACGAAGTACGGCCGGCATCTCTACGCCGTGGGTGGCAACAAGGAAGCGGCCCGTCGCGCCGGTATCAACGTGGCGAAGCTGCGCACCAGTGTGTTCGTGATCAGCTCGTCGTTCGCGGCGATCGGCGCGATCGTGTACTCGTCGAAGATCGGCTCGGTCAACCCGCAGTCCGGTGGCCTCAACACGCTGCTGTTCGCGGTGGGCGCGGCGGTCATCGGTGGCACGTCGCTGTTCGGCGGCAAGGGCCGGATCATCGACGCGGTGATCGGTGGTGCCGTGCTGGCGATCGTGAACAACGGCCTTGGCCTGCTCCAGCAGCCCGCGGCCGTCGTGAACATCGTCACCGGCCTGGTGCTGCTGCTCGCCGCCACGGTGGACGCGCTCTCGCGGCGCCGAGCTGCTGAGTCGGCGCGCTGACGCCCGATGTCACGCTCAAGCCGGTGATGAGCACACCCGTCGCACGACCGGACGAGGTGCGCCGGCACAACCGCACGACCCTGCTCCGGCTGCTGCACGTCGGTGGCCCGAGCACCCGGGCGGCGCTGGCCGCCGAGCTCGGGCTGAACCGGAGCACGATCAAGACGCTCGTCGACGGCCTCGCGGAAGCCGGGGTCGTCGAGGAGCGGGTGCCGAGGCCGGGCCGAGGGGCGGGCCGCCCCTCGCTCCTGGTCCTGCCCCAGCCCCACGCGGCGGTCGTGCTCGCGGTCGACCTGCAGGTCGAGCACGTGGCGCTCGCACTCGTCGGGCTGGGCGGCCAGATCCTGGGCCGCAACAGCTGGAACCTGCGCGGGCGCATGCGCGAGGCCGACGAGGTCATCACGCACGTGATCGAGTCGGCCGCCGTGCTCGCCGGCGACCTCGGGGTCACCCCCGTGGCCGTCGGGGTGTCGGTGCCCGGAGTCGTGCGGCGCGCCGACGGCCACGTGCACGAGGCGCCGAACCTGCGCTGGACCGACGTCGCCCTCGGCGAGCGGCTGACCGCCGTGCTCAACATCCCCGTCCTGGTCGGCAACGACGCCGAGCTCGGCGCTCTGGCCGAGCACCTGCGCGGCGCGGCTCGCGGGTCGTCCGACGCCGTGTACGTGTCCGCCGACGTCGGTGTCGGTGGTGGCGTGATCGCCCAGGGCTCGTCGCTGCGAGGCGGTGCGGGGTACGTCGGGGAGATCGGCCACATGGTCATCCGCCCCGGCGGCCGCGCTTGCTACTGCGGCAGCAGCGGCTGCTGGGAGACGGAGATCGGGGAGGCGGCGCTGTGCCGCGCCCTCGGCCTGCCCGAGGACACCGCCCGCGGCGCCATCCTCTTCGAGCTGCGCGAGCTGGCGCGCGACCCCGAAGCGGCGGCCGAGCGGCTCGCCGAGTTCGCGGAGTGGCTGACCCTCGGACTCGTCAACGTGGTCAACCTGCTGGGCCCGCAGCTGGTGGTGCTGGGCGACCTGCTCACGGTGCTGCCGGAGTCGGTGATCCGCTCGGTGGCCGCGGAGGTCCGCCGGCGCAGCCTGGTCAGCCGGGCGGTCGGCGGCACGCGGATCGTCAGCTCGGCGCTGGGCGCCGACGTGAAGCTCCTGGGCGCGGCCGAGGTCGCGTTCGAAGTGGTCCTCGACACAGTCTGAGACCCGGACTCGCCGAAGGCGGCAGGTGCCCGCGCACCTGCCGCCTTCGGCGTCACTGGGGGTCAACCGGACAGGAATTGTCAGTGCTGGCTGGAATTGCGCGTCCGGCCCGGGTGAGGTTCACCACGATTCGGTCCGCATTCGGCCACGGCCCGGTTTCGCCGGGGCTTTGCCCGTCGTGCCGGACAGGAATTGTCAATTCCGCACCGGGTGCGAAAAGGGAAGTTGCACAGCCCAAGTGGCGTTCGGCATTCGTCCTGCGCTGTTCGCGCTGTGCGGTTAAGCACTGCGCCGTTCGAGCACTGGTTGTGCCGGCCTGTTCGTTCGGCGACGCGTATTCGGCGCCGGCGTTGATCCGTTGGGGCCGGTGTGCTGAGCCGGTCGGCCCAATGCCCGTGCGGCGGTGCGCCCTCGGGCAGGTCCGGATACGTCGAAGGCGGCAGGTGCTTCGCGCACCTGCCGCCCCCGGGTCGAGTTGGTGGGTTCCCCTGCGGGCCCCTACTTCTGGATCTCCGCGGCCAGTTCCTTGAGCTTGGCCTCGTGCTCACGGGCGTGGTGCCCGCAGAAGAGCAGCTCGCCTCCGGAGCTGAGGACGGCGCGTACCTGAGCCGCGGCCCCGCACCGGTCGCAACGGTCGGCAGCGGTCAGTTCGGGGCGGGTGAGCGTCGGTGATGTCATGGGGGTCTCCCTCCGTCCCGGTACCGGTCGCCCGGTACCTCGATCCAGCTACGCCCACTTCGGAAGTGATGCCCTCGGCGGGGATCGCCTCCGGCTCCGTGGTGTTCGTGCTTCCAATATTGCAGACGTTTCGTGGCCCGCAAGTGTTCCCGCGCCGGTGGGACCTGTGTCACGCCGAATTACCCCGGTTGCCGTAGTGGCGTCCCGCTCCTTAGGACAACGGCACCCGTTTCCTGCTGTTTTCCGAGGTCAGGCACCATGCGGGAGTGAGTTCTACGCTATCCCGTAAACGCAGCGCGACCATTCCCGCTCCGGTCTTGTTCGTTCTCAGCGGAATTTCGATGTATGCCGGTGCGGCCATCGCGGTGGGGCTGTTCGGGCACGGCTCGCCGGCCGGGGTGGCGTGGCTGCGCTGCCTGGGGGCGGCCGTGGTGCTGCTCGCGTGGCGGCGCCCGCCGCGGGCCGCGTGGCGGGGCCGGCGGTTCCGGCTCGCCGCGGCGTTCGGTGTGGTCACCGCGGTGATGAACGTCGCGTTCTACGAAGCGCTCGCCCGCCTGCCGCTGGGCACCGTCGTCGCGCTGGAGTTCGCCGGGCCCGTGGTCGTCGCCGCGCTGGGCTCCCGCACGCGCCGGGACCTCGGCGCGCTCGTGCTCGTGGCGGCCGGCGTCGTCGCGATCGCCGACGTGCGGCTGGCGGGCGGCGCGCTGGGCGTGGTGTTCGCCCTGGCCGCCGCGGCCGCGTGGGCGGGCTACATCGTGCTCGGCAAGCGCGTCGCCGTGGCCGGCGACGGCATCGACAGCCTCGCGGTCGGCTTCGCCGCGGCTACGGTCGTGCTCTCGCCCCTGGCGGCCGGTACGGGCGAAATGTGGTCTTCGCCACGTATGCTGCTGCTCGGCATCGGTGTGGGGGTGCTCTCCACCGTGGTGCCCTACGTACTCGACCAGCTGGTGCTGCGGCGCGTCGGCCAAGCCCGGTTCGCCGTGCTGCTGGCGCTGCTCCCGGTGACGGCCGGCGTCACGGGGTACGCGCTGCTCGCCCAGGTGCCGAGCCTGCCCGAGGCGCTGGGCACGCTCGCGGTGGTCGCCGGGCTCGTGCTGCGCGGCCGGGACGACGGCACGCGCACCGGCAGCGTTGGCCGGGATCGCGCCGAGCCGCGATACTGACCCGATCCCCCGGGAGGTGGCGATGACCAAGGCAGCGTCGGCGGCGGCGAAGGACCTGGCCGCGACCGGGGTGAGCGGGGTTCACCTCGCCTGGGCGGACAACAACGGCATCCCGCGCTCGCGCATCGTCCCCATCGGCGGTCTCGCAGCGGCCGCCGACCGCGGCATCGGCGCGACCTCGCTGTTCCCCGTGTTCGACAGCCACGACGCCATCACCTACGGCCACGCCGGCCTCTCCACCCCGTCCGGCGACATCCGGCTCGTGCCGGTCATGGAGCGCCTGCGCCGGCTCTCCGGCCAGCCCTCGCTCGCGTGGGCCCCCGCGCGGCAGCTCGCCGCCGACGGTTCGCCCTGGCCGTACTGCCAGCGCTCGGTGCTGGAGCGCCAGGTCGCGGAAGCCACCCGGCGGGGGCTGGAGTTCCGCGCGGGCTACGAGCTCGAGTTCACCGTGACACCGGCGGGCAGCACGGACGTCGTCGCGGCTCCCGGGCACCCCGGCCCCGCGTACAGCCCGCACGCGCTCGTCGGCCTCGACGGGTTCGTCGCCGCCCTGCTGCACGACTTCGCCGCCAACCGCCTGGAGATCGGTCAGCTGCACGCCGAGTACGGCGTGGCCCAGCTGGAGCTCTCGCTGGCCGCCACGGACCCCGTGTCGGCCGCGGACGACCAGCTCCTGGCCCGCCAGACCATCCACGCCGCCGCGCACGCCCACGGCCTCGCCGTGAGCTTCGCGCCGCTCGTGAGCCTCGCCGCGGCGGGCAACGGCTGGCACCTGCACACGTCCGTGCACCACCGGGGCGCCAACCTGCTCGCGGGCGAGGGGCTGCCCGTCGACGACGGCGCCGCCTACCTCGGCGGGCTGCTGCGGGACCTGCCGGCGCTGACCGCCGTCACGGCTCCGAGCGTGCCGTCGACGATGCGGCTGCGGCCGGGGTTCTTCGCGGGCGCGTACGCGTTCTGGGGTGTGGAGAACCGCGAAGCGCCGCTGCGGTACGTGCCGGGGTCGGCGCTGCTCGGCCCGGACCACGCGAACGTCGAGCTCAAGGCGTCGGACGCGTCGGCGAACCCGTACCTCGCGCTGGCGGTCGTGCTGGCCGCCGGGATGGCCGGGATCGAGGACGGCGCGCCGCTGCCCGCGCCCATCGGCGAGGACCCGGGCGGCTGGACGGAGGGGGAGCGCGAGACGCGCGGCGTGCTGCCGCTGCCCGCGAGCCCCGCCGAGCAGGACGCGGCGCTGCTCGCGTCGCCCCGGGTGTCCGGGGCTCTCGGCGACGAGCTGCTGGGCGCGTTCCGGGCGGTGCGCGCGTCGGACGCGGTGTGGGCGGCGGACCGCACCCCCGAGCAGATCGTGGCGGCGCACCTGTGGCGGTACTGAATCCCGCGCGCGGAGCGGCCGCGTGACCGGGCTCTCCGCGGTGCAGTGGTTACCCGGCGCGGCCCGGCTGGTGGCCGAAGCGCGCGCCGAGCTGCCGCAGAAGGACGGGCTGGCCGCCGCGTTCACCGCGCTGGCCGCGCTGCGCGCCGCCGGGTTCGCCGTGCCGGACCAGGACGAGGTCGCCGCGGCGGCGGGCACGGTGCGCGCGCCGGGCGGTCCGCCGGCCGGCGCGAAGGGCCGGGACGACTTCCGCCTGCCCATCCCGTGCGACGCCACCGGGGCCGGCACCGATCCGGCAGCGCTCGCGGCGGCCGTGGAAGCCTTGTCGGGCAAGCGGTTGCGGGTCGTGCCGGCTGTGCCCGCGTCGGGGGAGTGGTCCGCCGACGCGGTGTTCGACCTGCTGGTGGCGCTGTGGGACGTGCCGCGCGTCGCCGTGATCGCGCGGCTCGACCCGGCCGAGCTGGGCTCGCCGGACACGCCGGAGCGCGCGCTGCTCGACTACCTCCACACGGGCGTCCCTCCCCTGTGGACGAACCGCTGGCGCCCGCCCGGGTACCACCATGTGCTCGTGGCGGGCGTGCGCCTCGGCGCCGAAGGAACGCTGCTGTCCGTTGTGGACACCTACGCGGTGCTGGGGGACAACGGGGTCCACGACCAGCCGCTGGAGTGGATCACCGCCGCGCTGGCCGGAAGTGGTGCGCTGCTGCTGATCGCGGACGCGGCCCACGCCGGCGTGCTCACCCGAGCGGTCACCGGCGCGGGCCTGGCCCCGCGGTTCCCCGGTTAGGTCTCGGACTTCGCCCGGTTGCCCGGGGCGAGGCGGGAGTGCTTGCGGCCGTAGAAGAAGTAGATCAGCAACCCCAGCACCAGCCACGCGGCGAAACGGATCCACGTGACCACGTCGAGGTTCAGCATCAGGTAGAAGCACGCGACCGCCGCGATGATCGGCACCACGGGCGAGAACGGCACCGTGAACGGGCGCTTGACGTCCGGGCGCCGCTTGCGCAGCACCGGCACGGCCACCGCGACGATGATCATCGCCGACAGCGCCCCGATGCTCACCATGTCCGACAGCGCGTCGATCGGCACGAACGCCGCCAGCACGGCGATGAGGACCGCGCCGCCGATGGTCATCCGGTGCGGGGTGCCCCAGCGCGGGTGCGTGGTGCCGATGGCCTTCGGCAGCAGGCCGTCGCGGCCCATCGCGAAGCCGATGCGCCCGATGGTCACGAGTTCCACCATCATCACCGACGTCAGCCCGGTGACCGCGCCGAGCGAGATCAGCGCGCCGACCCAGTGCTGCCCCACGCTGTCGAACGCGGCCGCCAGCGGGGCGCCGGTGTCGATGTCGGTGAACGGGATCATGCCCGTGAGCACGATCGAAACGGCGAGGTAGAGCACCGCGCACACGGCGAGCGCGCCGAGGATGCCGACGCGCAGGTCCTTGCGCGGGTTCACGGTTTCCTCACCGAGGTTGGCCAGCGCCTCGAACCCGGTGTAGGCGAAGAACACCACGGCCGCCGCGGTGACCACACCCGCGATGCCGTACACGGACTGCTCCAGCCCCAGCGCGGCCTGGACCACCGGCTGCTCCAGCACGCCCGACCCACCGGACGGCGGCTGCGCCGGCGGGATGAACGGCGTGAGGTTGGCGCCCTTGATGAAGAACACCCCGACGACGACGATCAGCACGCACACCGCGACCTTCACGACCACGAGCACGTTGGTGAGCCACGCCGACTCCTTGATCCCCAGCACGGCCACGACCGTCAGCACCGCGATGATGATCACCGCGCCGACGTTGACCTTCGCGTCCTCGCCGAACCACGTCGGCGACAGGCCCAGCAGGTTCGCCAGGTACCCGGACCAGCCGCGCGACACCACGGCGGCGCCGAGCGCGAACTCCAGCAGCAGGTCCCAGCCGATGATCCACGCGAACACCTCGCCGAGCGTGGCGAACGCGTAGGTGTAGGCGCTCCCGGCCGTCGGGACGCTCGAGGCGAGCTCCGCGTAGCAGAGCGCCGCGAGGCCGGCCACGATCGCGCCGATCACGAACGACAGCGTGACCGCCGGCCCGGCGTGCGTCTTGGCTTCGACGCCGGCCAGCGTGAAGATGCCGGTCCCGATGATGATCCCGACGCCGAACCCCACCAGGTCGCGTCCCCTGAGCCGCCGCTTCAGCTCGCCCGAGTCCTGGCGCTTCAGGACCTCGTCCACGTCCAACGTTCTGCGCACACCCATGGGGGAACGTTAGAAGGTAACGGCTTGGCGCGCAGAACGGTTTGCCGGTCACTCGCCGGTGAGTCCGGCCTCCTGGCGAGGACCGCGGCCTGTACGCGCGAGCGCGGGCCGAGCTTCGTCAGGACGCGCGACACGTGGGTCTTCACGGTGGTCTCGCCGATGCGGAGCCGGGTGCCGCTCCCAGGCAGCACAGCACCTCCCGTTCGCGGTCGGTGAGGTCGCCGAGGCCCGAGGGCGTGGTCACGGGCTTCTCCGCCGACTGCGCGTACGCCGTGATGAGCTTGCGCGTCACCTGCGGCGCGAGCACGCCTTCGCCCGCGGCGACGAGTTTCACGGCTTCGATCAGGCGCGGTGCTTCGACCGACTTGAGCAGGAACCCGGCCGCGCCGGCGCGCAGGGCGGCGTGCACGTACTCGTCGAGGTCGAAAGTGGTCAGCACGAGCACGTCCGCGAAGCCTTCGGCGATCACCTCGCGCGTGGCCGGGATGCCGTCGGTGCCGGCATGCGCACGTCCATCAGCACGACGTCGGGCTTGAGCGCGCGGGCCTTGCCGCACCGCGGTGGCGCCGTCGGCGGCCTCGCTTGCCCCCGGCGTTGCCGAGGATCAGGACGAGGCCCGCCCGGATCGCTCCGTGGTCGTCGGCCACCAGCACCTTGACCGTCACGAACGTCCCTCCACCAGCGGCAGTTCGGCCCGGACCACCCAGTCCGAACCGGCCGGGCCGGGCGCTCAGCGTCCAGCCCACGGCATTCGCGCGTTCGCGCATGCTCAGCAGCCCGTGGCCCGTCCCGCCGTCGAGCGCGGGGTGGCCGACCGCAGCTCGTTTTCGATCTCGACGGTGAGCGTGCCGCCGGCGCGGCGCAAGTTCACCACGACGCGGCCGCCGGGCGCGTGCTTCACCGCGTTGGTGAGCGCCTCCCGCGCGATCCGGTACGCGGTGAGGTCGACGGCCGCGGGCAGGCCGGTGGTTTCGTCCACTGTGGAGCCTACGACCACGTCCATCCCGGTGGCCCGCGCGGATTCCACGAGCCGCGAGAGCTCCACGAGACGCGCCGGCGCCGTGGTCTCGTACTGCTGGCCGCCACCGTCGGAAGCGCTGCGCAGCAACGTGATCATCGTGCGCATCTCGTCCAGCGCGCTGACGCTGTTCTCCCGCACGGCTTCGAGCACCGCGCGACATCTTCGGGTCGGCCGCCATCGACAGCGCCACCTCCGACTGGATGGCGATGGCCGAGAGGTGACCCGCGATCACGTCGTGCAGGTCGCGCGCCGTGCGGGCCCACCGCCGCGCGCCGGTCGAGTTCGGCGATCTTCGCGAGCTGCTCGCCGTTGGCGCGTCCGGTCGACGCGACGTCGCGCTGCTGGCGCACGTTGGCCGCCCACCACACCGGCACCAGCAGGAACGGCAGGACCGCTGGGCCGACGTGTGCTTCGCCCACCGCGTCGCCGGGGGCCCGCCGCCCGCGCCGAACCTGCGTGGCAAGGCGAAGGCCCGCCACGAGTGGCGCGAGTGGTTCAAGTGCGTGCTGGCCTGCGTGATCGCCGTCCTGCTGCTGGTCGCCATCTTCGTCATCGGCCGGCCCGGCCAGGTCGGGCCGCTGTGGGACTGGCCGCCGCTCGGTGCGCTGACGGGCATCTGACTCGTCGCCGGCCCGCTGTGGACCGAATTGGTCGGCAAGAAGGACTCGGTCGAGCGGGAGGAGGTGCCGTCGTGATCGAACTCCTGGGCCTGGTGCTGGTCAGGCAGGGCGCCGGCGGCCTCATCAACCGGCTCGCCGGCTCCGCCGACCCCAGCTGGTTCGTCCAGCTGCGCCTGCTGCCGCCGTCGCTGCACGTCGCGGCCAGCGCCGTGCTGCTCGCGGCAGGCGGGGTGCTCCTGTTCGCTTGGCGGTCGCGAAAACGCGGCCGCGATCAGCGCTGACCGCGCCTACACTGGGCCGATGGCCGACGCGACCGGCAGCGTGGCCGGGCCTCTCGTCCTCTTCGCCGTGGTCAGTCTCGCCCCCTCGGCGCTGTTCTGGTGCGCGTTGAAGGTGCCGGCGCTCGTGCACTGGCTGGCCGACCGGCGCCGCGTCCGGCTGGCCCCGGCGGACCCACCGGTGGAACGCCTGTCGGCGGACCTCCGCCGCGTGCACCGGCTGCTGGCCGGGTACCCACCGGGCACGCCGGCCGCCCGCCGCCTGGGAACGCGCCAGGCGTACGACGAACTGCTGACGACGGCGTGCCGCGAGGTCGGCGTCGCGCACCGCCTGGACTCCCTGCCGGAGGGCATCGACCGCGACCTGGAGCGGCTACGGGTGGAGGAGTCGCTGCGGCGGGAGGGGCTCGCGGTTCCCTGACGCCGTGCTCACCCCGGCACGACGGCCGGGGTGCCAGGATGATCACATGGACTTCCGCCCCCTCGAACGGCCCGCCGGGGCGTTCCAGCAGCCCCTGACCCCCGAGCAGATCGAGGCCGTGGCCGCGAGGGCGTTCGGGCCCGGCACGGAGGTCGTGTCCGCGGCGGAGCTGGGCTGGGGTGGTTACAACACCACCTACCGCGTGGAGCTGGCGGACGGGCCCGTGATCCTGCGCGTGGCACCCGAACCGGCACGGCAGACGCGGATCGAATGGCAGTTCATGCGCAACGAGTACCTCGCGGCGCCGTACTTCGCGCCCATCGCGCACCTGTTGCCGCGCACGATCGCGGCGGACTTCACGCACGAGCTGGTGCCGCGGGACTACGTGGTGCAGGCCGTGCTGCGCGGCAAGGCGGGGCCGGACGTGCTGCCGGCGTACCCGCCCGCCGAGCGGGGGCCGTTCTACCGCGAGCTGGGCCGGCTCACGCGGCTGGTCCACGGTGTGTGCGGGCCCGGCTTCGGCGCGGTCGCGGGGCCGCACTTCGCGACCTGGAGTGAAGCGCTGGTGGCCTACTTCGCCGACAACGCGCTCGACCTGGAGGACCGCGGCCTCGTCGGTGCCGACGTGCGGGAGGCAGGCGAGCTCGCCTACCGCGACGCGGCGTTGCTGGACGAGGTCACCGAACCCCGGCTGCTGCACGGCGATCTGTGGACGGTCAACGTGATGCTGGAGCCGGACCTCACCGTCACCGGCGTCTACGACCACGACCGCAGCTGGTGGGGCGACCCGGCGGCCGACTGGCCGATCCGGATGGCGCTGGCGAAGCCCGGCGCGGAGCGTGACGAGTTCTGGGCGGCGTACGGGCCGCTGGACGACTCCCCGAACGCTCGCCGCCGCATGCTCTACTACCGCGCCCGCCACCTGGGCGCCGTGCGGCTGGAGCGCCACCGCCTCGACCACGAGGAGAAGCTCGCCGACTCCTACGACGAGCTGGCCGCCGTGCTGGACGAGCTGCGTTCAGGACGGGTCGGAGCCGCGTAGGGCGGCCCACCAGAAACCGAAGCCGGCGACGAGCACGGTGATCGTCAGCCAGCCCGTGAAGCCGCTGCCGTCGACGACGGCCCAGAACGCGCCGACCACGGGCGCGACGACGAGCACCGGCAGATCCGCCCGGAACTGCCGGTGCAGCGGCACCGGCCGGGCGGCCGCGAGGGAGCGTTCCTCGTCGGGCTCGGCGGGGTTGTCCAGGCGCCGCCCGAGCGGCTCGGCGTCCCGCACGGCGCCCGCCGGGTACAACACGTCGTCGCCGAGGGACACCGCGACGTGCCGGTCGCGGCGCACGTCGCCGTGCACGGTGACTTCGGTCGGCGTCGGCAGGCCGATCAAGGTGGGGGAGAAGTACACGGGGATCCAGCGCGGGGTCGCCGTCTCGGTCTCCAGCCACGAGCGCGTGAGCAGGCCGCGCTGCACCTTCACGCGCCGCACCGGCACCGGCGCACCCGCGGGAGCGCGTGCGGTCCGGACGAACCGCGTGACCAGCAGGAACCCGTCGACGGCCAGCACCACCAGCGCGGCGACGACGGTCACCGTGGCGTAGGTCGACGCGCGGTCCTGCGCCACCAGCGGAGCCGCGTCGCGGATCACGGCGCGAGCCGGTTGGGCGGGGTCGTACAGCACCGCGACCTGCGCACCCGTCTTGGGTGCCGACCCGTCGAGCTCGACGGTCGCGGTCGCCGGCGAACCCTCGACGAGGAACCGCACGGTCGCCGAACCGTCGTCGGCGCGCACCACGGTCGCCGTGGCGGGCGTCGTCAGTCCGCGCAGCTGCGCCTGGGCGTGCGAGAACTCCAGCAACTGCAGCACGAACACCGCGGCGCACACGACGAGCACCACCGCGCTCGTCACGAGGACGTGGCGCACCGGCCGCAGCCCCAGGAACCTCCGCACGTGAACCACCCTAACCGTCTACAAAGGAAAGAGCGGCGCGAGCCGGGGCCCGCGCCGCTCTTTTCGGGGGTACTGCCCTACTTCTTCACGAAACCGATCTTCGTGTAGTCGTACGGGGTGTTCGCGTAACCCGGCGAACCGAAGTTGGCCAGGGTCTTGCGCGTGGCGAACGCGCCCGTCGACTGGAAGATCGGGAGCTGGTGGCCCAGCGCCCAGATCTCCTGGTCGGCGGCGTTGATGTCCGCGGCCCGCTTCGTGTCGTCCAGTTCCTGCGACGCGGTGTCGAGCAGCTGGTTCAGCTTGTCGTCACCGATGTGGCCGTAGTTCTGGTTGATGTTCTTCGGGTCGAGGTAGTAGATGCCCTTGCTGCCGCCGATCGGGAACGAGTTCGAGATCCAGCGGAACAGCGTCAGGTCGAAGTTGCCGACGTTGACGTAGTTCTTGAAGAACTCGGAGGTCGGCACCGCCTGGATGTCGAGGTTCACCCCGATCGCCTTCAGCTGCGACTGCAGGATCTGGCCGGTCTGCTGGCTGATCGGCGTGGCCGTCGGGATCACCAGGCGCACCTTGAGCTGCTTGCCGTCCTTGGCGCGGAAGTCACCGGACTGCTTCCAGCCGAGCTTGTCGAGGTCGGCCTTCGCGGCGTCCACGTTGAACTTGTACGGCCCGGAGTGGTCCTCGTAGGTCTTCGAACCCTTGAGGTACAGGTGGTTGCCCAGGGGCGCGGTGTCCTTCATCATCTGCCCGAGGATCGCCTTGCTGATCGACACCGTGTCGATGCCCTTGATGATCGCCAGCCGCAGGTCCTTGTCGGCCAGGATCGAGCTCGGCGCGCCGTTGAACGTCACGTGCGTGTAGTCCGGGTAGGTGGACTGGCGGACGACCGCGTTCGGGTCGGCTTGCGCGCGCTTGAACGCGTTGATGTCGTTGTTCAGGTTGAAGAAGTCGATCTGGCCGTTGGCGAAGGCGTCCGGCAGCGCGGCGCGCTCGACGACCTTGTAGGTCACCGTGTTCAGCTTCGGCTTGGCGCCCCACCAGTTGGGGTCGCGTTCGAACACCACGGTCTTGCCCGTCTGGTCGATGCTCTTGACCTTGAACGGGCCGGCGGTGATCTTCGGTTCCGAGGCCCAGCCCTTGTTGAAGGTGTCCGGGTCGGCGTTCAGCTCCTTGGGGTAGAGCGGGTTGAACAGCGACTTCCACTCGGCGAACTTCTTCGCGAAGGTCACCTTCACGTCGAGGTCGTCGGTGCCCTTCTCGACCTTGGCGATGTCCTCGTAGCCCGTGGTCTGCGAAACCTGGTAGGCCGGGTTCTTGCCGTTGAGCACGTTGGCCTGCGCCTGGAAGTCCTCCCACGAGAACTGCCGGCCGTTGCTCCACTTGGCCTTCGGGTTGATCTTGTACTCGATCACCTGCGGGTCGGTGCTGATGACCTGGGCCGAGGTGAGGTAGTTCGGGTCGATGCCCACCGACGCGTCGGCGTTCTGCGGGAACGGGTACGGCAGGATGGCGCCGAACATGTTCGCGCCGTCGAGCACCGTGCCGTCGACCTCGTCGTAGTTCCAGTTGTCGGGCAGCTGGTCGACCGGCCACTTGAGGTCGCCGCCGTCCTGCAGCTGGTCGACCGGCATCGCGTTGATGTCGGACGTCTTCAGCCCCTGGCTGCCGGCGTCCTGCAAACCGCTGTTGCCACCGCTGTTGCCGCCGCCACAGGCGGACAGGATCAGCCCCAGTGCGGCAACGGGAGCCACGAGCGTGGCCATCCTCCGTCGCATTGTGTTTACCTTTCTTTCCCTGTGTGCCAACGGATGCGTGGCTACACGACTTCGCGGGTCTTGGCGTAGTGGCAGGCGACCTCGTGGTCGTCCGCGCGCGCTTCGCGCAGCGGTTCGAGGTCGATGCACTTCTGCTTGTCCTGTTCGGACAGTTGAGCGAACACGAAACAGCGCGTGCGGAACCGGCAGCCCGACGGCGGGTTCGCCGGGCTCGGCAGGTCGCCGGTGAGGATGATTCGGGTCCGCTCGCGTTCCTTCACCGGGTCCGGGATCGGGATCGCGGACAGCAGCGCCTGCGTGTACGGGTGCTGCGGCGCCTCGAAAACCGTGCGCACGTCGCCGATCTCCACGATCTTGCCCAGGTACATCACGGCCACGCGGTCGGCGATGTGGCGCACCACCGACAGGTCGTGGGCCACGAACAGGTACGACAGGCCGAGCTTGGCCTTGAGCTCGTCGAGCAGGTTGATCACGCCGGCCTGGATCGACACGTCCAGCGCCGACACCGGTTCGTCGAGCACGATCAGCTTCGGCTCGAGCGCGAGCGCCCGGGCGATGCCGATGCGCTGGCGCTGGCCGCCGGAGAACTCGGCCGGGTAGCGCTCGGCGTGCTCCGCGCGCAGCCCCACGAGCCCGAGCAGCTCCGGCACGCGCTTGGCGATCCGGGCCTTGTCGTAGCCGTGGGTCACCATGGGCTCGGCGATGATGTCGCCGATCGGCAGCCGCGGGTCGAGCGCGGCCATCGGGTCCTGGAACACCACCTGCAGGTCGCGCCGGATCGCCTTGCGCGCCTTGCCGTCGAGTTTCGCGACGTCCTTGCCGAGCACGGCGACCGAACCGCCCGCCGGCGCGGTCAGCTCGAGGATCTCCATGAGCGTGGTCGACTTGCCGCAGCCGGACTCGCCGACCAGGCCGAGCGTCTCGCCCTCGACGATGTCGAAGCTGATGCCGTCGACCGCTTTGACGGTGCCGGCCTTGCGCTTGAACACCGCGCCCTTGGTGACCTGGTAGTGCTTCTTCAGGTCCTGGACGTCGAGCACGGTGGACCGCTGCTCGCGCGGCAGGTGCGCGACCGCGGCTTCCTCGATCACCTCGGCGCCGTACACCTCGGCCGCGTCGGCCTCGGGCCGGGCGAGCTCCTCGGTGCGGATGCAGGCGACGCGGTGCGTGGTGTCGACCGGGGCGTTCGGGTTGCCCGGCGTGATCGTGAGCAGCTCCGGCTCGGCCTGGCGGCACGCGTCGATCGCCAGCGGGCAGCGCGGCGCGAACGGGCAGCCGGCCGGCAGGTCCACCAGCGACGGCGGCTGGCCCTCGATCGGCACCAGCGGCTGCTTCTCGTGCGCGTCGACGCGGGGGATCGAGCCCAGCAGGCCCAGTGTGTACGGCATCCGCGGCTGGTCGTAGATGGTCTCGACCGGGCCCTGCTCCACGGCGCGCCCGGCGTACATGACCATCAGCCGGTCGGCGAACCCGGCGACGACGCCGAGGTCGTGGGTGATGATCACGATGCCGGCGCCGGTGACCTCCTGCGCCGTCTTGAGCACCTCCAGCACCTGGGCCTGCACCGTCACGTCGAGCGCGGTGGTCGGCTCGTCGGCGATGATCAGGTCCGGGTCGTTGGCGATCGCGATGGCGATCACCGCGCGCTGGCGCATGCCGCCGGAGAACTCGTGCGGGAACGCCTTGGCGCGAGCGGCGGCGTGCGGGATGCCGACGAGGTCGAGCAGTTCGACCGCGCGCTTGTTGGCTTCCTGCTTGCCCATCGAGCCCTTGGCGTGCACCAGCAGCGCCTCGGCGATCTGGGCGCCGACGGTGTACACGGGCGTGAGCGCCGAGAGCGGGTCCTGGAAGACCATCGAGATCTTCTTGCCCCGCAGCTTCGACAGCTCGGTGTCGGACTTGCCGATGAGCTCGGTGCCCTGGAACCGGATCGAGCCGGACACGCGCGCCTGCGGCGGCAGCAGGCCCATGACGGCGAGCGACGACACCGACTTGCCGGAGCCGGACTCGCCGACGATGCCGAGCACTTCGCCGGCCGCGACCTGGTAGTTGAGCCCGCGCACGGCGTGCACGCGGCCGGATTCCGACGGGAAGGACACGTCGAGGTCCGAGACCTCCAGGACCGTGCCGGTGGGCTTCCCGGTCTCCGCGCTCAGTTCGAGTGCGGCGCTCATGCTTGTGCTCCCACGGTCTTCGGCGACGGCGACTTCGTCTTTTCTTCGATGCGCTTGCGCTCCTTGCGCCGCGACCGGCTCGACGACGGGTCGAGCGCGTCGCGCAGGCCGTCACCCGCGAAGTTCACCGCGAGCACGGTGACCACGAGGAAGCCCGCCGGGATGTAGAACAGCCACGGGAACGTGCGCACCGCGTCGGACCCGCTCGAGATCAGCGTGCCGAGCGAAACGTCCGGCGACTGCACGCCGAACCCGAAGAACGACAACGAAGTCTCGGTGATGATCGCGACGCCGACGTTGATGGTCGCGTCGATGATCAGCAGCGAAGCCATGTTCGGCACGATGTGCTTGGCGATGATCCGCCACGCCGGCTGGCCCATGAACTTCGCGGCCTTCACGAACTCGCGCTCGCGCAGCGTCAGCGTCATGCCGCGCACGATGCGGGCGGTGATCATCCACTGGAACAGCGCGATCAGGCCCACCAGGATCAGCCAGGTCTTGCCGCGGAAGGCGGGCGAGAGGATCGAGATGATCAGGAAGGGCGGCAGGATCAGCAGCAGGTCGACGACCCACATGGCGACGCGGTCGGTCCACCCGCCGAAGTAGCCCGCCGCGGCGCCGACGATCGAGGCGACGCCCGTGGAGAACAGCGCGGCCAGCAGGCCGATCGTGAGCGACTTCTGCAGCCCGCGCATGGTCTGCGCGAACATGTCGCCGCCGATCTGGTTGGTGCCGAACCAGTGGCTGCCGTCCGGCGGCATGAGGTTCGACAGCGGGTCGAGCTCGTCGTAGGCCCACGGCGAGTACCAGGTGTAGGTGAAGGCCAGCACGTAGAACAGCACGATCACGGCCAGCGAGGTGACCGCGAGCTTGTTGCGCAGGAAGCGGCGCAGCACGAGCTTGCCGCGGCTGGAGGACTTGCTCTCGGCTTCGCTGCGCGGGTCGGCTGCCAGCACGGCCGAGTCGGCGATGTCGGCCTCGTTCACGGGAGCGGCCATCAGATCCTCACCCTCGGGTCGAGCGCGGCGTAGAGCACGTCGGCCAGCCACCCGGCCAGCAGCACGCAGACCGCGATGAACAGGGTCACGGTCGCGACGATGTTGGTGTCCTGCTTCTGGATGCCGGTGATCAGCCAGTCGCCCATGCCGTACCAGCCGAAGATCTTCTCGGTGAAGATGCCGCCCGTGATCAGCAGGCCGAACCCGAACGCGAACAGCGTCGCCATCGGGATCAGCGCGGTGCGCAGGCCGTGCTTGAACAGCGCGCGCCGCCGCGTGAGGCCCTTGGCCTGCGCGGTGCGGAGGAAGTCGGAGCCGAGCACGTCGAGCATCGCCGAACGCTGGTAGCGGCTGTAGTACGCGACCTGCGTGAGCACGATCGCGAGCGTGGGCACGATGAGGTGCTGCAACCGGTCGAGCAGCACGTCGCCGAAACTGCCGTCGAGGCCGCTGGTTTCGCCCTGCACGATGAAGAACTGGTAGCCGTCGAGCAGGTTGTCGTTCACGGACTGCGCGCCGGCCTTGAGGATCGTGGCGATCACGAAGACCGGAGTGGACAGCACGACGAACGAGAACGTGGTGGCCACGTAGTCGCTGATCTTGTACTGCCGGATCGCGCTCACCACACCGACGAGCACGCCGATGATGATGCCGATCGTGATACCCAGCAAGAACAACCGGAGGCTCACGCCGGCGCGGCGGAAGAGCTCGTCGGTGATCGGCTGGTCCGCGACGGTGCGGCCGAAGTTCCCCTGCAGCACCCCGCCGAGCCACGTGAAGAAGCGCTGGGGGATGGGCTGGTTCAGGTAGAGCTCGGCGGCCTTGGCGTCGATCGTGGACTGCGGCGCCGGCGGGTTCCGCAGTTTCAGGGCGTCCAGCGGGCTGAACGCCAATGATGCCAAGGAAAAGGCCGCGAACGTGGCGACAAGGCACAAGGCCACGTAGTTGACGAGGCGGCGGAGGAGGAAGCCGATCACGGTTTCCTCGATTCACGCCGACCGGAGGATCCGCCCCGCGCCGACGGCCACGCCTGGCTCTCGCGCGATTGAGTTTTCGTCGAAAACACTAGCCGGTGCTGCCTTCCGAATGCTGCTGACGCTCGTTGTCGGCGCAGCATAATCCGGATAAGGGCCTGCGATCTTCGTTCCCAGGCAACCAAATAATCACGATTTCCGCGCCGGGCGTGTAAAGCACCGACTTTCGGCTGTTGCGGTCGACGGGGTCCACGCGGTAATCACTACCTGCGGTTCGTCGCGGTGGGTGGTCTCCCGAATACCGCGGATCACGTTCCGGAAATGTTTCCGGAAATGCTCCGCGGGGGACGGAACGAGGGGAACGGACATATCGGACGTGGTGTGGACCAGTCTGATGGTTCAGACCGGCTGGGGCTTGGCGGCTCTTCCGGCGTGGGCGGGGAAACCGCAGTGTGGGGGAGCGCTTTCTCGGTGCGGTTCGGTGGCAGTCAGGCCCCGTGCCGGCGGGTCGCGTGCGGCGGTTGCTCGCTCCGGTGAATGGCTTGACTGGCTCTGGGCGCACTGGCCTCGGCGCGTGGATGAACCCGACCCGATCTCTCGCCGCGGGTCGGGGCTGGCGGCTTGACTTGTCCACAACTCGGGTCAGGTGTGGACAAGCAGGCTGAGCACCGGGTTTCGTCGGTGTGCACCGGTAGAATGGATCATGGGCGAGCCCCGGGAGGGTGGGTTTTGCCGTCGCGCGGGCGAGCTGGTGCTCAGCAGGAGGGGAGTGCCGCAGCGCAGAGCGAGACCGGGGCGCGCGACTGGCGCTCAGGACTGGTGGGAGGTGCGGAACCAGCGAGAGGCCTGGACCCGGGCCCGCGGGGCGAAATCGAGCAAGCGTACAAGCAGATCGGACCGCGATAGTGGAGCCAGACGCTGAGCCGGCGCTGCCGGCGTAAGCGGGCCGGGCTGCCCGAGTCAGGCGTCGAAGTGGCGCGAGGTGGGTAAGCAGACCGGGGTGCGAAATCCTAGCGGGCCGGGCTGCCCGAGTCAGGCGTCGAAGTGGCGCGAGGTGGGTAAGCAGACCGGGGTGCGAAATCCTAGCGGGCCGGGCTGCCCGAGTCAGGCGTCGAAGTGGCGCGAGGTGGGTAAGCAGACCGGGGTGCGAAATCCTAGCGGGCCGGGCCGCCCGAGTCAGGCGTCGAAGTGGCGCGCGGTGGGTAAGCGGGCTGGGTGCGAAACCCCAGCGAGGCGGGAAATCCGAGCACAGGCCCGGGAACCGCCCGGCGCCCCAGCCCCGTCCACAGTGGCCACTCAAAACCCCCTGCACAGCAAGGAACCCCGCCACCTCGAAGGCGACGGGGTTCCTCGTGATCAGGAAATCCGGCTGATCAGTCCAGGTAGTCGCGCAGGACCTGGGACCGCGACGGGTGCCGCAGCTTCGACATGGTCTTCGACTCGATCTGGCGGATGCGCTCGCGCGTGACGCCGTAGACCTGGCCGATCTCGTCGAGGGTGCGGGGCTGGCCGTCGGTGAGGCCGAAGCGGAGGCGGACCACGCCGGCTTCGCGCTCGGACAGCGTCTGCAGCACCGACTGGAGCTGGTCCTGCAGCAGCGTGAACGACACCGCGTCGACGGCGACGACCGCTTCGGAGTCTTCGATGAAGTCGCCGAGCTGGGAGTCGCCCTCGTCGCCGATGGTCTGGTCCAGCGAGATGGGCTCGCGAGCGTACTGCTGGATCTCCAGGACCTTCTCGGGCGAGATGTCCATCTCCTTGGCGAGCTCTTCCGGGGTCGGCTCGCGGCCGAGGTCCTGGAGGAGTTCACGCTGGATGCGGCCGAGCTTGTTGATGACCTCGACCATGTGCACCGGGATGCGGATGGTGCGGGCCTGGTCGGCCATCGCGCGCGTGATCGCCTGGCGGATCCACCACGTGGCGTACGTCGAGAACTTGTAGCCCTTGGTGTAGTCGAACTTCTCCACCGCGCGGATCAGGCCGAGGTTGCCCTCCTGGATCAGGTCCAGGAACGCCATGCCGCGACCGGTGTAGCGCTTGGCCAGCGACACCACGAGCCGGAGGTTCGCCTCCAGCAGGTGGTTCTTGGCGCGCTCGCCGTCGCGCACGATCCACTTGAGATCGCGGCGCATCTGGGTGACGAGCTTCTCGCCCTCCTCCTCGGCGGTGCGCACGCGCTCAGCGGCGTAGAGCCCGGCCTCGATGCGCTTGGCGAGCTCCACCTCCTCCTCGGCGTTCAGCAGCGCGACCTTGCCGATCTGCTTGAGGTAGGCGCGGACGGAGTCGGCCGACGCGGTCAGCTCGGCGTCCTTGCGCGCCTGGCGCAGCGCCTCGGACTCCTCCTCGTCCCAGACGAAGTCGGGGTTGTCCGACGACTTCGCCGTGCTCTTGTCGGCGGCGGCGGTGCTGCGACGGCGCGCGGCGGGGGTCTCCGCCTCTTCGCTGTCGTCATCGTCGTCTGAGTCGTTGTCGTCGTCCGAGGCCCCGTCGTTCACCGTCTCGTCGACGACGTCGACCTCGACCTCTTCCAGGTCCGACAGATCCGGGCTGTCGAGTTCGGCCTCGTCGAGCTCTTCGGGACCGTCGAGCTCGCCGTCTTCGGTCTTGGCCCCCTTGGTCGTCGCCTTCTTGGCCGGCGCCTTCTTCGCGGGAGCCTTCTTCGCGCCTGCCGACTTCGTGGCGGTCTTGCTCGCCGCGGGTTTCGCCGCGGCGGTGGCTGCCTCGTCGGCCGGCTCGCCGGCTGCGGTCGCTGTCTTCGTCCCGCCTCGGGTTGCGGTTCTTGCGGCTGCCACTTACGCCCTTTCGCAGCGGTCGATCATGACGAGCCGAGGTATCGCCACCTCGGCTGCCTCACATTCGGGGAACACGCCTCGGCCTGCAGTTTTCGCTCCCGCAGCCGTGGGCCGTGTTCCATTGTAACGACGGTCGGCCGGTGCGTCGCGAAGCGATCACCCTCCGGCCCGCCGCACGGTACCCGCACGTGACCCTTCCGTGACCGCCGCGTGTGCTTTCCGGCGGTGCGGACGTCAGTGCTCGATGCCCTCGGCCGCCGCGGCCGCGGCGCCGACGATGCCCGCGTTGTTCTGCAAGGACGCGACGATCACCGGCGTGCGGACGTCCAGCAGCGGCACCCACTTCTCCGACTTCTTGCTCACGCCGCCGCCGACGATGAACAGGTCCGGCCAGATCAGGTTCTCCAGCACCGTCAGGTAGCGGTGCACCCGCTTGGCCCACTGGTGGTACGAGAGGCCCTCGTTGTCCTTCACGGACGCCGCGGCACGCTTCTCCGCGTCGTGGCCGTCGACCTCGAGGTGGCCGAACTCCGTGTTGGGCACGAGCTTGCCGTCGTGGAACACGGCGCTGCCGATGCCGGTGCCGAAGGTCAGCAGCGCGGTGACGCCGGTGCGGGCGCGCTCGTCGCCGAACCTGATCTCGGCCATGCCGGCCGCGTCCGCGTCGTTGAGCATCGCGACGTCCGAGACCTTCATGCCGAGCCGCTGCGCGAACAGCGCGTCCGCGTCCGTGCCGATCCACTTGTGATCGATGTTCGCGGCCGTGTGCGCGACACCCTTCTTGACCACCGCGGGAAGCGTGACGCCGACGGGCCCGTTCCACTCGGCGATCCGGACGATCTCCGCGACCACGTCCGCGACGGCGTCGGGCGTGGACGGCTGCGGCGTCTCGATCCGGTGCCGCTCGCCGATGAGCTGTCCCGTTTCCAAATCGACCAGCGCGCCCTTGATCCCGCTGCCGCCGATGTCGATTCCGAAACCTCGGGTCGCCGTCACTGACGTGGTCCCTTCTCGCACGATTCAGAAGTCTGCTCCGGAGACTTTAACCGGATGTGGTGACATGTCGGTCGTGGGACTTGATGAGACGTTGCTGAAGAGCGTTGCCGAGCAGGTGGCCGCCGAGGCGGCCGGGCTGGTGCGCGAGGCCTGGACCGCCATGCAAGGCGGCCGCGAAGTCCGGGTGGACACCAAGTCGGCGGACACCGACGTGGTCACCGCGATCGACAAGGAATCGGAGGAACTGGTGCGGGAGCGGCTCGCCGAGCTGCGCCCGGGCGAGCCGGTGCTGGGCGAGGAGGGAGGTGGTGAGGCCGCCGGCAGCGGGGTGACGTGGGTGGTGGACCCGATCGACGGGACCGTCAACTTCCTCTACGGGCTCCCGTCGTTCGCCGTCTCGCTCGCCGCCCAGGTCGACGGCGTGTCCGTGGCCGGCGCGGTCGTCGAGCCCGTCAGCGGCCGCCGCTGGACCGCCGCCCGCGGGCACGGAGCGTGGCTCGACGACCGGCGGCTGTCCGTGTCCGCGCCGGCGCGGCTGGACCTGTCGCTCGTCGGCACGGGCTTCGCCTACGACCGCACGCGGCGCGTCCGCCAGGGCGCACTGGCCGGCGAGCTGCTCGGCCACGTCCGCGACATCCGCCGCAACGGCGCGGCCTCGCTCGAACTCTGCGCGGTCGCCGCGGGCTGGCTCGACGCGTTCTTCGAGCACGGGCTCAACCGCTGGGACTGGGCCGCCGGCGCCCTCGTCGCCGCCGAAGCGGGTGCGACGATCCTGCTGCCGGGCTCCGCCCCGGACCTCGGCGAGGACGCGACGTTCGCGTCGGCGCCGGGCATCGCGCAGCCGCTGCGGGACGTGCTGGCGCTGGCGGGCGCGGCCACCGTCTGACGGAACCGGACGCGCCGGCCCGGCTGACGAAACCGGCCCTGAGCCCTCGAGCGGGGTTCAGGGCCGGAGGCGCGGCAGGCGTCAGCAGGCGACGTCGCGGGCGGCGGCCAGGAGGGTCTGGTCGATGACGGGCGCGCTGGGGCCCGTGGACGCCTCGTTGCCGCCGCCGCCCTGGTGGGCCTTGGACCAGTCCGAGAGCGTCTTGAGGATCTGGACGGCCTCCGGGCGGGGCCGGATGTCGTCGAACAGGGTGCCGGTGACGAGGTCGACGCTGGCGTCCTTGCGGTTGTCGCGGACGAGTTCGGCGCACGGGGCGACCAGGCTGACCGTGCGGGCGGCCGCGGCGCCGTTCTCGCCGTAGCGGATCTGGCCGCGGCACTTCGCGTCGCCCTGCGGGTAGGCGGGGTCGTTGGCCGGGTCGGCGATGCCGGAGAAGCCGAGCTCGCGCAGGGCCGTGGTGGCGATGCCGCCCTGGCCGCGCGTGGTGCTGGCGTTGAGGACCTTCAGCGCGACCTTGTCGGGCGGCACGGGGGAGCGGTCGTCGAGGCCGTTGTGGGCCACGACCGTGTAAGTCGTGCCGGGCGGGGGCGTGGGGGCCGGCGTGCAGTGCACGGCCTCGTCGACGTCTCCGCGCGTGACCACGGCGTTCACCCACACGATCACCGCGCCCAGGGCGAGCACCCCGATCACGATGAGCGCGGGCAGTGGCCGGTGCTTCCGATAGGGCCGCGCACCACGGTCCCCCGAGCCGTTCCCCGACGCCACCTGCCCCGTCCCTTCCCGAACGCGGATCCCCGTCCGCGGACCCCGCAGCACCGCGAGGCCCCGCGCGCCTCGATCGGTGTAGTCCCCGGTGTACTCAGCGACACCTTCGTAGCCGGTCAGCCTAGGCGCTGCGCGCCGTGACCGGTGTCGCGGGTCACCCTCTTCCCCGTGCGGTCCGCGCCGAGGCCGGAACACGATTTCCCCGGTCGGTCGATAGCACCACGGAGACCTCCGCGGGAGCAAGCGGACACGGCCGCCGGGTGATCTTCCCGACGCGAGGGCAACCTGAACGGGGGACGGCCGTCTCACCTGCGGATTCCCCCTGTCGGGTGACGAATTCCCGGCAATTTGCGACCTGGTGCGGAGCTCGCCGAACGGTGAGCTACCCTTCCCGGGCTCCGGCCGCAGGAAGAGGGGCACCTGGCTGAGACCTCGGTCACTGCGGGCGCCGGGCACAAACAGGGGCGCTGGAACGTTGACCAGCGGCACGACGGGCTCACGGGTTCGACCTGTGGGACCGGAAGAACAGGACAGAGCTGAATCGCAGGGGTGAGGGACACATGGCTACCGACTACGACGCTCCGCGCCGCAGCGAAGCCGACGAGCTGGCCGAAGACTCGTTGGAGGAGCTGAAGGCCCGGCGCAACGAAAACCAGTCCGGCGTCGTCGACGTCGACGAGGACGCGAACGCCGAGAACTTCGAGCTCCCGGGCGCCGACCTCTCCGGACTTTCCGGTGAGGACATGACCGTGAAGGTCGTGCCGAAGCAGGCTGATGAGTTCACCTGCTCGGTTTGCTTCCTGGTGCACCACCGCAGCAGGCTCGCCGAGGACAACGGCGGCCGGCTGATCTGCCGCGACTGCGCCTGAGTGGGGCGACGTGCGCCTTGCGCGCACGGGGTCTCACACAGGGTCTCGGGGAACCACAGGGTTTTTCAGGGGAAGACAGTCGCGGCGGTTCCGGGGGGAGCTCGCTCGCGAGCTGGGCAAAGGGGGTCGGCCTGCGTGGCCGGCCCCCTTCCGCGTCTCCGGGCGCCGACGCGGTGCCGAGCGGTCAGGAACGGGCTTCGCCACGCAGCAACGCGGCGATGCGCTTCGGCTTGCGGGTGCTGAACAGCCAGTACGGCGTGGGGTCGGCCGGGTCGGTGAGCTGCACGCGCACGGCCGGGCCCACCCAGCCGCGGTGCAGCACGAAGGCCGCCGGGTCGCCGTCGCGCCCGAGCGCGCGGCGCTTGTCGTCCTTCTCGAGGATTTCGACCACGCCCGCGAAGCGCACGGGCAGGTGCGCGTCGCCGACCCACAGCTCCGGCTCGGCACCGCGCGTGACGCGCACGCGTGAACGGCCGAGCGACACCAGCAGGGCCGCCATCACGACGATCGCGATCGGCAACGGGATCCACACGGGGATCGACGGGTAGCCGAGGTGGATCTCGACGCCGAGCAGGATCGCGCCCAGCATCGGCAGCGGCCAGCCCCACCACGGCACGTACAGCCGTTCGGAGTGCGCCAGGCCGCTCTTCACGGCGGTGTTCACGGTGTCAGCCACGCGACAAGGGTAGTCTCGCCGCCCGTGTCCAGCGTTCAGGTACTCCTCACCCGGCTCGATCCCGGCGTCCCGCTGCCCGCTTACGCGCGGCCCGGCGACGCGGGCGCCGACCTCGTCACCACCTCGGATATCGTGCTCGGGCCCGGCGAACGCGGGGTGGTGGGCACCGGGGTCGCGATCGCGCTGCCGCCGGGGTACGCGGCGTTCGTCCACCCGCGCTCGGGGCTCGCGGCCCGCGTGGGGCTGTCGGTGGTGAACACCCCCGGCACGATCGACGCGGGGTACCGCGGTGAGATCCGCATCTGCCTCATCAACCATGATCTTCGCGAGCCCGTGGTGCTCGCGCGCGGCGACCGCGTCGCGCAGCTCGTGGTGCAGAAGGTGGAGCACGCGGAGTTCGTCGAGGTCGCCGAGCTCGGTGACACCGAACGGGGCGCCGGAGGTTACGGCTCGACGGGCGGGCACGCCACACTGGTCCCGGACGTGCCGGCCGCGGACGCGGCCACCGGGGAAGGAACGGAGAAGTAGTGGGGATTTTCGGACGCAAGCGCCGGTCCGAGGGCGGGGACACCGAGCCCGCCGAGTTCGACGACGCCACCGGCGCCACCGCCGAGGACGCCGGCGACTACGACGTCGAGCCCGAGAACCAGCTGTCGGAGACCGACGACGGCCCCTTCGACCTCACCGAGGTCGAGGAGGACGACGGCATTCCGCGCATCGACCTGGGCTCGGTGCGCGTCCCGGTCCCGGACGGCTCGCAGGTGCAGGTCGAGATGGACCCCGAAGCCGGTGGCGTGCGGGCCGTCCACGTGGTGACCGAGCAGGGCCAGATCACGATCTCGGCGTACGCGGCCCCCCGTTCCGGCGGCCTCTGGCGCGAGGTCGGCACCGAACTCGCCGACCAGCTCCGCAACGACGGCGCCAAGGTCACCATCGGCCGCGGCGAATGGGGCCTCGAAATCTCCGCCATCGTCGGCGACGTGGCCCTCCGCTTCGTCGGCGTGGACGGCCCCCGCTGGATGCTCCGCGGCGTCATCGCCGGCCCGCAAAGCGCTTCCTCCACGGCCCCCGACGTGCTCCGCGCCATCGTCCGCAAAACCATCGTCGACCGCGGCGCCTCCCCGATGCCCGTCCGCACCCCCCTCCCCATCACCCTCCCCGACGCCGTGGCCCAGCACATCGCCGAACAACAGCAAGGCTGAGCCCCGACCACCAGAGAGGCCCCCGCACCCCCCGGTGCCGGGGCCTCTTCTCTTTCCCCCCACAACCCAAGGTGACAAAACGCCACCTACAAACCGCCGCCAAACCAAGCACCAAAAGCTGCACCCAGCCCCTGCCCACCCAAGGCGACGCACCACGCACACGACACCGCCGCCGAACTGAGCAGCTAAGGATGCGCCCAGGCCCTGCCCGGCACCTCGAATGACGACGCACCAAGCGCATACGACACCGCCGCCCAACGGACCCACAGAGGATGCACCCAGCCCCTGCCCGCCACCTCGAACGGCGGCCCATCACACGCATACGAAACCGCCGCCCGACCACACAACTGAGGATGCACCCAGCCCCTGCCCGCCACCTCGAACGGCGGCCCATCACACGCATACGAAACCGCCGCCGAACTAAGCAGCTAAGGATGCACCCAGCCCCTGCCCGGCACCTCGATCCGAAGCCTCCACACGGCCGCCGACCCCGTGTCAAGGCACGCTTTCCCGCCTTGACACGGGGTCAGCGGCCGTAGTCACACTCAAGCTTCGGGGTGCCTACGCCACGCAACACGCCCCGCGAGGGCCCGCATCAGCACCACAGACCAACCGCACCCCCCAGAACCACCCCTACCCAAACCAAGCCTTCAAAAACCCCACCAAAGCAGCTCTCCCCAACACCTCCCGATCCCTCCCCACCCCCACCAACGACGTCTCTCCCATCCCCCCGCACCCCACCGCCCCAACCCACTCCCTCGCCACCGAAACCGGATGCACCGGATCATCCGCACACGCCCCCACCCCCACCGGCACCCGAACCCCCGCCAGCTCCACCAACGACGGCGCCCTCCTCCCCGCAGCAACCCGCAACCCGTCGACCAGCCCGGCCCCGTGCCGCCGCCAAGCCCGCCCCAGCTCGGCCACCAGCCACTGAGGACTCCCCACCGCGGCGACCCGCAACGCCTCGTCGACCCCGCGCGCCTCCACGAGATCCGCTGAGGCCCGCGCGGCCACCGCCGCGACGGCTTGCCCCGGCTCCCCGTTCCACGCCGGGAGAGCGCAAACCAGCCCCTCGCACCGTCCCGGGTTGGCGACGGCCCACTCCGCCGCGAGGTGGGCCCCGAACGAAATGCCCCCGACCACCAGCGATCCGTGGACCCGGGCGAGCCGGTCCAGCTCCGCCAGGTACCCCTCCGCGAGCGCCGCGCCGGGCGGCGGCGGGGGCGCGATCAACTCGAGCCCCAGCGCGGCCAGCGGCCCCGCGAACACCGAGCGGACGAACACCTCGTCAGACCCCGTCCCGGGCATCAGGACGACGGGCTGGTTCGGGATTGCGGACGTCACGTTGCGATCTTGGCGCAAACCCGTTTCGCTGTCGTGGACCACAGCTACGCTGGATTACGCACGGGCCGCGAAGTCGGAGGCCCCGGAGCACAGGAGCACACCATGTCCGCCAAGGACGGCGGCTACTTCAGCCGGTTGGTTCGCAAGCTGACCAGCGACGTCGAGGACCTCGACGCCGACGAGATGTCCGAAAGGTCCGGGGCCGAAGGTGCGCAGCGCGCCTGTGACTGCAGGTCCGGCGAAGAGGTGACGGTGCTCGGCAGGCTCCGCAGCGTCGAACTGTGCCCGACCGAGGGAGCCCCGACGCTCCAGGCCGAGCTGTTCGACGGAACACAGGGAGTGACGCTAATCTGGCTGGGCCGACGCCGGATCCCCGGCATCGAGCCGGGGCGGACCATCAAGGTCCGTGGCCGGATGGCCGAGCGTGACGGCCAGAAGGTGCTGTACAACCCGTACTACGAACTCCAGAGCCCAGTAGGTTGATCGACTCCCGTGACTGAACCCGCCCCCCGCGACGAGAAGCACGTGCCCGAAGGCGGGGACGACCGGACGGACGCCGACAAGCCCGAGCCCACGTTGCTGGAGCAGATGGGCGGCGTGTCCGGACTGTTCTACTCGGCCGTGCCGGTGATCGTGTTCGTCCTGGTGAACGCGTTCTTCGGACTGACCGCGGCCATCTGGGGCTCGATCGGTAGCGCGGTGGCGATCACGGTCCTGCGGGTCGTGCGCAAGGAGCCGCTGCAGCCGGCGATCTCCGGCTTCTTCGGCGTGGCGATCGCGGCGTTCATCGCGTTCCGCACGGGTTCGGCGAAGGGCTTCTTCCTCTTCGGCATCTGGGCGAGCCTCGCCTACTGCGCCGTGTTCGTGATCTCGATCCTCGTGCGCTGGCCGATCGCCGGCGTCGTGTGGAGCGCGCTCAACGGCGCCGGCCAGGCGTGGCGCAAGGACAAGCCCTCGCGCTACGGCTACGACATCGCCACGGCCGCGCTGGCCGTGATCTTCGCCGCCCGGTTCGTGGTGCAGCGCTGGCTCTACGACAGCGACTACACCGGCTGGCTCGCGTTCGCGAAGATCGCCATGGGGTACCCCCTGTACGCGCTGGGCCTGCTCGTGGTCGTCTGGGCGGTCCGCCGCTCCGACAAGCGCCTCAAGGCCCTGGCCGCCGACGAGCCGAAGCCGGAGACCGACGAGGAAGTCGAAGCGCGCTTGCGCGAGAAGTACGCGCAGGCGCCGACCCCGGAAACCTGAGCCGCCGCCAGACTCGCGAAAGGCCCCCTCACGACGTGTGAGGGGGCCTTTCGCGTGCCGAAGCTCAGTACCCCAGCGCCGACCGGATCTCGGGCTCGACGTCCGCGCTCGCGACGAACAACAGCTCGTCGCCGGCCTCCAGCGGGTCCTCGGGCTGCGGCACGATCACGCGGTCGCCGCGCAGGATCGTGACGAGGGCGGAGTCGCGGGGCAGGGCGATGTCGCTCACGGGCTTGCCGGCCAGCGGGGTCTCCTCCGGCAGCGTCAGCTCGACGAGGTTCGCGTTGCTCTGGCGGAACGTCATGAGCCGCACGAGGTCGCCGACGCTCACGGCCTCCTCGACCATCGCGGCGAGCATCCGCGGGGTCGACACGGCGACGTCGACGCCCCACGCGTCGGTGAAGAGCCACTCGTTGGCGGGGTTGTTCACGCGCGCCACCACGCGGCGCACGGCGAACTCCGTCTTCGCGAGCAGCGACACCACGAGGTTGGACTTGTCGTCGCCGGTGGCGGCGATCACGACGTCGCAGCGCTCGATGCCGGACTCCTCGAGGTTCGAGACCTCGCACGCGTCACCGAGTACCCAGTCGGCCTGCGGCACGCTCTCGGGCTCGAACTGGTCCGCTTCGCGCTCGATCAGCATCACCTGGTGCCGCCCGTCGATCAGCTCGACGGCGATGGAGCGCCCGACGGCGCCCGCACCCGCGATCGCGACCCGCATCAGTTCTCCTCCTCCGGAGCGCGAGCGGCCACGCTCGTCACGTCGCTGACGGTGCCGGAGCGGGCCGCGACGTACACCAGGTCGTCGGCCTGCACCATGGTCTTGTTGTCCGGCAGCACACCGTTGCCGAACCGCATGATGAACGCGACGCGCGCGCCCGTGGCGTCCTGGAGGTCGCGGACGCTGCGCCCGACCCAGCCCTCGTGCAGCGGCAGCTGCAGTAGCGCGACGTTGCCGGAGGGGTCGCGCCACGCGGAGGCGACACCGTCGGGCAACAGGGTCCGCAGGAAGCGGTCGGTGGTCCACGGCACGGTCGCGACGGTCGGGATGCCCAAGCGCTCGTACACGGCGGCGCGCTTGTGGTCATAGATCCGCGCGACGACGTTCTCGATGCCGAAGTTCTCGCGCGCGACCCGCGCGGAGATGATGTTGGAGTTGTCACCGCTCGACACGGCCGCGAAGGCGCCGGCGCGTTCGATGCCCGCTTCCTCGAGCACCTGCCGGTCGAAACCGACGCCGACGATCTGCTGGCCGTGGAAGTCGCTGCCCAGCCGGCGGAACGCCTGGGGGTTCTTGTCGATGACGGCCACCTCGTGGCCGAGACGCTCCAGCGCCGCGGCCAGGGATGAGCCGACCCGGCCGCACCCCATGATCACCACGTGCACGCCCTGCCTCCTCGTAGGTGGGGTAAACCCGTCCGTAGGTACCCTCGCGCACCAGCGCCGAACCTACCCTGCCGGGTGCCGGTTGGCTCCACCGTCCTCCCCGCCACCGCCCTCGGCGGAACAGCTTCGCTCCGCTGTAGATTCGTCAGGGTGTCGAAGTTCCCGACCGTGCTGAAGCGACTGGTCCTCGGACGTCCGTTCCGCAGCGACAGCCTGGCCCACACGCTGCTGCCCAAGCGCATCGCGCTGCCGATCTTCGCCTCCGACGCGCTCTCGAGCGTCGCGTACGCGCCGGAGGAGATCTTCCTGACCCTCAGCTTCGCGGGCCTGTCCGCGTACGCGTTCGCGCCGTGGATCGGGGTGGCCGTGGCGGTGGTCATGCTCACGGTCGTCGCGTCGTACCGGCAGAACGTGCACGCGTATCCGAGCGGTGGTGGTGACTACGAGGTCGCCACCACCAACCTCGGCGGCAAGTTCGGGCTCACGGTGGCGAGCGCCCTGCTCGTGGACTACGTGCTCACCGTCGCGGTGTCCACGTCGTCCGGGGTGGCCAACATCGGATCCGCCATCCCGTGGGTCGCGGATCACAAGGTGCTCACCGCCGTGGTGATCGTCGCCGTGCTCACCGCGCTGAACCTCCGCGGCGTCCGCGAATCGGGCAAAGCGTTCGCGATCCCCACGTACGGGTTCATCGTGGGCATTCTGGTCATGGTCGTCTGGGGTCTGATCGAGGCCGCGACGGGCACGACCATGCGCGCGGAGAGCGCGGACTTCCAGCTGCACTCCGAGGGCACGTGGACCGGGTTCGCGTTCGTCTTCCTCATCCTGCGGTCGTTCTCGTCCGGCGCCGCGGCGCTCACCGGGGTCGAGGCGATCAGCAACGGTGTCCCGGCGTTCCGGAAGCCGAAGTCCAAGAACGCGGCCACCACGCTGCTGATGATGGGCGTGCTCGCGGTCACGATGCTCATCGGCATCATCACGCTCGCCGTGATCACCAAGGTGAACTTCGCCGACAACCCGGCCGAGCAGCTCCAAGGCGCGCCGCCGGGGTACCAGCAGAAGACGATCGTGGCGCAGATCGCCCACGCCGTGTTCGCGGACTTCCCGCCGGCGTTCTACTACATCTCGTTCTCCACCGGCATCATCCTGCTGCTGGCGGCCAACACCGCGTTCAACGGTTTCCCGGTGCTCGGCTCGATCCTCGCGCAGGACCGCTTCCTGCCGCGCCAGCTGCACACGCGCGGCGACCGGCTGGCGTTCTCCAACGGCATCCTGTTCCTCGCGATCTTCGCGCTCGTGCTGATCATCGCGTTCGACGCGGAGGTCACGCGGCTGATCCAGCTCTACATCGTGGGCGTGTTCGTGTCGTTCACGGTGAGCCAGGCGGGCATGATCCGGCACTGGAACCGCCTGCTGGCCAAGGAAACCGACGGTTCGAAGCGGCGCCGGATGCGGCGCTCGCAGACGGTGAACGCGATCGGCCTCACGATGACCGGCACCGTGCTGGTGATCGTGCTCATCACCAAGTTCCTGCTGGGCGCCTGGATCGCGATCGCGGCGATGGTGGCGATCTTCGCGCTGATGACCGCGATCCGGAAGCACTACGACCGCGTGGCCGAGGAGCTGAAGGAGCTCGGCGACACCCCGACCGTGCTGCCTTCGCGCAACCACGCGATCGTGCTCGTGTCCAAACTGCACCGGCCGACGCTGCGCGCGCTGGCTTACGCCAAGGCGATGCGGCCCGACGTGCTCGAGGCCATCACGGTGAACGTCGACGACTCCGACACCCGGCGGCTCACCCACGAGTGGGAAGCGCACAAGTTCAAGGTGCCGCTGAAGGTCGTCGAATCGCCCTACCGCGAGATCACCAAGCCGGTGCTGGACTACGTGAAGCGCGTGCGCGGCGACAACCCGCGAAACGTGGTCACGGTCTTCATCCCCGAGTACGTGGTGGGCCACTGGTGGGAACAGGTGCTGCACAACCAGAGTGCGTTGCGGCTCAAGGGAAGGCTGCTGTTCCAGCCCGGGGTCATCGTCGCGAGCGTGCCGTGGCAGCTGGAGTCGTCGGCGAAGGCGGCCGAGCGCGAGCGGCGGGCACGGCCGGCGGCCGGTGACGTCCGGCGCGGCTTCGGGGCCGCGGGTGCCGGCGTGCCGGTGAAGCCCGCCAAGCCCGCCGAGGAGCCGAAACCGGCCAAGGAGCCGGCTGAATGACGGAGAGCTGGCTCGGCCGCACGCTCGAGCTCGAGATCGGGCCCGTAGCGCACGGCGGGCACTGCGTGTCCCGTGTGGACGGACGCGTGGTGTTCGTGCGCCACGGGTTACCGGGCGAGCGCGTGCGAGCCGAGGTGACCGAGGACAAGGGCGGGTCGTTCTGCCGCGCCGACGCGGTGGAGGTCCTGTCGGCGTCGGAGCACCGCGTCACGCCGCCGTGCCCGCTCGCGGTGCCGGGCGGCTGCGGCGGGTGCGACTGGCAGCACGCCGACCCCGAGTACCAGCGGTCGCTCAAGGCTTCCGTCGTGGCCGAGCAGCTGCGGCGGCTCGCGGGGATCGAGCGGGACGTCGTGGTGGAACCGCTCGACGGCGGGCCGCTCGGCTGGCGCAGCCGCGTGCGGCTCGTTGCCGGACGTGACGGCCGCGCCGGGCTGCGTCAGCACCACAGCCATCGCGTCGTGCCGCTGGACGACTGCCCGATCGCGGTGCCGGGGATGCTCGACGTCGCGCTGGCGAAGCGCTGGCGCCCGGGCGCCGAGCTCGAGGTGACCAGCGACGGCGACGGGCACACGCACCTGCGGGAGCTGACGACCGTCCACGGGCGCGCGCGGTCGCGCGACCTGTCGGGCGGGGTCGCGGTGCAGCACGCGGCGGGCCGCGACTGGCACCTCGACGCGCACGGGTTCTGGCAGGTGCACCCCTTCGCGGCGGAGACCTTCGCACAGCTGGTGGGGGAGTGGGCCGAGGCGCCGCGCGGCGGCGTGGCGTGGGATCTCTACGCCGGGGTCGGGTTGTTCGCGTCGGTGCTGGCCGGGCAGGTCGGCCCGGACGGGCACGTGTTCGCCGTGGAGTCGGGCCGCCGGGCGGTGTCCGACGGGCAGCGCAACCTCGCGGACCTGTCCTGGGTTTCGTGGCGCACGGGCCGGGTGGAGCACGTGCTCCAGGGTGCGCCGAAGCCCGTCGACGTGGTGGTGCTGGACCCGCCGCGCAAGGGCGCCGGGCGGGAAGTCGTGGACGCGATCGCGGCGGGGGAGCCGGACCGGATCGTGTACGTGGCTTGTGATCCGGCAGCGCTCGCGCGGGATCTGGCGACGTTCGCCGAGCACGGCTACTCGCTGACGGACCTCCGGGCGTTCGACGCGTTTCCCATGACGCACCACGTGGAGTGCGTGGCGCTCCTGCAGTAATTCGGCCCCGCCTTCGGCGGGGCGGGCGAGATCGCTTTTGAGCCGGCTTCCGGATGCGGCGGTCGGATCGGCCCGGGGGCCGATCGCACCGCCCCATCCGGAAGCCGGCGCGATCTCGCGTCGTGGTGAGGTTGGCGCCGGCTGCCGCAGTGACGTCGGGTGCGAAATTGTCGGTGGTGCGCGTCACACTGACGGCATGGCTCTGCTCGACGATTTCGACCGCGCCGCGGTGGCGGTCCAGCACGTGGTTTCGGCGGTGCGCGACGACCAGTGGGCGTTGCCGACGGCGTGTTCGGAGTGGGACGTGCGCGCGGTCGTGAACCACCTCGCGCACGGCAACGCCCGCACGGCGGAGTGGGCCGGGTCCGGTCCGCCCGCCCCACCCGGTGACTACCTCGGCGCGGATCCCGCGACGGCGTTCGCCGCTTCGGTCTCGCGGGTGCGGGCGGTGCTGGCGGCGCCGGATCTGGCGGGGCGGCTGGTGGTGACGCCGCTCGGCGAGGTGCCGGGGTCGATGCTCGTGCACCTGCGGCTCAACGAGTTCCTCGCCCACGGCTGGGACGTCGCCGATGCGACCGGGCAGCCGACGGACCTCGAGCCGGAGCTGGCGGCGCAGGCGCTGGAGTCGTGGCGGGCGCGGTTCGGCGACCGGGAACGGACGCCGGGCGGACCGTTCGGCCCGCCGCGACCGGCTCCGCGGGGCGCGGCGGCGGCGGACCGGCTCGCGGCGTTCCTGGGGCGGGTGCCGGTGCGAGCGTGAGGTTCCCGCCGGCTCAGGCCTTGAGGGCGCCGGAGAGCTGGGGCACCACTTCGCGCAGGCCGTAGGGCACGCTCAGCGCCGACGGGAACGCCAGCGCGATCGCCGTGGTCAGGTCGAGCGCGAGGTAGGAGCCGCGGCGCACGGCGGGCAGGTGCTGGAACAACGGCTGCGCCTCGGTCTGGGCCCGGCTGCCGGGCGTGGTGTAGGTGAGGACGAGGACGTCCGCGTCGATGAGGTCGAGCCGTTCCGGGCTGATCTGGGAGCGGCCCGGGATGGAGGTCTGCGGCAGCGAGGTCACCTTCGGCGACAGCACGAGCCCGAGCTGCGCGAAGAACACGGCGGACGCGTCGGTGACGCTGCTGATCGTGGTGATGGTGCCGTCGCCGGTCACGGGACCGATGGTGAACGTGCGGCCCGCGAACGCGGGGTTGGCGGCCTTCGCGGCCTTGATCTGGGCTTCGACGTCGGCGACGAGGCGGTCGGCCTCGGGGGAGCGGCCGAGCGCGGTGCCGGCGCGGCGGGTGGTGACCTGCCAGGTGTCCTTGTTGTAGCCGTCGGCCGAGGACACCGTGGGCGCGATCGCGCTCAAAGTCTTGTAGTCCTGCGCGAGCGTCGGCCGGTCGGTGCCCAGGATGAGGTCGGGCTTGAGCGCGGCGATGCGCTCGAAGGGCAGCTGCGCGTCGGCGAACAGCTCCGGCGGGTGGGCCCCCGCCTCGGCCGTCAGCCACGGTGACCGGCCGCCGGGCAGGAACTTGCCCAGGTCCGGCGTGATCAGCGGGACGACGCCGAGCGCGACGGCCGCGTCGGCGTCGCGGTACTGCCCCACGGACACCACGCGCCGCGGCGGCCGCGGGATCGTCGCGGTGCCCTCGACGCCCTTCACCTCGACCGGGAAACCCGGCGCGGACACACCCCCGGCGTCCGCCGAACCGCCGCTCGAACACGCCGCGAAGGCCAGCCCCGCCGACGCCCCCGCCGCGGCTTTGAGGACACCGCGCCGCCCCACCAGGCCAGAAGTCATGGGCGGATATTAGGTAAGCATTGCCTATGTTGGCAACGCCTCAGGTTCGCTTGACGGCGAACCCGGCGGCCAGCCCGGTCACCGTGAGCAGCACCCCGACGCCGAGCAGCAGCCACGCACCGAGCCCCGGAGCGATCGCCGCGGCCGGGAAGAGGTCGGCCAGGCCCGGCAGCGTCCGCGCCAGGTACCGCACGGCGATCCCGACCACGATCAGCCCCGGCAGCGTCGCGAACGCCAGCACCTCGTCGCTGTGGCGCTTCAGCGCCACCCACCCCAGCGCGACGGCCGCCGCGAGCGCCGCCGCGCACACCAGGCGCAGCGCCAGGCTCAGGTCCGGGCTCGGCACCCCGTCGGGGAACTTCGCGGTCGTGTACCGCACCGCGGGCAGCACCAGGGCCGCCCCGCCGGCCACCGAAGCGGCCAGCACCACAACCGCCCGCGTCCTCCGCAGCGCCCCACCGCCCACGACACCTCCCGCGACCCAGGGGCCCCGAGCCTACCGGCGGCGTTACCGGTTCCACCGCCTCCGGACGGCCGCATGTGGCCGGTCAGCCGCGGTCTTCCTTCACCAGGTCCACGCACTTCTCGCCGATCGCCATCGTCGTGATGCACGGGTTGACGGTCACCAGGTAGGGCATCACCGACGCGTCGGCCACGCGCAGCCCGGACACCCCGCGCACGCGCAGCCGGGCGTCGAGGACCGCCGCGGGGTCGCCGTGCGGGCCCATGCGGGCCGTGCAGGCCGGGTGGTAGACGGTGTTGTGGGTCTTGCGCAGGTAGTCCGCGATCTCGTCGTCGGAGACGCAGTCGCGGCCCGGGGCGAGTTCGACGCCGGCCCATTCGTCCAGGGCCGGTTGGGCGGCGATGTCGCGGGCCAGCCGCACGCCGGCCGTCATGACGCGCATGTCGTGCTCGTCGGTGAAGTAGCGGGGATCCACGCGGGGTTTGTCGCGGAAGTCGCGGGTGCGCAAGCGGACCGTGCCGCGCGAGCGGCTGCGCGTGACGTTCGGCGTGAGGCAGAAGCCGTTCTCGGTAGTGGGGTAGCCGTGGCGCAGCGTGTTCAGGTCGAAGGGCACCGAGCCGTAGTGGAACATCAGGTCGGGGCGGTCCAGGCCGTCCTCGGTGGTCGTGAACACGCCGATCTCCCACCA
The DNA here is from genome assembly GCF_044452505.1 of Amycolatopsis sp. NPDC051903. NCBI lineage: Bacteria > Bacillati > Actinomycetota > Actinomycetes > Pseudonocardiales > Pseudonocardiaceae > Amycolatopsis > Amycolatopsis sp. NPDC051903. The sequence continues at coordinate 562,953 of NZ_JBITBT010000004.1, read as the reverse complement.
CTGCGTGGACTCCGCGACCATCGGCTGCAGCGCGTCCCACATGACCAGGCCCTCGGGGTGGTCCTCCAGGTTCGAGCCGACGCCCGGCGAGTCCACCAGCACGTCCACGCCGACCTCGCGCAGGTGCTCCGCCGGCCCGATGCCCGACAGCATCAGCAGTTTCGGCGTGTCGATCGCGCCCGAGCTGACGATCACCTCGCGCCGCGCGGTCACCGTCGAGTGGTGGATGAGGTCCGGGGCCTGCAGTTCGACGCCGGTGCAGCGGCGGCCGTCGAACAGCAGCCGCTTGGCCCGGGCGCCGGTGCGCACCTCCAGGTTCGGCCTCGAGTCCATGATCGGGTGCAGGTACGACACCGAAGCCGACGACCGGACCCCGTCCTCGCGCGCGTTGATCTGGAACCAGTTCGCCCCGTGCGTCACCGTCTTGCCGGAGTTGAACTCGGTCGTCGGGATACCCGCCTGTTCGCACGCCGCCAGCAGCGCGACGCCCGCGGGGTCCTTCGGCGGCACCGACCGGATCGTCACGGGACCCGAGCGACCGTGGTGCTCACCGGGGCCGTCGTTGGTCTCGAGCCGTTGGTACAGCGGGAAAACGTCCGCGGCCGACCAGCCCGGCAGGCCCAGCGCGGCCCAGTCGTCGAGGTCCTCGGCCGGTGCCCAGAACGCGATGCACGAATTGTGCGACGAACACCCGCCCAGCACCCGGGCGCGCGCCTGGCGCAGGTACGAGTTGCCGGCTTCCTGCGGCTCCACCAGGTAGTCCCAGTCGTAGCCGGATTCCAGCAGTGCCATCCACTTCGTCAGTTCGAGCACGGCCGGGTCGTCCACATCGGACGGTCCGGCCTCCAGCAGGCACACGGTGACGCTCGGGTCCTCCGAGAGCCGAGCCGCCACCACCGAACCCGCCGTGCCGCCGCCGACCACGACGTAGTCGAACTCGTTCACCGGGAATCCTCCTCATCAGCAACGGAAAGCGGCGCCGCGGCGTGGTCGGCCAGCACCCCGATGCGGTGGCGCTGCACGAACCAGTAGTAGGCGAACCCGCCGGCCGCGAAGACGCCGACGAAGAGCACCGAACTCCACCGCAGGTACCAGTGGAACGGCGGGGACGCGTTGTAGATCTCCGTGCGGGGCCAGGCGAGGTTCACGGTCATCGCGAGGCCCCACAGCACGGCCAGCACGTTCACCGGCAGCCCCCAGCGCCCCAGCGAGAACCGCCCGGGCGGGCGGTCCTCGCGCGGCCAGCCGCCCCGCAGCCGCTTGACCAGCATCGGCACCGTGACCAGCAGGTACGCGAGGTAGATCAGGATGATCGCCAGGCTCGTGACGGCCGAGAAGATCTGGGTCGAGTTGATGTTCACCAGCAGCAGCGCGACCGCGAGCACGCCGATCACGATCGCGGGCAGCACCGGCGTCCCCGACTTCTTGCTCACCTTCGCGAGCTTCGAACCGCCGGGCAGCGCGTTGTCCCGCGCCATGGCGAACGCGATGCGGATCGCCGCGGTGTGCACGGCCAGCACGCACACCGTGATCGCCACGAACACCACGAACAGGAAGATCCGCCCGATCGCCGGCCCCAGCGCGTCGGTCAGCACGTACTGCAGGCCGATCGTGCCGAGCTCCGGCGCGCGGATGTTCCCGACGGCCATGAGCGCGAACAGGATGATCAACCCGCCGAGCACGAACGACGCCACCAGCGCGCGCAGGATCGCCTTCGGTGCGTTGCGGTGCGGGTCCACGGATTCTTCGCCGAGCGACGCCGCGGTGTCGAACCCGTACATGACGTACGAAGATGCGATGGCCGCGATCAGGAACGCGCCGAGGTAACCGCCCGCGTGGCCCGCGCCCGTGCCGTTGGTCTCGGTGACCACACCGGGGCCGCGCACGAAGTGCAACGCCAGGAAGAGCACCAGCAGCACCGCGAAGAGCAGTTCGACGAACACGCCCGTGCTGTTGATCCGCGCCATCAGCTTCACCCCGAACGCGTTGACCAGCGTGGTGAACACGATCAGGCAAGTCGCGAGCAGCACGCCGTTGGCCGCGTCGCTGGAGCCCGAGCCGTCGCCGAGGAACTGGAAGAACGACGTGATCTGCGGCAGCGTCCGCTGGTAGGCCAGTGCCGTCGCGGAGATCGACACGATCGAGGCCAGCAGCATCATCCACCCCGCGAGCCACGCGACGTGGGAGTTGCCGAGCTTCTTCGCCCAGTTGTAGACCGACCCGGCCACCGGGTACTGCGCGGCCAGCTCCGCGAAGCTCAGCGCCACCATCAGCTGGCCGCCGAACACCATCGGCCACGACCACCAGTACGCCGGTCCGCCTTCGGAAAGGCCCAGGTAGGAGAGCTGGAAGACCCCCGTGAGCACCGAGATGTAGCTGATCCCCGCCGCGAAGGTGTGGAAGCTGCCCAGCGTTCTCTTGAGCTGGTTGGTGTAGCCGAACTCGCTCAGCTCGTGGTCGCTGGTGTCGGTGCTCACGGGCACTGGTCCTTTCGGTGGTTCTCGATCGGACTAGGGCTGGGGGCGGGGCCCGACCGGCGGGGTCAGCCGGCGAACCACTTCTGCGGGCCGGGCCGCAGGTTCTGGTAGATGTGCTTGGCCTCCGTGTACTCGGCGAGCCCCGTCGGGCCGAGCTCGCGGCCGAAGCCGGATTGCTTGTACCCGCCCCACTCGGCCTGCGGCAGGTACGGGTGGTAGTCGTTGATCCACACGGTGCCGTGGCGCAACCGGCCGGCCACGCGCTGCGCCTTGGCCGCGTCGTTGGTGAACACGCCGCCGGCCAGCCCGTAGGACGTGTCGTTCGCGATGCGCACGGCGTCGTCCTCGTCGGTGAAGGTCTCGACCGTCAGCACCGGTCCGAACGACTCCTCGACCACGGCGTTGCTGCCCTGGCGCACGTCGTCGAGGATCGTCGGCAGGTAGTAGAAACCCGACTGCAGCCGGGGGTCGTCGGGCCGCTCGCCGCCGGTGCGCAGCACGGCGCCCTCTTCGAGGGCCTTGGCGACGTAGCGCCCCACCTTCTCGCGGTGGGCGGCGGAGATGAGGGGCCCGGTCTCGGCGTGCTCGTCGAACGGCCCGCCGAGGCGGATCCGCTCGGCGCGGCGCACCAGCTCGGCGACGAACTCGTCGTGCCACTCGCGCTGCACGATGAGCCGCGCGCCGGCGGAGCAGACCTGCCCGGAGTGCAGGAACACCGCCGTGAGCGCGTAGTCCACGGCCGTTTCGAAGTCGGCGTCGGCGAACACCACGTTGGGGTTCTTGCCGCCGAGCTCCAGTGCCACCTTTTTCACCGTCGCGGCGGCGGTGGCGGCGATGATCCGGCCCGTGGCGAGGCCGCCGGTGAAGGACACCAGGTCCACGTCCGGGTGCTCCGACAGCGGCGCGCCGGCCTCCGGGCCGGCGCCGAGCACCAGGTTGGCGACGCCGCCGGGCAGGCCGGCCTCGGTCAGCAGCTTCATGAGCATGATCGACGTGTGGGGCGTCAGCTCGCTCGGCTTGAGCACGAACGTGTTGCCCGCGGCCAGTGCGGGCGCGACCTTCCAGCTGGTCTGGAGCAGGGGGTAGTTCCACGGCGTGATGAGACCGCACACCCCCACCGGCTCGTGCACGATCCGGCTGAACGCATCGGCGCTGCCGGAGTCGACCACGCGGCCGGCGTCGTGGGCCGCGAGCTTGCCGAAGTAGCGCAGGCAGGCGGCGACGTCGGCCATGTCGTAGCGGCTCTCCACCAGGCGTTTGCCGGTGTCGAGCGATTCGGCGCGGGCGAACGCCTCGGCGTCGCGGTCGAGCAGGTCGGCCGCGCGCAGCAGCAGGTCACCGCGCTCCGCGGCGGGGGTCGCGGGCCAGGGCCCGGTGTCGAACGCGCTCCGCGCCGCGGCGATCGCGGCCTCGGTGTCCTCGCGCGTGGCCTCGGCCACCTCGGCGACCGGCGACCCGTCGGCCGGGCACCGGATCTCGCGCCGGCCACCCGCCTTCGCGTCCACCCATTCGCCGCCGATGAACAGGTCCGCCATGAGGTCCTCTCGATCTTGATCCGGTTCGGATTATCGTGGCCACTCGCGGTAGCCGCGACTCGGCCGGAGCCCATGGTCACACCCGGCAGGGGGAAGTGCGGCGGGTGCTCCGTGTGATCCGGGACGCGGGTGCCGCAGCCGTGGTGGCGCCGGTCCGTAGACTGGCCGGATCTGGCGGGAGCGAAGGGAACCAGGCGAGGTGGAGCTGTGACGATGCTGGACTCCGTGCACGGACCGGCGGACCTGAAGCGCATGAGCGTCGAGGACCTCGACGAGCTGGCCGCCGAGATCAGGGACTTCCTCGTCGAGAAGGTGCGGCGTTCGGGTGGCCACCTGGGGCCGAACCTGGGTGTCGTCGAGCTCACGCTCGCGCTGCACCGGGTGTTCGACTCACCACGCGACGCGATCGTGTGGGACGTGGGGCACCAGGCTTATGTCCACAAGATCGTGACGGGCCGTCACGGTGACTTCGACAAGCTGCGCCAGCTCGGCGGCCCGACGGGGTACCCGTCACGCGCCGAGAGCGAGCACGACCTGGTGGAGAACAGCCACGCGTCCACCGCGCTGTCCTATGTGGACGGCCTGGCGAAGGCGTTCGAGCTGTCCGGCGGGGCCCCGCGCCACGCCGTGGCGGTCGTCGGCGACGGCGCGCTGACCGGCGGCATGTGCTGGGAGGCGCTCAACAACATCGCGGCGAACAAGGACCGCCCGGTCGTGATCGTCATCAACGACAACGGCCGTTCCTACTCGCCGACCATCGGTGGCCTCGCCGACCACCTCGCGTCGCTGCGCCTGCAGCCGGGTTACGAGCGCCTGCTCGACGGCGGTCGCGAGATCCTGCGCAACACGCCGGTGGTGGGCAAGCCCATCTACGCCGCGCTGCACGCCGCGAAGGCCGGCATCAAGGACGCGCTGAGCCCGCAGGTCATGTTCTCCGACCTCGGCCTGAAGTACCTCGGCCCGGTCGACGGCCACGACCTCGTCGCGCTGGAGAAGGCGCTGCACAGCGCCCGCTCGTTCGGCGGCGCGGTGATCGTGCACGTCGTCACCGAGAAGGGCCACGGCTACGCGCCCGCGGTGAACCACCAGGCCGACCAGATGCACCAGACCGACCCGATCGACCCCGAGACCGGGCTGCCGCCGGTCAAGGGCCCGAGCTGGACCGGCGTGTTCGGCGACGAGCTCGTGAAGATCGGCGGCGAGCGAGAAGACGTAGTGGCCATTACGGCGGCGATGCTGCGGTCCACCGGGCTGGAGAAGTTCGCCGAGAAGTTCCCGGACCGCTGGTTCGACGTCGGCATCGCCGAGCAGCACGCCGTGACGTCGGCGGCCGGCCTCGCGATGGGCGGCTGCCACCCGGTGGTGGCGGTCTACTCCACGTTCCTCAACCGCGCGTTCGACCAGGTCCTGATGGACGTCGCGCTGCACCGCCAGCCCGTGACGTTCGTGCTCGACCGCGCCGGCATCACCGGTCCCGACGGGCCGAGCCACCACGGCATGTGGGACCTCTCGCTGCTCGGCATGGTGCCCGGCATGCGGGTGGCCGCGCCGCGCGACCCGGGCACGCTGCGCGAGGAGCTGCGCGAGGCCGTCGCCGTGGCCGACGGCCCGACCGCGCTGCGGTTCTCGAAGGGCTCGGTCGGCCCCGACGTGCCGGCCCTCGAGCGCCTCGGCACGGTCGACGTGCTGCGCCGCCCGCGCGACACCTGCACGCCCGACGTGCTGCTGGTGGCCGTGGGCTCGTTCGGCAAGCTGGCCCTCGCGGTCGCCGACCGCTTGGCCGACCAGGGCATCGGCGTGACCGTCGTCGACCCGCGCTGGGTCGTCCCGGTGCCCGCCGAGCTGGTGGCCCTCGCGGAGCAGCACCGCCTCGTCGTGACCGTCGAGGACAGCGGCCGCCACGGCGGCTTCGGCTCCGCCCTCGCGGCCCTCCTGCGCGACGCCGACTGCGACGTCCCGCTGCGCGACCTGGCCGTCCCGCAGACCTTCCACGAGCACGGCACGCGCGACCAGGTCCTCGACCGCGTCGGCCTCACCGCCCAGAACGTCGCGCGGCGCATCACGGAGTGGGCGTCGGGCCGCCTGGGCTCGGCGCAGGACGTACCGGCGGAGAACCCGCGGGGCTGAACCCCGGCAGAGCGAACCGGACGGCGGGTTTCCTCGAGGGAGACCCGCCGTTCGTCGTCTCCTGCCTGCTTGCTCGGCTGGTTCGTGCGACGACGGTGGTTCGTGGTGTGGCCGAGGCCGGAAATAAGGAGCGCACGGACGTCCTCGGCGGCTTTCCACACGGTAGGCCAGTTGGAAGTGTTGCTCCGGAATGCTCTTGGACCGTTGCCCGCAAGATCTTCTCGCTCATCGGCACCTCATCCGAAGCGAGTCATGACGTGCTTGACGCGGGTGTACTCAGCGAACGCGTACGCCGAGAGGTCTTTCCCGTGACCCGAGTGGCCGAACCCGCCGTGGGGCATCTCGGCGGTCAGCGGGCCGTGGGTGTTCACCCACACGCAGCCGAAGTCGAGGTCGCGTGACACCCGCGCCACGCGGGCGACGTCGCGCGTCCAGACCGACGACGCGAGCCCGTACGGCACGCCGTTGGCCAGCTCGATCGCCTGCTCTTCGGAAGTGAAGGCCTGCACGGTGAGCACCGGCGCGAAGACTTCTTCCTGCACCAGTTCGTCGTCCTGGTGCAGACCGGTGACGACGGTGGGGGAGAGCTGGAACCCCGGCCCGGGCGCGGTTCCGCCCGTCTCGACGCGTGCGTGCGCGGGCAGCCGCGCCAGCAGGCCCAGCACGCGGTCGAGCTGCGCCCGGCTGTTCAGCGGCCCGTAGTCCACCCCGGGTCGCTGCGCGGCGGCGGCCTTCGTCAGCTCGGTGACGAATTCGTCGTGTACGTCCGCGTGGACGAGCACGCGGCTGCCCGCAGTGCAGTCCTGGCCGGCGTTGTAACAGGCCGCGCCGACGATGCGGGCCGCGGTGTCAGCGATGTCGACGTCGGGGAACACGAGCAGGGGAGCGTTGCCGCCCAGCTCGAGGTGGGTGCGTTTCAGGTCGGCCGCCGCGACCGTGGCCACGTCGATCCCGGCGCGCGTGGAACCGGTGATGGACACCAGGTCCGTGAGCGGGTGGCGCACGAGCGCGCGGCCGGTCTCGCGGTCGCCGCAGAGCACGGTGAAGACGCCGGCGGGGAAGAACTCCGCGGCCACCCGCGCGAGCAGTACCGCGGTCGACGGCGTGGTCTCGGCGGGTTTGAGCACCACCGTGTTGCCCGCGGCGAGCGCCGGCGCGATCTTCCACACGGCCATCATGAGCGGGTAGTTCCACGGCGCGATCTGGGCGCACACGCCCACCGGCTCGCGGCGGATCACCGAAGTGTGCCCGTCGAGGTACTCACCCGCCGCCGTGCCCTCCAGTTGCCGCGCGGCGCCGGCGAAGAACCGCAGCGCGCTCACGCACTCGGGGATCTCCTCGGCCAGCACGACGTCGCGGATCTTGCCGGTCTCGCGCACCTCGGCGCCGGCGAACTCCTCCGCGCGGGTTTCGAGGGCGTCGGCCAGCCTCAGCAGCGCGCCCTGGCGTTCGGCCGGGGTGCTGCGCCGCCACGTGCGGAACGCCCGCGCGGCGGCGGTCATCGCTTTGTCGACTTCGGACTGTCCGGAGAGGACGCTCGTGCCGAACGCCTCGCCGGTCGCCGGGTCGGTGAGGGTGAGCGAGCCGCCCGCGTCGGCCGGGGAGCCGTCGACGAAGTTCAGGACGTGGGTCACCGCTTCTCCAGGTGGGTCGGGGCGAACATCCTCAGCACGGTGGGCAGCACGACCACCGACGGACCCGGCGTGCGCAGCGCCTTCGCCAGCTCCGCGCCCACGGAGTCCTCGGTGGCCGGCACGGCCGGGACACCGAACGACTCCGCCAGCGCCACGAAGTCGGGCCGCGCCAGTTCGGTGGCCGTGGTCTCGCCGAACGCGCCGGTGAGGTATTCGCGCAGGATGCCGTATCCGCCGTCGTCGACGATGAGCCACGTGACGTCGAGGCCGTGCTGCTTCGCGGTCGCGAGTTCGGCCAGGCCGTACATCGCGCCGCCGTCACCGGAGACGGCCAGCGCCGGGACGCCCGCGGCGGCCGCGCCGAGGGCACCGGGCAGACCGTAACCGAGGCCGCCGGCACCCTGCGCGGTGTGGCTCGGCGCGCCGTCCGGGCGCCACGCCGACCACGCCCAGTACGCCGCGATCGTCATGTCCCAGAACGTCTGCGCGCCGCCGGGCAGCGCGGCGCGGACGTCGTCGACGAGCTTGCGCTCCGCGCTCAGGTCCTGCTCGGCCAGCCGGGTTTCGACGCGGCCGAGCAGCTCGGCCACCGCCGCTTCGGCGCGCCCGTCGGCGGCGCGCGCGGGAACCTCCAGGGCTCGCAGGAACAGCCGCACGTCGGCGTGGATGCCGAGCGCGGGGTAGTTCGACTCGAGCTTCCCGAGGTCGGCTTCGACCTGGATCACGCGGCCGCGCGGCGCGAATTCGCGGTAGTTGCTCGACAGCTCGCCGAGCCCGGAGCCGAGCACCAGCAGCACGTCGGCGCCGGCCAGGAACTCCGTGGTGTGCCAATCCTCCAGCCACGACCGCGCGGACAGCTCGTGGTCCCAGCCGAACACGCCCTTGCCGCCGAAGGTCGACACCACGGGTGCGCGCAGCGCTTCCGCGAGTGCGCGCAGCTCGTTGTGGGCGCCGGCCCGCAGCGCGCCACCACCGGCGAGGATCACCGGTTTCCGCGCTGCCGCAAGGAGTTTCGCCGCCTCGGCCACCAGCTCCGGCAACGGTTCGGGCGGTGCCGGCGAGGCGGGGACAACGCTCAGCGGCGGCAGCGTGGCCGGCGCGAGCAGCACGTCCTGCGGGATCTCGACCCACACCGGCCCGTACGGCGCCGTCGCCGCGACCGTCCACGCTTCGCGCAGCGCCGCCGGGATCTGGCTCACGGTGCGGACCACGTGCACGGACTTCACCACGTCGCGGAAACTCGCCTGCTGGTCGGGCAGCTCGTGCAGGTAGCCGTGGCGTCCGCCGCCGAGCCCGGCGACGGGGATCTGGCTCGAAATCCCCAGCACCGGCACCGAAGCCGCGCGCGACTCCTGCAGCGAGGCGAGCGTCAGCAGCGCACCCGGGCCGGTCGACACGACCATCGGCGTGACCGGCACCGGACCGTCGGGAGCCGCGGCGAGCCGGGCCCGCGCGAAGCCGTCGGCGGCGAACGCGAGGTTGTTCTCGACCCGCGAGCTCACCACGCGCACGTCGTCGGCGCGGCGCAACGCCTCGAACAGGCCCAGCGCGTGCTGGCCGGGCAGGCCGAACACCGTGTCCGCGCCGAGCGCCCGCAGCGTCTCGACGACGACGTCGCCCCCGATCCGACTCATTCCGGTTTCCCGAGCGCCAGGAGGCTCACCAGGTCGTAGGCCACGTGCGACGCGGCGATGGCGGTGATCTCGGCGTGGTCGTAGGCGGGCGCGAGCTCGACGACGTCGGCGCCAACCAGGTGCAGATCGCGCAGCCCGCGCAGGATTTCCAGCAGTTCGCGGCTCGTCAGGCCGCCGGCCTCGGGCGTGCCGGTGCCCGGGGCGTGCGCGGGGTCGAGCACGTCGATGTCCACCGAGATGTACAGGGGCCGGTCGCCGATGCGCCGGCGCAGCGCGCCGACGGTCTCGTCGATCCCGCGGCGCAGCACGTCGCCGGAGGTGACGATGCCGAAGCCGAGCCGGCGGTCCTCCTCGAGGTCGCGCTTGCCGTAGAGCGGACCGCGCGTGCCGACGTGGGAAAGCGCGCTGGTGTCGAGGATGCCTTCCTCGGCGGCGCGCCGGAACGGCGTGCCGTGCGTGTAGGGCTCGCCGAAGTAGGTGTCCCACGTGTCCAGGTGCGCGTCGAAGTGCAGCAGCGCCACGGGACCGTGCTTCTTCGCCGCCGCGCGCAGCAGCGGCAGCGCGATCGTGTGGTCGCCGCCGACCGTCACGAGCCGCGTGCCGCCGGCGGTGAGGGCTTCGGCGTCCTGCTGCACCTTTTCGATGGCTTCGCCGATGTGGAACGGGTTCACGGCGATGTCGCCCGCGTCCACCACCTGCCGCTCGGCGAACGGCGACACGTCCAGCGCCGGGTGGTACGGCCGCAGCAGCCGGCTGGCCTCGCGCACCGCCGCGGGACCGAAGCGCGCGCCCGGCCGGTAGGACACGCCGGAGTCGAACGGCACACCGACCACGGCGACGTCGGCGTGCGCCACTTCGTCGAGCCGCGGCAGCCGCGCGAACGTCGCGAAGCCGGCGAAGCGCGGGACGCGCGACGAGTCGAGCGGGCCGATCGGGGGCAGGTCACTCACTGCGGGTTCTCCTGGTTCTCGTGGGTTCAGGCCTGTGCTGCGGCAGCGGTTTCCGCCTGCTGCTCGTCGGCCGCCGCGGACCCGTTCAGGCGCCGCGTCCAGACCGACAGGATGCTTTCGGGCGTGCGCGGGGTCGCCAGGCTCACCGCGACGTACACGACGAGGCTCGCGCCGAGCCCCCAGTAGATCGGGCTGTTGGCGGCGACGCCGTCGATGATCATGAACGCGAGCACGAACCCGGTGCCGGCGACCATCGAGGCGTACGCGCCCTGCCGGGTGCCGCGCTTCCAGACCAGGGCGCCGATGATCGTCACGAGCAAGCCGCCGACGAGGATGTCGTAGGCGATGGTGAGCGCGTTGACCACGTCGTCGACGACCATCGCGATGCCGATGGCGACGATCCCCAGCACGAGCGTGGTGATCCGGTTGCGCAGGACTTCGCCGCCCTTGAGGCCGATCTTGCGCAGCAGGTCCGACGTCGTGGTGGTCGAGCACGCGATCAGCGCACCGCTGGAGGTCGACATGAGCGCCGACAGCGCGGCGGCCAGCACGAGCCCGCGCACGCCGGTGGGCAGCAGCCGCTCGGCAATGGTGGCGAACGCGTCCTGCGCGCTGCCGAGGTCGGGGTAGAGCACCTTCGCGGCCGTGCCGATCAGCGCGCCGGCCACGCCGTAGACGAGGCAGTAGACGCCCGAGATGATGCCGCCTCCGGTGGCGACGCGCGGCGTGCGCGCGGTGAACACGCGCTGCCAGATGTCCTGCCCGATCAGCAGGCCGAAGGTGTAGATGAGGAAGTAGGTGAGGATGGTGCCGCCGCCGATCGAGGTGAACTCGAAGTAGGTGGCGTCGAGCTTCGCGGCCATCCCGCCGAACCCGCCCGCGGACACGAGCGCGATGGGCAGCAGCACGAACAGGATGCCGACGGTCTTGATCACGAACTGCGCGATGTCGGTGAGCGTGATCGACCACATGCCGCCCAGCACCGAGTACAGCACCACGATCGAACCGCCGATGGCGATGCCGGCCCAGCTGGGGATCGAGAAGAGGACCTTGAAGATCGACGCGAACGCCAGCGTCGAGGTCACGGTGAGCATGAGCGTGTAGCCCCACATCACCACGCCGGACACGGCGCTGGTGCGCCCGCCGTAGCGCAGGTCGAGCATCTCGCCGACGGTGTACACGCGCAGCTTCACCAGCCGCCGCGCGAACACCGCGTGGAGCACGAGGATGCCGACGCCGATCGTCACGACGAGCCACGCGCCGGAGACGCCGTAGGTGTAGCCGAGCTTCACGCCGCCGACCGTGGACGCGCCGCCGAGCACGACGGCCGACATCGTGCCCGAGTACATGAACCAGCCCAGCCGCCGGCCCGCCACGAGGTAGTCGGATTTCGTCTTCGCCAGCCGCAGGCCGATCCAGCCCACGCCGATCATGCCCGCGATGTACAGCGCGATCACCGCGTAGTCGCCGCCCACGGTGTCCTCCTCGGTCGTCTGCGGGGTGTTCGGGCCACCGTAGGTTCGCTCGCCACCCCTCCGGCATGGGACGATCCGTCCAGGAACCGTGGAAAGCCGGGATGGAATGACCCAGAACCTCGAGCCCGAGTCCGCTGAGGTGACCGTGCCGCTACGGACCGTCGTCGGCAACCCGGAGCTCGCGCTCGACGTCGTCCGGGAGTCGGTGCGCCCGGGCGGCCTCGACGCGCCCGTGCGCTGGGCCCACGTGAGCGAGCTCGACGATCCGGCGCCGTACCTGCTGGGCGCCGAGCTGGTGCTCACCGCCGGGGTCAACCTGCCGCGCGACCCCGGCCGCTACGTCCGCCGGCTGCGCGACGCCGGCGTGACCGCGCTCGGGTTCGGCCTCACGCCGACGGTGTCGGAGACGTTGCCGGAGCCGCTGCGCGACGCGTGCGTGCGCCACGGCCTGCCGCTCGTCGTCGTGCCGCCGCGCACGCCGTTCCTGGCGATCAGCCGGGCCGTGGCGGTCTCGCTCGCCGAAGCGGGACAACGGGAACAGCGCCGGACGGCGGCCGCGCGGGAGGCACTCACACGTGCCGCCGGCGACGGCATGGGCGCGCTCGTGACGGCGCTGGCGGCCCGGTTGCGCGGCTGGGTGGCGCTCGTCGGGCCGGCCGGCGAGCACGTGGCCGGGCACGACGCGCCGCAGCCGCTGCCGCCGGCGGTGACCGAGCTGCTCTCGCCGCTGCGCGCGGGCAGCGGCATCCGCAGCGCGACCACCGAACTGGCCGACGGCACGTTCGTGGTGGCGCAGCCGGTGTACCCGCAGGCGACGGCGGCGCACCTGCTCGTGTTCGGGCGGTGGCGCCGGTTCGACGGCGGTGACCGCTCGATCCTGGCCGTCGGCGCGGCGCTGCTGGGGCTCGTCGGCCGCGCCGGATCGGACACGGCCGAACTCGGCGCGGCGGCGACGGGACTGCTGCTCGGCCGGGGTGGCGCGGCGGTGCTCTCGACGGTGCTGGGTTCGGCGCGGGCCCGGCTCGTCGCCGGCGTCGCGCACCGCCGGGGCCCGGACGAGGTCGCCGTGCGGCACGACTGGCTGCGCGCCCGGCTCGACACCCCGCTCGTGCAGGTGCTGCCGGGGCCGCGGTTCCTCGCCGTGGTGAGCTCGGTGCCCGCCGACCTCGACGGGTTGCGCGAACACGGCTGGCTCGCCGTGGCGGGTTCTTCCGTTGCCGCCGAAGGGTTGCCGGGCGCACTCGCCGAAGCGGACCTGTTGCTGGCGCGAGCGCGAACGCTGGGGCGGCCCGTCGTGGCCGAGACCGATCCGCTCGGCTTCGACGCGCTGGTTTCCCCGGGCGCGGCGGGGGAATTCGCCGTCCGGGTGCTGGCCCCGTTGCGGGAGCTGGACCGGGCGCAGGATCGCGAGCTGGTGCGGACGCTGCGGACGTGGCTCGCGCACCACGGCGGCTGGGACCGCACGGCCGCGGAGCTCGGGGTGCACCGCAACAGCGTCCGGCACCGCATCGGGCAGGCGGAGCGGGCGCTGGGCGTGGATCTCGCCGATCCGGAGACGCGGATGCGGCTGTGGTTCGCCTTGCGGTGGTCCACAGCCTGAGTGTCCATTCCGGTCTCTCAGGTGCTCTCAGGAAACTGTGGGATTGTGGACTCGTGCGTGTTCTGGTAGTCGAAGACGAAGAGCCCTTGGCCGACGCGATCGCCCGCGGCCTGCGCCGCGAGGGCATGGCGGTGGACATCGCCCTGACGGGTGACGACGGGCACGAGAAGTCGACCGTGACGCGGTACGACGTCGTGCTGCTCGACCGCGACCTGCCCGGGATGTCGGGCGATGAGCTGTGCCGCGAGATCGTCGCGTCGGGCGAGCTCACGCGGGTGCTCATGCTCACCGCGAGCAGCTCCGTCTCCGATCGCGTCGACGGCCTGTCGCTCGGCGCCGACGACTACCTCGCGAAACCCTTCGCGTTCCCCGAGCTGGTCGCCCGCGTGCGCGCGCTCGGCCGCCGCGCGACCCCGGCCGCGCCGCCGCTGCTGACCGCGGGCGACGTGGAGCTGGACCCGGCGAAGCGCACCGTGCGCCGCGCGAGCGGGCCGATCGAGCTGACGCGCAAGGAGTTCGGCGTGCTCGAGGTGCTGCTGTCGGCGTCGGGGTCCGTGGTGAGCAGCGAGGAGCTGCTGGAGCGCGTGTGGGACGAGAACGCCGACCCGTTCACCACGACCGTGCGGGTCACCGTGATGACCCTGCGGAAGAAGCTGGGTGAGCCGGGCATCATCGAGACCGTGGTGGGTTCGGGCTACCGGGTTCCGGTCGCGGAGGCCGGCGCCGAGTGAACCTGCCCGGCACACGCAGCCTGCGGGCCCGGGTCACGATCCTCGCGACCGTACTCGTGGCCGCGGCCGGGCTGCTCCTGCTGTGGCTGGCGTGGTCGCTCGTGGGCGACGCGGTGGACGCCGTGCCGCACATGCCGCCCGGCACGATCGTGCGGGTGGACGGCGTGGACGTCGACGCGTCCACGCTCGCGCAGCACCTGCGCACCCACGCGGTGAACCGGGTGCTGCTGTTCGGGTCGCTGGCGTTCTGCTTCGTCGTGGCGGCAGCGGCGATCCTGGCCTGGACCTTCACCTCGCGCGTGTTGCTGCCGCTGCGCGAGATCACCGGCACGGCGCGGCGGCTGTCGGTGGAGTCGCTGGGGGAGCGCATCGGCGAAATCCGCTCGCGCGACGAGCTCGCCGAGCTGGCCCGCACGTTCGACGACATGCTCGACCGCCTGCAGGCGGCGTTCGACGCGCAGCGCCACTTCGTCGCCAACGCGAGCCACGAGCTGCGCACGCCGCTGTCGGTCATCCGCACGGAGCTCGACGTGACGCTGTCGGACGAGCACGCCGACGAAGCCGAGCTGCGCCGCATGGGCGGCGTGGTGCGCGACGCGACGGAACGCGCGGCACAGCTCGTGAACTCACTTCTGCTGCTGGCCCGCACCGACGGCGCGGGGCTCGTCGTCCGGGAACCCGTCGACCTGGCCGTGCTCGTCGACCGCGCGTGGGCGGCGGTGCGGGCGGAGGCGTCTTCACGGGGCCTGCGCGCCGAGTTCTCGTTGGTCGGCGCACCCGCATACGGCGACCCCGCACTGCTGGAACGGATCGCGGGCAACCTCGTCGAAAACGCCGTCCGCCACAACGTCGACGGCGGCTGGCTCGAAGTGAGCACCCAGCCCGGCCCGCAATGGGCGACGCTGCGCGTGCGCTCGTCGGGCGGCCTGCTGGATCCCGCGGCTGTGCCGGAGCTGTTCGAACCGTTCCGCCGCGCCGGCGTCGCCCGCACGGCCCGCTCGGGCGCCGGCCTGGGCCTCTCCATCGTCCGCGCCGCCGTCCAGGCCCACGGCGGCGCCCTCTCGGCGGAACCGGTGGTGGGCGGCGGGTTGACGGTCACGGTGCACCTGCCGGTGGGCCCGGGCCGGTAACGTTCCCGCGCTGTTCGTTGATGATCGTGCGTGGGGATTCGCTTGTGGCGCTGGTTGGCGCCGGTTCTGGTGGTTGCTGTGGGCGCCGGTGTCGCTTCGGCTTTCGGAGTCGCGTCTCTGGTCCGGCCCGATCCGCTGCCGATCGACCGCACGGCGGTGCCGCTAGCCGCGCACCAGCCGTGCCGGGACGTCCAGGTGTACTTCGACACCGACGAAGAGATGACCCGCGCCGCCGCCTCGTTCCACGACGACCCCGACGCGCGCCTGGTCTTCGTCGAGACCAAACACGACTCGTACCTCTCGTTGCGCGACGGCTTCAAGGACCACCCGGAGATGCTGAACGGCCTGGGTGGCGAAGAGAGCTCGCCGGCGGTCGTCACGGTGCTGCCGCTGCCGGCCACCGACCTCGCCGCGTACACCGCACGCCTGAAGACCCGTTTCCCGCGGGCGCAGGAGGTCTACTCCATGGACGTCAACGCCTTCAACAAGATGTTCGGCAAACCCCGCGACGGCCGGACCTGCCCGCGTGCGGGGGAGTTCTGACCCGGGACAGGTCCCGGCCGGTTGTGTGATGATCGCGCCATGGGGATTCGCATCTGGCGCCGGCTCGTCCCGGTGCTGGTGCTCGCGCTCGGCGCGGGCGCCGGGCTGGCCTTCGTCGCCGCGGCGATCGTGCGGCCGGCTCCGCTGCCGGTGGACCGCACGCCGGTGCCGCTGGCCGGGCACAGGCCGTGCGCGGCCGTGCAGGTGTTCTTCGACGCCGGTACCGACGCGCGCGATCTCGACGCCGAGATGCGGAAGGCGGCCGCGGCGCTCGCCGACGACCCGACGGCGCGCCGCGTGTACACCGAGACGCAGGCCGAGGCGTGGGTGCGCTTCCAAGAGGTGTTCAAGGACCGCCCCGACCTGCTGGCCGAGGTGAGTCAGGAGAACATGCCGGCCATGGTGACCGTGGTCCCCGTGCCGGGCACCGACCTCACCGCCTACGCGGCGGACCTCGCCAAGCGGTTCCCGGCCGCGAAGAACGCCCAGACCTACGATCTGAACGCCGTCCGCGAGCGGGTGGCGCCGGACAAGCGGGGCCCGGCGTGCCCGCGCGCGGGCGAGTTCTGACGGGCAGGAGGAATCCGGCGAAACCGCCGCGCCGGGCGGCCGGACCGGGGCGGCCGTCCACACAGGACAGCCACCCCGGGCTCGATCAAGCCACCGGCACCGAAGCGACACCCGGAGCCAGGAACGGCTTCCCGTTCACCCGCTCCGAGACACCCGCGCGGTCCAGGTACGGCGTGATGCCACCGAGCCAGAACGGCCAGCCCGCGCCCAGGATCAGGCAGAGGTCGATGTCCTGGGCTTCGGCGACCACACCCTCGTCGAGCATGATGCGGATCTCCTCGGCGATGGCGTTCAGCGCGCGGTCGCGGACCTGCTCGGCGGTGGACGGCTCGTCGCCCTGCGTCCACAGTTCGGCGACCTCCGGGTCGACGGACGCGGTGCCCGACGAGTCCCAGGTCCACACGCCCTTCTTGCCCGCCTGCACGAACTTCGCGAGGTTCTCGCTCACGGTGAAGCGGTCCGGGAACGACGCGTGCAGCGTCTCGCCCACGTGCAGCGCGATCGCCGGGCCGACGAGCTGCATCAGGTTCAGCGGCGACATCGGCAGGCCCAGCGGCTCGAGCGCCGAGTCGGCGACGTCGAACGGCGTGCCCTCGTCGACGGCCACGAGCACCTCGCCGAGGAAACGCAGCAGTAGCCGGTTGACGACGAACGCCGTCGCGTCCTTCACCAGCACGCTCGACTTCTTCAGCTGCTTGCCGACCGCGAACGCCGTCGCCAGGGCCGCGTCGTCGGTCTTCTCGCCGCGCACGATTTCCAGCAGCGGCAGCACGGCCACCGGGTTGAAGAAGTGGAAGCCCACCACGCGCTCGGGGTGCTGCAGCTTCGACGCCATCGCGGTGATCGACAGCGACGAGGTGTTCGTCGCGAGGATCGCCTCGGGGGAGACGTGCTGCTCCAGGTCCGCGAACACCTGCTGCTTCACGCCGAGTTCCTCGAACACCGCCTCGATCACGAAGTCGGCGTCGGCGAACGCGGCCTTGTCGAGCGACCCGGTGACGAGCGCCTTGAGCCGGTTCGCGCCGTCCGGCGACACCCGCTTCTTGGCGAGCAGCTTGTCGATCTCGTCGTGGACGTAGCCCACGCCCTTGTCGATCCGCTCCTGGTCGACGTCCGTGAGCACCACGGGCACCTTGAGGCGGCGCACGAACAGCAGCGCGAGCTGGCTCGCCATCAGGCCCGCACCGACGATGCCGACCTTGTTCACCTTGCGCGCCAGCGACTTGTCCGGCGCACCGGCCGGCCGCTTGGCGCGCTTGTTCACGAGGTTGAACGAGTACAGCCCGGCGCGCAGCTCGTCGGACATCAGCAACTCGGCCAGGCCGTCGGTCTCGGCGGCGTACCCGCGGTCGAGATCGTTCTCCCGCGCCAGCTCCAGCAGCTCCACGGCCTTCGTCGCACCCGGCGACGCGCCGTGCGTGCGACCGTCCACGATGGACTTGGCCCGCGCGATCGCCGCGTCCCAGCCGGCCCCGCGGTCGATCTCCCGCCGCGCCGGGGTGACCTCGCCGTTCACGACCTTCGCGAGCCACAGCAGCGACTGTTCGAGGTAGTCGGCCGAGCCGAACACCTCGTCGACGATGCCGAGCTCGGCCGCCTGCTTCACGTTCAGCATCTTGTTCTGCGCCAGCGCGTTCTCGATGACGACCGTGACGGCGGCGTCCGCGCCGATGAGGTTCGGCAGCAGCTGCGTGCCGCCCCAGCCCGGGAACAGGCCGAGGAACACCTCGGGGAACGCGATCGCGGCGGTGTTCTCCGACAGCGTGCGGTAGTGGCACGACAGGGCGAGCTCGAGCCCGCCGCCCATCACCGCGCCGTTGACGAAGCCGAACGTCGGGACCTTCGACTCGGTCAGGCGGCGGAACACGTCGTGGCCGGTCTGCGCGATCTTGCGCGCCAGCGCCGGGTCCGCCACAGCCTCCACACCGGACAGATCCGCGCCGACGGCGAAGATGAACGGCTTGCCGGTGACCGCGATCGCCGCGGGCTCGGCGGCGAACGCCACGTCGAGCGCCGCGTCGAGCGACACGAGGCCCTGCGGGCCGAACGTGCTGGGGCGCGTGTGGTCGTGGCCGTTGTCGAGGGTGATCAGCGCGACGGGCTTGCCGAGCCCCGGCACCTTCACCAGCCGTGTGACGGCGGTCGTGACGACCTCGTCCGGGAACGCGGCCTTGGCCTCTTCAGCGGTGAACATCACTTCGCCCCCTCGTACGCCGGGTTCTCCCAGATCACGGTGCCGCCCATGCCGATGCCGATGCACATCGTGGTCATGCCGTAGCGCACGTCGGGCCGCTCGGCGAACTGGCGCGCCAGCTGGGTCATCAGCCGCACCCCCGACGAGGCCAGCGGGTGGCCGCACGCGATCGCGCCGCCCCACTGGTTCACGCGCGGGTCGTCCTGGTCGATGCCGAAGTGGTCGAGGAACGCCAGCACCTGCACGGCGAACGCCTCGTTGATCTCGAACAGGCCGATGTCGTCGATCGACAGGCCGGTGCGCTTGAACAGCTTCTCGGTGGCCGGGATCGGGCCGATGCCCATGACCTCGGGCTCGACGCCGGCGAACGAGTAGCCGACCAGCCGCATCGCGACGGGCAGGCCGAGCTCGCGCGCGGTCTCCTCGTCGGCGACGATCGCGGCGGTGGCGCCGTCGTTGAGGCCGGCGGCGTTGCCCGCGGTGATGCGCCCGTGCGGGCGGAACGGCGTCTTGAGCTTCGCCAGCCCTTCGACGGTGGTGCCCGGCCGCGGCGGCTCGTCCTCGGTCGCGAGACCCCAGCCGAGTTCCTTCGACCGGATCGCCACGGGCACCAGCTCCGGGCCGATCTTGCCGGTCTTCACAGCTTCGGCGTAACGCTCCTGGCTGCGCGCGGCGTAGGCGTCGGTGCGTTCCTTGGTGATCTCCGGGAACCGGTCGTGCAGGTTCTCCGCGGTCTGGCCCATGACGAGCGCGGTCGGGTCGACGAGCTTGTCGGCGATGATCCGCGGGTTGGGGTCCACGCCCTCGCCCATCGGGTGGCGGCCCATGTGCTCGACGCCGCCCGCGATGGCGATGTCGTACGCGCCGAAGCCGATCCCGCTCGCGACGGTGGTCACGGCCGTCATCGCGCCCGCGCACATGCGGTCGATCGCGAAGCCCGGCACGGACTTGGGCAGCCCGGCCAGCAGCGCGGCCGTGCGCCCGATCGTGAGGCCCTGGTCGCCGATCTGCGTCGTCGCCGCGATCGCGACGTCGTCCACCCGCTCGGGCGGCAGCTCGGGGTGCCGGCGCAGCAGCTCGCGGATGGCGTTGACCACGAGGTCGTCCGCCCGGGTCCCGGCGTAGATGCCCTTGTCGCCCGCCTTGCCGAAGGGGGTGCGTACCCCCTCGACGAACACGACGTTCCGTACCGCTCGCGCGGTCGGCGCGAGCGGCGGCGTAACTGGTGCGGCCACGAATGCTCCTGAAGTAGACAGAAATCCTGTCCGCACGATAGCCCTTGTTACCCGTGGGTAACCAGTGGAGTGGCCCGGACGAGTGGGCGACGGCACACTCCCGCGCACCTGACATACTTCGCACTGTGGACAGAACCTCGCGGTGGCGCTTCGGACCCCGGCCCGTCGACGAGGTGGGTGCGCTGCGCGCGGCGGTCGCCCGGCTGCGCGGCCGGTCCGGCGCGCGCGACCTCACCGAGCTCCTCCAGCTGGGCGCGGCGCTCGGCGAGCGCGGCGAATGGCGCGACGCCGAGCAGGTCTTCCGCGAGCTCGTGCCACCGGCGACCGCCGAGTTCGGGGCGCAGGGCAAGCTGACGCTGATCGTCTGGCAGTACCTCGCGCTGTCGTGGTCCGGGCAGGGCCGGCCCGACGAGGCGGTGCCGCTGCTGGCCGAGACGGAGGGCGTGTTCGAGCAGGTCTGGGGCGCCGAAGCCGAGACGATCGCCTGCCGCAGCGCGCTCGTCGAGGTCCTGGGCGTCGCCAACCGGGTCGACGAGCGCGTCGCCGCGTCGGCTTCGCTGGTCCGCTACTGCGCTGCCGAGCTGGGCGACGA
Source organism: Amycolatopsis sp. NPDC051903 (assembly GCF_044452505.1). Taxonomy (NCBI): domain Bacteria; kingdom Bacillati; phylum Actinomycetota; class Actinomycetes; order Pseudonocardiales; family Pseudonocardiaceae; genus Amycolatopsis; species Amycolatopsis sp. NPDC051903. The sequence goes on along the minus strand of NZ_JBITBT010000004.1, from coordinate 542,526 downwards.
GGACCCGCTGACCATCGGCGTGCGCTTCGCGGACGTTGTCGCGCTGTGCGACGTGGACCGCCAGGACGAGGCACTGCGCGAGCTGGACGAGAAGATCGTCCCGTTCCTGCGCAAGCCCGCCGACCTCGACCGCGCCGAAGCCACCCGCCTGACCATCACCGCCGAACGCGGCGCCGAGGTCCTCGAACCCCTGCGCGCCCTCGCCGACCGCCACCCCCGCGACGGCTTCTACCGCCAGTGCCTCGCCGACACCCTCGTCCTCACCGGCGACCACCCCGCCGCGGCCGACCTCCTGGCCCCCCTCGTCGCCGACGGCTGGGGCGGCTGGCGCCAGACGCTGCGCAACCGCGGCACGCTGGCCCAGGTCCACCCTGATCCGGAGGTGGCGGCGTTCCACGCGCGCGCGGTGCTGGCGGCGGGCGCCTGGCCGGTCGGGCATCCGGAAGTGGTTGCCGCGCAAGAGGTCCTGAACCGCTGGGGCTGAGCTCAGCGGGTCCACTCGCGCAGGAATCCGTCGCGCACCTCGGCGAAGCGGCCGGTACGCGGGTCGGCTGCCGCCGGCCGGAAACCGGGTACGAACGCGATCCGGGCGCCGTCGGCGGGGTCCCACACTTCGAAGCCGCCGGCCGCAGACACGTACAGCAGGTTGCGGACTGCCCACATCGGACCATCCGGGCCCGCGAACAGTCCGCGGCTCTCTCGCGTGTTGGGGTCGAACAGTTCGACGCCGTCGATGGTTTCGCCGTCGTCCGGGCCGGGCTTCTGCATGGCCAGGAGATCGTCGCCAAGCCAGGCCATCGGTGTGTCCCACACATACCCGCGGTCGGCCAGCGGCTGCGGATCTCGTGGTGCGCGAGCGTCGCCGGCGAGCCAGGCCGCCGCGTCGATCACGGTGGGGACGCCGACCGGGTGCCAGACCCAGCCGTCGTCGACGAGCCAGCGACCGGACGGGCTCGGCGTGAGGCCGCCGTGGAAGTGGTCCGGGTCTTCGCCCTCCAGCGGGAGCCGTTCGCCGGTCTCCGCGTCGAAGAGGTCGAGGCGGTTCCACGCCGTGGCGGCTGCGAAGTGGCCGGGCAGGAATGCGAACGGGAACCGCACCTGCTCGCTGTGGTAGTCCTCGTTGTCGAGCCGCCGAACGACCTCGCCGGTGCGGGTCGCGAGGACCACGCCGTGGCTGCCGTAGTCGCAGACCACCGCGACCCGCTCGCCATCTTCGGACGTGTGCAGAGCCGGAGTGGGTTCGTGGTGCCGGGACTCGGGCGAGTCCTCGTCGGGCAGCACGATCGGTCCGGTGACCGCGCGTGGGTCGCCGCCGTCGGGGATGGCCACGAGGCCGTCGGCGGTAAGCACGAGCCAGCCGTCCGGCAGTGGCGCGAGGCAGCGGTCGCCGAGCGGTACGACCGGGCACGCGCGGGTGCGCCACCACCCGCCAATCGGCGCGTCACGGTGGACCGGCTGAGGGGTGCCGATGAGGCGCTCGACCTGGAGGACCCGGTGCGTTGTCGCGACGCACCTCGCGCAGATCGCTTCGAGTGAAGCGGCGGCCGGATCGGCGGCGCAGGTCTCGCACAGCAGGTCGAACTCGCTGGCGACTCCGGTGAAGACGAGGCAATGGCAGGGGGAGCCTGGGCCGATCAGGTGCGGGCACCGGCGGGTGGCCGAAGCCGGACCCGGGTGCCCGCAGGAAAGCATGTTCACGCCGGCAAGCGTGGCAGCCCGGGAGCCGCCACCGCATGCGGTTTTCTCAGACCGCCGCCGTCGAGTGCAGGGCCTTGCTCAGCGCGCCCACCGTCAGCTCGACCTGCCACGGCCGCGCGCCGCCGGCGCGCAGGACCTCGGCCACGCCGTCCTCCGACAGGTCCGACGGCGGGCGCCAGCAGGTGCGGCGCACGAGGTCGGGCAGCATCAGGTTCTCCACCGGCAGGCGGCGGTCTTCAGCGATGGCGGCCAGCGCCGTGCGGGCCGCGGAGAGGCGGGCGGCGGCGTCGGGGTCCTTGTCGGCCCAGCGGTTGACCGGGGGTGGGCCGTCGGAGGGCTGGGTGGCGCTGGGGAGCTCGCTCGCGGGCAGCGTCTTGGCCGCCTGGAGGTGGCGCAGCCAGCTGGCCGTGTACTTGCGCTGCACGCGCCCGCTGAACACCGGCAGGGCCTGCAGCTCCTCGACCGTTTTCGGATCCGAAACCACGGCGTTGACGATGGCGCTGTCGGGCAGGATGCGGCTGGGCGCGCGGTCGCGTTTGCGGGCGAGCTCGTCGCGGGCCTGCCACAGCTCGCGCACGGCGGCGAGGCCGCGCGGGCTGCGGATCTTGTGCACGCCCGACGTCCGGCGCCACGGCTCGGCCCGCGGGGCGGGCGGCGGCGCCGTGCGCACGTTCTCGAACTCCTGCCGCGCCCACTCGATCTTGCCCTGGGCCGCCAGCTCGGCCTCGAGCTTCTCGCGCAGCTCGTTGAGCAGCTCGACGTCCAGCGCGGCGTAGTTGAGCCAGTCGACGGGCAGCGGCCGCTTCGACCAGTCGGCGGCGCTGTGGCCCTTTTCGAGCGTGTAGCCCAGCAGCAGCTCGACGAGCGTCCCGAGCGCCACGCGCTCGTAGCCCGCCAGCCGGCCGGCCAGCTCGGTGTCGAACAGGGACTTCGGGTGCAGGTCCAGCTCGGCCAGGCACGGCAGGTCCTGGGACGCGGCGTGCAGCACCCATTCGGTGTCGTTGAGGACTTCGCGCAGGGGGGCGAGGTCGTCGGCCAGTGCGATCGGGTCGACCAGCACCGTGCCGGAGCCTTCGCGGCGCAACTGCACGAGGTAGGCCTTGGGCCAGTAGCGGTAGCCGGACGCGCGTTCGGTGTCCACCGCCACGGCGCCGGTCCCCGCGGCGAGCCGCGCGCACGCCTCGGCCAGCGCCGCCGCGTCGGTGACGACGGGCGGGGTGCCTTCGGCGGGTTCGCGTAGCAGCACGGGCGTTCCGGCGTCCTCGGTGGTGGTCTCTCCGGTCCGAACGCCGTCCGCCTGTGCACTTCCCATGGTGTGCGACCCTACGGGACGGGCGTACCGCGCCTGGTCCGCCCGCCCCGCAGGGCCTCTGTTCGCCTTCGTCAGCGGATCACACCGGCTCGCATCGCCAGCGCGACCATCTGCGCCCGGTCACCCGTGCCGAGCTTGCGCCCGATCCGGGAGAGGTGCGACTTCACGGTGAGCGCGGAGAGGGAAAGCTCCTCCCCGATCTCCTTGTTCGATTGCCCGTCGGCGACGAGCTGAAGCACCTCGACCTCGCGGGCGGAGAGCTCGCGCGGCGTGTTGTCGGTGCCCGCGACCCGCGTGCCGGTCGCCAGGACCGGGGCCACGCTCGGGTCGGCGTAGACGCCGCCTTCCAGGACCCTGCGCACGCCGTCGGTGACCACCACCGGCGACGCGGACTTCAGCAGGTACGCCTGGGCACCGGCCTGGAACGCCGACCTGACCGCGTACGGGTCGTCGGACGATGCGAGCACCACCACGCGCGGCCATCCGTGGCTACGGAGTTCCGTAACCAGTTCGATGCCGCTGCCGTCCGGCAGTCCGAGGTCGAGGATCGCCAGGTCGCACGGGCCGGTGGCCTGTGCTCGCGCCCTCGCCTCGGCCACCGTGGCGGCCTCGTGGACCGTGCCCGCACCCATCTGTGCGAGTCGTGCTGCGATCGCCTCCCTCAACAGCGGGTGGTCATCGACCACCAACACGGAAAAGAGCTCTTCCCGCGGGTGCGGAACCATGCTCGCCGGCAATGCACCGGCTGGCGTGGATCGAACGGCCTGAGATAAGCCGACGGTAGCCACGTCACTACCTCCCTGGAGTCGGTCGTGCCCCCCGACCGGCACCGGGACCTTCGGCCGTTCAGCCGCGCCAGCTTTAGACCGAAAGTGGTGTCGTCGAAGGCACTGTAGCCGCCCGGAGGCCGTTACGGGGGGATCGAATGGGTATCTATCTGAAACGACTCGTCACTCAGGGCGTTCGCTGTCACACGATCGGGCTAGTGCTGCGACATTTGTTAACGGAAGAGCTTGCAAGTGCGATGGAACATAGTTACCGAGACTGAAATGCCCGTGCAGGTGGGCCGTGCACCTGCCGGTGCTTCCGCCCGGACGCCTCCCGACGAGTGCACCAGACGCCGGAAATCGGCCTCGGCCGGGGCAAGATCAACTTTCTTCACGTTTGCCGAACGGACCTCCGGGTGGGTCTGCGCGGGGGTGTGGCGGCCGGTTCCGGGCGCCGGAGCGCCGCGGTGTGGGTGACCAGGGCATAACAGCGCGTGATTGCCGGGTCTTCACGAACGTGGGCGTCCGCGCGTGCTAGCCCGTGCGGTCCGGGATGGACGGACGTGAACGGCGTTCAGAACCGCGTTCGGTCGCCCGCCAGTGCCCTCTGTTGTCCAGACCACGAGAGGCCGTTCTGGGCGAGTTCAGGGCTCGCAAGGGCCTCGGGTGGGGTGCCCGTCCGGGTGAACTTCGGAAAACGAGCGAAATCGAGCGGGATTCAGCCGGGGGCCGGACCCGGGTTCAGGAGCTCTGGCGCTGCTCGAACAGCGTCACGCCGACCGGCGGCAGGCCCACGACGCTCGCCATCACCTGGCAGAACGCGTAACCGTGGGCGCGCAGGGCGGCGTCGGTGGGCGTCCAGGACGCCCGCAGCTCCAGGTCGTCGGTGCGCGCCGGGCCGGCGATGTCGCCGAAGCGCGCCGACGACGTCTCCGTGACCGTGCCGCCCAGCGCCCGGTACGACGCGCCGGACGCCTCGAGCGCGTCGGTCAGCCACGACCAGCCCACCGCCGGCAGGAACGGGTCCGTCGCGAGTTCGCGGTCGAGTTCGGCCCGCACGTACATGACCAGCCGCAGCACGCCGTCCCAGCCCTCCTGGCCCTCGGGGTCGTGCAGCAGCACCAGGCGGCCCGACGCCAGCACGTCGGCCGGTCCGGAAACCTCGCAGCTCAGCGCGTACGACCACGGGGCCAGCCGCTGCGGTGCGCGCATCGTCTCCAGCTGCACCTCGGGACGGGGCCGGACGGACTTCAGCGCCGCGACGGCTTCGCGGAAGAGCTCGGGCACTGGTGTCATCGCGGTCACGCACCGACTGTAGGGCGGCGGCGCCCCGTTGCGGACGCAGGCGCGCCGAGGGAAGACCCGACCGGCCGAATGGTCCGGTTCCGGGCTTTCCGGCCGGACTCGTGAACGTTCCCGGGCCGGCGGCGAGGTGACCTGCACCGCCGCCGCGTCCGGCACCGGGCGTCGACGGACGAAGCCCCGGGCACACCGCCGCCTCCCCGCCCGGGCGCCCGGAGCGCGCGTGGGAGCATGGACGGCGTGGCCCAGGTTTCCCCCGCACCCGTCCCGACCCGTCGCGACCTCGCCGGTTCGCCCTTCCTCGCCGCGGCGCGCGGGGATCGGCCCGCGCACCCGCCCGTGTGGTTCATGCGCCAGGCCGGCCGGTCGCTGCCGGAGTACCGGAAGCTGCGCGAGGGCGTGCCGATGCTCGACGCGTGCTTCGACCCGGAGATGCTCGCCGAGATCACGCTGCAGCCGGTCCGCCGCCACGGCGTCGACGCGGCGATCCTGTTCAGCGACATCGTGGTGCCGCTCAAGGCGGCGGGGCTGGACATCGACATCGTGCCCGGCACGGGTCCCGTCGTGGCCGAGCCGGTGCGCGACACCGCGGCCGTGCGGGCGCTGCCGCTGCTCGAGCCCGACCAGGTCGCGCGCGTGGCCGAAGGCGTCGGCCTGCTGGTGGAGAGCCTGGGCGACACGGCGCTGATCGGGTTCGCCGGCGCGCCGTTCACGCTGGCCAGCTACCTCATCGAGGGCGGCCCGAGCCGCAACCACGAGCACACCAAGGCCCTCATGCACGCCGAGCCGGCGCTGTGGCACGAGCTCGCCGGCCGGCTCGCCGACATCGCCCTGACCTTCCTGCGCGCGCAGCTCGACGCCGGCGCCGACGCGATCCAGCTCTTCGACTCGTGGGCGGGCGCGCTGTCCGAGCGCGACTACCGCGAATTCGTCCAGCCCCATTCGCGCAAGGTCCTCGAAGGCGTCGCGGACTACGGCGTGCCGCGCATCCACTTCGGCGTCGGCACGGGCGAGCTGCTCAAGGCGATGCGCGACGCGGGCGCCGACGTCGTCGGTGTCGACTGGCGGGTGCCGCTCGACGAGGCCGTGCGCCGGCTCGGCGGCTCGGCCGTGGTCCAGGGCAACCTCGACCCGGCGCTGCTGTACGCGGGCTGGCCCGTGATCGAGGCCGAGGTGCGCCGCATCGTCGACGAGGGCCGCGCGGCCGACGGCCACATCTTCAACCTGGGCCACGGTGTGCTGCCCAGCGTCGAGCCCGAGGTGCTGACCCGCGTCGCCGAGCTGGTGCACTCGCTGTGAAGCACGTCGCCGTCGTCGGCGGCGGCATCTCCGGCCTGACCACCGCCTACCGGCTGCGGACGCTACTCGGCGACGCCGTCGAGATCACCGTCTTCGAGAGCACCCCCGCCGCCGGCGGCAAGCTCCGCACGGCCGAGGTCGGCGGCGTGGCCTACGACGTCGGCGCGGAAGCGTTCCTCGCGCGCCGGCCCGAGGTCACGGCGCTGGTCGCCGAGGTCGGGCTGGCCGAGCGGCTCGTGCACCCCACGAAGGCGCGCGCCAAGATCCACGCCGGCGGCGCGGTCCTGGGCCTGCCGCCGGGCACCGTGATGGGCGTGCCGGGGTCCGCCGAGGTCGTCGCCGGGGTGCTGTCCGAGGACGGCCGCCGCGCCGTCGAAAAGGAACGCTCGCTCGGTCCCGTCGAGCTCACCGGCGCCGACCTGCCCCTGGGGCCTCTGCTGCGCGGCCGGTTCGGCGACGAGCTCGTCGACCGGCTCGTCGACCCGCTGCTGGGCGGTGTCTACGCGGGCGGCGCCGACGGTCTCGGCCTGCGCGCGACCATGCCCGGCCTCGCGAAGGCCGTCGCCGAGGGCGCCGGCTCGCTCACCGACGCCGCGGCGTCGCTGTTGCCCAAGACCCCCGGCACGGCCCCGGTGTTCGGCACCCTCACCGGCGGTTTGACCACCCTGCTCGACCGGTTGCGGGAACTCTCGCGCGCGACCGTGCGGACGTCTTCGACGGTCCGCGCCCTGACCCGCACCGCCACCGGGTGGCGCCTCGACGTCGGCGCGGCTGCGCCGGCCCACGCGCCCGCGGACACCCCGGTGGACGTCGACGCGGTCGTCCTCGCCGTGCCGGCGCCCGCCGCGCGCAAGCTGCTCGACGGCGTGGCCCCGGCCGCGTCCGCGGCGTTCGCCGAGGTCGAGCTGGCGTCGATGGCGGTCGTCGCGCTCGCGCTGCCGCCCGGCACGCAGCTGCCCGACGCGTCGGGGATCCTGATCGGCGCGGGGGAGCGCGACGACCACAGGGTGCCGTACGCGTCGAAGGCCTTCACGTTCTCCTCGAACAAGTGGGCCCACTACGGCGGCGAAGGCCCCGTGCTCGTCCGCGGGTCCGTCGGCCGCTTCCGCGAGCCCGGCGCGCTGACCGGCGACGACGATTCGCTCGTGGCCGCGGTGCGCGACGACCTGGCGCGGCTCACCGGCGTCACCGCCGAACCGATCGACGCACTGGTCACGCGCTGGGGTGGCGGCCTGCCGCAGTACGGCGCCGGGCACCTCGAACGCGTCACGCGCATCGAAACCGCCGTCGCCGAGGTGCCGGGCCTGGCGGTCGCGGGCGCGACCCTGCACGGCGTCGGCCTGCCCGCGTGCGTCGCGACGGCGGACGCGGCCGCGCGGCGGATCGCGGCGGGCCTCGCGGTGTGACGCCAGCCGCTTGGCGCTCGACCCGCGCGCGGTGGGAGGATGGAGTCATGGCGCGGCTGAACTACAACGAGCTCAACGACACCATCCGTTACACCGCTTGGTCGGTCTTCAAAGCCGAGCCGGGCCGGCTGGGCGAGGACCGCGGGGCCGCGGGCCAGGAGACGGCGGAGTTCCTCGACGGTCTCGCCGACAAGGGCGTGGTCGTGCGCGGGGTCTACGACCTGTCCGTGCTGCGCGCCGACGCCGACTTCATGGTCTGGTGGCACGCCGAGGAGATCGAGCAGGTCCAGGCGGCCTACTCCGGGTTCCGGCGCACCCCGCTGGGCCGCGCGTCCACCCCGGTGTGGAGCCAGGTCGCGCTGCACCGGCCGGCGGAGTTCAACAAGAGCCACGTCCCGGCGTTCCTCGCCGGTGAGGAAGCGCGCAAGTTCATCTGCGTGTACCCGTTCGTCCGGTCCTACGACTGGTACCTGCTGCCGGACGAGGACCGCCGCAAGATGCTCGCCGACCACGGCAAGGAAGCGCGGGACTACCCGGACGTGCGGGCCAACACCGTCGCGTCGTTCGCGCTCGGCGACTACGAGTGGATCCTCGCGTTCGAGGCCGACGAGCTGCACCGCATCGTCGACCTGATGCGCCACCTGCGCGCCACCGAGGCGCGCCGGCACGTGCGCGTGGAGATCCCGTTCTACACCGGCACGCGCGTGGCGCCGGCCGAGCTCGTCGCGGCTCTGCCGTAACCGCCGTGCAGGACGTGCTGGCCGGGGTGTGGCGGACGCTCACCGGCGATGCCCTCCCGCCCGTTTCCCTGACCGGCGACGAATCCGTGCTGCCCGGGACGTTCCGCGTCGCTGCCGCCGCTTCGGCCGGCGTCGGCGCGGCCACGCTCGCGGCCGCCGAACTGCTGCGGCTGCGCGGCATCGAGCCCGGCGCCGTCGGCGTCGACGCGCGCCACGCCGCGGCTTCGATCCTCAGCGAGGCGTTCCTGCGCGTGAACGGCGAGCCGCCGCCGAGCCCGTGGGGCCCGATCGCGGGCGACTACCGCGCGGCCGATCGCTGGGTCAAGCTGCACGCGAACTACCCGCGTCACGAAGCCGCCATCTGCTGGGCGCTCGGGGTGCCCGCGCAACGCGAGGCCGTGGCGAAGGCCGTGGCCGGGCGGCCCGCCGCCGAGGTCGAGTCGGCCGTGGTCACCGCGGGTGGCGCGGCCGCGCTCATGCGCTCGCGCGAGGAGTGGCTCGAGCACCCGCAGGGCCGGGCCGTCGCGGACCTGCCGCTCGTGGAGATCCGCCGGCTCGGCGAAGCGCCGAACCGCGTGCTGTTCGACTCCGACCGGCCGCTCGGCGGTGTGCGCGTGCTGGAGCTGACGCACGTGCTCGCCGGTCCGGTGGCCGGGCGCGTGCTCGCGGCGCACGGCGCGAACGTGCTGCACGTCGGGGCCGCGCACCTGCCGCGCATCCCCGCGCTGACGATGGACACCGGGCACGGCAAGCGATCCGCCTTCGTCGCGCTCGACACCGAGGGCGGGCGGGCGAAGCTGAAGAAGCTCGTCGCGCGCGCCGACGTGGTGCTGCAGTCGTTCCGCCCCGGCGCTCTCGCCCGAATCGGGTTCGGTCCGGACGAGCTCGCCGAGCTGCGGCCCGGCATCGTCACGGCCGATCTCTCCGCGTACGGCTGGACCGGCCCGTGGGCGCGGCGACGCGGGTTCGACAGCCTGGTGCAGATGTCGTCGGGCATCGCGGACGAGGGCGCGCGTGCCGAGGGGGCCGACCGGCCGGTGCCGCTGCCCGCGCAGGCGCTCGACCACACCACGGGCTGGCTCGCGGCCGCGGCCATCATGACGGCCGTGCGCCGCACCGTCGAGGTGGGCGGCAGCCAGCACGTGCGGCTCTCGCTCGCCGGCACGGGCCGCTGGCTGGATTCCCTGGGCCGCAAGGACTCCGGACCGTCCGGAGTGGACTACGCCGCCTTCGCCGACCGCGCGGACCTCGTCGAAGACGTCGACAGCGACTTCGGCCGGCTCACGCGCGTGCGCATGGCCGGCGAGCTGCCGGGCGCGCCGCCGCACTGGGACCACGCGTCGCACCTGCCGGGGGCCGACAGCGCGGTGTGGCACCCCGTCGCCACCTGAACCAGCGGCGCCGCTTCGGTTTCGGGAGCTCACCGCGTTCGTCGAGCCACGGCGTGTTCGCAGGCCCGGACGGAGTCCCGAAACGGATGCGAGGCGGCGGAGGTGTCGAAGAGGACTTCGAAACGCTCGTCGCCCAGCGTTTCGAGCAGGTCGGGGCGCAGGCCGGGGCCGTTTGCGGAGCAGGACACCGGATTCGAGCAGCAGGCGGTCGCGCGCGAAGCCCGGTGGGGCCGGCGCACCGGTGAGCAACGCGTCGAGCAGCGCCGCCTGCGGGCGGCGAGTTCTCCGCGGCTCACGCCGTCACCGGAGGCGATGTTCTCGAGAGGCCAACGGTGCGTCCACAATGGACTGGGCGAGCCCGGGCGTTGGCCACGAGCACGTTGAGTGCCTCGCGCGTGCGCGGCAGCGGCATGAGGTGGCCGGAATCGAGGCCCCCTGCGCGGCCGAAGCACACGTGGTCGCTCGCCGGCGACGCGCCGAGGACCCGCGCCAGCTCGGCGAGGTGCTCCACGCGGTTCGTGTCCAGCGGCTCGGCGCCATCCGGCGACAGCGAAACCGCGTGCGGCAGCACGGGTGGCCCGCGCTTGCGCAGCGCCGGCAGGTGCTGCGCGCGCAGGTCCGCCATGACCTCGACCCGGTCGACGCCCGGTCGGAGGTCACCAGGCGCCGGCGCTGCAGTTCGGTGACGAAGGTCGCCCATCGACTGCGCTCGCCCCAGCTTGACCCGCAGGTGGACCCGGACCGTCCGGTTCGCCGGGTGGGTCGGCACATCTGACCCCGATGTGGGCGCGGAGATTCCCCTGGAAGAAGAGGTGCCCTCCCCGCGGGGAGGGCACCGGTCGTCACTCGGAAGCGGGGGTGAGCTTCAGCGAGATCGAGTTGATGCAGTAACGCTGATCGGTCGGTGTGTCGTAGCCCTCGCCCTCGAAGACGTGGCCGAGGTGGCTGTGGCAGGACGCGCAGAGCACCTCGATGCGGCGCATTCCGAGCGTGCGGTCTTCGCGCAGCAGCACGGCGTCGGACTCGGCCGGGTCGAAGAACGACGGCCAGCCGCAGTGGCTTTCGAACTTCGTGTCGCTGCGGAACAGCTCCGCGCCGCAGGCCCGGCACTCGTAGACACCGGTGGTCTTGGTGTCGGTGTACTCGCCGGTGAACGGCCGCTCGGTGCCGGCCCGGCGCAGCACCGCGTACTCCTCGGGGCTGAGCTGCGCCCGCCACTCCTGCTCGGACTTCACCACACGGGGCGTGGTGCCGACCACGGGTTTCATACCTTTCACCACGTCCACGTTACCCCGCGAGGAACGCGATCGCGTGGGTCACGATGTCCCATGCGGTCACGATCACCCCGAGCACGATGAGGGCCACGATGAGCGCTGAAACCCAGTAGCGCAGCCCGCCCGCACGGCTGCTGGAATCGGCGAAGTCGGAGACCTGGTCGAGGCACGCTTCGACGGTGAACGTCGGGCCCGTGCGCTCCATCCGGTCGAGGTGCGCGGCGAACGCGCGAGCCTCCGGGTCGTACGGATCCAGCCCGACCAGGTCCTCGTGGAACCGAGGACTCCAGCCCGGCTGCTGAGCTCCGCTGTCGGCCATGGCACCACGGTAAGCCATCGCGCCTGCTCAGCACACTCCCCGCGCGGTGAGTCTCACTCGCGCCGGGGCGTTGCCTGCCACGGTCTCGACTCCCTGCGACAGCGCGGCTACCGCGTGGTGGACATCGGTGGTGGAACTCACCGCTCCACCACGGTGATCACTGGCTGGCGGTGCCGTCCGGGCGCGGGTCGGTGTTGAGCATCAACGTGCCGTCCTGCGCGGCGATCACTTGCACGATCTTCGGCGCGGTAGCCCCGTTCGCGGTCAGGTTGATCTGGATGTCGACCGACCCGTCCGGGTTGTTTTGGCGCTTGTAGGCCGCGGCGCCCTTGTAGCCGTTGATGTCCTGCTGGCTCCAGAACGAGGTGAAGCCGTCGAGGCTGCCGTACGGCGCCTGGGCGGTGGGGGTCAGCATGGCCCAGGCGGCAGCCGGGTTCTTGCTGACGGTCGAGTAGAACTCCACCACCCGGGCGCCGGCGGGCTGCCACTGGACATTGCCGTTCGAGGCCACCGGCGGCGGCGAGGAGCTGCTCGGGGTGCTGCTGGGAGCGGGCGGCAGAGCCGAATGCGTCGGCTGCTGCGGCTGCTGGGCGGTGTTGTCGGTCCCGTTCGAGCCGCCGCTGCCGGAGCTCAGGACGAGGAACACCACGACCGCGATGACCACGACGGCGGCCGCGCCGCCGGCGAACAGGGCGATCTTGCGCTTGCGGTCGTGGTCCGGACCGCCGCCGGACGACGCGGCGCGGTAGTTCGGCGCCGCCGCGGTGGTGGCGGGCGTGCGGGGCTGCTGCTGGGTCGGGCGGGCCGCGGGCTGGGGGCGCGGCGGGGTGTGGGGTGGTGCCGCGGGGGAGCGCATCGGCATGAACGCCGCCGTCGGGGTGTGGGGCGGGTTCGACGGGGTCTTCGGCGCGGGGACCGGCGTGGGGGCGGGCTTCGGGGCGTCGAAGCGCTGCCACGGCGGACGCGCGCCACCGCGATCGGCGGCCGCGGCGCCGGCGGCGGCACCCGCGGCGGCCGCACCGGCGGCGCCCGCCGCCGGGCCGGCGTCGAGCTTCGGAGTGGCCGGTTCGCCCGACGCCAGCTTGGCGAGGCGTTCCCGCGCCTCCGCCATGCTCGGGCGCTCGCCGGGCTCGCTGCGCAGCAGCGACATCAGCAGCGCCGTCGCGGGCCCGGCCTGCGTCGGCGGGTTGATCTGGCCGTTCGCGGCCGCGTAGAGCAGCGCGAGCTGGTTGGTGGTGTTGCCGTAGGGCGTCTGGCCCTCGATGGCCTGGTACAGGGTCGCGCCGAGGGCGAACACGTCGGAGCTGGGCACCGGGTCGGCGCCGCGCGCGAGCTCGGGCGCGAGGTACGCCGGGGTGCCGCCGATGAGGCCCGTCTGGGTGAGCGTCATGTCGCCGGCCGCGCGGGAGATGCCGAAGTCGGTGATCTTCGCGGTGCCGATCTCGTCGATCAGGATGTTGCCCGGCTTCACGTCGCGGTGGACGATGCCGGCGCGGTGCGCGGCCACGAGCGCCGCGGCGACCTGCTCCCCGATGCGCGCGACCTGCCCGACGGGCAGCGTGCCCTGCTCGGCCAGCACGGCCGAGAGGCTCGGCCCGTTGAGGTACTCCATCACGAGGCAGGGGTCGCCGCCGTGCTCGGCGATGTCGAAGACGACGATCGCGTTCGGGTGCTGGAAGCGGGCCGCGTTCTTGGCCTCGCGCATGGCGCGCTGGCGCATGTTGTCGCGTTCGGCCTCCGACACCCCCGGCTGCGGGAGGATCTGCTTGATCGCGACCGTTCGCTCGAGCCGCACGTCGACCGCGCGCCACACCACACCCATGGCACCGCTACCAATGTGCTCGACGAGGCGGTAGTGCCCCGCGATCAGCTGCCCGGTGTCGATGGCGACCGCTCCTGACGAAATCCCGGTGATCGTGGCTTTACACAGCGCGGATTCCCCTCGCGCACCCGAATGAGTGTAGCGGTCGGGCGGACGTCGCCGCCGTCAGCCAGCCGGTGCGGACGCGGCGGGCTCTTCCGCCTCGGGCGCGGGCACGCGCTTCTTCAGCACCCTGACCAGGCCGAGGGCGCCGGCCACCGCGAAGACGCCGTAACAGGCCAGCAGCGCAGGCGGCGTGTCGCCTGTCAGCGCGTCGGCCAGCACGACCACGGCGACCGTGCCCGGGACGCTGCCCAGGGCCGTTCCGACCAGGTAGGGCACCAGTTTCACCGACGACACGCCACACAGGTAGCTCAGCGGCGCGAACGGCACCACGGGGATCAGCCGCAGCGACGTGATCGCGAGCACACGGCCGCCCGAGAGCCGGTCGTTGACCGCGCGCACGGGCGCGCGGTGCAGGTGCCGCAGCACGAGGTCACGGCCCAGCAGCCGCGCCAGGCCGAACGAGAGCCCGGCGGCGATCGTGGTCGCGACCAGGCCGATCACGATCCCGGCGACGCTCCCGACGAGTAGCCCGGCCGCCAGGTTGAACACGGTGCGCGGGATCGGGGCCACGGTGAGCAACGAGTACGCGACGAGCAGCACCAGCGGCGTCGCCGGCCCCGTCGCCTGAGCCCAGTGCCGCAACTCGGCCGGGCCCGGGATCGGCAGGAACACCGCGGCCGCCGCGAGGAGGGCGAGCACGGCGAGCGCGAGGATCAGTTTGGTTCTGCCGGACACCCGGCCCACGGTAGGGCACGGTGGTCCGACCAGTGCGCGCCCGCATGCGAAAGGCCGTCGCGCGGCCCGGATCCGGCTACGGTGGGCTCATGCCCAAACACGGCGATCCGGTCGAGTATCAGGTGGGGGAGCGCACCGTCAGGGTGACGAGCCCGGACAAGGTCTACTTCCCGCAGCGCGGCATCACCAAGCGCCAGGTCGTGGAGCACTACCTCGCCGTGGGCGAGCCGCTGCTGCGCGCGATCGGCGAGCGGCCGACCACGCTCAAGCGCTACGTCGACGGCGTCGAAGGCGAGTGGTTCTACGCCAAGCGCGTGCCCAAGGGCGCGCCGGAGTGGGTCGAGACGGCGAAGATCACGTTCCCGTCCGGCCGCACGGCCGACGAGGTGTGCCCGACCGAACCCGCGGTGTTCGTGTGGGCGGCCAACCTCGGCACGTTCGACTTCCACCCCTGGCCCGTCCGGCGGTCCGATGTGGACCATCCGGACGAGCTGCGGATCGACGTGGACCCGCCGGACTCGGCCGGCTTCGACGACGCGGTCGCCGTCGCGAAGGTCGTCCGCGAGGTACTGGCCGACGCCGGGCTCACCGGCTACCCCAAGACGTCCGGCGGCCGCGGCGTCCACGTGCTCGTGCGGATCAGGCCGGAGTGGGACTTCATCGCCGTGCGCCACGCCGTGATCGCGCTCGGCCGTGAGGTCGAACGCCGCATCCCGGACAAAGCCACGGTTTCGTGGTGGAAAGAGGAACGCGGCGGACGGGTGTTCCTGGACTACAACCAGGCGGCGCGCGACCGGACCGTCGCGTCGACCTGGTCCGTCCGCGGCACGCCGCGCGCGACCGTGTCGACGCCGCTGACCTGGGCGCTGCTCGACGAGGTGCACCCGGACGACTTCGACGTGCTGACCGTGCCGGCTTTCCTGGCGGAGCACGGTGATCTGCACGCACCGATGGACGAAACGGCGTTCGGGCTCGAAACCCTGCTGGAGTGGTACGAACGCGACGATCGCGATCTCGGCGGGGCAGAACTGCCCTATCCGCCGGATTACCCGAAAATGCCGGGTGAACCCAAGCGCGTGCAGCCGAGCAAGGCCCGCGCCGACACCGAGTGAGCACACCCTCGCCGCAGGTGATCACCCACGGTGCTCAACTTCGGCGAATGCGAGAATTTTCCACCTTCACGGCTGCATAACGTTCCCGCAGGTCAGACTGGGACGCGAGTAGCGTGCGGCGGACCCGGGGGTAGCCCGTGGCGTGCCTGGGGCGTAACGCCCCGGCCGCGTGCCACGACCGGATCGGAGGAGCCAGGCTTGAGGAGGGAGGCTCTTCGTGGACGACCTGATCGCGTTCCTCGCCGCGCGGGTCGGTCAGCGGCAGGCGCTGATCATGCAGGCGGTGCAGAAGGCGAAAACGGGTGAGGCGCTCAACCGGGGCGAGACGAAGGTCTCGGTCGAGCAGCGCGTGCGCTCGCTCGGCGACCTCGAACTCGACGTGGTCAACCAGATGATCAGCGAGGTCGAAGCCACGCGGCGGATCATGCTCGCGCACCGCACGACCGTGTCCGAGAAGGTGCCCGGCTTTCCGTTGTACGGCAGCGAGTACTGGTGCGAGACCTGCAACGTGCCCGCCGACGAGGCCGGGTCGAACTGGTGCCTGACGCTGCGGCTGCTCACCCTGCCCTACGCCGATCACCCCGACTACAGCGAACGCTGGCGGCCCTGAGCCGAGGGGAATCCGGGGCCCGGCGCTCGTGTTGTTCTCGAGGTGACGTTCCGGATCTCCGTGCTCGACCGTTCGCCCGCCCGGCGTGGGCAGGGCAGTGCGCAGGCGCTGAGGGACACGGTGGCGTTCGCGCGGGAGATCGAAGCGCTGGGCTACCACCGGTTCTGGGTGTCGGAGCACCACAGCGTGCCCGGCGTCGCCGGGTCGGCGCCGACGGTGCTGGCGGCCGCCGTGGCGTCGGTGACGTCGCGGATCCGCGTCGGGACCGGCGGGGTGATGCTGCCGAACCACCGGCCGCTGGTGGTGGCCGAGCAGTTCGGGGTGCTGGAGTCGCTGTTCCCCGGGCGCATCGACCTGGGGCTGGGCCGGTCGGTCGGGTTCACCGACGGCGTGCGGCGCGCGCTCGGCCAGGGCCGCGAGGCCGCCGCCGACTTCGGCGCCCAGGTGCGTGAACTCCTCGGCTTCTTCCGCGGGGACCAGACCACGTACCCGGGTGTGCACGCGATCCCGGCCGAAGGTCTGGACCTCCCGGTGTTCCTGCTGGCCACCGGCGCCGGCGCGGACCTCGCCGCCGAAGTGGGGCTGCCGCTGGTGATCGCGCCGGCCCGCGGGGAGCGGGCGATGGCCGAGGCCATCCGGCGCTACCGCGACCGGTTCACCGGCGCCGAGCCGTACGTCGTGGTGTCGACCGCGGTCGCCGTCGCGGACACCACGGAGGCGGCGCGCCGGCTGCTCGTCCCGGAGGCCTGGTCGACGGTGTACTCCCGCAGCCACGGCGTCTTCCCGCCGCTGGCGCCGGTCGACGAGATCATGGCGCTGACCATGACCGACCGTGAGCGCGGCCGCCTCGACGACATCGTCGCGACCCAGATCGGCGGCACCCCGGCCGAGGTGACCGACCGGCTCGGCGCACTGGTCGAGACCACCGGCGCCGACGAGGTGCTCGTGAGCACGAGCACCTACGACCAGGCCGCGCGCGTCGAGTCGTTCGCCGCGCTCGCGGAGCTGGCCGCTTCGGCGGTGTCCGTCTGAGCCGGCGCCGGAAATTTCGCTCACGTCCGCCGCGCCGCGCTGCTAGCGTGGCGGCATGACTGCCGGGTCGGCCTTGCGCCGTGAGCAGACGGGGTACCCGGCCTTGCCGTGACCTCCCGGCGGGCCCGCGGCCCGCCACCTCCTCGCGCACCGGAGAAAGCACGAGTGCGGGAGAGGAGGTGAATTCTTTGTCCACAGCGGAATCCGCGTGGCGGGGCTGGGTGTCCGAGCACGCCACGGGCGGGGTGCTCGACGGCGTTGTCGTGCAGCAGCTGCCGTTCGGCGCGTTCGTCGAGGTGGCGCCCGGAGTGCAGGGCCTGCTGGTGACCGACCGCGGCGCGGCCCCCGAGGTCGGCGCGCGGCTGTCGGTGCGCATCCAGCAGATCGACGTCGAAAAGCGCCGGTTCAGCCTGGTCGCGGCGTGACACCGAAGGCCGGGGCGGCTTGCCGCCCCGGCCTTCACCGCACGGCCGCGGCGATCCTCCTGGCCACGTCCGCCGGCGGGGTGTCTTCGGTGTCGACGACCGTGCCCGTTTCCCGCAACCACGGCAACGCGTCCTCGTACGCGTCGAGGTGGTCCAGCCGCCACCGCCGGATGCTCGCCTCGCCGGCTTCGATGCGGCGCCGCAGCTCTGCCCGGCCGGCGTGCAGCACGAAATGGTTGACCTCGATGCCGCGCTCGGCGAGCGCGGTGAAGATCTCGCGGGCGTAGCGCTCGACGAGGAGCGTCTGCGGTGCCACGAGCGGGCCGCCGGTGTGCTCGTGCACGCGCGCCGCGTTCTCGACGACGAGCGGGCGCCACAGGTCGAGGTCCTGGAAGTCGCCGACGGGCTCGGGGAACGGGACGCGCAGCAGGTAACCGACGAACTCCGGGTCGAAGACCCGCGCGCCCAGCAGGTTCGCGAGCTCCCGCGCGGTGGACGTCTTGCCGGATCCGAACGTGCCGTTGAGCCAGACGATCACCCGAGCGCCACCGGCTCGAACCCGGCCGGCGCGGGCAGTCGCCCCGTCGCGAACAGCAGCGCTTCGCGGTCGTCGGCGGCGGGCGCCGGCCGTCCGGCGACGCGTTCGACGATTTCCCTGGTGGCGGCGAGCGTTTCGGGTGGCGGTCCGTCCACTCCGGACAAGTGCAGGGTGAGGTCGAGGTGGTGCAGAGTGGTCTCGACCACGTAGGTCGTGAGGTAGTCGGCCACGGTCAGCACTTCGTCGCGCGTTTCGACGCGCGCGGCGGGATCCGCTGCGGCGGCGGCTTTTCCCGCGGCCACGGCCAGGTCGTCGAAGTGGTGCGTCAGCGCGGCCGGGCCCGAATACGCGCCGGCGCCGCGCCGGATGAACGCCGACTCGGCGTCCGTGCCGTCGCCGGGGGTGCCGGGTTCCCAGTAGCTCACGGCGTCGCGCGTCGCGGGCGCACCGGTGGTCGTGACGAGCGTGATCAGGATGTCCTGCGCCCCGATGATCAGGTGGAACACGAGGTCCTGCACGAGCCACCCGGCGCACCCGGACGGCGCGACCCACTGCGGGGCCTCGAGCGCGTGGACGGCGTCCTGCAGGGCGTTCCAGGCCCGGGGGAAAAGCTCCATGCCGCACCCTAGCGAGCCGAACCCCTCGTGGCAGCCGGGTTTCTAGAGCCGCAGCTGCAGTTCGGTGAGCAGCCGCTGAGCGGGATCGCCGAGGTCGACGCCGGAGATCTCGGCCGCGCGGCGCACGCGGTACCGCACGGTGTTCGGGTGGATGTTCAGCGCTTTGGCCGCCGCCCGCACGTCGCCGAACGCGTCGAGGTACGCGAGGACCGCGGGCACGAGGATGTCGCCGTGATCCGCGTCGTGGGCGCGCAACGCGGTCAGCCGCGGGTCGCGGATGCGGGGCTGCTCGCCCAGGTACGCCAGCACTTCCGACAGCAGCACGTCCGCGCGCACGTCCGCCAGCGACGCCACGGCCCCGGGCCAGCGGCCGCGCGCCATGGCGAGTAGCACGCGGTCAGCGTCACCGCGCGAGGCGGCGGCTTCGGACAGGCCCGGCACCACGCCACCGAGCGCGGCGCGCACGGGCACGTCGAGGTGGCGTTCGGCCGCGGTCACGATCTCCTTGGCCAGCGAGAGAACGGCCGCGTCGGAGTGCTCCGGCAGATCGGGCAGCAGCGCGTACACCCGGCTGCCCAGCACGCTCACCAGCGCGCTGCGCCGGTACGCCGCCGTGTGCACGGCGATGAGGTGCACCAGTTCCGCCCGCCGCAGCAGCCGGTCCGACGCCGCGGGCCCGGCCGACGACAGCGCGAACGCCAGCACCTGCGCGGGCCGCGCGGGGTCGGCACCGATGTCGTCGGCCACCGATTCGGCGTCGACGCGGCCCTCGAGCAGGCCGGCCAGCAGGTCTTCGCGCAGGCGCAGCTGCGGGCTCGGCAGCGTGCGCGCCCGGATCAGCTGCGGTGCCAGGCTGCGGCTCGCGCCGAGCAGCGCCACCTCGGCCTGTTCCGTCAGCGGGGTGGAGCCCTCCTGCACCCAGATCGTGCCCAGCGGCTGCGACCCCGCGTGGATGCCGGCCGCGATGCGCCGCCGGATGCCCAGGTCGGGCCGCTCGTCGATCCGCACGATGCCCTCACCCGCGCGCAGCCGCTGGTAGACGCCCCACTCGCGCAGCATCGCCAGGTACCGCTCGGGTCCCTCGCGGCCGAGGATCGACAGCCGGCGCAGCTCGTCGACCTCGTCGGACGAGCGGGAGTACGCGAGCACCCGGCTCGCCGTGTCCTCGATGCTGACGAGGCCACCGGTGAGCGTCGCGACCGTCTGGGCCAGGGCGAACAGGTCACCCAGCACCTCGCCGGTCTCCGCTTCGCCACCCGCACGGGCCGCGTCGACGACCCCGCGCGCCAGCGCCTCGACTTGCTCCCACCGCGCCTCGGCGCCGACGGTCAGCAGCGCGACGCCCGCGTCGGCCGCGAGGTCCGTGCCGCTTTCACCCTTCACGGCCACCGCGGCCGCGCTGCCGCGCCCCGCCGCCCGGATCGCGGCCGCCGCCGCCCGGCCGCGCGCGCCGATCACCAGGACGAGGTCACCGGGGTGCGCCTCGGGCGGGTCCTCCGGGTCGAGGATCACCACGTCGTCGACCCGCACGCCGAGCCCGCGCGGCGCCACGAGCACGCGGACGAGCGGCTCGCCGAGCGTCGCCAGCACGTGTCTGAGCGACGTCGCGGGCAGCCCGTCGGCACTGTCTGTGCTCACCCGGACACCTTCATCCGATCGGACAAGTTCATCACCTCGATTCTAGCCGGTCGGACAAACCCACCGGCGCTTTCCGGAGTT
The DNA here is from genome assembly GCF_044452505.1 of Amycolatopsis sp. NPDC051903. Classification (NCBI taxonomy): domain Bacteria; kingdom Bacillati; phylum Actinomycetota; class Actinomycetes; order Pseudonocardiales; family Pseudonocardiaceae; genus Amycolatopsis; species Amycolatopsis sp. NPDC051903. Next base: position 522,303 of record NZ_JBITBT010000004.1, on the reverse strand, counting down.
ACCGTTCGGGCATCCGACCAGCACGATGCTCAAGGAAGACCAGAGGGAGCCGCCGTGGACGCCGTGACCCAGACCCCCGCCCCGAAGAACGAGCCGGTGTACACCTACGCACCGGGTAGCGCCGAGCGCGCCGAGCTGGAGGGCGCGCTCAAGAAGCTGGGTCAGGCCGGTCCCGTCGACCTGACCGTGACCGTCGGCGGCGAGCAGCGCGCCGGTGGCGGCGAGAAGATCGACGTCGTCCAGCCGCACAACCACGGCCACGTGCTCGGCACCATCTCCAGCGCGTCCCAGCAGGACACGAAGGACGCCATCGCCGCGGCCGCGAAGGCCGCGCCCGAGTGGCGCGCGCTGTCCTTCGACGATCGCGCCGCCGTGCTGCTGCGCGCCGCCGACCTGCTCACCGGCCCGTGGCGCGCGACGCTGAACGCCGCCACGATGCTCGGCCAGTCGAAGACCGCGACGCAGGCCGAGATCGACTCCGCGTGCGAGCTCGCCGACTTCTGGCGCTTCAACGTCCAGTTCGGCCGCCGCGTGCTCGCCGAGCAGCCGAACAGCTCGCCCGGCGTGTGGAACCGCATGGAGCACCGCTCGCTGGAGGGCTTCGTCTACGCGATCACGCCGTTCAACTTCACCGCCATCGCCGGCAACCTGCCCACCGCGCCCGCGCTCATGGGCAACACGGTGCTGTGGAAGCCGTCGCCGACGCAGAGCTTCGCCGCGCACCTGACCCTGCGACTGCTCGAAGAGGCCGGCCTGCCGGCGGGCGTGATCAACCTGCTGCCCGGTGACGGCAAGGCCGTGTCCGAGGTGGCGCTGACGCACCGTGACCTCGCCGGCATCCACTTCACCGGCTCGACCGCGACGTTCCAGCACCTGTGGGGCACCGTCGGCGCGAACATCGCCGGCTACCGCAGCTACCCGCGGCTCGTCGGCGAGACCGGCGGCAAGGACTTCGTGCTCGCGCACCCGTCGGCCGACGTCGACGTGCTGCGCACGGCGCTGGTCCGCGGCGCTTTCGAGTACCAGGGCCAGAAGTGCTCCGCCGCTTCGCGTGCGTACGTGCCGCGCAGCGTGTGGGAGCAGCTGAAGGACGGCCTGGCGTCCGAGACCGAGGCCCTCACCTACGGCGACGTCAGCGACCTGTCGAACTTCGGCGGCGCCGTGATCGACCGGCGCGCGTTCGACAAGCACGCGGCGCTGTTCGAGCGGGTCAAGGGCGACAGCGAGGTCGAGATCCTCACCGGCGGCACCGCCGACGACAGCGTGGGCTACTTCGTGCAGCCGACGATCCTCGTGTCCTCGAACCCGAAGCACGAGATCTTCAGCACCGAGTACTTCGGGCCGATCCTGTCGGTGCACGTCTACGAGGACCGCGAGTTCGACTCGATCCTCAAGGTCATCGACGAGACCGCCGCCTACGCGCTGACCGGTTCCGTGATCGCGACCGACCGCGCGGCCGTCGCCAAGGCGTCGGAGGCGCTGCGGTTCGCCGCGGGCAACTTCTACGTCAACGACAAGCCGACCGGTGCCGTCGTCAGCCAGCAGCCGTTCGGCGGGGCCCGCGCCTCGGGCACCAACGACAAGGCCGGCTCGATCTTCAACCTGCTCCGCTGGACGAGCCCTCGCTCGATCAAGGAGACGTTCGTGCCGCCGACCGCCGTGCGCTACCCGCACCAAGGCTGAGGGAGAACCGCCATGTTGCGTGCCCCGTTGCTCGCCGCCGCCCGATCGAAGCGGATGCGCGCGCTGGTCGAAGCCGTGCCCGCGACGCGATCCGTCGTGCGCCGCTTCGTCTCCGGGTCCACGACGGCCGACGCCGTGCGCACCGCGCGCGAGCTGGCCGCCGACGGCCGGTCGATCACCATCGACCACCTCGGTGAGGACACCACCAACGCCACGCAGGCGGCCACGACCGTCCGCGCCTACGAGGACCTGCTCTCGGCGCTGGCCGCCCAGGGCCTCGCCGCGGGGGCGGACGTGTCGGTGAAGCTGTCGGCCGTCGGGCAGTTCCTGCCCGGCGACGGAGCGGGCGTCGCGCTGGAGAACGCGCGCAAGATCTGCGCGGCGGCCGAGGCCGTCGGCGCGACGGTGACGCTGGACATGGAGGACCACACCACGACGGACTCGACGCTCGCGATCCTGCGGGAGCTGCGCGCCGAGTACCCGTGGGTGGGCGCGGTGCTGCAGGCCTACCTGCGGCGCACCGAGCAGGATTGCCGTGAGCTGTCCGGCCCGGGCTCCCGGGTTCGGCTGTGCAAGGGCGCCTACGCGGAACCCGAGGAGGTGGCGTTCCAGGACAAGGCGGAGGTCGACAAGTCCTACGTGCGCTGCCTGCGCGTGCTCATGGCCGGCGAGGGTTACCCCATGGTGGCCTCGCACGACCCGCGCGTGATCGCGATCGCGCGGCGCCTCGCCGCCGACGCCGGGCGCGAGCCGGGCGACCACGAGTTCCAGATGCTCTACGGCATCCGCCCGGAAGAGCAGAAGCGCCTCGCGGCCGAAGGCAAGACCATGCGCGTGTACGTGCCGTGCGGCGACGAGTGGTACGGCTACTTCATGCGCCGCCTCGCGGAACGGCCGGCCAACTTGGCGTTCTTCCTGCGCGGTCTCGCGACGCGATCCTGACGGGAAGGCGTGGCCCCGGCCCGGGCCACGCACTCCCGTGACTTACCCGGCCCGAAACGCCGAAGACCCCTCGCACCGCGGTGCGAGGGGTCTTCGGCGTCCATCGGTCACCCGGCCGCTCGGGGCGGCGGTGCTCACGGCCGTCAGGCCTGCTGCTGGGCGGCGGCCTGCTCGGCGGCGGCCTTCTTCACCTCGTCCATGTCGACCTCGCGGGCCTGGCGGATGAGGTCCTCGAGCGCGGCCTCCGGCAGCGCGCCCGGCTGCGCGTAGATCAGCGTCTTGTCGCGGATCACGGCGAGCGTCGGGATCGAGCGGATGTCGAACGCGGCGGCGAGCTGCTGCTCGGCCTCCGTGTCGACCTTCGTGAAGGCGATGTCGGAGTGCTTCTCCGAGGACTTCTCGTACACCGGCGCGAACTGGCGACACGGGCCGCACCAGCTCGCCCAGAAGTCGATCAGGACGAATTCGTTGTCGGTCACGGTCTGGTCGAAGTTGGCGGCAGTCAGTTCCTGGGTGCTCATGCCGTTGTCAACGGATGGTGCCGGGTGGGAATTCCCCGGCGGCGGGTAGCGTCATGGGCCGGTAGTACGAGGTGAGGAGGACACTCGATGGCTGACGGAGAAATCCTGGGCCGCATCGACGGCCTGATCGCGGAAGAGCACGAACTCCGGTCGCGGTCGGTGGGCGTGGGGCTCAACGGAGACGACCAGTCGCGGCTGACGCAGGTGGAGCAGGAGCTCGACCAGTGCTGGGATCTGCTGCGGCAGCGGCGGGCGAAGACGGAGTTCCACGAGAATCCGGAAGAAGCGAAGGTGCGGTCGGTGGGGGAAGTTGAGGGGTATCGGCAGTAGGGGTGGATGAACCCCCTCGCGGGTGGCTCGTCGCGCTGGCGGTGTGGTCGCGGGTGGCTGGTCGGTCGCGGGCGGTTGGTCATTGGCGGGCGGCTGGTCGGTCGCGGGCGGCTCGTCGCGCTGGCGCGCGACGTTGCGCCCGGGGGTTGGGGGCACCCCGATTTTTGAGTGTCTCTACGGTTCTGGGCCCTTTGTCAAGGCTGGAAAGCGTGCCTTGACAAAGGGCCCAGAACCGTGAGGAGAGCGGGGATCGAGGTGCAGGGCGGGGGCTGGGTGACTGGTTGGGCTTTGTAGAGCCGTGGTTGTTTCGTAGGTGGTTGTGGGGCCGTGCGGCCCCTTTTTTGTTGCTGTTGCGGGGTTGGGGTGCGGTCGGCTGGGTGCGTTGGGCTCGTGCGGTGTGTGTCGGTGTGGCCGGCGGTCCGACTGTTTTACGCGGGGCAGAGGGTGCCGTTGGTGGGGACCTTGCCGTCGATCAGGAAGGACTGGGCGGCGGCGGTGACGCAGGGGGATTGGGTCAGGGCGCCGTGGCCGGAGCCTTGCCAGGTGATGGTGACGGCGCTGGGCATCTGGTCCGCGGCGCGGGTCGTGCCGATCTCCGGGGTGACGGGGTCGGAGGCGGTGGCGGCGACGAGGATGGGCGGGGCGCCGGGGGCGCCGGCGCTGGGGAGGGGTTCGCGGCGGACCGGCCAGGGGCCGCACCAGGCGAGTTCCTGGGCGATCGCCGCGCCGAACTGGGGGTACTTCGTGCGCATGCCCTGGGCGACCTTGTCGATCTGGTCGGCGGGGAGGCGGGTGGCGCTGTCGTTGCAGCGGGTGGCGATGGTGCCGCCGATGCGGGACGTGCGGCCCTCCGCGTCGGTCAGCACGGGGTCGGCGAAGGACTCCAGGGCGGTGACGTCGCCGGTCTTCGCGGCGTTCAGCGCGTCGGCCAGTGCGGGCCAGCGGGTGCGGTCGGCGAGGCCCAGGTACACGGCGTAGGTGGCGATGCCCGGCGACACGGTGACGCCGTCCGGGGTGGTGACGGGCGCGGCGCGCAGGCGGTCGGTGACCTGCTTCAGCGCGGCTTTCGCGTCGCCGAGCGGGCAGCCGCGGGAGGCGCAGTCGGTGGAGAACGCGTCGAAGGTGGACTCGGCGCCGGCGGCGACGGCGTCGAGGACGGCGGCGCGGTCCTCGCCCGGGTCGGGCAGGCCGTCGAGCACCATGCGGCCCACCTGGGACGGGAAGCGCACCGCGTACGCGGACAGGACCTTCGAACCGTCGCCGCGGCCGAGGGCGTTCAAGCGCGGCAGGCCGAGGTCCTGGCGGAGCTGGTCGAGGTCACCGGCGGTGCGCCAGCTGTCGAGCGCGGTCTGGGCCGTGTCGAGGTCGATGGCGCACTGCTGGCCGGCGCGCCGGGCCGCGTCGAGCACGTCGCCGAGGCCGCCCTGGGCCGGGTCGGCACCCAGCAGCGCGTCGCGCGCCTCCGGCGGCACGCACTGCACGCCACCGGAGAGGCCCGTGCCGCGGCGGTCCACGCCGATCAGCGAGAACTTCTGCAGGAACGCGGGCGGCAGCTGAGCGGCCAGCCGCGCGGCGAAGACGGAACCCGGTTCGCCGCCGACGTCGTTCACGACCACCAGCGGGATCGGGCCGGTGCCGGCCTTCAGCACGAGGATGCGCGCGAGCAGGTGCTGCGTGTCGTCGGGTGCGTCGAGCTGCGTGGTCATGCGCGCGCACGTGAAGTGCAGCGACGTCGGCACGCCGGGGGAACCGAGGCGCGACCGCGTGTCGCCGTCGCAGTCGGTCCAGCGCAGCGACGCGCCCTGCGGCTCGGTGAGCGGGGGCAGCGGCACGGGCGCGGCGCTCGGGGGTGCGGGCGTGGTGACACCGCCGTCGTTGTCCACCACCGCCGGGCGCACGGACGGTCCCGTCGTGCAGCCCGCGACCGTCAGCGCACCCAGGAGCGCCACCACCAGCCGGGCGCGCAGGCGGGGACGGCTGGTGGAACGGCGGCGCACGGGCGGGTCCTCACGTCTTCCGGTGGCATTCGAGGCTACGGTCCGTCGAGCTTGGCACGGCGGGTGTGGGACGGCAGTTAGCGGGTCCGCACGACCTCACCCCGGAACACGGCCGCCAGGTCGTAGCGCGCGGGCTCGTCGAGCTGGGCGTACCCGCACGAAGCCGGCTCCCGGTCCGGGCGCCACCGCACGAACTGCGCCGTGTGCCGGAAGCGCGCCGGGTCGCCGCCCTCGGTGTGCTCGTAGGACACCTCGACCACGCGCTCCAGCCGCAGCGGCACCCACGGCTGCTCCTTCGACCGCCAGCGCGTGATCCCGCCCGGGATCCGCTGGCCCTCGCGCACGGCGTCGCCCAGCCACGGGTGGTCCTCGCCGTCGGTGATCAGCGGGGCCAGCTCCTCGGCCAGCTCGCGGCGCCGCTTCACCGGGAACGACCCGACGACACCGACGTGGTGCAGCAGCCCGTCGGCGTCGTAGAGCCCGAGCAGGAACGAGCCGACGGCCTCGCCCGGCGCGCCGTCGACGTGCCAGCGCAGCCCGGCCAGCACGCAATCGGCCGTGCGGGAGTGCTTGTACTTCACCATCACGCGCTTGCCCGGCGAGTACGGCTCGTCGAGCGGTTTGCCGATCACGCCGTCGAGCCCGGCGCCCTCGAACAGCTCGAACCAGCGCCGCGCCGTCTCCGGGTCGGTGGTGGCCGGGGTGAGGTGCACGCCGTCGCCCGAGATCTGCTCCAGCCGCGCCCGCCGGGCGGACGTCGGTTCGTCCAGGAAGGACTCCGAGCCGAGCGCGAGCACGTCGAACGCGACGAACTCCGCTGGTGTCTCCTTCGCGAGCAGCTGCACGCGGGAGTCGGCCGGGTGGATGCGCTCGGTCAGCGCGTCGAAGTCCAGCTTGCCGCCGCGCCCCACCACGAGTTCGCCGTCGAGCACGACCTGGTCCGGCAGCGTCGCCAGCAGCCGCTCCAGCACTTCGGGGAAGTAGCGGTTGAGCGATTTCTCCGCGCGCGACTGGAGCGTGATCTCCGGGCCGTCGCGGAACACCAGGCAGCGGAACCCGTCCCACTTGGGTTCGAACAGCAGCCCGCCGGAGTCGGGGATCGCCTTGGCCGGCTTGGCGAGCATGGGCTTGATCGGTGCCTGCACTGGGAGGGCCATGCGGGCATTCTGTGCGAAACGCGCGGTCAGCGCACGCGTGCCGGGCCCGCCGTGTCGAGTTCGAGCCGGACGGCGGTGGGCAGCGAGTCGAGCCCGAGCGCCTCGCGGGCACGCGTCAGCACGAACGCGTCGAGGTCCGTCCAGATGCGCCGGACGTCGGTGCCTTCGCTGAGCCACAGCGTCACCCGCAGCGCCGGTGCGGCGGGCGTGCCGACGGCTCGCGCCCGGGCGCGCGTGACGCCGGCGATGTCCTCCGCGTCGGCCTGCACAGCGCCCGCTAGCGCGGCGGCGGTCACGGTGAGCTCGGCGCCGGGCGTCGCGTCCAGCGCCAGGTCGGGCCGGCGTTCGGGCCGCAGCGAGCGGAAGAACCACCACAGGCCCGCCACGAGCAGCACCACACCGAGCACGACGGCGCCGATGCGCGCGGCGAGTTCGTGGTCGCGCAGCCAGCCGACGGCGATCGGGTCGAGCAGCGGCCGCTGCCCGCGGAACTCGCCGAGCCAGCCTTGCCCGACCACGAGCGCGGCGGCGCCCGCGAGCACGGCCACCAGCCCGAGCAGGAACGTCAGCGTGCGCTCGGCCGCGTGCGAACGGCCCACGGCGCGGCGGGCGGGGGAGCGGCTCATCGGCGGTCCTTCGGGGAGTCGACGACCACGGACACCTTCGGCCGGCGCTCGAGCGGGACGTCGTCCAGCACCGCCGCGACGGTCTCCAGCAGCCGCGGCCGCAGCTGTTCCTCGGTCTCCAGGCGGCTGGTCGCGCGCACGCGCACCTTGCGGGCGCTGGCCGTGACGCTCGCGCCACTGACGTTGGCCTGCGCGCGCACGGCGAGCCCGACCAGCCGCGCGAGCGCGCGCGGGGAGGTGCTCACGCAGATCCCGTCGGCCGGGTCCGTCATCCGCACGGCGCGGTTGCCCGCCCCGAGCGCGAACACGACCAGCAGCAGCCCCGCGACGACCACGAGCGCGGCCGTGACCCGCACCGGCGTGCCGGTCCACTGCAGCGCGGCCAGGTCTTCGCGCCACCGTTCCCACTGCACGATCAGCGGTGCCCGGCCCGGCTGCCACCAGCGCCACCCGACCTCGAGCGCCAGCAGCGCCCCGCCGACCGCGACGGCGAGACCGAGCACAGTGGACAGCAGCCGCACGACGACGCGCATCAGCGGACCCTCGGCGACGCGTCGGGCAGCAGCGCGGAAACCGTCACCGCGATCGAGCGCACGTGGTAGGCGGTGATGCGCTCGACCTCCTCGGTGACCTTCGCGCGCACGTCGCCCGTCACCGCCCGCACCGGCGCCGGGTAGCGCAGCGCGAGGTCCAGGGCGAGGTCGACGTCGTTGTCCTCGCCGCCGACCTTCGCGGTGGCACCGGAGCGCCCGCGCGCGAGCCCGGCGACGCGGCGTTCGGCCAGCACCGTGCCCGGCACCTGGTCGGCGGCGTGCTGCGCGACCTTGCGCACCACGGCGTGCGCGATGCTCAGGCTGCCGCGCTCCTCGGGTTCGGCCAGGTCGCCGCGCGGCAGGTCGACCTCGCGCACGTGCGCGGTCACTTGTCGCGGCCCCGGCCGAACACGTCACCGAGGTCGAGTTCGCCGTCGAGGACGCGCCCGACGACCAGCCCGACGACGCCCACGGCGAAGGTCACCAGGAAGGCGGTGAACCCGTGGGTGGCGGCGAGGCCGAGGATGAGCCCGGCGAGGATGCCGGTCTGCGTAGCGTTCAACGTTTCCTCCTGGTGCGTAAGGGATTCATTCGACGCGTGAGGACTCGGGCTCGTCGTCCTCGTCGGGCAGGTGGATGTCGTTGACCGCGATGTTGACCTCGATCACCTCGAGCGCGGTGATCTGCTCCACGGCCTCGATCACGTTGCGCCGCACCGCTCGCGCCACTTCGACGATCCGTGCGCCGTACTCGACGACCAGGTCGAGGTCGATCGCCGTCTGCTTCTCGCCGACTTCCACCGCCACGCCCGCCGTCGAGGTCGTGCCCGAGCCCGGGATGCGCTCCTTGAGCGCCCCGAACGCTCGCGACACCCCGCCGCCCAGCGCGTGCACGCCCGCGATCTCGCGCGCCGCGAGTCCGGCGACCTTCTGCACGACCAGCGACGAGATCGTGGTGCGGCCAGCCGCGCCGTCCTCGTTCAGCGGTGTCGTGATCGCGGTACCCGGGACCTCGGTCCGCCGGGGGCTCGGCTGCACCATGGAGTTCGCTCCTCGCTGTCGGTGGGGATCGGCGCCGGTGTTCGCGGCGTTCGCTCCGGCGCCCGAAGCTTGCCCACTCCTACGATGTCCGAACCGGTGAAAAGCTCACGGCGGGTCACTCGAACGGGCGAAGCTAGTTCGGCTGCACGTCGATGACGTGCACGTTCACCACCGGTGGCCGGGCGCGCAGGAGGCGCGCGAGCTCGTCGGTGAGGTGGCGCTGGAGAGTGCGCGCGGCTTCGCCGGCGGCGGTGCCGAACCGGACGGTCGTGAGGACCTGGAGTTCACCGCCCTCGAGCGCGACTGCGGAGACCATGACGCCGTCGACGTCCTCGGCCTGGTCGGTGGCGACCGTGCGGGCGAGGCGGACCAGGGCTGCTTCCGAGACGGCCAGCGGGCCGTCTTCCGCCGCCAGCGACAGCGGCGGGCCTTCACGTTCCACGGCGAGCGAGCGCAGCACGCGGTCGACGAGACCGGGCGGCGTGGCGACGCGGCGGTGGGCCGCGGCGCGCACCAGCTCCCAGCGGGGATCCCGCTCGGGATCCGCCGGGCCGCCGGTGGCCTCGTCCGTCATCGCCGCTCCCTCAACTGGCCGAGCAGCGCCACCCTGGCCCGGTGCAGGCGCGAACGCAAGGCCGGGATGCCGACTTCGAGCACTTCGGCCACTTCTTCGTAGCTGAGCCCCTCCAATTCGCGCAGCACCAGCGGCACGCGCTGCGCGACGTCGAGCCGCGCGATCGCGCGCAGCACCTCGTCGACCTGCTCGGCGTGAACGACCTGGCGCTCGGGGCTGCCGTCGGCGACGAGGCCGGGCAGCTGGTCGAGCGCCACGGTTTCGATGGACACCGTGGGGCGGTGCCGGCGCAGCAGGGCGAGGGCGCCGTTGGTGACGACGCGGTACAGCCACGTCGACACGGCCGACTCGTGGCGGAATGCCGAAAGGGACCGCCAGGCGGCGAGCCACGCCTCCTGGACGACGTCCTCCGCCTCGGCCGGGCTGCCGGTGATGCGCAGCGCGACGCGGTACATCATCGGGGTGTGCCGGCGCACGAGCGTGTCGAACGCGGCGTGGTCACCCGCCGCGGCAGCCGCGACGAGCGCCTCGCTGTCGGCCATCAGCCGCTGCCCCGCCGGTAGCGCAGCAGCGTGAAGCCGTCTTCCACGAGGACCGACGCGAGGGCCAGCCGGCGCGGCGCCGGGGCGGCCGGGCCCACCGCGATCCGGCTCGCGGTGCCGCCGATCAGCAGCGGGGCGACGCTCAGGCACAGCTGGTCGACGAGGTCGTCGGCGATCAGCTGCGCGAACAGGCCCGGCCCGCCTTCGCAGTCGATCCGCCTAAGGCCGCGCTCGGCCAGCATCGCCAGCGCGCGCGGCAGGTCCACGTCGTCCTCACCCGCGACGAGCACTTCGGCGCCGGCCTCGGCGAGCGCGCCGGTTTCGGCCCGCGCCGTGGTGACGACCAGCGGCGGCACGCGCGTGTCCGTGAACAGCGGCCCCGCCGGGTCGAGCGTGGCCGTGCGCGTGACCACGGCGATCGGCGGCACCGGCGCGAGCCCCAGCCGCGCGCGGCGCGCGGCGCGCACGGCGTTGGTCCGGGCGCCGCGGTAGTTCTCGGTGCGCGCGGTGCCGCCGCCGACGAGGATCACGTCGGCGAGATCGCGTCCCAGCAGGAACACCCGGCGGTCGGCCGGGTGCGAAAGGCCCTTCGACAGCTCGTCCACGGCCACCGCGCCGTCGGCGGACGCCACGAAGTTGACCTGCACGAACGGGCCGCGGAGGTCCTCGGGGTAGCCGTAGACGAGCTCCAGGTCCTCGTCGGACAGCTCGGTCCCGGCCGGTGATGGTGGCCACACGCTCCGCACGCCTGCTATCCCAGCACGGGCCCGGACCCCGCCCCGACCGGGGGATACGCGGGGCGGGCACCACGTCGGGCCGCGGCGGGGCCGTGGTTAGGCTCTGCACCCGTGCCCGCTGCTGCCCTGACAGACCGGTTTCCCGAGCTCGGGGCCGACGAGCTGATCTCCTCGCTGGTGCCGCCGCCGCGCTTCGGCGAGGCGCGGTTTTCGACGTACCTGCCCAACCCCGACGAGCCGAGCCAGGCCGCCGCCGTCGCCGCGTGCTCGGCGTTCGCGCAGCGGATCGGCGCGCGCCCGGCCCGGAAGTCGCGGCTGCGTTCGCTCTTCGGCGGCGGCGACGCCTCCCCGGCCGCGAAGCCGGGGCTCTACCTCGACGGCGGGTTCGGCGTCGGCAAGACCCACCTGCTGGCGTCGACGTGGCACGACGCGCCTTCGCCCAAGGCGTACGGCACGTTCGTGGAGCTCACGCACCTCGTCGGCGCGCTCGGGTTCGCCGAGGCCGTGCGGCGCCTGTCGGAGCACCGGCTGCTCGCGATCGACGAGTTCGAACTCGACGACCCCGGCGACACCACGCTCGTCAGCCGGCTGCTGCAGGAGCTCACCGACGCGGGCGTGCACGTGGCCGCGACGTCCAACACCCTGCCCGACAAGCTCGGCGAGGGCCGCTTCGCCGCCGAGGACTTCCTGCGCGAGATCCAGGCGTTGTCGCGCCGCTTCGACGTCGTGCGCGTCGACGGGCCCGACTACCGCCACCGCGGCCTGCCCGACGCGCCGCCGCCGGTGAGCGACGAGGAGCTCGAAGCGTCCGCCGCCGCGCACGAAGGGTCCACTGTGGACGATTTCGGTGCGCTCGTGGCGCACCTGGCCAAGCTGCACCCGTCGCGCTACGGCAAGCTGCTCGACGGCGTGCGGCGCGTGCACCTCAAGCACGTGACGCCGGCGCCGGACCAGAACGTGGGGCTGCGGCTCGTGGCGTTCGCCGACCGGCTCTACGACCGCGCGATCCCCGTGGTCGTGTCGGGGGTGCCGCTGCCGGAGCTGTTCACCGAGGAGATGGTGAACGGCGGGTACCGCAAGAAGTACCTGCGCGCGGTCAGCCGGCTGACGGCGCTGGCACGCGACGCGGTGTGACGGACCGCAGCCCGGTGACCACAGCGGTGCCGAAGAACGTGCCGCCGACGATGTCGGTGAGGTAGTGGTAGCCGAGGCCGATCATGCCGATCGCCGCGCAGCACAGGAGAAGCACGCCGAGCACGGCGGTCAGCACCTTGGGGCGGGCGAGCAGGACCAGCACCGCGAGCACCGTCACCAGGCTCACCGTGTGCCCGCTCGGGTAGACGAGGATCCCGTCCTTCCAGCGGTCGAACAGCGGTTTGAGCACCCACGTGTTCAGCCCCACCGCGACGGCCGGGCCCGCGACGGCCAGCGCCGCGTCCGGCCAGCGCCGCAGGTACGCGCAGCTCCCGGTGACGACGGCGATCGCGGGCAGCAGCACGTACGGCTCGGTGGGCAGCACGAGCACGTCGAACGTCGTGCGCCCGAGGCCCGCGACGCCGCCGGCCACCGCCGAATCGAGCGAGCCGGGGGAGTGCCCGCCGGCGTAGACCAGTCCCAGCGCGACGGTCGCCAGCAGGCACACGACGGCCACCGCCGCCAGGATCCGGTTCACGCGCTCTCCCCTCCGCGGGGGGAGCCTACGCGGAGGGCGGGTGGCGCCGGTGCCCCCGCGTCGGCCACGATCTCCGGTGCTGGGGCACGAGCGGAAGGAGCGGCATGCGGATCACCGTGGCCGGCGGCGGAGTCGTCGGGCTGAGCTGCGCGCACCGGCTGGCGGAAGCGGGGCACACCGTGACCGTCGTGACCGAGGGCGGACCGGGCGAGACGACGTCGGCCGTGGCCGGCGGCCTCATCTACCCGCCGGTGGTGCGGCCGGACGAGCGCGTGGTGCGCTGGACCGGGACGACCGTCGGTGTGTACCGGTCGTTGCTGGCCGCGCCGGGGATCCGGTTCCTGCCCGGCTGGATCCGCGTGCCCGCCGACGCGCCCGACCCCGGCTGGCTCGCCGCGATGACCGACGTGTCCCGCGACGGCACGGTCCTCGCGTTCACCACGGCGCTGGTCGACACGCCCGTGTACCTCACGTGGCTGGCCGAGGAGGCTGCCGCGCGCGGCGTGCGCACCGAATACCGCACGGTCACCTCGCTCGCCGACCTCGACGCCGACGTCGTCGTGAACGCCACCGGGCTCGCGGGCGGCGCGCTGGCGGGCGACGACACGCTCGTGCCGGTGCGCGGCCAGGTCGTGCACCTCACCGACCCCGGCCTCACGTCGTGGTCCGTGGAGGAGACCGACGGCGACCTCGCCTACGTCATCCCCCACGGCCGCCACGTCGTGTGCGGCGGCACCGAAGAGATCGGCCGCCGCGACCTCGACCCGGACCCCGCCACCGCGGCGGCCATCGTGCGCCGCTGCCGCGCCCTCGAACCGCGGCTGGCTGACGCCGCCGTCCTTGGCACGCGCGTCGGGCTGCGCCCGGGCCGCCCGAGCGTCCGCCTGGAACGCACCGGCGACGTCATCCACTGCTACGGCCACGGCGGCGCGGGGATCACGCTCGCGTGGGGCTGCGCGGACGACGTGACGGAACTGGTCTAGCCGGGCTGGTCGTGCCGCGTCAGGGTCGCACTGCGTTCGTGAACTCGGCGTGGTCGGCTTCCGTCTGATCGGCGTAGCGCACCGCGTACGCGCCGATCGCCTCGTCGAGGTCCTCGTCGTCGGCGAAGTAGCCGGCCAGCAGTTGCGGGTGCAGCGAGCGCGTGTGCGCCCGCGCGAGCAGCGCGCCCGCGAGCCGGCCGTAGTCGTCGAGGTGGTCCTTGCGCAGCGCGGCGGGGTCGATCGCGCCCTTGAGGTTGCGGAACTGCCGCACCACGAACGGCACGCTGTCGATCGTCGTCCAGCCCAGGAGGATGTCGGTCTCGGCCTGCACGAGCCGGGCGCCGTGGACGATGCGGCGGCCCTCGTGCTCGACCGGTGGCCCGTCGAGGTACGGCGCGAGCGCCGACGGCTGCGCCTGCTTCACCTGCAGCACGAGGTCTTCGTCTTCGTTGCCGTGCAACAGGACCACGTAGCTGCGCAACCCGACGCTGCCCGTGCCGACCACGCGGAACGCGACGTCGGCCACGCGGTAGCGCGCCACGAGCGTCCGTCGCGACTCGCGCAGGGTGTCCACATAGGACACCAGGCCGGCCACGACGGACGCCGCCGTCGCCTCGTCGACGGCCGCCAGCACCGGCGGGTCGGTGACGAACCGGTGCCGCGCCAGGCCCGTCTCGTGGTCGTCGACGTGGCGGGTCCACTTGGCCGCCACCTTGGCGCTGGTGTTGCGGCGCGCCTTCTCCTCGGCGTCGGCGAAGTCGTCGATCAGCTCGTCGGCGCGCGCCTTCGACACCACCGACGCGTCGGGCAGCGCGTTCCACGACCGCAGGAACGGCAGCTGAGCCAGCGCCCGGATCGTGCGCCGGTAGGACTTCACGGCGTCTTCCGCGGCTTCGCGGCAGGCCGCGTCACCGATGCCGCCTTCGCGCCCGGCCAGCACCAGGCTCGCCGAGAGCCGCTTGAGGTCCCACTCCCACGGCCCGGGCGCGGTCTCGTCGAAGTCGTTGACGTCCATGACGATCCCGCCCTCGGGAGTGCCGTAGAGCCCGAAGTTGGCCGCGTGCGCGTCGCCGCACAGCTGCGCCGTGAGCCCCGCCGACGGCGAGCCCGCGAGGTCGGCCGCCATCAGGCCGGCCGAACCGCGGAAGAACGTGAACGGCGACGCCGCCATCCGCTCCCGCCGCAGCTCGACCAGTTCGGGCAGCCGCCCCGCGTTGCTCGCCGCGAAGTACTCGCGCACCCCCGGCCGCCGCTCGCCGGCGGCCGCGTGGTCGTGCGCCTCGACCGGTGCGCGGCCGCGCAGCTCCTTGCCCCGCGCGTACAGCCGCGCTGGGTCCACGTCGCCGTCGCCGACCAGTGGCCGGTCCAGCCAGTCCCCTCGTGCCATACCGGACCCAACGAGCGAACCGGGCGAAACGCTCCCGCGGTGGTTACGGACGCACCACCTGGGCAACCGCGTCGACGCCGCGGTCCAGCTCCTCGCGCGTGATCACCAGCGGCGGCGCGATCCGCAGCGTGCGGTCGTGCGTCTCCTTGCACAGCACGCCGAGCCCGGCCAGCGCCTCCGACGCGGCGCGCCCGGACGGGCCGCCCGGCGCGATGTCGACGCCGGCCCACAGGCCGCGGCCGCGAACGGTGGACAGGCCGTGGCCGACGAGCGCGGACAGGCGTTCGTGCAGGTGCGCCCCGAGCTCGGTGGAGCGCTGCTGGAACTCGCCGGTCCGCAGGAGACGGACGACGGCGCGGCCGACCGCGCACGCGACGGGGTTGCCGCCGAAGGTCGAGCCGTGTTCGCCCGGCTTGAGCACACCGAGCACGTCGCGGCTGCCGACCACGGCCGACACCGGCAGGATGCCGCCGCCGAGCGCTTTGCCGAGCGTGTAGACGTCGGCGCGCACGCCTTCGTGGTCCAGCGCCAGCACCGTGCCCGTGCGGGCGAGGCCCGACTGGATCTCGTCGGCGATGAGCAGGACGCCGTTTTCGTCGCACGCGCGCCGCACGTCGGCGAAGAAGCCGGCCGGCGGCACGATCACACCGGCCTCGCCCTGCACCGGTTCGAGCAGCACCGCGGCCGTGCGCGGGGTGATCGCGGCGCGCACCGCGGCCGCGTCGCCGTAGGGCACCGTGACGAACCCCGGCGTGAACGGCCCGAAGCCGGCGCGCGCGGTTTCGTCGGTGGAGAACGAGACGATCGTGGTGGTGCGGCCGTGGAAGTTGGCGCCGGCGACCACGATCTCGGCGGTGCCGTCGGGCACGCCCTTGACCTCGTGCGCCCACTTGCGCGCGACCTTCACGGCCGACTCCACGGCCTCGGCGCCGGAGTTCATCGGCAGCACCATCTCCGTGCCGGTCAGCTCCGCGAGCTCGCGGCAGAACAGGCCGAGCTGGTCGTGGTGGAACGCGCGCGAGGTCAGCGTGACCTTGCCCAGCTGCTCGACGGCCGCGGCGATCAGCGCGGGGTGGCGGTGCCCGAAGTTCAAGGCGGAGTAGCCGGACAGGAAGTCGAGGTAGGACTTGCCCTCGACGTCGGTCACCGTGGCGCCCTCGGCTTCGGCGATCACGACCGGCAGCGGGTGGTAGTTGTGCGTGCTCCACCGCTCGTCGAGCTCGATGAAGCCGTCGGCGGAGGCAGGGCTGGCGGTCTCCCGACCGGCGAACGTCGTCATGCGTTCAGGCTAGATCGAACGCAGGGGGAGTTTCAGCCGGGAAACGTTGCTTTCACCCGTCGTTCGTTGCGCAGTCGGGCGCCGTGAACGGCGAATCGCTGCGTACCGTTGACTCGATCATTGGTAAGTCTTAGCTTACGGTTCGTGGCGACTTACGGAAGCGAGCAGCTGACCGCTCTCGCCGACCCCTCGCGGCGCGCGATCGTCGAAGCGCTTCGCAGCGGGCCGCGCGCGGTCGGGGAGCTGGCCGCGACGTTGCCGATCAGCCGTCCCGCCGTGTCCCAGCACCTCAAGGTGCTCAAGGAGGCGGGCCTGGTCACCGATCGGGCGGAGGGGACGAAACGGCTGTACCGGCTCCGGCCCGACGGGATCGCCGCGCTGCGCGCGTACCTCGACCGGATGTGGTCCGACGCGCTGAGTTCGTTCGCCCGGCAAGCCGAATCCACTGCGGAAAGCGAAGGAAGCGAACAGCCATGACATTCGAACCGATCCGCAAATCGATCACCGTCGCCTGCTCGCGCGAGCACGCGTTCAAGGTCTACACCGAGGGTTTCGACAGCTGGTGGCCGCG
This sequence comes from Amycolatopsis sp. NPDC051903, assembly GCF_044452505.1. Lineage (NCBI taxonomy): Bacteria > Bacillati > Actinomycetota > Actinomycetes > Pseudonocardiales > Pseudonocardiaceae > Amycolatopsis > Amycolatopsis sp. NPDC051903. The sequence continues at coordinate 505,729 of NZ_JBITBT010000004.1, read as the reverse complement.
CGAGCACCACCTGGGCGAGGGCGCACTGGCCGAAGCCGTGCTGGAGCCGCGAGAAGGCGGCCGCTGGTACGAGCGGCTCGTCGACGGGTCCGAATGCGACTGGGGCCGCGTGCTCGCGTGGCAGCCACCCGGCCGAGTGGTTCTGTCGTGGCACATCGACGGCGACTGGAAGATCGACCCGGACCCGGCGCACGCGAGCGAGATCGAGGTCCTCTTCACCGAAGAGTCGCCCGGGACCACGAAAGTCGAGATCGAGCACCGCGCGTTCGAACGCCACGGCGCGACCGCGCAGAAGGTGTACGACGGAGTGAACACCGAGGGCGGCTGGAACGGGCTGCTGAAGATCTTCGCCGCGAAGGCCGCCGCCTGACGTTATCGTCGCCGGATGGCGAAGAAGGACAACGGGACCCGGGTCCGCGACGCGCTCCGCGCCGGGGCGCAGCTGCCGCACCCGGGCTCGTCACCGGTCGGGCCGGGCAAGAAGGCCAAGGGCGAGAAGAAACTCGCGACCGCGGGCGAACGGCTCGACGCCCTGCAGGAGGCGCTGTACGCCGAGGGGCAGGCCGGCGGCGGCCGCAGCGTGCTGCTGGTGCTGCAGGGCATGGACACCGCCGGCAAGGGCGGCACCGTCCGGCACGTGCTGGGGCTCGTGAACCCGATGGGCGTGCGCTACAAGGGCTTCAAGGTGCCCACGCCGGCCGAGCGCCGGCACGACTTCCTGTGGCGCGTGCGCCGCGAGCTGCCGGCGCCGGGCCAGCTCGGCGTGTTCGACCGGTCGCACTACGAGGACGTGCTCGTGCCCCGCGTGTCCGGGCTGCTGACCGCCGCCGAGCGGCGCCGGCGGTATTCGCAGATCAACGCGTTCGAGAAGGAGCTCGAGGCCGAGGGCACCACGATCGTCAAGGTGTTCCTGCACATCTCGCCCGAAGAGCAGCTGCGCCGGCTCGTCGCGCGGCTCGAGACGCCGGAGAAGCTCTGGAAGTTCTCGCCGTCCGACGTCGAAGCCCGCGGCCATTGGGGCGCCTATGCCCAGGCTTACTCCGACGTGCTCGCGCGCACGTCCACCGAGCACGCGCCGTGGTACGTCGTGCCCGCCGACCGCAAGTGGTACCGCAACTGGGCCGTCGCGGAGCTGTTGATCGAGACGCTCACCGAACTGGCGCCCGCGTTCCCGCACCCGCACTTCGACGTGGCCGGGGAGCTCTCGCGGCTGCGGGGTGATGGCGTGCCGGCCTGATCGTCTGGAAGAGTGCGGGCGTGACCGACTCTGCTCTCGACGACCTCTCGTTCCTCCGCCGCCAGGCGCGCACGCAGCGCTTCACGCTCGGCGCGCCCAAGCAGTTCCGCGTGTCCCCGGACGGTTCGCGGGTGCTGTTCCTGCGCAGCGAAACCGGCACCGACCCGCGGCACAGCCTGTGGTCGCTGGACCTCGCGAGCGGCGCGGAGACCAAGCTGGTCGACGCCGCGGAGCTGCTGCCCGGCGAGGAGGACCTGCCGGCGGAGGAGCGGGCGCGGCGCGAGCGCGCGCGGGAGACCGGCGGCGGCGTGGTGGCCTACGGCGTGGACGACGCGTTCACCGTGGTCACCTTCACGCTGTCCGGGAAGCTCTACACCCTCGACCTGGCCACCGGCGCGATCGCGGTGCTCGTGGACGGTTCGGTGGTCGATCCGCGGCCCAATCCGACCGGCACGCACGTGGCCTACGTCCGCGACCGGCGGCTGCGCGTGATCGAGCTGGCCTCGGGTGAAGACCGCGCCCTCGTCGAGGAAGACGGCGGTGACGTCGCGGACGTGGCGTGGGGGCTCGCGGAGTTCATCGCCGCCGAGGAAATGGACCGCACTCGCGGCTACTGGTGGGCGCCGGACGGGCGCAGCCTGATCGCGGAGCGCTCCGACCGCGGCCCGGTGCCGCGCTGGACGATCGGCGACCCGGCGAACCCCGACCGTCCCGCGAACGTCGTCGCGTACCCCGCGGCCGGCTCGGCGAACGCCGAGGTGTCGCTCTCGGTGCTGGGCCTGGACGGCAGCCGCGTCGACGTCGAGCGCGGCGACTGGGAGTACCTGGTCACGGTCCACTGGTCGGCCGGCGGCGCGCCGCTGCTCGCGGTGCAGCCGCGCGACCAGAAGCGGATCACGGTGCTGGCGCTGGACCCGGCCGCCGGGTCCGTGACCGAGCTGGTCACCGACACCGACGACGTCTGGGTCGACATCCTCCCGGGCGTGCCCGCGTGGACGGCCGACGGGCGGCTCGTCACCACCAGCGCCACGGACGGCGACCACCGGCTGTTCGTGGCCGGCGAGCCCGTCACGCCGCCGGGCCTGCAGCTGCGCGCGGTGCAGCACGTCGGCAGCGAGGTGCTCTTCACGGCGTCGGCGGACGACCCGACGCAGATCCACGTCTACCGCACGGAAAACGGTGGTGTACGGCAGCTCTCGGCCGCGGACGGCGTGCACGTCGGCGCGGGCAGCGCGGAGCTGACCGTGCTCACGGAGTGGAGCCTCGCGCACAGCGGCCCGGTGGTCACCGTGCTGCGCGACGGCGAGCCCACCGGCCGGATTGCGTCGTCCACTGTGGACCCCGAGGTGGAGCCGAACCTGCGGTGGCTCACGCTGGGGGAGCGGGGGTTGCGGGCCGCGCTCGTGCTGCCGCGCGGGTACGAACCGAGCGAGGGCAAACTGCCCGTGCTGCTGGACCCGTACGGCGGCCCGCACGCGCAGCGCGTGCTGCAGAGCCGCAACGCGTTCCTCACGCCGCAGTGGCTGGCGGACCAGGGTTTCGCCGTGCTCGTGGCCGACGGGCGCGGCACGCCCGGCCGCGGCGCGGAGTGGGAGCGGGCGGTCTCGGGCCGGCTGGCGGAGGTGACGCTGGCCGACCAGGTCGACGCGCTGCACGCGGCCGCGGCCGAGCACCCCGAGCTGGACCTCGAACGCGTCGCGATCCGCGGCTGGTCCTACGGCGGTTACCTGTCCGCGCTCGCCGTGCTGCGGCGGCCGGACGTGTTCCACGCCGCCGTTGCCGGCGCCCCGGTCACCGACTGGGCCCTGTACGACACGCACTACACCGAGCGCTACCTGGGCAAGCCGCAGGACTCGCCCGAGGTCTACGAGCGCAACTCGCTGATCTCCGACGCCGGCGAGCTGTCCCGCGCGCTGCTGATCGTGCACGGCCTCGCCGACGACAACGTGTTCCCCGCGCACTCGCTGCGGCTGTCCGGCGCGCTGCTCGCCCACGGGCGGCCGCACGTGTTCCTGCCGCTCGCCGGGGCCACCCACATGACGCCGCAGGCCGAGGAGGTCGCGGAGAACCTGATGCGCACGCAGGTCGACTGGATCCTGCGTGAGCTCGCCGCTGTCGCCGTCGACAAGGAGAACGCATGAACCGCTGGGGCCTGACCATCCCGCTCACGGGTGTGCCGCTCACCCAGCACCGCGAGCTGATCGAGCAGCTTCCCGACCTCGGCTACACGGACGCCTGGACCGCCGAAACCGCCGGGACGGACGCGTTCACGCCGTTGGTGCTCGCCAGCCAGTGGGCCCCGCAGCTGCGCCTGGGCACCGCGATCGTGCCGGTGTACACGCGCGGGCCGGGCCTGCTGGCCATGAGCGCGTCGACGCTCGCGGAACTCGCCCCGGGCCGCTTCGTGCTCGGCATCGGTGCTTCGTCGCCGGTCATCGTCGAGAACTGGAACGGCGGTGCGTTCGACGAGCCGTTCGCCCGCACCCGCGACACCCTGCACTTCCTGCGCGCGGCCCTTGCGGGCGAGAAGGTGTCGGAGAAGTACGACACCTTCTCCGTGAACAAGTTCCGCCTCGAGCGCTCGCCGGACCCCGCCCCGAGCATCATGCTGGCCGCCCTGCGCCCCGGCATGCTCCGCCTGGCCGCGACCGAGTCGGACGGCGCCATCACCAACTGGCTCGCCGCCACCGACGTCCCGAAGATCCGCGACGTCATCGGCCCCGACGTCGAACTCGCCGCCCGGATCTTCGTCTGCCCCACGGAAGACGAAGAGGCCGCCCGCGCACTCGGGCGCATGATGATCTCCAGCTACCTGACCGTCCCCGTCTACGCCAAGTTCCACGACTGGCTCGGCCGCGAGGAAGCCCTCGCCCCCATGCACGCGGCCTGGGCCGCCGGCGACCGCAAAACGGCCAACACCGTGATCCCCGACGAGGTCGTCGACTCCCTCGTCATCCACGGCAGCGTCGAATCCTGCCGCGACCAGGTGCAGTCCTATGTAGACAACGGCCTCACCACCCCCGTCATCGCCCTCCTCCCCACCGGCAACGACCCCTTCGACCTGGTCAAGGGCCTAGCTCCCCAGCGCTGACCACGGCCACCACGCCGGCAACCGCCGGCGCAGCACAACCCCGCCACCACACCGAAACCGCCGGGGCCCCGCACACCTGCACCACCACAACCAAACCGCCGGGGCAGCACACAACCGCACCACCGCAACTCAACCGCCGCGGCGCAACGCACTTCGCCACCGCAACCAAGCCGCCGCGGCCCGACACACCTGCACCACCACAACCAAACCGCCGGGGCAGCACACAACCGCACCACCGCAACTCAACCGCTGCGGCCCAACGCACTTCACCACCGCAACCAAGCCGCCGCGGCCCGACACACCTGCACCACCACAACCAAACCGCCGGGGCCCTACGCAGCTCACCAGCGCACCCAGCCCCCGCCCTGCACCTCGATCCCCGCTCTCCTCACGGTTCTGGGTCCTTTGTCAAGGCACGCTTTCCAGCCTTGACAAAGGACCCAGAACCGTAGAGACACTCAAAGATCGGGGTGCCCCCACGCGCCCTACGCCCGACGATGTCGCGCGCCAGCGCGACGAGTCGGCTGCGTCCACCCACCGCACCAAGCCACGCACCACCCCAGCGTCCCTCACGCCCCATCGGGTCACCCCGAACACGAATGGCCGACGCATCCACCTCCCAACCCCTCCATCCTGAAAGAGGCCCCGGACACCCACCGTCGCCCCTCCCCCTGGGTGTCCGTATTGTTGCGTAGGGTAGGCAAGGTTACCCTAAGAAAGGCGGCTCCATGGGCGGAGATTCGGCAACGTGGCTGGCCGGCGGCCGCACCGGCACCGACCACCTCACAGCTCTGCTCCCCTCGGCCCTGCGCGGCCTGGCAGCAGGCGTAGCCGAACGCAACGGCCCCATCCCCTCCGGCGGCCCCGCCGCCGTCGCCGCCGCGCTGGCAGCCTCCGGCGCCGGCAAAACGCTCCCGAAAACGGGGATCGGCGCCGAACGAGCGCTGGAGGACTACGCCACCCTCCTCGCCGCCGGGTCCGCCGACCCCGCGGACCCGGCCTGTGCCGCCCACCTCCACTGCCCGCCGCTGGCCGTGTCGGTCGCCGCCGACGTCGTCGCCGCGGCCATGAACCCGTCCATGGATTCGTGGGACCAGGCGCCGATGGCGAGCGAGCTGGAAGCCGAGTTCACCTCCGGCATCGCCCGCCTCTGCTTCCCCGGCGCCCCCAACGCCGACGCCGTCGTCACGTCCGGCGGCACCGAGTCCAACCTCCTCGGGCTCTTGCTGGCGCGAGAAACGACCGGCAGCACCGTCCGCCCGGTGTGCGGCACCAACTCCCACCACAGCGTCGCCCGCGCCGCCTGGCTGCTGGGCTTGCCGGCTCCGGTCGTCGTGCAGTGCGCCGACGACCGGATGATCCCGGCCGCGCTCGCCGAAGCGCTGGCGCCGCTCGGCGCGTCCGCGGTCGTCGTCGCCACCGCCGGCACCACGAACACGGGCCGCATCGACCCCCTGCCGGAGATCGCGCGGATCTGCCGCCTGGCCGGCGCCCGGCTGCACGTCGACGCCGCGTACGGCGGCCTGGCCCTGTGCAGCGAAACCCTCGCCCCGCGGCTGGCCGGCCTCGAACTGGCCGACTCGGTGGCGCTCGACCTGCACAAGTTCGGCTGGCAACCCGTCGCGGCGGGTCTGCTCGCGGCCCGCGACGCCGCGGACCTCTCGGCGCTGACCGTGCGCGCCGAGTACCTCAACGCCGACGACGACACCGAAGCCGGCCTGCCCGACCTGCTGGGCCGCTCGATCCGCACGTCGCGCCGCCCGGACGCGTTCCGCATGGCCGTCACCGTCCGCGCGCTCGGCACCGACGGTCTCGGCGCGCTCGTCGAACGCTGCTGCACCACCGCCGCCGAGGTCGAGGAACTGGTCGAGCGCCACCCGGACCTGCAGTCGTGGGGCCGGCCCGAGCTGTCCACCGTGGTGTTCCGCCCGTGGGGAGCCGACGACGACCTCGTCGCGCGCGTGCGCCGGACGCTGCTGGAAGCCGGCACCGCGGTGATCGGCCGCGGCGCGCTGCCGACCGGGCCCGAGGGGGCGAACCAGCTGTGGCTCAAGCTCACCCTGCTGCACCCGCACACCACCGCGCAGGACTACGCCGCGCTGCTCGACCGCGTCGCCGAAACCGCGGCGGCCGAGCGGACCGCGCCCGCCCCGCAGAGCCCGGTCGCCTCGTGAGGCGCTTCGACCTCGCGGGTGTCGGCATCGGGCCGTTCAACCTCTCGCTCGCCGCGCTGGCCGACCCGCTCGACCGGCTCGACGTGGTGTTCTTCGACGCGCGCCCGGAGTTCCGCTGGCACCCGGGGCTGCTCGTCGACGGTGCGACGCTGCAGGTGCCGTTCCTCGCCGACCTCGTGTCGCTCGTCGACCCCACGAGCCGGCATTCGTTCCTCAACTACCTGCGCGAACGCGGCCGCCTCCTGCCGTTCTACTTCGCCGAATGCTTCCACCTGCCGCGCGCGGAGTACGACGACTACGGCCGCTGGGCCGCCGCCCGGCTGCCCGCGTGCCGCTTCGGCCACGAGGTCACCGGCATCCGCTGGGTGGGAGCGGAAGAGGCGTTCGAGGTGACCGTCACCGGGGCCGAGCCCGTGCTCGCGGCGTCGGTCGTGCTCGGGGTCGGCACCCGCCCGAGCGTGCCGGAACCGTTGCGGGACCTGGTGGCCGACGAGGGCGTGCTCGCCCTGCACTCCGCCGACTACCTGACCCGCCGCGCGGAGCTGCTGGCCGCGGAGACGGTGACCGTGGTCGGCTCGGGGCAGTCGGGCGCCGAGGTGTTCCTCGACCTCCTGCGCTCGCGCTCCACTGTGGACGGTCTGCGGTGGCTCGCGCGCACACCGGCGTTCGCGCCGATGGAGTACTCGAAGCTGGGCCTGGAACAGTTCACCCCGGACTACACGGCGTACTTCCACGGACTGCCCGAAGCGGTTCGCGACCGGCTGCTGCCGGCGCAGTGGCAGCTGTACAAGGGGATCGACGCCGAGACCATCGCCGCGATCCACGACGAGCTGTACCGCCGCAGCATCGGCGGCGGCTGGCCCGGCGCGGCGCTCACCCCCGGCGTCGAGGTGGTTTCGGCCGCCCCCGGTGCGCACGGCATCGAGCTGGGCCTGCGGCACGTCGAACAGGGCCGCACCGCCACGCACCGCACGCACGCCGTCGTCGCCGCGACCGGCTACGCGGAAACGCCCACCGAGCCCCTGCTGCGTGAACTCGACGTGCGACGCGACGGCCGCGGACGGCTCATCGTTCAAGCCGACAACCGGCTGGCCCTCGGCGCCGGCGTGCCCGGCTCGGTGTTCGTGCAGAACGCCGAGCGCCACACCCACGGCCCCGGCGCGCCCGACCTCGGTCTCGGCGCCTGGCGCGCCGCGGCGATCCTCAACTCCGTGTGCGGCAAGGCCGTTTACGACCTGCCCGAACGCACGGCGTTCACCACGTTCGGCCTAGCTGACCCGGAGGAGCAGTGACCCTGACCGAAGCCGCCGCCTGGCGGGCCGCCGGTTCGCTCGTGACGCACAAGGTGCTCGGCGAACTGTCCTACGAGGCGATGCTGCGGCCGCGGCCCGGCGAACCGGCCCGCGCCGGGCACCGCACGTGGCACCTCGAGCTGCCCGGCAGCGTCTCGTACCGCTTCGAGGCCCGCCGCGGCGCGTTCGAATCGTGGACGGTGCTGCCGGGCAGCGCCGTGCGGCGTGAGAACGGCGCCGAAGCGCCCGCGGACGACCCGCGCACGCTGGTCGTCGACGCGCGCGAAACGCTGGGGCTCACCGGGTTGCGGCTCGCCGACGTCCTGGCCGAGCTGACCGCGACCGTCACCAACGAAGCGGCGCGGCTGCGCCGGGCGCCGACGGCCGCCGAACTGTCCACGATGGACTACAACCTCGCCGACGGGCACCTCACCGGCCACCCGCGGCTCGTGCTCAACAAGGGCCGCGTCGGCTTCTCCGCGCCCGATCGCGCCCGCTACGCCCCGGAGGCCGGTGCCGAGGTGCACCTGCGGTGGTACGCCGTGCACCGCGATCTCGCGCAGTTCCGCAGTGTCGCCGGACTCGACGCCGCCGGGCTGCTGGGCGGCGAGCTGGACGCGGCGCAGCGCGAGGAGTTCAGGGCGCGCGTCGCCGCCGTCGGCGATCCGGCCGACTACGTGTGGGTGCCCGTGCACCCGTGGCAAGCCGACGAGATCCTCGGCACGCTCTACGCCGCCGAACTGGCCACCGGCCGGGTGGTCGAGCTGGGGGCGAGCGCCGACGCCTACCGGCCGCACCAGACGGTGCGCACGCTCGCCAACCGCAGCCGCCCCGGGCGCCACGACGTCAAAACCGCCGTGTCCGTGCGCAACACGCTCGTCTACCGCGGCCTCAACTCCGCGGCGACGCTCGCGGGGCCGTCGGTCACCGAGTGGCTGCGCCGGATCGACGCGGCCGACCCGCTGCTGTCGGAGAAGTACCGCTTCTCCCTGCTCGGCGAGGTGGCGAGCGTGTCCGTGCGCCACCCGCTGTTCGGCGCGCTGGAGGAGCTGCCGTACCGGTTCCACGAGACGCTTGGCGCGCTGTGGCGCGAGCCGCTCGTCGCGACGCTGGCCGAGGGGGAGCACGCGATCTCGTTCGCCGCGCTGCCCTACCGCGACGCGGCGGGCGAAACCGTGCTGACCCGGCTGATCACGCGCTCCGGCGACGGCGCCGAAGCCTGGCTCTCGCGCCTGTTCGACCTGCTGCTCACGCCGTTGCTGCAGTGGCTGCTGCGCTACGGCGTCGGGTTCTGCCCCCACGGCCAGAACCTGATCCTCGTCGTCGACGGCGAGGGCCGGCCGGTGCGGGTGGCGATCAAGGACTTCGCGCAGGGCGTGGACCTGCTCGACGAAGAGCTGCCCTGTTACGCGGACCTGCCGCCCGAGGCCGGTGCCGACATGCTGCGCTGGCCCGCCCACCTGCTCGCGCAGTCGCTGTTCAGCTCCGTGTTCTCCGGCCAGCTGCGGTTCTGGGCCGAGGTCCTGCTCGACGACCTCGGCCTGGCCCGCGCGGACTTCTGGGCGCTGGTGCGCGCGGTCGTCGGCCGCTACCGCGACGAGAACCCGGACGTGGCCGAGCGGTTCGACGCCTGCCTGCTGTTCGCGCCGGACGTCGAGCGCGTCACCCTCAACCGCGAGCACTTCGCGGGGCAGGGTTTCGACAAGGTGGAGCGCGACGACGAGTTCGACGTGCGCTGGGGCCGCGTGCCGAACCCGTTGCACGCGCCCGATCCGGACGGCGCGTGGTGACGCCGTTCGACCGGCCCGTCGGCGCGCGCTCCCTCGCGGTGCGCGCCGAGGCGGGCTCGGCCGCGGCGGCGGTGCTGCGGCGCGTGCTCGCCGAAGCCGGCACGCGGCTCGTGCTGCTCGTACCCGATCCGCACGCGCGGTTCGCCGCGGTGGAGCTCGAAGCGCCGTTCGCGGCCGAGGTGCTCGACGACGGCTACGGCGTGTGCAGCTACGTCTTCGCGTGGACGCCGGAGCGGGATCCGTTGCCGGGCAACGACGTCCTGCAGCCGTACCTCGGTGGCTTCGGCGATCTGCGGATCCGCGCCGACGCCGCGTCGGCCGTCCCGCTGGGGGATCGCACGTGGGCGGTGGTGTGCGACGCCGAACTGCCTTCGGGCGCACCGGCGGACCTCGCGCCGCGCACGGTGCTGCGGAGGCAGCTGGCCGAACTCGAAGAACTGGGGCTGGTGCCGTCCGTCGGCCTCGAGCACGAAGTCGTGTTCCGCGACGCCGACGGCGTGCCGCTGACGGGCCACGGCGTGGACTACGCGGTGGGCGGCACCGAACGCCTGGCGCCGCTGCTCGCGGACCTGCGCTCGGCCGCGGCGGGGCTCGGCGTCGAATCCGCCCGCGCCGAATGCCACCCCGGCCAGTACGAGGTCGTGCTGCGCCACCGCGACGCGCTGTCCGCGTGCGACGACGCCCTGCTGCTCCAGCTGCTCACGCGCCGCACGGCCGCGGCGCACGGCGCGCGGGCGGACTACCTCGCCGCCCCGGAAACGGGCCAGGGCAACTCGTGCCACGTCCACCTCTCACTGTCCACACCGGACGGACCGGCCGGCTTCCCGTTCGGCCTCGGTGCGTTCCTCGCCGGTGTGCTGCGTGACGCCCGGGCACTGACGGCGCTGTGGGCACCCACGTGGAACAGCTACGTCCGCCTGCGCACCGCGCCGTTCTCGCCCCGCGTGCTGCGGTGGGGCCCTGACGACCGCACCGCCGCCGTACGCTTGTGCGGCCGCGCCGAAGCGCCGCGCCTTGAGTTCCGCTTCGCCGGCGCGGACGCCCAGCCGCACCTCGTCGTCGCCGCATTGCTGGCGGCCGGCCGCGCGGGCGTCGCCGAAGGCCTGACGCCGCCGGAGCCCGGCACGGCCGTCGGCGAGCTGGCGGCCACACCGTGGGACGCGTTGGCGGAGCTGGAAAAGGGACGCGCGGAAGAGCTGCTGGGCGCGGAACTCGCCACCCAGCAGCTCACGGTGCTCCGAGCGGAGCTGGACTCGGGCCTGGACACCGTCACGGACGTCCAGCGCCGCCGCGGTGCGCTGCGTTCGTGAACCCACCGCGGGCCGGGGCAAGACCGGAGTGCTGCGGTGCGGCCCCGACCACCGCACCGCAGCTGCCCCCGCACCCCGGAATCACCCGCCGGCAGGCCGGATGTTCTGGTTGATGTGGAACAGGTTCTTCGGGTCGTAGCGCTCCTTCACCCGGGCCAGCCGCTCGTAGTTGCCGCGGTAGGCGGCGCGGACGCGGTCGTCGCCCTCTTCCATCATGAAGTTCACGTACGCGCCACCGGCCGAGGTCGGGTGCAGCTCGGTCCAGTAGTCCTTCGTCCAGCGGGTGATCACTTCGCGGTTGTCGGGTGAGGGATCGACACCCACGATCACACCGGACCAGCCGCCGTCGCGGTACGGGAACGCCGTGGCGTCGGGGGCGGCTCGGGCCGCGGCGCCGTCGATCGGGTACAGGTGCATGGACGAGTGCCCGGTGGGCAGGGCTTCCCCGAAGCGGCGGTGGATCGCGATCGCCTCGTCGGAGATCTCCGTGGTGACGTCGGCCCGCCAGTACCACTGCAGGCCCGAGGGGTACAGGGCGTCGAACGCGCTCTGCAGAGCCGTGAACGGCATCTCCATGAGCCCGACGACCAGCGGCGAACCGAAGGAACGCACCGGTTCCAGCACCTCGTCGGCTCGGGCGTGGGAACCCGTGTAGCACCAGACGATGCCGCACGCCTTGCGGCCCCACAGCTCCTCCGGGAACGGCGGTGCGGGCGGGATGGTCAGCAACCCGAACCAGCCGCTGAGCTCTTCGGGCAGCGACGGCATCAGTTCGCGGTACCAGCGCAGGACGTCTTCGGTGTCTTCCAGCGCGTAGAGCACCGGCCCGGCGATGACGGTGCCGTGCTCGCCGATGTCGTGGCAGCGGAACGTGAACGACGTGACCACTCCGAAGTTTCCGCCGCCGCCGCGCAGCGCCCAGAACAGGTCCGGGTGCGATTTCTCGCTGGCGTGCACGAAGCTGCCGTCGGCCAGGACGACGTCGGCGGACAGCAGGTTGTCGACCGTCAGGCCGAAGCGCCGGGCCAGGTAGCCGATGCCGCCGCCGAGGGCCAGCCCGGCGACGCCGGTGGAGGAGATGATCCCTGAGGGGGTAGCCATGCCGAACGCGACGGTCGCGTGGTCGACGTCGCCCCACGTGCAGCCGGCGTCGACGCGCACGGTGTGCGTTTCGGGGTCGACCGTCGTGCTGCGCAGCGCGGAGAGGTCGACCACGAGCGCGTCGTCGGCGATGCCGAGCCCGCCGGCGTTGTGGCCGCCGCCGCGCACGGCGAGGTCGACGTGGTTCTCCCGGGCGAAGTTCACGCACGTGATGACGTCGGCGGTGTCGCGGCAGAAAGCGATGGCGGACGGGTGCTTGTCGATCATTCCGTTGTAGACGGCCCGCGCCTGCTCGTAGCCGTCGTCGCCGCGCGTCAGGAGGGCGCCGCGCAGGGCGAGGGCGAGTTCCGGGAACGGTGCGGTGATGGTGGTCATGCGGTTTCTCCCTGATTTCCGAACGGCTCACCCCGGTCGGGCTGCCTGTGCCACCGAAGCTAGGCAGGGGGCGTTCGCGCAGCGTTCGGCTTCAGTCCGCGAGGCGTTCGAGGTCGCGTTCGCAGCGCAGCCGCAGCGTCGTACTGCCTTGCGCGGCAGCCAGTTCCACCGCGGACTTCAGGCGCAGCTGCGCGCGTTCCGGGGTGTCGTAAGCGGACCGCAGCCGCAGCACTTCGGGCAGCCACCACAGGTCGTCGCGGGCCTGGCCGACGACGAGGGCGGCGTCGAGCGCGGCGCGACCCGGGCCGGGCCGCCCGTCGCGCGCCATCAGGTCGGCCTGCAGCGCGAGCCAGTACGGCATGCGCGCCAGGGAACCCTCGGCTTTGAGGTTGGCGATGCCGCGCTGCGCGTCCGTGAGCCCGACGCGGTCCCCGCGCGCCCACCCCCTGAGCACGAGGCCCCACTCGCGGTAGTACGCGAAGCCGTAACGGCCGCACAATTCGCGCAGTTCGGTGGAAACGGCCGACACCCGCTCGCGATCACCGCACATCTGGTGCGTGATCCCGGCGTACGCGAGCGCGACGGCGAGACTGTAGGGGTGCGGGTACGTCCGCGCGATCTCCACGGCCTCACGGCACTTCCGCAGGGCCTCGTCGTCGTGCCCCAGCAGCCAGTGCGCGTGCGCGGCCCACGCGGGGCTGTGCACCTCGGGCCGCGTGCCGATCGGCAGCGACGGCGCTCCGCGGGTCAGCCGAGCGGCCACGTCGAAGTACCGCAACGCCTCCGCCGGGCGCCCGAGGCTCACCGACGAGCCCGCGAACGCGAAGTGCGCGGATCCGGACAGCTCGTCCTTGGTGCTCCCGTCGACGAGGGCGAGCGCGCGGATCGCGGCTTCGTGCGCTCGGGCCGTGCGGCCCTGCACGAACCTCGACGTCCACAGCCCGACGAGGCCGACGAGCGTGGAATCGCGCTGTCCCAAGCGTTCCGAGAGCTCGATCGAGCGTTCGAGCGTGCGCTGCAACTCGGCGGACGAGTAGCCGAGCCGGGCGTTGAGGGGGCCTGACAGCGCTTCGAGCACCTCGAGCTCGCGGCGGTCGGTCTCGGGCCCGGCGGGCGCGTCGGCCAGCAGCGCCAGCGCTTCGCGTAGCAGCCGGATCGCCTCGCCGTGGGCGAACGTGCCCGCGGCCAGCCCGGCGGCCCGGCGGTAGTACGCGACCGCGCGGTCCGGCCGTCCGCCGCGAGCGTACTGCTCGGCCAGCTGCGCGGACACGGACCCGGTGTCGCCGGGGTGCAGCAGTTCGAGGCTCTGGGCGAGCCGGCGGTGCAGCAGCCAGCGGCGCGGCCGGCTCACCTGCTGGTAGGCGGTATCGCGCAGCAAGTCGTGGGAGAAGTCGTAGCCGTCGCGGAATTCGCGCAGGATCCGCAGCCGCCACAGTTCGTCGACGGCGCGCACCACGGCCCCGGCGTCGAGGTCGCTCGCCTCGGTGAGCAGGTCGAGCGTGAAGTCCCGCCCGACGGCCGCCGCGAGCCCGGCGAGCTCACGCGCCTGCGGGGCCGGCTGTTTGAGCCGGGCTTCGAGCACCGCGGCGAGGTCGCCGGGCGGCCCGGCGCCGCCAGAGCGCAGCGCCTCCACCACCGACAGCGGGAAGCCGCCGGTCGCGGCGTGCAGCAGCGCCAGCTCGTCGTCCTCGGGCCGCCGGCCGGAGACGGATTCGGCCAGCCGCGCGGTGTCGGGCGCGTCGAGCGGGGTCAGATCCACTTCGGTCAGCCGGCCGGTGGCGCGCAGCCGTTCGGTCCAGCCGGCCAGCGCGCCGTCGCCGGGGTCGGTGCGCTGCGTGGCGGCGAGCAGGAGCGGGGCCCGCGGTTCGAGGCCGAGGCAGAAGAGGAGGAACACCAACGTTTCCTGGTCGCACCAGTGCGCGTTGTCGAGCACGAGCAGCGTCGGCCGGCCGGCGCCGGTGAGCGCACGGGCGAGGCCTTCGAAGAAGCGGTGCCGCTGCCAGGCGTCGGCGACGGCGCGCACGACCGGCGGCGGCCCGCCCGTCTTGCCGGCGGGCACGAGCCGGTCGACCTCCGCGCGCCACACCGGGGCGAGCGCGGACAGGGCCGGCTGCAGCACGGGGTTGCGCAGCCAGTCGGCGACGGGCGCGAGCGCGAGGCGCCCCGAGGTCCCGAAGCACTGCGTCCCCGCCACCACCGCGCCCTGGCTGCGCGCGAGCCGCGCCAGCTCGACCACGAGCCGCGTCTTGCCGACCCCGGGGTCGCCGCGCACGAGCGAGACGGACGGCTGCCCGCCCGCCGCCTTCCGCCACAGTTCGCGCAGGAGCGCGAACTCGCGGGCGCGGCCGACGAGCCGGGACTCGAACCCGTCGCGGCCCGGCGCGGGGTCGGCCAGCAGCCGCCGCAGTGCTGCCTGGGTGGCGCGGTCGGGCACCACCCCCAGCTCGCGTTCGAGCACCGCCGCGCACCGGTGGTAGGTGCTCACGGCACCCGCGCGGTCACCGAGCTCGGCCTGCAGCCCCATCAGCGTCCGGTACCCGACCTCCTCCAGCGGCCGCAGGCGGATCCGGCGCCGGGCCGTCTCGGCCGCACCCGCGAGGTCGCCGAGGCGCGCCTGGGCGTCGCCGAGGAGGTCGCACAGCGCCACGCAGTCCTGTTCGAGCTCGGCGCGCGGTGCGTCGAGCCAGTCGTCGGCCAGGCCGGGCATCAGCTCGCCGCGGTACTCGGCCAGCGCGGCGCCCGCGTGGGCGACCACTTCCTCGTCGCGCGTGGTTGCTGCTGCGGCACGGCGTTCGGCGTCGAAGACGCGCACGTCGACGCGGCAGCTCGGGGTGTCGTGCCACGACAGGTCCTGGGCCGTCACGAGCAGCGCCGACTCCTCGCCGAGGACCTGGCGCAGGTGGTGCAGCTCGCGGCGCAGGTTCGTGCGGGCCTGCGCGTCGGACGAGTCGGGCCAGAACAGCGCCGCGATCCGCTGCCGCGGCTGGGGCAGCCCGGCGTGGGTCACCAGGAAGCCGACGAGCGCGATCGCCCGCGGCGACCGGGTCAGCGCCGGCCCGGTCGCACCGTCGGTGACCGACTGCTCTCCCAGCAGCGAGACGTGCAGCATCCCGTGGTGCCCTCCTGAGCAGGCACGCTAGTCCCGCGCGCGGCGGCCGGGGGATCTTGCGCCGTCCGGCCCACGCCCGCGCGAACACGGCGTAAATCCCCGGCGGCGACGCGCGCCCCGGGCTTGCGGAGCACGGGCCGGGTGCGCAGGCTCTGTGATCGTGAGCGAACGCGAGTACGAACTGATCGTCATCGGCTCGGGCCCCGGGGGGCAGAAAGCGGCCATCGCGGCCGCGAAACTGGGCAAGAAGGTGGCGGTCGTCGATCGCCACGACATGGTGGGCGGGGTGTGCGTGAACACCGGCACGATCCCGTCGAAGACGTTGCGCGAAGCCGTCCTCTACCTGACGGGGATGAACCAGCGCGAGCTCTACGGCGCGAGCTACCGCGTGAAGCAGGACATCACGATCGCCGACCTGATGGCGCGCACGCAGCACGTGGTCGGGCGCGAGGTCCAGGTGGTGCGGGCCCAGTTGCTGCGCAACCACATCGATCTCGTGCCGGGCACGGGCTCGTTCGCCGACCCGCACACGGTGCTGGTCGAGGGCAAGCACCCGGGCGACCGGACGATGATCACCGGCGACCACGTCGTGATCGCCACCGGCACCCGCCCGGCGCGCCCGAACCACGTCGACTTCGACGCCGCGCGCGTGCTCGACTCCGACGAGATCCTGCGGCTGGAGGAGATCCCGTCGTCGCTCGTGGTGGTGGGCGCGGGCGTGATCGGGATCGAGTACGCGTCGATGTTCGCGGCGCTCGGTTCGCGCGTGACGGTGGTCGAGCAGCGCGACCAGATGCTCGACTTCTGCGACCCGGAAATCGTGGAATCGCTGAAATTTCAACTCCGCGATCTGGGCGTCACCTTCCGCTTCGGCGAGAAGGTCGCCAACGTCGCCGTGTCGGCCGACGCCACCGTCACCACGCTCGTCAGCGGCAAGCGCATCCCGGCCGACGCGGTCATGTACTCGGCCGGGCGCCAGGGCATGACCCGCGACCTGGCGCTCGGGAACGCGGGCCTGCTGGCCGACGAACGCGGCCGCCTCGCCGTCGACGAGCACTACCGCACCGAGGTCCCGCACATCTACGCCGTCGGCGACGTCATCGGCTTCCCCGCGCTCGCGGCCACCTCCATGGACCAGGGCCGGGTCGCGGCGTACCACGCGTTCGGCGAACCGTCGAACGGCCTCGGGGCGCTGCAGCCCATCGGCATCTACACGATCCCGGAGATCTCGTACGTCGGCGCCACGGAGGCGCAGCTGACGTCCTCGTCGGTGCCCTACGAGGTCGGCATCGCGCGCTACCGCGAACTCGCCCGCGGCCAGATCTCGGGCGACAGCTACGGCATGCTGAAGCTCCTCGTGTCCACCGCGGACCGCACCCTGCTGGGCGTCCACGTCTTCGGCACGGGCGCCACGGACCTCGTCCACATCGGCCAGGCCGTCATGGGCTGCGGCGGCACCGTCGACTACCTGGTGGACGCCGTGTTCAACTACCCGACCCTCTCGGAGGCGTACAAGGTCGCCGCCCTGGACGCGACGAACAAGATCAGGGCGCTGGAGCGGTTCCCGGTGTGAGGTTCGCTCGGCGGCACCGCCGGGGTCGTCGTGCCCCGGCGGGGTTGTGCTGTTTCACCATGGCCTCGTAGGTACAGGTGTGGCGTCAAGCACCGCGTGGTGGTCACGGCGTGGACCAGTCCAGGGACACCGAGTGCGAAGGCTGCCTGCTCGGGTCGGTACCTGCGAGAAGCACGTGCACTTCCGAATGGGGAGAGCCGACTGGCTGACGCTGACACGCGTAGACAACGGCATCGCCTCCAACGGGATTGTTTCGGGCCGCCCACTCCAGTGCTTCGGCAGCCGTGCAGCGCGTCAGCTCGTGCTCGGTCACCGTCCAGTGTTCGTTGCTTTCGCCGGCGTTCCGCGTCCAGAACTCGATCAAGTACACCGGCGACTCGACGGCGATGACGTTCCCAGAGCCGTGGTATCCCTCGGTCACTTGCATGCCGAAATCCTATGCTCCGCAGGCCAGCGTGGCTTTCGGGCTTTCGACTGTCGCCGCCTGCGGAATTCCGTGCCACACCGCGCTCACCGTCGCTCGCCCGAACCAGGTGGTCGCGGCGTCGCCAGAGCAGTTGAAGCCGATCCGCTTGTTCTCCACTGAGACCTGACCCGCGTTGGTCGAAGTCGGAGCGTCGCCGCGTGCAGCCGTACTCCCGTTGACCACGGCGAACATCTGGCCGGTCAGCGAGATCGTGTCCATCGGTTCCGAACAGCTGAACTTCGGCTTGAACCCGACGACCATCTTCGCGCCGGAGGTTCTCAGGTATGTGTTGCCCGTCTGGAGCTCGCAGTGTGGAGCGACGATGCTGATCGCCGGGTCGTGGGCGGCGACCGTGTTCGCGTTCGGCGCGAATGTCGGCAACGAGACCATCGATGTGAACGTGGTCGCGGCCAACAGAAGTCTGTTGATCATAAAACTAAGCTAGACGCACGCAGGTTGAACAGGGGCGGTTTACCCGAGCTCGGCCCGATGAGGTCACGGGTGATCACCCTGTGTGCTTGGCCGAGGTTGAGCGTGTGGCGCTACTGGAGGGTCGCGTCACGCTGACCTGAGCGTTCGAACACCTGTTTGACACCGGTTAGAACATGTGTTCGACTGGGTGAGTGCGATGGGAACGACAACGAGCGGGGGAGGGCGAGCCCAGCCTGCCCGGGCTGGACGGCCTGGTGCGGTCGGTGCGGTCACCGGAATTCGACGGCGTCACGTTTCACGAGGTGCACGCCAAGTCGGTGCTGAACCGGGTGGCCGAGGGGTCCCAGGTGCCGTTCCGGTGGACGGTGAACCCCTACCGGGGGTGTTCCCATGCCTGCACATATTGCGTTGAAGGCAGCACGCCCGTCCTGATGGCCGACGGTCGGCATAAGCCGATCTCGGAGTTGAAGGTCGGGGATCTCATCTTCGGCACGCGCGGGCACGGCGTCGCGCGGCGGCTGGTGCCCACGGAGGTGCTCGCGCACTGGACGACGGTGCGCGCGGCCTACCGCGTGACGCTCGACGACGGCACGGCGATCGTCACCGGTCCGGACCACCGGTTCCTCGGTGCGCGGGGCTGGAAGTACGTGACGGGCAGCAAGCTCGGCGCGGCACAGCGGCCGCACCTCGAGGTGGGTGGTGACCTCGTCGGCGGGGGCCGGTTCGTGCGCACGCCCGACGAAACGCTCGGCTACCGCGCCGGGTACCTGTGCGGGATGCTGCGCTCCGGCGGCTTCGCGGCGGAGGCCGACGCGGCGGCGCGCGCGTTGCGGTACCTGCCCGACTTCGGTTCGTCCGTGGGGTTCATGCGGCTCCCGGCCGAACCCGACGCGCACTGGTCGCGCGGGTTCCTCGCGGGGCTGTTCGACCTGGCGGGTGCGTACCGGCGGGGCGTGCTGTCGATCGCCCACGACGAAACCGACGTCGTCGACGCGATGTTCGCGGCGCTGGACCGGTTTTCGTTCGAGTACGACACCGTCGGCCACCGCCGCTACCCGGGCCGGCGCCAGGCGCGGCTGACCGGCGGCGCCGGGGAAGTGCTGCGGTTCCTGCACTTGACGGACCCGGCCGTCGCGTGGAAGCGCTCTCTCGACGGCACCACCATCGGTTCCGTGCGGCGCACCGTCGCGTCGGTCGAAGCGCTCGGCCTGGAGCTGCCGCTGTTCGACATCACCACCGGCACCGGCGACTTCATCGCCGAGGGCATGGTGTCCCACAACTGCTTCGCCCGGAACACCCACACGTACCTGGACTTCGACGCCGGCCACGACTTCGACACCCAGGTCGTGGTGAAGGTCAACGCGCCGCAAGTGCTTGCGGCGCAACTGAAACGGCCGAGCTGGCAGCGTGAGCACGTCGCCATGGGGACCAACACCGACCCGTACCAGCGCGCCGAAGGCCGCTACCGCCTCATGCCCGGCATCATCCGCGCGCTCGCCGACTCCGGCACGCCGCTGTCGATCCTGTCCAAGGGCACGGTCATGGCCCGCGACCTGCCGTTGCTCGAGTCGGTGTCGAAGGACGTGCCGGTGAGCCTCGCCGTGTCCATCGCCCTGCTCGACCGCGAACTGCAGCGCCGGCTCGAACCCGGCACCCCGAGCCCGCAGGCGCGGCTCGACCTCGTCCGCAAGGCCCGCGCGGCCGGCCTGCCGTGCTCGGTGCTGGTCGCCCCGGTGCTGCCGTACCTCACCGACTCAGTCGAAGCCCTCGACGCCCTCTTCACGCAATTGGCCGACGCCGGCGCCGACAGCGTCACGGTCATCCCGCTGCACCTGCGCCCCGGCGCGCGCGAGTGGTTCGCCTCCTGGCTCGGCCGCCACCACCCGCAGCTGGTGCCCCGCTACAAACGCCTGTACTCCCGCGGCGCCTACGCCGACCGCGGCTACCGCGCCCTGCTCGGCGAACGCGTCGGCCCGCTGCTGCGCCGCCACGGCCTCGCCCGCGAGACGGGCTACAACCCCCGCACCGCAGCCGAACCGGAGGTCCCGGCGCCGCGCGCCGAAGGCCCGCCCCCGTCCTCCGAACAGCTGCGCCTGCTCTGAGCGCGCCGCCCGGCCTTCCCCGGCCGGCGCGCCCAGGGGCGGTGACCCGGCCGCGACGCCCCCCGACAGCCGGGTCACCGCCATGCCCCGGGAGATCAGTTCCATCCCCTCGGCGGCGCTCGCTCGGCTGTGTCCCGCCGACGTTGTCCACACCGCGCCCGACTCGTGGACAGTTCGGCACCCCGCCGGCCATCTCGCCGATCTTGCCGGTGGCGGCGGACACGCTGGACGAGGGACGCCCCTGGGACGGCGGGGGTTGTGGCCGCCTCACGACAGCTCGGCGAGGACCCGCCGGCACACGAATCTCCGCTGCCGGAGGCGTCACCCGCGCCCGTCACCACCCCTGCCGGGAATGAGTCAAACCTGGTCGCCGCCCTCGCGGGGTCGTTCGTTAGCCTCTGTGTTCGGCGAAAACCCGTCGACGAACCCGTGGGCTAAGGAGAGCAGTCGCAGTGCTCCGCACTCATCAAGCCGGCACCCTGCGTGCCGGGCAGGCCGGCCAGACCGTCACCCTCACCGGCTGGGTGGCCCGGCGGCGCGATCACGGCGGTGTCATCTTCATCGATCTGCGCGACGCCAGCGGGGTCGCGCAGGTGGTGTTCCGCGAGGGCGAGATGGCGGAGCGCGCGCACGCGCTGCGCTCGGAGTTCTGCGTGAAGATCGTCGGTGAGGTGTCGAAGCGGCCGGAGGGCAACCAGAACGCCGAGATCCCCACCGGGGAGATCGAGGTGCTCGCCACGGAGCTCGACGTGCTGTCGGAGGCCGCGCCGCTGCCGTTCCCGATCGACGACCGCGTGGACGTCGGCGAAGAGGTGCGCCTCAAGTACCGCTACCTTGACCTGCGCCGCAACGGGCCGGCCGCCGCGATGCGCCTGCGCAGCAAGGTGAGCCGCGCGGCGCGCGAGGTGCTGGACGAGCAGGACTTCGTCGAGGTCGAGACGCCGACGATGACCCGCTCCACCCCCGAGGGCGCCCGCGACTTCCTCGTGCCCGCGCGCCTGAAGCCGGGCAGCTGGTACGCGCTGCCGCAGTCGCCGCAGCTGTTCAAGCAGCTGCTGATGGTCGGTGGCCTCGAGCGCTACTACCAGATCGCGCGCTGCTACCGCGACGAAGACTTCCGCGCCGACCGTCAGCCCGAGTTCACGCAGCTCGACATCGAGATGAGCTTCGTCGACCAGGACGACGTGATCAAGCTCGGCGAGGACATCGTGTCCGCGCTGTGGAAGCTGATCGGCCACGAGATCCCGCGCCCGATCCCGCGCATCACTTACCACGAGGCGATGGCGAAGTACGGCTCGGACAAGCCGGACCTGCGCTTCGACCTCGAGATCACCGAGCTCACCGAGTTCTTCGCCGACACGCCGTTCCGCGTGTTCCAGGCGCCCTACGTCGGCTCGGTCGTGATGGCGGGCGGCGCCGACCAGCCGCGCCGCCAGCTCGACGCGTGGCAGGAGTGGGCGAAGCAGCGCGGCGCCAAGGGCCTCGCGTACGTGCTGGTGAACGAAGACGGCACGCTCGGCGGCCCGGTCGCGAAGAACCTGTCCGAGGCCGAGCGTGAGAACGTGGCGAAGGCCGCGGGCGCGAAGCCCGGTGACTGCATCTTCTTCGCCGCCGGCAAGACGTCCGCCGCGCAGCCGCTGCTCGGCGCCGCGCGCGACGAGATCGGCCGCCGCCTCGGCCTGATCGACGAGGACGCCTGGTCGTTCGTGTGGGTCGTCGACGCGCCGCTGTTCGCGCCGGTCGACGAGATCGGCGACGACGTGGCCGTCGGCGGCGGCAAGTGGACGGCGGTGCACCACGCGTTCACCTCGCCCACCCCGGAGTGGATCGACAAGTTCGAGCAGGACCCGGGCAGCGCGCTGGCCTACGCCTACGACATCGTCTGCAACGGCAACGAGATCGGCGGTGGCTCGATCCGTATCCACCGCGGCGACGTGCAGAAGCGCGTGTTCGCCCTGATGGGCCTCGGCGAAGAGGAAGCGCAGGAGAAGTTCGGCTTCCTGCTCGACGCGTTCGCCTTCGGCCCGCCGCCGCACGGCGGCATCGCGTTCGGCTGGGACCGCATCGTGATGCTGCTGGCGAAGGCCGATTCGCTGCGCGACGTCATCGCCTTCCCGAAGACCGGCGGCGGGTACGACCCGCTCACGTCGGCGCCCGCGCCCATCACCGCGCAGCAGCGCAAGGAAGCCGGCATCGACGCGAAGCCGGTGAAGCCGCAGAGCTGATGCTCCACCTCAGGGCGGTGTGCCCGCCGGAGCAGACAGCCGAAGCGATCGGGCTCCTGCGGGCACACGCCGGAACCGCACACCTCGTGGTGCACCGCGGCGTCGCTGTCACGCCCGCGGGTGACCTCATCGAGGCCGATATCGCGCGCGAGGCGGCCGACGAGATCGTCGACTCGCTGTGCGCGCTGCGCCTCGACCGCACCGGCGGGATCACCCTCGAAGCGCTCGACACAGCGCTCTCGGACGCGGCCGACGCCGCCGAAGAGGCCGCGCCCGGTGAGGCCGCAGACGCCGTCGTCTGGCAGGAGCTGCTGGGCCGGACGGGGGAGGAGTCGCGCTGGAACGCGACGTTCCAGGCGTTCCTCGCGATCGCCTGCCTGCTCGCGGCGGTCGGTGTCCTCACCGACTCCCCGGTGACCGTCGTCGGCGCCATGGTGGTGGGGCCGGAGTTCGGCCCTCTCGCCGCGATCGCCGTGGGGCTCGTGCTGGGCCGCTGGGACCTGGTCCGGCAGGCGCTGATCGCGCTGGTCGTGGGATTCCCGGTGGCGATGGTGCTCACGGGGGCAGTGGTGCTGCTGGGGAAGGCGATCGGGATCTTCGATCCCGCGGCCATCGTGCAGAACCACGACGTCGACTTCGTCTACCAGGTCGGCGCGGTGTCGTTCGTGGTCGCGCTGCTCGCCGGCGCGGCCGGAATGCTCGCGATGACCTCGGCGAAATCCGCGGCGCTGGTGGGTGTGTTCATCTCCGTGACGACCGTTCCGGCGGCCGGGTACGCGATGGTCTCGGTGGTGGCGGGGCGGTGGGACCGCGCGGGTTACTCACTGTTGCAATTGTTCGTCAACCTGGCCGGGATTGTGCTCGCTGCGGCCATTGTGCTGATACTTCGCCGGCGCAAGCAACGTTCCGACGTGTTGTTACGTCCGCTTTCACGCGGGTGACGCGGTTCGCCGCTTCTTGCCCGGATCACGGTGGTCATGGTTGCTCAGTCACGAGTAGGGTCGGTGCCAATGACAGTCGACACCTCCTCCGCCGGCGACGCGGGCGTCGGAGCAGGAGCCGGACAGCTCACTGTCGCGGCGGCCGTCGCGGCGGGCGAGGCGGTGCTCTCGCGCCGCTTCGGCAGCGCGATCACCCTGGTGTCCCCGGAAGACCTCGCCGGCAGCGGACCGGCGACGGTCGTGCGCGCGAGGGTCGTGTCGTCGTCGTTCGCGCTGCCGCGCACGCTCGTCATCAAGCACTACCCGGACCCGCCGGAACCCGGTGAGGCCGACCCGTTCGCGCAGGAAGCCGTGAGCTACCAGCTCTTCACGGCCCTCTCGCCCGACGAGCGCATGTGCCCCGAACTGCTCGCCCACGACGGCCGCCAGCGCGTGCTCGTGATCGAGGACCTCGGCCGCGCGCCGACGCTGCAGGACAAGCTCGCCTCGCGCGATTCCCGCGCGGCGGAGCGGGCGCTGCTGTCGTGGGCCCGCTCGCTCGGCCGGCTGCACGCGAGCACCGCCAGCCGCGAAGCCGATTTCAACGCGCTGCTGCGCCGCCTCGGCGGCCCGGTCCGCAACCAGGACGCCGGGCTCGCCGCCGCGACGGCCGAGGTGCCGCCCCTGCTGGGGGAACTCCTCGACGTGGTCGTCGCCCCGCCGATCCTCGAGCGGGTCGAGCATGCCGTCCTGCAAGCGCGGGCGGCGTCGTTCCGCGCGTTCAGCCCGGTGGACCTGAGCCCGGACAACAACCTCGTGACCGGCTCCGGCGTCCGGTTCCTCGACTTCGAACGCGGCCGCGTCCGCACCGCGCTCGTCGACGCGGCCTACCTGCGGCTGCCGTTCGCCTCGTGTGACAGCCCGCTGGCCCTGCCGGCGGGCATGAGCGAGGCCATGATCGCCGCCTGGCGCGCCGAAGTCGTGTCCGTGTGGCCCTCGTTCGCCGACGACGAGGAGCTCGCCGCGCACCTGACGATCAGCGAGCTGCTCCTCGTCTGGCTCATCACCCGCGAAACCCTCCCGACGCTCGACCTCACCCGCCACGCGACACCGGTGAGCCGCGAAGCCGCGCTCGTCACGTGGTGGCGCGAGCTGGCCCGGCACGCGGGGTACGCGCGGCTGACCGACATCACCGAGCACGCGCAGCGCGTGGCGGCGGCGCTCGGGGCGCGGCTGGGGCCGCACGCGGACCTGGCGTTCTACCCCGCCTTCCGCTGATCCGGTTCGTCCGGAAGATCCCGGTCCGGGCGGGTGAACGCGGGAAACCGGCATTCCCGACCCCGGTGCGCGGACAGGACATGCCAAGAGTTTCAGCCCCCGTCCATGCGGCGTTACCTGGTCCTCACCGCAGGTGAGTTTCGGTGCCGGATGGTCTTGGGCGTGACCGTGATCAGCGTCGAAGTCACCCGCTTCCCCGAACCCGCCGATCCCGCGCCGCAGCCGGCCACCGCGGCGCCCGCCGCCGAGCCACGCCGCGCCCGGCGCCTGGCCGTGCTGGGTGACTCCACCGCCGTCGGCCTCGGCGATCCGCTGCCGAACCGCGGCGGCTGGCGCGGGGTGGGGCCCCTGGTCGCCGCCGCGCTGGGCGTGGACGACGAGGGTTACCTCAACCCGTCGTTCGAGGGCGCGCGCATGAAGAACGTGCTCACCGAACAGCTTCCGGCCGTGCTCGCGCACCGGGCCGACGTCGCGCTGCTCGTGGTCGGCATGAACGACACGCTGCGGCCGGACTTCGACGCCGAGTCGATCACCGCCGACCTCACCGAACTCGTCCGCACGCTGGCCGCGGCGGACACCCTGCTCATCCCGGTGCGGTTCCACGACCACAGCAAGGTGTTCCGCCTCCCGCCGTCGATCAAGCGGGCGCTGGCCGCGCGCGTGGCCGAACTCAACGAGGCCATCGACGCGGTCGTCGTGGCCGAGGGGGTGCCGTGCCTCAACCTCGACGAGCTGCCCGGCGCGTACGAGCTGGCTTCGTGGAGCGTCGACCGGCTGCACCCGTCGGAGCTCGGGCACCGCATGCTCGCCCTCGGCTTCACGACGCTGCTGGAGCAGGCCGGTTACGCCGTGGCGGAGCCGGTGAGCCTCACGTGCTCGGGCGGTGTGGAGCAGAGCGCGCTCAGCCACTTCGGCTGGCTCGTCGGGAAGGGTGTGCCGTGGCTGTGGCGCCGCGGTCGCGAGTTCCTGCCCTACGCGGCCGCGATCATGTGGCGCTCGTTCCGCGGGCACGAGGACTGAACACGCGCAGCGCTTCGGCGTCCGACACCGGATTCCGCACGAAGTAGTCGGCCCACTCCGCGATTTCCGCGTACCCCGACTCGGCGGCCAGCACTTCGCACGCTTTGGCGGCGTCGTAAGGGGTTCGGCGCAGCTGCACCCCCGGGCCGAGCAAGGCCCAGTGCGCACCCGTTGTGCCGTAAGGCATTCCGACGCTGCCGGGGTTGACGATCCGGGTGCGGTCGGCCAGCCGCGTGAACGGCATGTGCGTGTGCCCGCAGACCACGGTTTCCACGGTGACGCCGTCGAGGACCTCCGCCCAGCGCGGCAGCGGGCTGTCGACGAGCACGACTTCCTCGTCGTCGCGCGGGGTCGCGTGGCAGAACAGCACTTCGCCGAGCCCGTCGACGTCGAGCGTGACGCTCAGTGGCAGGCCGGCGAGCAGCGTCACCTGGTCCGGGCGCAGTTCCCGAGCCGCCCACGGCGCGATCGGGTCCGGGATCTCCGTGGTGCCGCCGCCGGCGAGGTCGACGAGCTCGCGGTCGGCGTTGCCGCGCACCCACACCGCGCGTTCGCCCAGCTCGAGGAGCCGGTCGAGCGTCTGCCGCGGCAGCGGCCCGGCGGCGAGATCCCCGCACAGGACGACTGCGTCGGCCGACGCGACGTCGGGTTCCGCGAGCACGGCGTCGAGCGCCGGCAGCACGCCGTGGATGTCGGACAGGACCGCGACGGAAGACACCATCCGCCGATTGTGCCCGCTGCGGCGCCGCCGGCGAGCCGTGTTCGCCGGCGGCGCAACGAGCCGTAACCCGGTCAGACGCTCAGCGGCAGCGTCTTCACCCCCGTCATGCCCGGGTTCGGCTGGAACGTCGGCACTTCGCCGGGAATGGTGCTCAGCGACGGGTACCGGTCGAGCAGGATGTCCACGGCCACGCGCCCTTCCAGCCGCGCCAGCGGTGCGCCGATGCAGAAGTGGATGCCCCGCGAGAACGCGAGGTGCGTGTGGGAGATGTCCTCGCGCAGCGGGTTGAAGGTGTCCGGCTCGTCGAACGCGCGCGGGTCGCGGTTGGCCGCGGCCAGCCACAACAGCACCATCTTGTCCGCCGGGATCGTGGTGCCGGCGACCTCCACGTCGCGGTTGGTCACGCGGGCCACCGCCGAGAACGGCGACAGGAACCGCAGCGACTCCTCGATCGCCGGCGGCAGCAGCGAACGGTCGGCACGCACGCGTTCGTTCCACTCGGGGAACAGGTCGAGGCACAGCACGGTGTTGCCCAGCAGCATGGTCGTGGTGATGTGCCCGGCGATCAGCAGCACCTGCGCGAAGTTCACGATCTCCGTGCGGCTGAGCCGTTCGCCGTCGACCTCCGCCAGCACGAGCTTCGACAGCAGGTCCTCGCGCGGGTGCTTCCGCCGTTCGTCGGCGTGCTCACCGAGGTAGTCGATGAACTTGTGGCTCACGGCCAGCTGTTTCTTCAGCCGCTGTTGCGCCTCTTCGGAATCGTCGGTGAGCGAGATCTGCTCCGGGCTCTCGAACATCCGGTCCACCCACTCGCGGAACAGGTACCGGTCGCTCGCCGGCACCCCGAGCAGCTCGGCGATCACGATCACCGGCAGCGGGTACGCGAGGTCGGCGACGAGTTCGAGGCGGTCGCGCCCCTTCGCTTCGTCGAGCAGCTCGTGGGTCAGCTCCGCGATCCGCGGTTCGAGGTCGGCGACGACCTTCGGCGTGAAGGCGCGGCTGATGAGCTTGCGCATCTTGTTGTGCAGCGGGGGATCCATCTGCAGCAGGTTCCCCGCGGTCAGCTCCTTCATGTCCCCGAGGGTCTCCTCGGGCATGATCCGCGTGGTGGCGGACGAGAACGTCGCCGGGTCCGAGAGGATCGCGAGCGCCTCGGGGTGCCCGTAGACGTTCCACGTGCCCAGCTCGGGCTTGTACTCGACCGGGTTCTCCGGGTGCTCGCCCCGGAGCCAGAACTGTCCTTCGTGGATGGTCCAGGCTTCGGGAAGTGCGGTGCTCATGGTGCGACAGCCCCAATCTGTCGGACGGGCCGGGATCAGCCGGCCTCGGTGGTGGTGCTCCCTGGGTAGATCGCCGCGCGGCAGGCCGAGACGTAGGTCTCGAGCACCTCGCGGAGTTCGGCCGCCGCCTTTTCGACCACCGCCGGTCCGGGTTCGGCCGCCGGCTCGAACCCGGACCGGATCACGTGGGCGAGCGAGTCGGCTTTGCTCTCGAGCGTCACGTGTTCGTAGTCGGGGTTGACGTTGCCGTAGAGGTAGAAGCCGCTCGCCGCCGCGGCGACGGAGAAACGGAGGTTCGCCACGTCGGTGCGCAGGAATCCGCCGCTGGTCCAGACGTCCCAGGTGCGTTCGGTCGTCTCCGCGGCGGCCTGCCGGGTGTCCCGCGCGGTGAGCGCGTAGTGGCCCAGCAGTTCGGTGTCGTTCGCGAGCATGGCCGACAGCAGCGGGTCGCGGACGGTCAGCAGGAACGTGGCGCGGAAGTAGCGGTGTGGCACGACCGCGCGCGGATCTTCGCGCAGCTGTGCCGCGCACCCCTCGAGCAGCGTGATCGACGCGCGCATCAGCACGGCTTCGAACAGCTGGTCCTTGGTGCGCCAGTGGAGGTAGACAGTGCCCTTGCCGATGCCGGCGTGGCGCGCGATGTCCTCGATCGTGACCTTGCGCGAGCCCCAGCGGACGAGCAGGTCGGCGGCCGCGTCGAGGATCCGGTCGGCGCGATCGCGGTTCGGCTCGTCAGGCATGGGCAACTCCTTCGACCCGTGGGATTTGACCCCGTGACCAGATTCGCTCATCCGGTCACGATCAACGGTAGCGCGGGTCAGCGAGCCGGGCAAGCGGAGTTGTCGGGGCGGTCGGTTAACGTCAACGGTGTGGCACAGGACGAACTCTTCACGGTGAACCCCGATCTGGGGCCGCCGCCCGAGCCCACCGGGGTCAGCGGCGCGGAACCGCAGGCCGACCCGGCGAGCTCGCCCCTCGCGGTGCGGATGCGGCCGCGCACGCTCGACGAGGTGGTCGGGCAGCAGCACCTGCTGCGCGAAGGCGCGCCGTTGCGGCGGCTCGTGGAGGGTGCCGCACCGGCGTCCGTGCTGCTCTACGGTCCGCCGGGCACGGGCAAGACCACACTCGCCAATCTCGTGTCGATCGCGACCGGGCGCCGGTTCGTCGCGATGTCCGCGTTGTCCGCGGGGGTCAAGGAAGTCCGCGGCGTCATCGAGGAGGCGCGGCGGCGCCGGCAGTACAACGCCGAGAACACCGTGCTGTTCATCGACGAGGTGCACCGCTTCTCGAAGACGCAGCAGGACGCGCTCCTGGGCGCGGTCGAGGACCGCACGGTGCTGCTCGTGGCGGCGACGACCGAGAACCCGTCGTTCTCCGTGGTGTCCCCGCTCCTGTCGCGGTCGCTGGTGCTGCAGCTGCGGCCGCTGACCGACGACGACATCGTGAAGCTGCTCGAACGGGCGCTCGCCGACGACCGCGGCCTGGCCGGCGAGCTCACGCTCACCGGCGAGGCGCGTGACCACCTCGTGCGGCTGGCGGGCGGCGACGCGCGCCGGGCGCTCACGGCGCTGGAAGCCGCGGCCGACGCGGCGTCGGCCACCGAGGCGAAAACCATCGACCTCGCGACCGTCGAGTCCACTGTGGACAAAGCGGCGGTGCGCTACGACCGCGACGGCGATCAGCACTACGACGTGATCAGCGCCTTCATCAAGTCCATCCGCGGGTCCGACGTCGACGCCGCGCTCCACTACCTCGCCCGCATGATCGAGGCGGGGGAGGACCCGCGATTCCTGGCGCGGCGGCTCGTGGTGCACGCGAGCGAGGACGTCGGCCTCGCCGACCCGACCGCGCTGCAGGCGGCCGTGGCGGCCGCGCACGCCGTGCAGTTCATCGGCATGCCGGAGGGCCGGCTCGCGCTCGCGCAGGCCACCATCCACCTCGCCACGGCGCCCAAGTCCAACGCCGTGGTCACCGCGATCGACTCCGCGCTGGCCGACGTGCGCGCCGGGCTCGCCGGCACCGTGCCGCCGCACCTGCGCGACGGCCACTACGCGGGCGCCAAGAAGCTCGGCAACGCGGGCTACCGCTACCCGCACGACGTCCCGGAAGGCGTGCTGGCCCAGCAGTACCCGCCGGACGACCTCGTCGGCCGCGACTACTACCAGCCGACCCAGCGCGGCGGCGAACGCACGCTCGCCGAACGCGTGCCCCGGCTGCGCCGCACGATCAGGGACGAGCGAGGGTAGCGCTCACTCCGTGCGCAGCGAGGTCGGGTGCATCGTGCTGCGCAGCGCGGGCAGGGTCAGCGCGGGCACCGCGAACACGAGCGCCAGCCCGGTGCCCGACAGCACCCCGATCGTCGCCCAGTCGACCACCAGGTTCAGGCCGAGCATGCGGGTGATCAGGGCGGCGAGCCCCACGCCGGTGCCGGCGGCCACGAGCACGCCGAGCACGACCGGGACGGCGGTCTGCCACAGCACGGACCGCGACAGCACCGACCTCGGCACGCCGGCCGCGGCCAGCAGCGCGAGCGGGCGGCGGCGTTCACGGACCTGCTCCAGCGCGAGCACGAGCAGGCTGACCCCGGCCAGCAGCAGGGTGAACAGCGATCCGCCGTCGAGTGCGCTGCGGATCGGCGCGAAAGTCGGCTGATCGGCCGTGAGCAGGTCGCTGCCGCTGTCCGTGACGAACACCTGCCAGGTCAGGTCACCGACCGCGGCGGCGATCAGGTCGGCGGCGCCCGCTTGGCCGGGGGGAACCCGCACCCACGCTTCGGCGCTCGAATCCGCCGGCGGGGTCAGCTTCGCGGCGGCGGCCGGCGTCAGCAGCACTTCGCCGACGTACGGCCCGGGCCCGGTCGAGTTCCGCTGAGCCACGGGCGTGAGCTTGGCCGGCAGCGTGAACGTGCCGAGCGCCCGTGGGTGCGCGGCCTGGTCGTGCTCCCCGACGAGGGTCAGCGTGGTGCCGGGATCGAGTGTGCTCGGTGTCCCGTACCGGGGGAGGAACGCGTCACCGTCGGCGCAGGCGCGCACGTCGAGGACGCGTTCGATGGTCGCGCACGAGGCGACGGTGATCGTCTGACGGCTCGCGCCGTCCGGGGCGAGCGCTCGCACCTGGGTCGCGAGGCCGAACTGCCGGGCCGCCGGTGCGTGGGCCAGGTCGGCGGCGACCCGGCCGGCGGCCGCGGGAGTCGTGGCCACGGTGACCCAGTCGTCGCCGGTCGACGGAGCGCCGCTGGGCGGGGTCATCGAAAGCAGCACGAGCTGCAGCGCGATCGATCCGGCCAGCACCACCGCCACGCCGCAGACCACCCGCGCCGGGGTGCCGCTGTCGAGCTGGAGGCGGCGCGTGGCCAGCCGCCACGACGGCGAGCCGCCCCGCAGCCGGCCGACCGCGGGTTCCAGCAGCCAGGGCAGGATCGCCGGCACTCCGGCCAGCAGCGCGGCCGAGCCGGTCGCGACGACGGCGATCCACGGGACCGAGCCGGGTTCGGCACCGGGCGCGAACAGGGCCAGGAGGGCGGCGCCGAGCCCGATCGGCACGACCCGCCACCACAACCGCCGGCGCACCGGTTTGGCTTCGCGCACCACGCCGAGCGGTTCGATGATGGTGCGGCGCAAGGAAACCAGCACCGTGCCGACGGCCAGCGCCGGGACCAGCAGCACGATCAGCACCGTGAACAGGGGTGAGGGCACGACGTCTTCGGCGTACGCGCTCCAGCCGAGCAGCTCGAAGCTCGGCGTCAGCTGCCGCACCCCGAGGAACGCCACCGCGCCCAGCACGAGGCCGGCGGCGGCGCCGACCAGCGTCTCGGCCGCCGCGATCCGCCGGACCTGCCGGCCGCCCACGCCGGCCAGGCGCAGCGCCGCGAGCCGGCGATCGCGTTGCGCGCCCGCGATTCGGCTGCTCACCGACACGAAGATCAGCACCGGCACGAGCACCGCGACGCCGGAGAGGATCGCCAGGAGCAGCAGCGTCGGGTCGGTCGAGGTCTGTGGCGCGCTGCTGCCGAAGGAGTAGACGGACTGGGCGCGCGGCCCGAACTCCGCGGCCGGGGGCAGCGGGCCGCTGCCGGCGAAGAACGCCAGGTCGGCCGGCCCGCGCAATCCCGCACGGTCGATGGTGCCGGCGATCGTTCCGGGGAACCGCGCCCGGAGGCCGGGGTCCGCGTGCAGCAGGTCGGCCAGTGCGGGGGAGACCACGATCTCGCCGGCTCCGGGCAGTCGCGAAAGGCCCGGCGGAACGGGCGAGGCCGGGCCGGTGCCGTGCAGGTACGCGCCCTCGATCAGGCGGGTGCGGTAGGACAGGTCGGCGCGGACGAACTCGGTGGGGCTGACCCCGGCGATCGCGGTGGTGTCCGGCAGGCCGGAACCGACGCGCGCGTCCTGGTCGCGCAGCACGTGGCCGATCGACGCGAACAGCAGCAGCACGGTGACGGCGAGCCCGATGCCGAAGGTGCCGAGCGCGAAGCGGATCCACGACGTGCGGCCACCGCCGACCGCGAGCCGCACGCCCAGCGCGAAGTCGCGGCGCCGGCTGGTGCGCTCCGGCCGGCCGGCCGGCACCGACACCGGCGCGGTCACCGGCTCGGTTCCAGCGCGCGGATCCGCCCGTCGCGCACGACGACCTCGCGGTCGGAGTACGCGGCGACGCGCGGCTCGTGGGTGACCAGCACGACCGCGGCGCCGGTGACCTCGGCGGCCGACACCAGCAGTTCCAGCACGCGCTCGCCGCTGAGGGAGTCGAGCGCGCCGGTCGGTTCGTCCGCGAACACCACCCGCGGGCTGGTCACCAGCGCCCGGGCCACGGCGACCCGTTGCCCCTGGCCGCCGGACACGGCGGCGGGCCGCTGGGCCGCGACGTCGGTGACCTCGAGCCGGTCCAGCCACTCGCGCGCGACGGCTTCGGACTTGCGGCGGCCCAGGCCGGCCAGCCGCAGCGGGAGGCTCACGTTCTCCAGACACGTCAGCTCGGGCACGAGCTGACCGAACTGGAAGACGAAGCCGAAGTCCCGGCGGCGCAAGGCGCTGCGCCGGTCGTCCGGCAGGCCCCACACGTCGGCGCCGGCGTACTCGACGGTCCCGCTGTCCGGCGCGACGATGCCCGCCAGGCAGTGCAGCAACGTCGACTTGCCCGACCCCGAAGGGCCCATCACGGCGACGACCTCACCCGCGTGGATCTTCACGCTCGCGCCGTCGAGCACTGCGGTCTCGCCGAACGCCTTGGTCAGCCCGGTGCCGCGCAGCACCACTTCGGGCCGCGGGCCGGCGGGTGTTCCGCGCTCGGCCGAAGCGGGCCCGTTCACGCGTCGTCTCCCTGCTCCGGAGTCTGCTGTGGTTCCGGCACCCGGCCGGCCACCAGCCCGGCGAGGCGGTCGAGCCGGGCCGCGGCCAGTTCCAGCCAGCGCAGGTCGGCTTCGAGGTGGAACAGGGCGTGGTCGCCGATCAGCGCGTCGACGAGGTCACCCGCGCGCTTGCGCCTGGTCAGCTCGCGCATGACCCGCAGGTGCTCGGCGCGCTGGACGTCGAGCACGTCGGCCGCGTCGCGGCCGGACAGCAGCGCGAGCACGACCTTCGTGTAGAGGGTGTTCTGCAGGTGCGCGACCGGCTCCTCCGGCGTGCGCAGCCAGGTCTCGACGTCGGTGACCCCGGCGCCGGTGATCGTGTAGCGCTTGCGGTCCGGGCCACCGCCGGGCTCGACGCCCGCGACTTCGACGAGCCCGTTTTTCAACAGGCGCGACAGCGTCGAGTACACCTGCCCGTAGCGCAGCGGCCGGTCCTGGCCGAACTGCTCGTCGTACGTCCGCTTCAGGTCGTACCCGTGGCGCGGTCCCGCCTCCAGCAGCCCCAGCAGAGCGTGACTGATCGACATGAAGGCAACTATACCTGAGAAGTATACCCGCCGTGTATAGTCGCATTTGCCCAGTTCACCGCATTGGGGTGGAGAGCGGTGCAGCCCGTTACCGCCGGGCAGTTCTGGTTCCCCGTTGAATCCCGCTCGCTGAAACCTCCGTGAACGTCGCCACTTTCTTCCGTATAACGGCTACAGGGGGAATGTCCGGCCGTCGGGCCGGTTGATCCCGTCGACGGAGGGGGTGGCGATGACGCTGCTGACGGTGTGGCCCGACGACCGGCCGGGTCACGTGCTGCTGAGAACCGAGGACCCGGGGACGATCACGGCCGAGCTCGCCCGCATCGGCGTCGAGTTCTGCCGCTGGCCGCTGGCGGCCCTCGTGCCCGGCGGCACGGAGTCCGAGGTGCTCGCCCGCTACCGGGACCGCATCGACTCGCGCACCACGGCCGTGGGTTACCACGCCGTCGACGTGGTGATCGGCGACTCCGACGCGACCGAGCACGTGCTGCCCCTGGACGAGGACCGGTTCTTCGTGAGCGGCTCCGCCGTCTGGTACCTCCACGCGGGCCCCCAGGTGCACGCCGTGCTGTGCGAGCCAGGAGACCTGCTCGCCGTCCCCGCCCACACCCACCACTGGCATTCGGGCGGGCCCGACGCGGACCACGTGACGATCCGCGTCCGCCACCCGGCTTCGCGCGCGGCGGTGCCGGCACAGGCACCGCTCGCGGCCGCCGTCTTCCCGGGGTACGACGAGCTGATCGCCGGGCGCGCGTCGACCTGGCCCGCGCTGAGCCACTGACAACCCGGGCGGCGCGGAACCCCGGGTGCGCGTGAAAAACCCGAAGGGCACCATGAAGATCATGACCACTGTCGCTTTGCTGGGCACCGGGATCATGGGACACCCCATGGCCAAGAACCTCGTCCGCTCCGGCGTCGCACTGCGGGTGTGGAACCGCACGCGCGGCAAGGCCGAGCCCCTCGCCGAAGACGGCGCCACGGTCGCCGGCACCCCCGCCGAAGCCGCGGAAGGCGCCGACGTGCTCGTGACGATGCTGGCCGACGGCCCGACGGCCGCCGAAGTCTTCACCGCGGCGAACGTCGCGCCCGGCACGGTGTGGCTGCAGATGAGCACCGTCGGCGTCGAGTGGGTCGGCAAGCTGGCCGAGCTCGCGAAAGCCGCGGACGTCGTGTTCGTCGACTCCCCGGTGATGGGCACGAAGGTCCCCGCCGAGCAGGCGCAGCTGCAGGTGCTGGCCGCCGGGCCCGACGACGTGCACGAGAAGGCCGACCTGGTGTTCGGCGCCATCGGCTCGAACACGCGCTGGCTCGGCGTGGAACCCGGCACCGCCACGCGGCTCAAGCTCGTGATGAACGCCTGGGTCCTCGCCCTCACCAACGCCACCGCCGAAAGCCTCGCGCTGGCCCGCGCGCTCGGCGTCGACCCGCAGCTGTTCTTCGACGTGATGACCGGAACGGGCTTCGACGTCGGCTACGCGCGGATGAAGGGCCCGCTCATGCTGAACGACGACTACCCGGCGAGCTTCCCGGCCGCGCTCGCCGCGAAGGACGCTCGGCTCGTGGTCGAGGCCGCGGGCGACGCGATCGACGTGGCGGGTGCCGCGGCGACGCTCGCGCACCTGCAGGCCGCCGTCGACGCCGGCCACGGCGAGGAGGACATGGCGGTGCTCTACCGGGCGGTGGCCAAGGAAGGCTGACCCGCCCGCAGCGCCCGACGAGCCCTCCGCCGGCCCCGGCGGAGGGCTCGTCGCGGTCCGGCTCCCGCAGGTCGCAACCGGTTCGGCTGCGCTGCGTGACCGACCGGCGGGGCGACACCGCCGAACGGCTGGCCAGGCGGTAACCTCACTGGCACCGAAGACCCGTGCAACCCCGAGGAGGGCCCGTGTCGGCAGGGCAGATCGCCGCACTGATCGCCGCAGGAGCGTTCGTACTGCTGGTCTTGCTGCTGGCGATCCCGCTGCTCAAGCTCGGCCGCACGCTGGACGAGGCGACGATCGCGATCCGCAAGGCCCACGAGAACACCGACCCGCTGCTGCTCGGGGCCAACGAGACGATCACGCACGTGAACACGCAGCTCGAGCGCGTCGACGGCATCACGGCCAACGCGCAGGCGGTCACCGGCAACGTGTCCGCGCTGTCCTCGGTGTTCACCGCGACGCTCGGCGGCCCGCTCGTGAAGACGGCCGCGCTGTCCTACGGGATCAGCAAGGCGATCCGCGCGCGCCGCAAGAAGCAGGAAGCGAAGGCCCAGCGCCCCGCTCGCCGGAGGAAGAAGTGAAGCGCCTGTTCTGGCTCGGCGTCGGTGTCATCGCCGGGGTCGCGCTCACCCGCAAGGCCGGCGAAACGGTTCGTCAGGCCACCCCGGCAGGGTTAGCATCGAACCTGGGCGACGCCGTGCGAGAACTGGCCGGCGCCGTCGGCTCGTTCGGTGCGGAAGTGCGCGCCGGGATGAGCGAACGGGAACAGGAGCTGCACGACATGGTCGAGGAACGGACCGGGTACATCGCACCGCAGGGCGGTGCCGGCAGGCACGCCGCCGCCGCGGCGCGCCGCCCCGTCCGGCGAGCTCGCCGGGCGGAGGGCTGATCTCGTCGCGCCCCGCGCGACCAGATGCGCTTTCCGCCGTCGCCGCCTCCCCCGTTTCCCGGTCCGGTCCCGCACCGAGCGGTGCCCGGACCCCAGCCCGAGGACGTACCCGTGGACACACACGAGATCACTGACCGATTCCTGCGCCACTTCGAGGCTAAGGGGCACACCCGCGTGCCCAGCGCCTCGCTGATCCTCGACGATCCGAACCTGCTGTTCGTGAACGCCGGCATGGTGCAGTTCAAGCCGTACTTCCTGGGTGAGGCGCCGCCGCCGTACCCCCGGGCGACTTCCGTGCAGAAGTGCGTGCGCACGCCGGACATCGACGAGGTGGGCAAGACCACCCGGCACAACACGTTCTTCCAGATGGCCGGCAACTTCTCGTTCGGCGACTACTTCAAGGAAGGCGCGATCGCCAACGCCTGGGAGCTCATCACGAAGTCCCAGGACGACGGCGGCTACGGCCTCGACCCGGACCGCATCTGGGCGACCGTCTACGAGGGCGACTCCGAGGCGGCCGGCCTGTGGCGCAAGCTCACCGGCCTGCCCGGCGACCGCATCCAGATCCGCGACGGCAAGGACAACTACTGGGACATGGGCGTGCCCGGTCCCGGCGGCCCGTGCTCGGAGATCTACTACGACCGCGGCCCGGAGCACGGCCGCGAGGGCGGCCCGGTCGCCGACGAGGACCGCTACATCGAGATCTGGAACCTCGTCTTCATGCAGGACGTCCGCGGCGACAAGAGCCCGAAGCTGGGCTTCCCGCCGATCGGTGAGCTGCCGAAGAAGAACATCGACACCGGCATGGGGGTCGAGCGCGTCGCGACCCTCCTGCAGGGCGTCGAGAACGTGTACGAGACCGACCTCGTCCGCCCGGTGATCGGCCGCGCCGAGGAGTTCTCGGGCCGCCACTACGGCGCCAACCACCTCGACGACGTCCGCTTCCGCGTGATCGCCGACCACGCGCGCACCGGCGTGCTGCTGATCGGCGACGGCGTCACGCCGGGCAACGACGGCCGCGGCTACGTGCTGCGCCGGCTGCTGCGCCGCATCGTCCGCTCCACGCGCCTGCTGGGCGTGCAGGAGCCGGTGCTGCAGGAGTTCGCGCGGGTCGTGCGCGACACGATGGGCCCGACCTACGGCAACCTGATCACGGACTTCGACCGCATCTCCGAGGTCGTGCGCGTGGAGGAGGAGGCGTTCCTCGCCACCCTCAGCAGCGGTTCGCGCATCTTCGACCTCGCCGCGGCGGAGACCAAGAAGTCCGGTGGCGACGTGCTGGCGGGTGACAAGGCGTTCCAGCTGCACGACACCTACGGCTTCCCGATCGACCTCACGCTCGAGATGGCGGGCGAGCAGGGCCTGACCGTCGACGAGGACGGCTTCCGCACCCTCATGGAGGAGCAGCGGCAGCGCGCGAAGGCCGACGCGGCGCAGCGCAAATCCGGCCACGGCGACCTGTCCGAGTACCGCAAGCTCCTGGAGCAGCACGGCGAAACCGAGTTCCTCGGCTACACCGACCTGCAGGCGAGCGCGAAGGTCGTCGGCCTGCTCGAAGACGGGCAGCCGGTGCGCAGCGTCGTCGCGGGCCACAAGGCCGAGCTGGTGCTCGACCGCACCCCGTTCTACGCGGAGAGCGGTGGCCAGGTCGCCGACATCGGCGTGCTGATCGGTGACGGTGTGCGGATCAACGTCCTCGACGTGCAGAAGGTCGTGCCCGGTCTGTTCGTGCACCGCGTCGAGGTGGCCGAGGGCGAGGTCGGCATCGGCACCGCGCTCACCGGCTCGGTCGACGGCGCGCGGCGGCTCTCGATCGAGCGCTCGCACTCGGCGACGCACCTCGTGCACGCGGCCGTTCGCGGTGCGTACGGCAAGCGCGCGGCGCAGGCGGGTTCGCTGAACTCGCCGGGCCGCCTGCGGTTCGACTTCACCACGCCCGCCTCGGTGTCCACGGACATCCTCACCGAGGTCGAGGAAGAGGTGAACGACTACCTGCAGACCGACGCCGAGGTCCAGAGCTACATCACCACGAAGGACAAGGCGCTCGAGCTCGGCGCGGTCGCGCTGTTCGGCGAGAAGTACGGCAACGACGTGCGCGTGGTCGACATGGGCGAGTACTCGCGTGAGCTGTGCGGTGGCACGCACGTGGACCGCATCGGCCAGCTGGGCCTCGTGAAGCTCGTGGGTGACTCGTCGATCGGGTCGGGCGTGCACCGCGTCGAGGCGCTGGTGGGCCCGGACGCGCTGAAGTACGTCCGCAAGGAGCAGCTGCTCGTGTCGCAGCTGGCGAACACGTTCAAGGTGCCGACCGACGAGCTGCCCGGCCGCATCGAGGACGTGCTGTCGCGGCTGAAGAGCGCGGAGAAGGAGATCGAGCAGCTGCGCACGCAGCAGGTGCTCGGCTCGGCGGGCGCGCTCGCCGGCAAGGCGCAGGACGCCGGCGGCGTCTCGGTGGTCGCCGAGGTCGTGCCGGACGTCGACGGCAACGGGCTGCGGGCGCTCGCGTCCGACGTCCGCGGCCGCCTGGGCGACCGGCCCGGCGTGGTGGCGCTGTTCTCGCCGTCGGGCGACAAGATCGCGTTCGTCGTCGCGACCACGGCCGCGGCGCGCGACCGCGGCATCGCGGCCGGCAAGCTCGTGCCGTCGTTCGCCGAGGCGATCGGTGGCCGCGGTGGTGGCAAGCCGGACATGGCCCAGGGTGGCGGCAGCAACCCGGCGGGCGCGGAGCAGGCCGTCGCGGCGGTGCGCGCGGCCGTCGCCGGCGTTGCCCGCTAGTCCGCGGAGGGGCCCGGATCGACCCGGTGAGTCCGATCCGGGCCGCGGCAGGCGGCTCGGGGTCGATGTCGGGTCTGTCCGGGTGGGGGTCGCGCTCAGCGATCCCGCCCCCATCCTCGCCAGCCCGCTCGTTACCCTCTCCCGTGATGCGAAGGACGACAGCGATCTGGACAAGCTTGCCGAACTCGTCACCGAACACGAGGTGGTCGAGGTGATCGTGGGCTTGCCGAGGACACTGGCGAATCGGGCTGGACC
The DNA here is from genome assembly GCF_044452505.1 of Amycolatopsis sp. NPDC051903. NCBI lineage: Bacteria > Bacillati > Actinomycetota > Actinomycetes > Pseudonocardiales > Pseudonocardiaceae > Amycolatopsis > Amycolatopsis sp. NPDC051903. Next base: position 466,746 of record NZ_JBITBT010000004.1, on the reverse strand, counting down.
GGCCGCGCAGATCGCGGTCGAGTACGCCGACAAGCTCGCCGGGCGGATCGGCGACGTGCCGGTGCGCCTCGCCGACGAACGGTTGACGACGGTCACCGCTTCCAGAATGCTCTCCCAACGGGGGGTCAAGGGACGCAAGCAGCGGGCGGTGGTCGACCAGGCTGCCGCCGTCGAGATCCTGCAGGCCTGGCTCGACGCCGCCGCTGCGCAGCGCGCCCGGAAAGGCGAGTCATGACCGACCCCCGCGGTCCTGAAAACCACGGCGGCCGCCGCCGGCTCCGTGAACCCGGAAACCCTCCCGCAGGTGAACCCCGCCGCGGCCGCCGGACCCCGCCGGACGGACCCCCGCCGCCGGCACGCTCCCGCCGCGCCCCAGCCGATCCGTACGACGCGGCACCGCCCCCGAGCGGTGGCCGCCGCCGGCGCCGCGACGACAGCGGCGAGGCGCCTCCGCCGCCGAGCGGTGGCCGTCGACGCCGTCGCGAAGACGCGGGCGACGTGGCGCTGCCCACCGAAATCCCTCCGGCGCCCGCGACCGGCCGCCGGCGCCGTCCCGGCCCAGGCCCCGTCCCGCCCCCTCCGGCGGGACCGCGCCCGGGCGACCCGCAGCCCGCGGGCGATCCGCGTGGTGCCGGCGACGTGCCGCCGCCACCGGGCCCGCCGCCCGGTCCACCGCGCCGTCGGCGCCGGGCCGACCCGGGCGACGTCCCGCCCCCGCCGCCCCGCCGTCGTCCGCGCTCGGACACCGGTGACGTCCCGATGCCCGAACCGGGCCCGTCGCGTCCGGTCCGCCGCCCCGGCCCGCCGGACGGCTCCATGCCGCCGGATCCGCGGTTTGCTGGTCCGGTGGATGGTTCGATGCCGCCGGATCCGCGGTTTGCCGGCCCGCCGGATGGCTCCATGCCGCCGGATCCGCGGTTTGCCGGTCCGGTGGATGGTTCGATGCCGCCGGATCCGCGGTTTGCTGGTCCGGTGGATGGTTCGATGCCGCCGGATCCACGGTTCGCCGGCCCGCCGGATGGCTCCATGCCGCCGGATCCGCGTTTCGCCGGTCCGGTGGATGGTTCGATGCCGCCGGACCCGCGGTTCGCCGGCCCACCGGATGGCTCCATGCCGCCCGACCCGCGGTTCGCCGAAGGCTCCATGCCGCGTGACCCTCGCCTGGGCCGGCCGGGCGACCAGCCGCAGCCCGGGCCGCGGCGCCGTCGCCCGCCGCTGCCCGTGGAGCACCCGACGGACGTGCTCCCGGCCGTCCAGGACCCCGCCCCGCAGGAGGGCGAGCAGTTCGACGACCTCTTCGACGAAGACGACTACGAAGACGAGTACCGCGAGTACGACGGCGAATACGACGAGGCGTACGACGAGTACGACGAAGATCCCGACGCCGAGTACGAAGAAGAGGAATTCGCCGAAGAACCCGTCCCCGTCAAGAAGAAGCGCAAGCGCGGCAAGCGCGCGTTCGGCTGGGTCGCGGCGCTGATGGTGCTCGTGCTCATCGCCGGCGGCGCGTACTACGGCTACCACAAGGTCTTCGGCTACGACGACTACGAAGGCGGCGGCGAGGGCAGCGCGCTCATCCAGGTCGAGGACGGCGACACGACGTCGGCCATCGGCAGCAAGCTGGTGAAGGCGGGTGTCGTCGCGAGCACGAAGGCGTTCGTCAAGGCCGGTGAGGACAACACGGCGCTCAGCCGCATCCAGCAGGGCTACTACCTGCTCAAGCAGCACATGTCCGGCGGCAGCGCGGTCACGCTGATCACCTCGCCGGCCGCGCGCGTCGGCAGGCTCGAGATCCGTCCGTACATGCAGCTCGACGACGTCAAGCAGCCCGGCGACAAGGTCGCGCCGGGGATCTACTCGCTGATCTCGAAGGCTTCGTGCGCCGAGCTCGATGGCAAGAGCACCTGCATCTCCACCGACGACCTGCGCAAGACGGTCGCCGACGCCGACCTCAAGACCCTCGGCGTGCCCGACTGGGCGGTGAACGACTCGCAGAAGGCGCTGAGCAAGGACAAACGCATCGAAGGCCTCATCGCGCCCGGGCTCTACGACGTCAAACCGGGCTGGACCGCGACGGAGCTGATGACGAACCTCATCAAGCAATCCGCCGACGCGATCCAGGCCGCGGGCCTCAGCGCGCAGAACACCGGGCCGAAGCAGACGCCGTACCGGACGCTGATCATCGCGTCGCTCATCGAGCGCGAGGCGATCACGGACGACTTCCCCAAGATCTCGCGGGTCATCTACAACCGGCTCGACCAGAAGATCAAGCTGGGCCTCGACTCCACGGTGAACTACGTGGTCGACAAACCGACCCTGCTGACCAACCAGGCGGACCGCGAAGCCCCCGGCCCGTACAACACGTACCTGAACTACGACCTGCCGCCCACGCCGATCGGGGTGCCGAGCTCGGCCGCCATCAAGGCGGCGCTCGACCCGGCGCAAGGCGACTGGCTGTACTTCGTGAAGTGCGAGAAGGACGGGCACTCCTGCTTCGCGTCGACCAACGCCGAGCACAACAAGAACCGACAACTGGCGCAGCAACGTGGTGTCTTCTGACGGGCCGCGCAAAGCGGCGGTGCTGGGCAAACCGGTGGAGCACTCGCTCTCACCGGTGTTGCACCGCGCGGCTTTCGAGGCGCTCGGGCTGACCGGCTGGACCTACGAACGGGTGGAGACCTCCGCCGAAGAGCTGCCCGGGTTCGTCGACGGGCTCGGCCCCGAGTGGGTCGGCCTGTCGGTGACGATGCCGGGCAAGCGGTGCGCGCTCGACCACGCCACGGAGATCACGCCGCGCGCGGCGGCGGTCGGTGCCGCCAACACGCTGGTGCGCGTCGAGGGCGGCTGGCTCGCCGACTGCACCGACGTCGACGGCGTCACCGGCGCGTTGCGAGCCGCCGGCGGGTACGCGCCTTCGCCGGGTGACCGGGCCGTGGTGCTCGGCGCCGGCGGTACCGCGGCCGCGGCGGTCGTGGGGCTGGCCGCGCTGGGCGTGGCGGCGGCGAGCCTCGTGGTGCGCGAACCGGCGCGCGCGGGCGAGACGCTCGACGCGGCCAAGCGCGCGGGCCTCGAGGTCGACGTCCTCCGGTGGTCCGAAGTGGACTTTCGGGACCTGGCGGCGCGAACCGCCGTGCTCGTGAACACCGTGCCGCCGGACGCGGTGCGGCCGCACGCCGCGGCGCTCGCCGTGGTGCCCAGCGTGGTCGACGTGATCTACCACCCGTGGCCGACGCCGCTGGCCGAAGCCGTCACCTCGCGCGGCGGCCGGCTCGCGACCGGGCTGGACATGCTGCTGCACCAGGCGTTCGGCCAGGCGGAGCACTTCACCGGACGGCCCGCGCCGCGCGAACGGATGCGGGCGGCGCTGCGGGCGGCGACCGGCGACCTCCTCCCGCTGCCGATTTCCTGAGGACGAGCCGGCGGTCGGCTGTTAATCTGGCCGACTGCCCATCTCGACCTGATCAGGGGGAACGCATGCCGGCCACCAGCCAGCCGCCGCACACTGACGAGGAGATCCAGAACGCGTGGGTCGACGAAGCACCCCGGCTCGACGGCACGGTGCACCTCGCCGAGTACGACCCGCGGTGGCCCGCGTTGTTCGAGGGCGAAGCCGAGCGCATCCGCGCCGCGCTGGGGGAGCGGGTGCTGCTGCTCGAACACGTCGGGTCCACGTCCGTGCCCGGCCTCGCCGCCAAACCGATCATCGACATCCTCCTGGAGGTTCCGGACTCCGACGACGAACCCGCCTACCTCCCAGCGCTCGAAGCGGCGGGCTACCAGCTGGTGATCCGCGAACCGGCGTGGGAAAGGCACCGCGCCTTCTCCGGTTCGGACCCGCGAGTGAACCTCCACGTGCACTCGCCGGGCAACGGTCAGACCGAGCGCTACCTGCTCTTCCGCGACCGGCTCCGCGCCCACCCGGAAGAACTGGCCACCTACCTCGCGAAGAAGCGCGAGCTGGCCGCGAAGACGTGGCGATACATCCAGAACTACGCCGACGCGAAGTCCGAAGTGATCGACGAGATCGTGGCCCGCGCCCGCGCCGCGCAGTACGACGAGTTCAGCCAGGCGTACGCCGACCACGCGGCGAAGAGCGTGACGAACGCCCTCTACGACCGGCCGGCGATCGTCGAGCTGGCCGGCGACGTCGCGGGCCGGCGCGTGCTCGACGCCGGCTGCGCGGCCGGGCACCTCAGTGCGCTGCTGGCCGCGCGCGGCGCGGACGTGCTGGGCCTCGACGTGAGTCAGGGCCTGATCTCGTTGGCCCGCAAGGAGTTCGGGTCCGTCGCGGAGTTCGAGGTCGCCGATCTCGCGCAGCCACTGTCCCTTGAGGACAGTTCCGTCGACGTCGTCACGGCGTCCCTCGTGTTGCACTACCTGGCGGACTTCGGTCCGGCGCTGCGCGAGTTCCACCGCGTGCTGCGCCCGGGCGGACTCCTCGTGTTCTCCGTGCACCACCCCGGTGAGGACTGGCACTGGTTCGACCGCGAGAACTACTTCGAGACGGAGCTGCTCGACGACGAGTTCCCGCTCGGGTCGTACCGGCAGCGCGTGCAGTTCTACCGCCGGCCGCTGAGCGAGACGTTCGGCGCGGTGCGCGACGCCGGGTTCGCCGTCGACCGGCTGGTGGAACCGCAACCGGTGGCCGAAGCGGACGAAGCGGATCCGCGGGTCGCGCAGGTGCTGCGGACGAAGCCGCGGTTCCTCTACTTCCGTTGTGTGGCTGGAGAAAAGTGATCCTGAACTGTCGTGCCGTGCTGTTCGACGTCGACGGGGTGCTCGTCGACTCCACCGCGTCCGGCGAGCGGTCGTGGACGCGGTGGGCGGGCGAACACGGGCTCGACCCGGCGGCCGTGCTCGACGGGGTGCACGGCCGCCGGTCCGCCGAGACCGTGCGCCGGTTCCTGCCCGAAGACCAAGCGGGGGAGGGGCTGCGCCGGATCGACGAGCTGGAGATCGGCGACGCCGGCACCACCGTCGCGATCCCGGGCGCGGCCGGGCTCCTCGCCGGCCTGGCCGGGAACTGGGCCGTGGTCACGTCGGCGTCGGCGCCGCTGCTGAACGCGCGGCTGGCCGCGGCGGGACTGCCGTTGCCGCCCGTGGTGATCACCGCCGAGGACGTCGAACGCGGCAAACCGGACCCCGCGGGCTACCTGCTCGGGGCCCGGCGCGTCGGCGTGCCGATCGGCGAGTGCGCGATCTTCGAGGACAGCGGCAACGGGCTCGCGGCGGCGGTGGCGGCGAAGCCGGCGGCCGTCGTCGGCGTCGGGCCGGGAGCGCTGGATTCGCCCGCTTCGCCGGTTGTGCGCGACCTGCGGGGGATCCGCTGGACGGGCGCCGGGCTCGACGTCGGGCAGGACGCTGTGCTGCGGGCGTGAGCGGACTACGGTGGGGCGCATGAAGATCGCGATCCTCGACGACTACCAGAACGTCGCGCTCACCTACGCCGACTGGGCTTCCCTCGGCGCCGACATCGAGGTCTTCACCGAGGCCTTCAGCGGGCCCGACGACGTGGTGCGCCGGCTCGCCGGGTTCGACGCGGTCGTGGCGATGCGGGAGCGCACGCGGTTCCCGGCCGACGTCCTGGACCGGCTGCCGGACCTCAAGCTGCTCGTCAGCACGGGCCGGCGCAACGCGGCGATCGACCTCGAAGCGGCTCGGCGCAACGGGGTCGTGGTGTCGGCGACGGGGTACCTGGGACCGCCGACGCTGGAGCACACGTGGGCGCTCATCCTGGCCACCGCCCGCAACCTCCCGGCCGACGTGCGCTCCATGCGTGACGGCGGCTGGCAGGTCGGCGTCGGCACCGTGCTCAGCGGCAAGACGCTGGGCCTGCTCGGGCTGGGCCGCCTGGGGAGCGCGTCGGCGAAGATCGGGCAGGCGTTCGGGATGGAGCCGATCGCGTGGAGCCCCAACCTGACCCCCGAGCGCGCCGCCGAACACGGCGTGACCGCGGTGTCGAAGGACGAACTGTTCGAACGCAGCGACGTGCTTTCGGTGCACCTCGTGCTGTCCGAACGCAGCCGCGGCCTCGTCGGGGCACCCGAACTCGCCCGCATGAAGCCGACGGCGCTGCTGGTGAACACCTCCCGCGGCCCGATCATCGACGAGACCGCCTTGCTGGACACCTTGCGGGCCAAGAAGATCGCTGCGGCCGCGCTGGACGTCTACGACGTCGAACCGCTGCCCGCGGACCACCCGCTGCGGGCGCTGGACAACGTCGTCCTCACCCCCCACGTCGGCTACGTCAGCAAGGAAACGTACGAGATCTTCTACCGGGACGCGGTGGAAGACATCGCGGCTTTCCAAGCAGGCACACCGATCCGCGTGATGGAGTGAGGGGTTTTCGGTCCTGCGCAGGGGCGTGTCGCGTGGCGTAAGCCCCCCGAAGCTTGAGTGTGCTAACGGCCGGTGACCCCGTGTCAAGGCGGGAAAGCGTACCTTGACACGGGGTCGCCGGCCGTAGAGGAGCTTCGGATCGGGGGGCTGGGGCAGGGCTGGGTGGTGGGTCGCGTGGGGTTGTCGGCTTGCGTGGCGTAGGCGTGTGTTGTCGCGTTAGGCGCGGAGGTCGGCGAGGACCGCGTCGGTGAACTTCGGCCACACCTCTGCCGCCCAGGGACCGAACGAGCGGTCCGTCAGTGCGACGCACGCGTGCCGCGCATCGGGATCCACCCACAGGAACGTCCCGGACTGGCCGAAGTGGCCGAAGGTGCGCGGTGAGCTGTGGGACCCCGTCCAGTGCGGGTTCTTGTGGTCGCGCAGTTCGAACCCGAGGCCCCAGTCGTTGGGCTTCTGGTGGCCGAAGCCGGGCAGCACGCCGTTGAGGCCGGGGAACGCGACCTCCGTGGCGGCGGCCAGTGTTTCCGGCGCGAGCAGTTTCGGGGCCTGCAGTTCGGCGGCGAACGTGAGCAGGTCGTCCACAGTGGACGAAGCGCCGGCGGCGGGGGAGCCGTCGAGGGTCGTGGCGGCCATGCCGAGGGGGTCGAGGAGGGCTTCGCGCTGGTAGTCGGCGAACGCGATCCCCGAGTGGTCCGCCAGGGTTTCCGCCAGCACCTCGAAGCCCGCGTTGGAGTACAGCCGCCGGGTGCCCGGTTCGGCCATGGCCTTGTGCGCGTCGAACGCCAGGCCGGAGGTGTGGGCGAGCAGGTGGCGCACGGTCGAGCCCTCGGGGCCCGCCGGGGTGTCGAGCTCGACCACGCCCTCTTCGAGCGCGATGTGCGCGGTGTAGGCGGTGAGCAGCTTGGTCACCGAGGCCAGGCGGAACACGCGGGTGGTGTCGCCGTGGCGGCCGCGCACCTCGCCGCCGGCCGAAACCACCGCGGCCGCGGCGTTGTCCACCGGCCAGTCGTCGATCAGGCGCAGGCTCTCCATGCCGCCAGCTTAAACACCCCCGAAACGCGCGAAGGGGCCACCCGGCACCGGATTCCCGGCACCGGACGGCCCCTCGCTGCTGCCCCTGGAGCGGTACCCGGCTACGCGTCGAGGTCCGTGGCGACGAGCTGCGCGACCGCGTCGACCGCGGCCTCGGCGCCCTCGCCGTCCTCGGCGCTGATGACGACCTCGTCGCCGTGGGCGGCGGCGAGCGTCATCAGGTTGAGCACGCTGCCGGCGGCCACCGGATTGCCGCCGGCCTTGGCGATGTTCACCGCGACGGGCTGAGCCGCGGCCGCCTTGGCGACCAGCGCGGCCGGCCGGGCGTGCAGGCCCACCTTGCTGGCCACGGTGACTCGTTTCTCCGGCATGGTCGTCCTCTCTCGTTCTCTGCTGGCGATCTTACTTCGCGGCCGTGCGGTCGAGGTCGGCTTCGATCGAGTCGTCCTCGCGGCCGGGGGTGCGCATGTTCCACTTGGTGATCACGAAGCGGAACACCACGTAGTAGATGACGGCGAAGACCAGGCCGATCGGGATCAGCAGCCACGCCTTGTGGGCCGTGTCCAGCGACGAGTTCAGGGCGAAGTCGATCGCACCGCCCGAGAACGAGAAGCCGAGGTGGATGCCCAGCGCGTTGCAGACGGCCAGCGAAACGCCGGTCATGATCGCGTGGAAGATGTAGAGCGGCCACGCGACGAACATGAACGCGAACTCGATCGGCTCCGTGACACCGGTGATGAACGAGGTCAGCGCCGCCGAGATCATGATCGAGCCCACGATCTTCTTCTGGCCCGGCTTCGCGGTCTGCCAGATCGCCAGCGCCGCGGCGGGCAGGGCGAACATGAAGATCGGGAAGAAGCCGGTCTGGAAGATGCCCGAGCCCTGGACGTGGTTGTTCAGGAAGTTCGGGATGTCACCGCCGTTGAAGATGAACCAGACCGGCACGTTGAGCAGCTGGTGCAGGCCGATCGGGATCAGCAGGCGGTTGAGCACGCCGTAGATGCCGCCACCGACCACCGGCGAGCCAACCACGGCCTTACCGATGTCGTTGATGGCCGCGTCGACGTACTTGAAGACCAGGCCGAAGATCACGCCGAGGATGATCATCGCGAACGCGGTGATGATCGGCACGAACCGGCGACCGCCGAAGAAGGCGAGCCAGCTCGGCAGCTTGATCCGGTAGTAGCGCTGCCACAGCAGGGCGGCGACGATACCGCTGATCACACCGGTCAGCACGCTGTAGGGCCAGTGGATCGGCGACGCGTCCCACGCGGGTTTGTACCCCTGCTGGCTGCTGATCGGGGCGATCGCCTGGATCACCTTGTTGAACACGACCCAGCCCACGACGGCGGCGACGGCCGTCGAGCCGTCACCCTTGCGCGCGAAGCCGACCGCGATACCGATGGCGAACAGCAGGGGCAGCCAGTCGAACAGACCACCGCCCGCCGCGCCGATCACGGCCGCGACCTTGTCCCAGCCCAGGCCCTTGCTGCCGAACACGTCGTCCTGGCCCAGCCGGTTCAGGAGACCGGCCGCGGGCAGGACGGCGATGGGGAGCATAAGGCTGCGGCCGAAGCGCTGCAGCCCGGCGAGCCCGCCGCCGCCCTTCTTGCCCTTCGCCCCCTCCGTGGTGGTGGCGCTCATCGTCGGGTACCTCCGTAGTGGGGTTCGTGGCCGGAATCCGGGGTGTTCCGATCCAACTGCATGGTCACCTGGTAGTGGTCCCCCCGGTACCAGGACGTCATGTCCTCGACCGGTTCTCCGCCTGCGCTGGAGATCCGGCGGAAGACCAGGAGCGGACTGCCGGTGCGCATGCCGAGCAGGCGCGCCGTGTCGCGGTCCGCGGACTCGGCCCACACCGTCTGGTACGCCTGGTCCGGCCGCAGGTCGTAGGCCTCGGCCAGCTGCGCGTACAGGGAACGGGTGAGGTCGAGGTCGAGCAAGCCGGGCGTGCGCCCGGCGTGGTACCAGCCGCGTTCCACGGCCAGCGGCACGCCGTCCGCGCGCCGCAGCCGCACGAGCCGGTGGGCCGTCACGCCCTCGGCCAGGCCGAGTGCGTGGGCCGAGGTCACCGGCGGGACCTCGACCGACGTGGACACCACCTCGGTGGTCGGGGTGAGCCCGCGCCGGCGCATGTCGTCGGTGAAGGACATCAGGTAGAGCTGCAGCTCCATCCGGCGAGCGGCGGTGAACGTGCCCTTGCCGCGCACGCGGGCCAGCAGGCCCTCCTCGACGAGCTTGCCGATCGCCGAGCGGACCGTGAGCCGCGAGACACCGTAACGCTGCGCGAGCTCCCGCTCCGACGGGATCGGCGAACCGGGCGGGAGCTCGCGCTCCACGGACCGGCGCAGGATCTCCCGCAGCTGGGCGTGCTTGGGGGTGGGCCCGTTGGTCACCCGGTCGACCCGGTCGGGCGGCGGGACGTGCGCGGCCGCGCTCATCGGTGTCACCCTCCTCGTGTCGTCGCACCGGGCAGCCGGTGCTCGCGTCTTCGCCGGAAGATTGGTACGTTCCGGTCTAGACCAATGAATCCGATGGGGCAGGATGCTCTGCTTCGTGAGCGGGTGTCAACCACCGTTATGCGTTCGTGGCCCGCGGCGACGTGCATGCCGACGAACGGCGTAGTAGTGGTGGAGCGCACTTGGCCCACGTCGGGAACGAACGGGAAACGAGGAGGCCGCGATGGCGGATGACAGGCCGGAGAAGATTCTCGCGGCGCTCGGCGGCGCGGACAACGTCGTCGAGATCGAAGGCTGCATCACGCGCCTTCGGTGCGAGCTCGAGGACAACAGCCTCGTCGACGAGGCGGCGCTCAAGGCCGCCGGCGCGATGGGCGTGGTGAAGATGGGCTCCGCGGTCCAGGTGATCGTCGGGCCGGAGGCGGACACGATCGCCAGCGACATCGAGGACCTGATGTGAGCCTCGAGATCCTGAGCCCCGTCGCGGGTGAGGTCGTCGCGATCACGGAGGTGCCCGACCCCGTGTTCGCCGAGGCGATGGTCGGCCCCGGCATCGCCGTGAAGCCGAGCGGCGGCCGCGCCGACGCCGTCGCGCCGGTGGACGGCACCGTCGTGACGCTGCACCCGCACGCCTTCGTGGTGGCGACCGAGGACGGGCGCGCCGTGCTCGTGCACCTCGGCATCGACACCGTCAAGGAGAAGGGCGAGGGCTTCACGCTCCACGTGGTCAAGGGCGAGGTCGTGCGCGCCGGCCAGCCGGTGGTCGGCTGGGACCCCGAAGCCGTCGCGGCCGCCGGCTACTCGCCGATCGTGCCGGTCGTCGGGCTCGACGCCCAGGCCGACGTGCTCGCGGGCCTCGAGCCCGGGCGCACCGTCGCCGCGGGCGACCCGTTGTTCACCTGGACCGGCTGAGCCGGGTACTGCGCGGAAGGGCCCCTGGCGGACGCTGATCGTCCGGCAGGGGCCCTTCGTCGTGCGCGGCTGGGGGTGTGTTCAGGCGGTGACGACCTCGCCGTTCTGGACCTTCACGTTCACCTTCGGCAGTGGCTTTTCGGCCGGGCCGTTCTTCACCGCGCCGGTGAGCGAGTCGTAGACCGAACCGTGGCAGGGGCAGTGGATCTCGGCGCCCTGCGGCGGGTTCACGGTGCAGCCCTGGTGGGTGCAGACGGCGCTGAAGCAGTTCACGGTACCGGCGGTCGGCTGGGCCACGATCACGTCCTGGCCGTCGGGGGTCTTGGCGGACTTCGCCTGGCCGACGGGCACGTCGGACAGCGCGATGACCTTCCCGCCGGGCTTGGGGGCGTCCCCGCTCGACGAGCCGGAGTCCGAGCCGCCGCCGCACGCCGCGAGGGCGACGGTGCCCACGGCGACGCCGGCGACGGCGGCACCGGTGGTGAGAACGGAGCGGCGGGAGTGCAGTTCGGCAGTCATGCCCCTAGTAACGAAGCCCCGGCCCGAGTGGTTCACCCGTTCACCGCATCGGTCGTCCGGTGAACCGGAAGGGCGGTGCTTCCGTGTAGTGGGGGAGAGGGATTCTGAACGGGTGAGGTGAAGGAGAGAGCCATGTTGGCCAACTGGATGCGCGGACTGGGCGCGCTCGGGCTCGTGGGGTCCGCCGCGGTCCACTTCTACCTGTACTTCGGCAGCGGTTACTCGGACATCCCCGTGGTCGGGCCGCTGTTCCTGGTCAACGGGATCGCCGGCGTCGTGATCGCCGTGGCGCTGCTGGCGTGGCGGCACTGGGTGCCGCCGTTCCTCACGTTCGGCTTCGGCGGCGTGACGCTGCTGGCGTACGTCCTGTCGGTGACCGTCGGCTTCTACGGCGTGCACGACCAGTTCAACAGCCAGTTCGAGTACTGGGGTGTGGTCACCGAGGCGCTGTGCGTGATCTGCGGCCTGGTGCTGCTGGCGCAGGAGGTGCGGGCGCGCCAGGCGGGCGGCGCGCACGCGGTGCCGGCCGGTCGCTGACCGAGGCGGCCCGGTGGGGAGGAGCGACGTCGAGGACCAGCTGATGCGCGCGCTGCACGAAGAGCACGCGGCCGCGCTGTGGTCCTATGCCCTGCACCTGACCGGCGGCAACCGGATCCACGCGGAGGACGTGGTCCAGGAGACGCTGCTGCGGGCGTGGCGGCACACGGACGTGCTGGACCAGTCGCGGGGTTCGGCCCGCGCGTGGCTGTTCACGGTCGCGCGGCGCATCGCCATCGACGGGTGGCGGTCGGCGACCTCGCGCTCGGAGGTCGTCACCGACGCTCCGCCCGAGCGCGCGGTGGCCGACGGTACGGAGCGGGCAGTGCAGGGGTGGCTGGTGGCCGAGGCGCTGGGCGAGCTCTCGGTGCGGCACCGCGAGGTGCTCGACCTGTGCTACTTCCAGGGGTACTCGGTGGCCGACGCCGCCCGGACCCTGGGGATCGCCGAGGGGACGGTGAAGTCCCGAACGCACTACGCGTTGCGGGCCCTTCGCCTGGCTTTGGAGGAGCGGGGCGTGACGCAGTGATCGCCGACGAATTCGCGACGTATGACGCGGCGTACGTGCTCGGTGCGCTGTCACCGGAGGAGCGCCAGGCGTTCGAAGAGCACCTGCCGGGGTGCGACCGGTGCGCGGCCGCGGTGCGAGAGCTGGCGGGGTTGCCGGGATTGCTGGCGCAGACCCGGGGGTCGGGTGGCCCCGGGGCTTCGGGTTCTGCTGGTGTTCCGGGCTTTCCCGGGGTGGAGGGTGCCTCGGGAGCGTCCGGTGCTTCAGGAGTCCCCGGAGCCCCGGGTGCTGGGGGTGCGCCGGATGCCTCGGGCGTTGACGGTGCTGCCGGAATGTCCGGTACGGGTGGGGGTTCGGGTTCTGCTGGTGCTGCGGGTGGTCCGGGGTTGTCGGGCCCGGTAGCGCCGGATGCCTCGGGTGTTGCCGGTGCCGCCGAGGTTGCCGGCGCGGGTGGGGTTTCGGGCTCTGCCGGTGGTTCGGGTCCTGCTGGTGCTGCGGGTGGTCCGGGGGTGTCGGGCCCGGCGGCGCCGGATGCCTCGGGCGTTGCCGATGCCGCCGAGGTTGCCGGCGCGGGTGGGGTTTCCGGTTCTCAGGGGGGTTCGGGTGGTCCGGGGGTGTCGGGCCCGGCGGCGCCGGATGCCTCGGGCGTTGCCGGTGCCGCCGAGGTTGCCGGCGCGGGTGAGGTGTCGGGCTCTGCCGGTGGTCCGGAGGTTCCGGATGCCGCGGAGGTTTCGGGTACGGCTGGTACTGCCGGTTCGTCGGCGGTGCCGGGTGGTTCGGGGGTTTCCGGTTCTTCGGGTTCGTCGGCGCCGGTCGGGGGCGGCGAGGGGCCCGGGGAGGTCGCGGGCGGTTCGGAGGGGCCGCCCCCCGACCTGCTTCCCACGCTGATGCGCAAGGTGCGCCGCCGGCGGCGGATCCGGACCGCGGTGACCGGGGGAGCGGCCGGGTTGGCCGTCGCGGCGGGGGTGGCGCTGGCGGTGTCGCTGGCTTTGCCGGAGGCGCCCCCGGCGGCGCCCGCACCGCCGCCGCAGCCGCCCGCGCTGGCGATGTCCGCGTTGGGCGAATACCCGATCCAGGCTGCGGCGCGCCTCGAAACCGAGGCGTGGGGCACCGAGGTCGAGATGTCCTGCAGCTACCGCGGTGGTCGTGGCGGCGACTATTCGCTGGTCGCCATCGCGCGCGACGGTGCCCAGACACAATTGGCGACGTGGCAGGCGATGCCGGAGTACACCGCCAAGGTCGTCGTCGGGACGAAGCTGAAGTCGCAGGACATCGGGTCGCTGGAGATCCGGAGCGTCCGGACGGGGAAACCGTTGATGCGCTTGGTTTATCCATGACTTGTCCGGAGGTTAGGTAGCCGCTCCCGCCGCAGCTCGATTTCGCGCAGCTGCGGCGGTTTGCGTTTTCCACCGCGGTTCGGCGCGTGCTCCCGTTGGTGTTCGGCTGCTCCGTCGGGTGAATTCGGGGCCGTTTCGGCGCGAACGGTCCCCTCGCACCATCGCGGCTTTGGCCTTTCGCGGCATCGCTGCGAACGTGGAGGCATGTCCTGGGGAATGGTCGTGGCGGGAGTGGTCGTGGTGCCGCTGCTCGTCTGGTCGGTGAAGCGAGCCGGGGCGCCGGTGCCGCCGGTGGCCGCGGTGGCGCTCGTCGCCGGTGCGCTCGGTGTCGTCGCGTGGCGCAGCGGTGCGGACGCGTGGGCGCGGTGGTGGTGGCCGGTGCCGTGGCTGCTCACGGTCGTCGGCGTGCCGCTGAGCCTCGCCGACCTCAAGCACCGCCGGCTGCCCGATGCGCTCACGTTGCCCGCGTACCCCGCGATGGCGGTCGCGCTCGGGCTGGCCGCGGCGACCGGCGGGGGCCCGGCCCTCCTCGTCGACGCCGTGGCCGGGACCCTCGTGTTCGGCGGCGCGCACCTCGCGGTCCACCGCGCCCTGCCGGGCCGGATGGGCGCGGGCGACGTCAAGCTCGCGGGCGTCCTGGGCGCGGTGCTGGGCGCGCTGGGCTGGGTGTCGATGGTGTTCGCGGCGATCGCCGCGGCGGTCGTGAGTGCGGTGCTCGCCGTGCGGATGGAGATCGTGGCGCGGGCGCGGTGGCCGGATGGGGGCGGCGCGATCGGGCCAGACGGCAGCCTGTCCGGGCCCGGTAGTGCCGGGTTCTCGCCGAGCCGCGGCGCGATGGGGCCGGGTAGTGGATCGTCCGTGCTCGGCAGTGCTGGGTTCGCGCCACGCAGTGGCGCGAGCGGTAAGCCGTTCTCGCCAAGTCGCGGCGCGATGGGGCCGGGTAGTGGATCGTCCGTGCTCGGCAGTGCTGGGTTCGCGCCACGCAGTGGCGCGAGCGGTAGTGCCGGGTTCTCGCTAAGTCGCGGTGCGATGGGGCCGGGTAGTGGATCGTCCGTGCTCGGCAGTGCTGGGTTCACGCCACACAGCGGCGCGAGTGGCAGGCCGTTCTCGCCAGGCAGCGCCGGGTTCGCGTCGGGCGGCGATGCGATTCCGGCTGCCCTCGGTGCGGGTGGCCGTGCGCGGGCGCAGGGCGGCGGCAACGGGGCCGCCGGTAGCCCCCGCCGGGCGCTCCGGTGTGGTGTGCCCCACGGGCCGGCTCTGGTGCTCGCGGCCTGGACGTGCGCGGTCTTCCCCGGGGTGGGATCGGGGGTGGTCCCGAGCTGAGGGGCTCCCGGCCGGGCGTCCTGCCAGCCGTGACAGGATTGTCAGGTGTTGCGCTGGATCACCGCAGGAGAATCGCACGGACCCGCCCTCGCCGCTGTGCTCGAGGGCCTGCCCGCCGGGGTGGAGGTGACCACCGGGGACCTCACCGCGCAGCTGGCGCGGCGCCGGCTCGGGTTCGGTCGCAGCCCCCGCATGGGGTTCGAAACCGACCACGTGCAGTTCCTCGGCGGGGTCCGCCACGGGCTCACGCAGGGCGGCCCCATCGCGGTGCAGATCGAGAACGCCGAGTGGCCCAAGTGGGAACAGGTCATGGCGGCCGATCCGGTCGACCCGGAGGTGCTCGCCGGGCTGGCGCGCAACGAGCCGCTCACGCGGCCGCGCCCCGGGCACGCCGACCTGCCGGGCATGCAGAAGTACGGCTTCGACGAGGCGCGCCCGGTGCTGGAGCGGGCGAGCGCTCGCGAGACCGCTTCGCGCACGGCGCTGGGCACGGTGGCGCGCAACTTCCTGCGCCAGCTGCTGGGCGCCGAGGTCCTGAGCCACGTCGTGTCGATCGGGGGCGCGGACGCACCCGAGGGCCCGCTGCCGAAGCCCGAGGACCTCGCGGCGATCGACGAGAGCCCCGTGCGGTCGTTCTCGGCCGAGGGCACCGAGGCGATGGTCGCCGAGGTGGACGCGGTGCGGAAGGCGGGCGACACCGTCGGCGGCGTGATCGAGGTGCTGGCCTACGGACTGCCGCCGGGCCTCGGGTCCCACGTGCACTGGGACCGGCGGCTCGACGCGCGCCTCGCGGGCGCGCTGATGGGCGTGCAGGCGATGAAGGGCGTGGAGGTCGGCGACGGCTTCACCACGGCGCGGCGCTGGGGCAGCCAAGCCCACGACGAGATCGACCGCGGCACCGGGCCGGTGGGCGTCACCCGACGGACCAACCGCGCGGGCGGGCTGGAAGGCGGCATCACCAACGGCGAGATCCTGCGGGTCCGCGTCGCGATGAAGCCGATCTCGACGGTGCCCAAGGCGCTGTCCACGGTGGACGTGCGCACGGGCGAGCCCGCCGTCGCGATCCACCAGCGGTCGGACGTGTGCGCGGTGCCGCGCGCCGGGGTCGTGCTGGAGTCGGTCGTGGCGCTGGTGCTGGCTGAGGCGGCGCTGGAGAAGTTCGGCGGCGACTCGCTCGCCGAGACCAAGCGCAACGCCGAGGCCTACCTGAAGGCGCTCGAGGAGCGCTGGTGAGCCCCCGCGCCGTCGTGGTCGGGCCGCCGGGTTCGGGCAAGAGCACGGTGGGCCCGATGCTGGCCGAGGCGTTCGGCGTGGCGTTCCGGGACACCGACGACGACATCGTCGAGCGCGCCGGCCGCGCGATCGCCGACATCTTCGCCGAGGACGGCGAACCGGCGTTCCGCGCGCTGGAGGCGCAGGCCGTGGCGACGGCGCTGGACGAACACGACGGCGTGCTGTCGCTCGGCGGCGGCGCCCCGCTCACGGCGGAAACCCGCGCGCTGCTGGCGAAGCACACCGTGGTGTTCCTGAACGTCGGGCTCGCCGCCGGGGTGCAGCGCACCGGCCTGTCGAGCGCGCGCCCGCTGCTCGCGGGCGTGAACCCGCGCGCGACGTTCAAAGCCCTGCTCGACGCGCGCCTGCCGGTGTACCGGGAAGTGGCGACCGTCGAGATCGAGACCGATCAGCGGACGCCCGCCGAGGTGGTGGCGGCCGCCGTCGCCGCGCTCGAGCCGGCCGCCGACCAGCAATCCGAGCAGTTGCAGGAGTAGTGAGACAACCGTGTCCGAACCGGTCCGGATCCGCGTCGCGACGGCGCACCCCTACGACGTGGTCGTGGGCCGCGGCCTGCTGGCCGAGCTCACCGCGCAGCTCGCCGACGCGTCCAAGGTCGCGCTGATCCACCCGCCCACCCTCACCACCACGGCCGAGGCCGTGCGCGACGAGCTGGCCGCCGCGGGCCTGGACGCGCACCGCGTGGAGATCCCCGACGCCGAGGACGGCAAGGCCTTCACGGTCGCCAGCTTCTGCTGGGAGGTGCTCGGCCGCATCGGCCTCGACCGCCGCGGCGTGGTCGTCGGCCTCGGCGGCGGCGCCGTGACGGACCTCGCCGGGTTCGTCGCCGGCACCTGGATGCGCGGGGTCCGCCTGGTCAACGTGCCGACGACCCTGCTGGGCATGGTCGACGCGGCCGTCGGCGGCAAAACGGGCATCAACACCGAGGCCGGCAAGAACCTCGTCGGCGTGTTCCACGAGCCGAGCGCCGTGCTCGTCGACCTCGCGACGCTCGAGACGCTGCCGCCCAACGAGCTGGTCGCCGGCATGGCCGAGGTCGTGAAGACCGGGTTCATCGCCGACCCGCGCATCCTTGAGCTGATCGAGCAGGACCCGGCCGGCGCGCTCGACGCGACGGGCGACGTGCTCGCCGAGCTGGTCCGCCGCTCGATCCAGGTCAAGGCCGACGTGGTCGCCGCGGACCTGCGCGAATCCGACCTGCGCGAGATCCTCAACTACGGCCACACCCTCGGGCACGCCATCGAGCGCCGCGAGCGCTACCGCTGGCGCCACGGCGCGGCCGTGAGCGTGGGCCTCGTGTACGCCGCCGAGCTCGCGCGCCTCGCGGGCCGCCTCGACGACGAGACCGCGGCGCGCCACGCGTCGGTGCTCAAGCTGATCGGCCTGCCGACCACGTACGACCCCGACGCGCTGCCGCAGCTCGTCGAATCCATGAAGGGCGACAAGAAGACCCGTTCCGGTGTGCTCCGGTTCGTGGTTCTCGACGGGCTCGCCAAACCGGGCCGGCTCGAAGGCCCCGACCCGGCGCTGCTGGCCGCGGCCTACTCCGCGGTCGCGGCGGAAGCGCCCCAGAACGGCGGGAGCGTGCTGCTGTGAAGGTCTTCGTCTTCAACGGTCCCAACCTCGGCCGCCTCGGCAAGCGCGAGCCCGACGTCTACGGCTCCACCACCCACGACGACCTCGTGGCCCTGTGCGTGGACACCGGCACGGAGCTCGGCCTCGACGTCGAAGTGCGCCAGACCGATCACGAGGGTGAGCTCGTCGGCTGGCTCCACGAAGCCGCCGACGCCGCCACCCCCGTCGTGCTCAACGCCGGCGCGTGGACGCACTACTCGATCGCCGTGCGCGACGCCGCGGCGCAGGTGCCCGCGCCGCTGATCGAGCTGCACATCACCAACGTCCACAAGCGTGAGCAGTTCCGCCATCACAGCGTGCTCTCCGACATCGCCGACGGCGTGATCGTGGGTCTCGGCGTGGACGGGTACCCGCTCGCGCTGCGCTGGCTGGCCGCGAACGCGAAGTGAGCCCGGTCCCGGAGCTCACCACCGAACGGCTCCGGTTGCGGGCACTGACCGAAGGCGACACCGACGCAGTGGTGGCGGTGTTCGCCGACCCGGAGATGAGCCGGTACTTCGCCGCCGACTTCTCCGACCCCGCGCAGGCCCACACCATGGTCGCCCGCCGGCTCGCCTACGCCGGTCCCGAAGGCCAGGGGCACTGGGCCGTGGAACGCGCCGGCGAGGTCATCGGCGTCGCGCACCTGCGCCCGTCTTCGCAGTTGCCGGGAGACGTCGCGGAGCTGGGCTACTTCATCACGGCCCGCCACGCCGGCCACGGCTACGCGACGGAAGCCGCCCGCGCGCTCGTCGACCACGGCCTGCACGGTCTCGGCCTGCCCGCCGTCTGGGCGCTGGTGCACGAGGACAACGCGGCCAGCCGGGCCGTCGCGAGCCGGCTCGGGTTCCTCGACGTCGGGTCCGGTGAGCACTACGGCGCCGAGCACCGTGTGCTCGTCGCCCTGCCCACCGCACACGGGAAACCGCACCACATCGAGCTCTGGGTGCCGGACCTCGCGCGCGCCGAGCGCAGCTGGGGCTGGCTGCTGGGCCGGCTGGGCTACCGCGAGTTCCAGCGCTGGCCCACCGGCGTCAGCTGGCGCCTGGGCCCGACGTACGTCGTCGTCGAAGCCTCGCCCGCCCGGACGGCCGGCACCCACGAGCGCACCCGTCCGGGGCTCAACCACCTCGCGCTGCACGTGGCGACCCGCGCGCAGGTCGACGAACTCGCCGGCGGCGGATCCGGCTGGCGGCCGCTCTTCACCGCCGAATACCCCTACGCGGGAGGAAAAGCGCACTACGCGGCCTACCTCGAGAACGAAGACGGCTTCGAGGTCGAACTCGTTGCCCTGGACCACCCGCCACGCCGGGAGCCACTCACCCGTCCGGGTTAAGGCTCGTTACACTTCCCCATCATGCGCCCGTTCCGTCGCGGGGGTCCGCGACCAGTGCGTGCCCTCCTCGCCCTGGCTCTGTCCGGGGTCGTGGTGGCGGGCTGCAGCGACAGCTACGCGCAGTCCCAGGCCGACGGACCGGACCACGGCGGCATCGCCGGCGGCGAGCAGGCTCCGCCGAAACCACCGCGCGAGGCGAACGTCGCGCTCGGCACCGCGAACGCCCGCCAGAGCTCCGGGGTGGTGGCGGCCGGCGCCGCGGACGCGGTCTACAACTACGGCCCCACCGTGATGGTCGAGGGCGGCAAGACCCGCATGTGGTGGTGCAGCCAGTACAGCAGCGCACCCCCGCCGGGCGACGACATCCTGTACGGCGAAGCGCCGACGGCCGACGGGCCCTTCACCGGCCCGGGCGGTGGCGCGCCGGTCGCGGTGCTGTCCGGTTCACCGGGCGGGTTCGACGGGGTGCACACGTGCGACCCGTCGGTGCTGCGCGTCGGCGGCACGTACTACCTGTACTACACGGGCGCGGCGGGCGACCACGCGCTCGGCAACGCCATCGGGCTCGCCACGAGCAGCGACGGCATCCACTGGACGCGCGCCGCGGGCGGGCAGCCGATCCTCGGGCCCTCGCACGACGTGCACCGCGACAACGTCTACGGCGCGGGCCAGCCGTCGGTGGTGTTCCTCGACGGCTGGTACTACCTGATGTTCACCGACACCACGGGCCGCGCCGCCGGCTGGAACGGCGCGGGGCAGTTCGTGATCCGCTCCCACGACCCGGCGTTCCGCAGCGGCGTGGAAGCGCTGGGGGACGGGGGTTTCGCGCCCGTCGCGGGGACCAACGCCCCGCGCGAGCGCTCGGTGGTCGACGGGTTCAGCGCCGATCTCGAATGGGCCGGCGCGCTCGACGCGTTCGTGATCGCCCACGAGACCGCGACGGGCACGACGCTGACCTTCTGGGACCGCGATTTCACGCTCCAGCCCTACGCGCCGCTCACGATCCCCGGCGCGTGGAAGGAAGGCCCCGGGCTCGTCCGCCGGCCCGACGGGCACGCGCCGACCTCGGTCACGGACCCGTGCGACACGGTCTCGCTCGACGTGGTCCGCGCGACCGCGATCGGCTCCGCGGGCGCGCCGACGGGGCTCGAGCACTTCGGCCTCGACGTGCACGGCGCCGGCGGCTGCTCGAGTCCGGACCGCGTGACGACGACCTTCGACGGGGTCGCGATGCCGTCACCGGACCGCCGGATGGACCTGTTCCGCCGCGGCGAGCGCATCCGCGTCGACCGCCGTTCGGTCGCGGTGGAGCTGGCCGGCGAGGTCGTGGACCGGCCGCTCACGCCCGTCGGCGGCATCCCGGTGAAGGCGACGCTGAAGTCCGCCACCCCCGTGGTCCACGCCTACGGGCGCGGGTACGGCGTGGTGCTCGGCGACGTGCTCTACGGCCTGCCCGACACGGCGACCGTCGGCCTCAACGGGGCCGAGGTGACGGAGATCGACCCGCGACAGTGGGACGCCTACGCGCCCGGTTTGCCGCTGGGCGGCTGACCGGCGACGGCTTGGGCTTCGCCGCGGCCGCGGCGGGCTCCGGCAGCTCCAGCTGCCCCGACTGGCTGCCCGAACCGTCGTCGGAGTCGTCGTCGGCGTCCCCGATTTCGGGGGCCTCCGGTGCGGGCCGCCGGATGCGCCCGCCCACGAACAGCCCCAGCCCGGCCGGCACCAGCACGAGCAGCGCCGAGAACGCCGCACCGCCGGTGAGCGCCGCGGCCAGTTCCGACACACCGGTCTGGTCGACGAACACCGCGCGGCCGATCACGTACAGGATGCCGGACACCACACCCGCCACCAGCGCGGCGATGAACCAGGCCCGCCCGCGGTGCGCCACGCCGCGCCAGCCGTCGACCGCGCTCCACAGCGCCGCGATCCCCACCAGCACGGCGAGCGTGGCGGAGGTGATCACGGTCTGGTCGGTCGGGTGGAACACGGACCACTTGGCGAGCAGCGTCATGGCGGCGGCGTGCACGACGGCCATGACCAGCCCGCGAGTCAACCAGGCACCCAGCATGGACGGAGTGTAGGTGGCCGGGCGTGAACGCCGCGTGTCCGTCCCCGGCCGGCGACGCCGGGTGCGCTCCCGGGCGCCGACGTGACCGCCGCGCGCGTCCCCGGCCCGCCCTCGCCGGCTGGTTAAGCTGGCCGGGTGCCTGAAACCCACGCTCACCGCCGCGGCTCGCTGCGGTCCCTGATCACCGAATCCGGGGTCGACGCGCTGCTCGTCACCGACCTGCTCAACATCCGCTACCTCACCGGGTTCACGGGGTCCAACGCCGCGCTGCTCGTGCACGCCGGCGGTGAGGACAAGACCGTGTTCTGCACCGACGGGCGCTACACGACCCAGTCGGCCGCCGAGGTGCCCGACCTGGAGCGCGTCATGGGCCGCGCGAGCGCCCGCGTGCTGGCCGACCTCGCGGCGCGCGAGCACTCGGCCTACGGGCGGACCGGCTTCGAGAGCCAGCACGTGAGCGTGGAGGAGCACGAGGTGCTCAAGGTGCGCTTCGAGAAGGTGGCGCTCATCCGCACGCCCGGGCTGGTGGAGCAGCTGCGCGCGGTGAAGGACGAGGTCGAGGTCGCGGCCCTGCGCTCGGCCTGCGCCGCGGCCGACCGCGCGCTCGCCGACCTGC
This sequence comes from Amycolatopsis sp. NPDC051903, assembly GCF_044452505.1. Taxonomy (NCBI): domain Bacteria; kingdom Bacillati; phylum Actinomycetota; class Actinomycetes; order Pseudonocardiales; family Pseudonocardiaceae; genus Amycolatopsis; species Amycolatopsis sp. NPDC051903. Next base: position 444,853 of record NZ_JBITBT010000004.1, on the reverse strand, counting down.
TGGCGGCCGGTGGCCTGCGCGCCGGCCGCACCGAGCTGGAAGTGGCCCGCGACCTGGAGAACCGCATGCTCGAGCACGGCTCGTCGGAGCCGTCGTTCGCCACGATCGTGGCCACCGGGCCCAACTCGGCGATCCCGCACCACCAGCCCACCGGCGCCGAGCTGCGCGAAGGCGACTTCGTGAAGCTCGACTTCGGCGCGACGGTCGACGGCTACCACTCCGACATGACGCGCACGTTCGTGCTCGGCAAGGCCGCCGACTGGCAGCGCGAGCTCTACGACCTGGTCCACCGCGCCCAGGCGGCGGGCACCGCGGCCGTTGCGCCGGGCGCCGACGTGTCCGAAGTGGACGCGGCGGCCCGGTCGGTGATCGCCGCGGCGGGCCACGGCGACGACTTCGCGCACGGGCTCGGCCACGGCGTCGGGCTCGAGGTGCACGAGGCGCCGAGCCTCGCTACCACGGGCGTCGGTACACTGTCCGCCGGTATGGCGGTCACCGTCGAGCCCGGCGTGTACCTCGCGGGGCGCGGTGGCGTGCGCATCGAGGACACGCTCGTCGTGCGGGCCTGGAGGCCCGAACTCCTCACCCTGACCACCAAGGACCTCGTGGCCGTCTGAGACGGGCCGCGGACGAAGAGATCGACACAGGAGACCGAAAGCTCGTGGCCACCACCAACGACCTGAAGAACGGGCTCGTCCTCAACCTGGACGGCCAGCTGTGGACCGTCACCGCGTTCCAGCACGTCAAGCCGGGCAAGGGCGGTGCGTTCGTGCGCACCACGCTCAAGCACGTGCTGACCGGGAAGGTCGTCGACAAGACCTTCAACGCCGGCACGAAGGTCGACACCGCCACCGTGGACCGCCGCAACATGACCTACCTGTACAAGGACGGTCAGGACTTCGTGTTCATGGACGGCGACACCTACGACCAGATCACGGTGCCGGCCCAGGTCGTGGGCGACAACGCCAACTACATGCTCGAGAACACCGAGGTCCAGGTCGCGGTGCACGAGAACGAGCCGCTGTACGTCGAGCTCCCGACCTCGGTCGAGATCCTCATCCAGCACACCGACCCGGGCCTGCAGGGCGACCGCTCCACCGGCGGCACCAAGCCGGCGACGCTGGAGACCGGCGCGGAGATCCAGGTGCCGCTGTTCGTCTCGACCGGCGAGAAGATCAAGGTCGACACCCGTGACGGCCGGTACCTCGGCCGCATCTCCGGCTGATGGCGGACAAGCAGAAACCGCACCCCCACCGCGGCGGTCCGATCAGCCGGCGGCAGGCCCGGCGGCGCGCCGTCGAGATGCTGTACGAAGCCTCCCAGCGCGGCACCGACGCGGTCACCCTCCTGGCCGACCGCGTCGGTTCCGTCGAGGTCGACCCGATCGCCGACTACACGATCACCGTGGTCGAGGGCGTCACGGCGCACCGCGAGCAGATCGACGAGCTGCTCGCCGAGCACTCCCAGGGCTGGACGCTGGAGCGCATGCCACCCGTCGACCTGGCCGTGCTGCGCGTGGGCGTCTACGAGATGCTCTGGTCCTCGGACGTGCCGGACCCGGTCGCCATCGACGAGGCCGTGGGCCTCGCGAAGGAACTTTCGACCGACGACTCGCCCCGCTTCGTCAACGGCGTGCTCGGCCGCATCGGCACCATCGCGGACCGGCTCCGCGCCGTGCTCTAGCTGTAGCGGCCCCGGCCGCACGAAAGGCCGCGCACCCCTCGGGGAGTGCGCGGCCTTCGTCGTTTCCGAAGCTGAGGTGCCCCCAGGAAGCCTCACGTGTGGGGTCCGGGAGAGGTCTTCGTCACACCTCGCTCCGCTCGGGCGTCGCCCGGTGAACCGGGTTCACCGGAGGGGTGACCCGGAAGCGCTAGCCCGATCGGGTCACGCGCCGGGGCGGCCGCGCGGCAGCGAAGGGACCGGCGGGGCGGCGATGATCACCGTCCGCAGCCGGGCGAGGGCGCCGGCGGGTGTCCGGAGCATGCTGAGCGTCGCCGGTGCCCCGCCGAAAACGCCCACCGCGTCGGACATCCGCCGCGCATCAGTCTTCTTTGGACGGACGAGCCTCGGGCGGCAGGACGCCCCAGTCGATGAGCTGCTCGGTGAGCTCGCCGGGGGTCATGTCGTAGATGATGGCGAGCGACCGCAGGTCCTCGGTGCGGATGGAGAGCACCTTGCCGTTGTAGTCGCCGCGCTGGCTCTGGATGGTGGCCGCGTACCGCGCGAGCGGGCCGACCTTCTCCGCTGGCAGCTGCTGCAGCCGCTCCAGGTTGATCACGATCTTCGTGGCGGGCTCGGCACCCGAGGGTACGCGGCCCTCCGGCAGCAGTTCGACCACCGGCACACCGTAGAAGTCGGCCAGTTCGGCCAGCTTCTGGACGGTGACGGCTCGATCACCACGCTCGTACGAGCCGACGACGACGGCCTTCCAGCGGCCGCCCGACTTCTGCTCGACCCCGTGCAGGGACAGGCCCTGCTGCTGGCGGATCCCGCGGAGCTTGGCCCCGAGCGCCTTGGCGTAATCGCCCATCTGGTGGTTCTCCGTTTCCTCACCCCCACGCCGGTCGGGTTGACCGGTCAGGGGACTCCTCGAGTCGAATACTCAGAGTAATGGTTACGCATAGTTGTCACCAGGTCAAGCAGAACGTCTTCGTGCCTGGTCGCGGACGTGGGTACACCACCCGGAAGGCTGATTGACCGCTCCTGCTACTGTCGGTGCGATTTCCCGGCACGAGCTGGGAGTCGACGTCCTTTAAGGACCCGTCCAGAGAGGCGGGGAAGGAGGTCCGCCTTGTCGTCACGTCCGCGTGGCGCGGCGGAGCCGGTCGGGGAGCGCGAGCTCCTGTCGGCCGGCGATGTCGCGCGCACCATCGCCCGGATGGCCCATCAGGTCATCGAGAAGACCGCACTCGGTGCGGGTGCTTCGGGCGACGTTCCACCCGCCGGGCACGCGCCACCGGTGCTGCTCGGCATTCCCACCCGCGGTACGCCGCTGGCCGCCCGCCTCGCCGAGAAGATCGGCGAGTTCTCCGGGGTCGTGCCCCCGTCCGGCGCCCTCGACGTCACCCTGTACCGCGACGACCTGCGCCGCCGTCCGCCGCGCGCGCTCGAGCAGACCCAGCTGCCGCCCGACGGCGTCGACGACCGCGTGGTGATCCTGGTCGACGACGTGCTGTTCTCCGGCCGCACCATCCGCGCCGCGCTCGACGCCCTGCGCGACCACGGCCGCCCGCGCGCCGTGCAGCTGGCCGTGCTCGTCGACCGCGGCCACCGCGAGCTGCCGATCCGCGCCGACTACGTCGGGAAGAACGTGCCCACCGCGCGGGCCGAGGGCGTGAACGTGCTGCTGTCCGAAACGGACGGCCGCGACGCGGTCCTGCTCCGCGCGCCGGAAGGAGAACCCCGGTGAAGCACCTGCTCGCCACCGACGGCCTGGACGCCGGCACCGCGACGGCCGTCCTGGACACCGCCGACGAGCTCAAGCACACGCTGCTCGGCCGGGAGGTCCGCAAGCTGCCGACGCTGCGCGGCCGCACGATCATCACGCTGTTCTACGAGAACTCGACCCGCACGCGCGTGTCGTTCGAGATCGCCGGGAAGTGGATGAGCGCCGACGTGATCAACGTCTCGGCGTCGAGCTCCTCGGTGAACAAGGGCGAATCGCTGCGGGACACCGCGCTCACCCTGGCGGCGGCCGGCGCCGACTGCGTGATCATCCGGCACCCGGCCTCGGGCGCGGCTCACCGGCTGTCGGGCTGGCTCGCCGAGGCCGGCACCGCGGTGGTCAACGCGGGTGACGGCACCCACGAGCACCCCACGCAGGCGCTGCTCGACGCCGCGACGCTGCGCGAGCGGCTCGGCACGCTCAAGGACCGCCGGGTCGCGATCGTCGGCGACGTGCTGCACAGCCGTGTCGCCCGCTCGAACATCCACCTGCTCAGCACCCTCGGCGCGGAGGTGGTGCTCGTGGCGCCGCCGACGCTGCTGCCGGTGGGGGTCGAGACCCTGCCGGTCACCGTGTCCCACGACCTCGACGCCGAACTGCCGGCTGTCGACGCCGTGATGATGCTGCGGGTGCAGGCGGAGCGGATGACCGGCGGGTTCTTCCCGAGCTCGCGCGAGTACTCGATCGCGTACGGCCTGTCGGAGCGGCGCCAGCGCCTGCTGCCCGACCACGCCGTGGTGCTGCACCCCGGACCGATGCTGCGCGGGATGGAGATCGCCTCGGCGGTCGCCGACTCCCCGTCCGCGGCCATCACCGAGCAGGTCCGCAACGGCGTGCACGTCCGCATGGCCGTCCTCTACCACCTCCTGGCCAGTGAAGGAGCCGCCGAATGACCGCCGACGCACGCACTTCTGCGGAGGCGGCGCCGCACACCGGCACCCCGCTCGTGCTCAAGGGCGCCCGCCCGTACGGCGAGGGCGAGCCGGTGGACGTGCTGGTCGAGGACGGCGTGATCACGGCGATCGGCCGGGTCTCCGTGCCCGCTGACGCCGAGGTCGTCGAGGCCGCCGGCCAGGTCCTGCTGCCCGGGTTCGTCGACCTGCACACCCACCTGCGCGAGCCCGGCCGCGAGGACACCGAGACGATCGAAACCGGTTCGGCGGCCGCCGCGCTCGGTGGCTACACCGCCGTGTTCGCGATGGCCAACACCGACCCGGTGGCCGACAACGCGCTGGTCACCGACCACGTGTGGCGGCGCGGGCAGGACATCGGCCTGGTCGACGTGCACCCCGTCGGCGCCGTGACCGTCGGGCTCAAGGGCGAGAAGCTCGCCGAGCTCGGCACGATGGCCAAGGGCACCGCGGCCGTGCGCGTGTTCTCCGACGACGGCGTCTGCGTGGCCGACCCGCTGCTGATGCGCCGCGCGCTGGAGTACTCGACCGCGCTCGACGCGGTGGTCGCGCAGCACGCCGAGGAGCCGCGGCTGACGGTCGGCGCGCAGGCCAACGAAGGCGAGCACTCCGCGCGCCTGGGTTACCCGGGCTGGCCCGCGTCGGCCGAGGAGTCCATCGTGGCGCGCGACTGCCTGCTGGCCCAGCACGCCAAGGCGCGGCTGCACGTGTGCCACGTGTCCACCGCCGGCACGGTCGACGTGCTGCGCTGGGCCAAGGACCGCGGCACCCGGGTCTCGGCCGAGGTCACGCCGCACCACCTGCTGCTCACCGACGAGCGCCTGGCCACCTACGACCCGGTGAACAAGGTGAACCCGCCGCTGCGCACCGGCGGCGACGTCGAGAAGCTGCGGGCCGCGCTGGCCGACGGTGTGATCGACTGCGTCGCCACGGACCACGCGCCCCACGCGCCCCAGGACAAGGACACCGAGTGGAGCGTCGCGCGGCCCGGCATGCTCGGGCTGCAGACCGCGCTCTCGGTCGTCGTCCGCGCGATGGTCGAAACGGGCCTGCTCGACTGGCGCGGCGTCGCCCGCGTGCTGAGCGAGCGGCCCGCCGCGATCGGCAACCTGCCCGACCACGGCCGCCCGATCGAGGTCGGCGAGCCGGCCAACCTGACGCTCGTGGACCCGGGTGCCGAGTGGACGGTGCGCGGTGCGGAGCTCGCCAGCATCGCCGCCAACACCCCGTACGAGGGAATGCGGCTGCCCGCCGTGGTGACGGCCACCGTGCTGCGCGGGCGGATCACGGCGCGCGAAGGGAAGATCTGCTGATGGACCGGCTCCTCCTCACCCTGGGGATCGTCGTCTTCTTCCTGCTGTGCCTGTGGGGCATGTGGGTGGGCTGGCGGCGCAAGGCGCGCTCGCAGAGCGCGCAGGTGGCGCCGTTCCCGCAGCTTCCGGCGGAGCCCGGCGAGGTGCTCCTGGAATCCGCGGGGCTGTACGTCAGCACCACGACCGCGGGCAACTGGCAGGACCGCATCGTGACCCGGGGCGCGGGCCTGCGCACCGGCGCGGTGTGGCGCCTGCACCCGGGCGGAATCGCGATCGAACGCGGTGGCGCGCCCGACTTCTGGATCCCGCGCGAGGCGGTCACCGGCGTCCGCCGCGATTCGCGCATCGCCGGGAAGGTGATGGGCACCGACGCGCTGCTCGTCATCACCTGGCAGCTGGCCGGCAAGGAACTCGACACCGGGTTCCGCGGCGACGAGCTCGACGACTATCCACAGTGGATCGAGCAGCTTTCCCCCGACAACTCGGATCACGACATCAAGGGAGGTGCCCAGTGAGCACCGCGAACGGCACCCGCGGCCCGGCCGCCCTGGTCCTCGAGGACGGCCGGGTCTTCCGCGGCGCGGCGTACGGCGCGCGCGGGCGGACGCTCGGCGAGGCGGTGTTCTGCACCGGCATGACCGGCTATCAGGAGACCCTGACCGACCCGTCCTACCACCGGCAGATCGTGGTGCAGACCGCGCCGCAGATCGGCAACACCGGCTGGAACGACGAGGACGACGAGTCCGCCCGCATCTGGGTCTCGGGGTACGTCGTGCGCGACCCCGCGCGCACCCCGTCGAACTGGCGCGCCAAGCGCGGCCTCGACGAGGAGCTGACGCGCCAGGGCGTGGTCGGCATCGCCGAGGTGGACACCCGCACGCTCACGCGCCACCTGCGCGAGCGCGGCGCGATGCGCGCCGGCGTGTTCTCCGGCGACGCGCTGGGCACCGAGGAGCAGATGGTCGCCGAAGTGCTGGCGAGCCCGCAGATGAAGGGCGCCGACCTCGCGGGCGAGGTCTCCACGGACAAGCCGTACGTGGTCGAGGCCCAGGGGGAGCGGCGCTTCCGCGTGGCCGCGCTCGACCTGGGCATCAAGTCCAACACCCCGCGCCTGATGACGCAGCGGGGCCTCGAGGTCCACGTGCTGCCCGCCGCGACCTCGGTCGAGGACCTGCTCGCCGTCGAGGCCGATGGCGTCTTCCTCTCCAACGGCCCCGGCGACCCGGCGACCACCACGCACGCGACCGAGCTGACGAAGGCCGTGCTGGAGCGCGAGATCCCGCTCTTCGGCATCTGCTTCGGCAACCAGATCCTCGGCCGCGCGCTGGGGCTGGGCACCTACAAGATGCGTTACGGCCACCGCGGCATCAACATCCCGGTGATCGACGTGGCGACCGGCCGCGTCGCGATCACGGCGCAGAACCACGGCTTCGCGCTCGAAGGTGAGCCGGGCCAGCGGTTCGAGTCGCCCTACGGCGAGGCGCAGATCAGCCACTACTGCCCGAACGACGACACGGTCGAGGGCGTGCGCGCCTTCGACGTGCCGGCGTTCTCGGTGCAGTACCACCCCGAAGCCGCGGCCGGCCCGCACGACGCGGCTCCGCTGTTCGACGAATTCGTGACCCTGATGGAGAAGAAGGCCTGATGCCGAAGAGGACGGACATCCAGCACGTGCTGGTGATCGGCTCCGGGCCGATCGTGATCGGGCAGGCCGCCGAGTTCGACTACTCGGGCACGCAGGCCTGCCGGGTGCTGCGCAGCGAAGGCCTGCGCGTGAGCCTGGTGAACTCGAACCCGGCGACCATCATGACCGACCCCGAGTTCGCCGACGCCACCTACATCGAGCCGGTGACGCCGGACTTCGTGGAGAAGGTCATCGCGCAGGAGCGCCCCGACGCGCTGCTGGCGACCCTCGGCGGTCAGACGGCGCTCAACTGCGCCGTCGCGCTGCACGAGCGCGGTGTGCTCGAGAAGTACGGCGTGGAGCTGATCGGCGCCGACATCGACGCCATCCAGCGCGGTGAGGACCGCCAGAAGTTCAAGGACATCGTGCGCACGGTCGGCGCCGACGTGCCGCGCAGCCGCGTGTGCCACGACATGGCCGAGGTGCGCGACACCGTCGCCGAGCTCGGCCTGCCGGTTGTGATCCGGCCGTCGTTCACCATGGGCGGGCTCGGATCCGGCCTGGCGTACACGCCGGAGGAACTGGAGCGGCTGGCGTCCACCGGCCTGAGCGAGTCGCCGGTCACCGAGGTGCTCATCGAGGAGAGCGTGCTCGGCTGGAAGGAGTACGAACTCGAGCTGATGCGCGACAAGCACGACAACGTCGTGGTCGTGTGCTCGATCGAGAACGTCGACGCGATGGGCGTGCACACCGGCGATTCGGTCACCGTCGCGCCGACGATGACGCTCACCGACCGCGAGTACCAGGTGATGCGCGACGTCGGCATCGCCGTGCTGCGCGAGGTCGGCGTGGACACGGGCGGCTGCAACATCCAGTTCGCGATCAACCCGGCCGACGGGCGCATGGTCGTGATCGAGATGAACCCGCGCGTGTCGCGTTCGTCGGCGCTCGCGTCGAAGGCCACCGGCTTCCCGATCGCCAAGATCGCCGCGAAGCTCGCCATCGGTTACACGCTCGACGAGATCCAGAACGACATCACGGGCGAGACCCCGGCGGCGTTCGAGCCGACGCTGGACTACGTCGTGGTGAAGATCCCGCGCTTCGCGTTCGAGAAGTTCCCCGGCGCGGACCCGACGCTCACCACGACGATGAAGAGCGTCGGCGAGGCGATGTCCTTCGGCCGCAGCTTCCCCGAGGCGCTCGGCAAGGCCATGCGGTCGATCGAGACCAAGGCCACCGGCTTCTGGACCCGGCCCGACCCCGAGGGCGCGACGCTGGAGTCCACTTTGGACGCCTTGCGCGTGCCGCACGAGGGCCGGCTGTACGAAGTGGAGCGCGCGCTGCGGCTGGGCGCCGGCGTGCAGCAGGTGCACGAGGCCAGCGGCCTCGACCCGTGGTTCATCGACCAGATCGCGCTGATCGGCGAGGTCGGCGCCGAGGTGCGCGACGCACCGGTGCTCGACGGCGACCTGCTGCGCCGCGCCAAGCGCACCGGCCTGTCCGACCGGCAGATCGCCGCGCTGCGGCCCGAGCTCGCGGGCGAGGACGGGGTGCGCGCGCTGCGCCACCGCCTCGGTGTGCGGCCGGTGTTCAAGACCGTCGACACCTGCGCGGCCGAGTTCGCCGCCAACACGCCCTACCACTACTCCGCCTACGAGACCGACCCCGCGGCGCAGTCGGAGGTCGTGGTGCAGGGCGACAAGCCCAAGGTGCTGATCCTCGGCTCCGGCCCGAACCGCATCGGGCAGGGCATCGAGTTCGACTACTCGTGCGTGCACGCCGCGATCGCCTTGCGCGAGGCCGGGTTCGAGGCCGTGATGGTCAACTGCAACCCGGAGACGGTCTCGACCGACTACGACACCTCCGACCGCCTGTACTTCGAGCCGCTGTCCTTCGAGGACGTGCTCGAGGTCGTGCACGCGGAACAGGCGTCGGGCACGGTCGCGGGCGTGATCGTGCAGCTCGGCGGCCAGACGCCGCTGGGCCTGGCGCAGCGGCTCGCCGACGCCGGGGTCCCCGTCGTGGGCACCCCGCCGGAGGCGATCAACCTGGCGGAGGACCGCGGCGCGTTCGGCGAGGTCCTCGGCGACGCCGGGCTGCCCGCGCCGAAATACGGCACGGCGACCTCGTTCGAAGGCGCGAAGCGGATCGCCGACGAGATCGGCTACCCGGTGCTGGTGCGCCCGTCGTACGTGCTCGGCGGCCGCGGCATGGAGATCGTGTACGACGAGGAGACCCTCGCCGGCTACATCCGCCGCGCCACCGAGGTCACGCCGGAGCACCCCGTGCTGGTCGACCGGTTCCTCGACGACGCGATCGAGATCGACGTCGACGCCCTCTTCGACGGCGAGGAGCTCTACCTCGGCGGCGTCATGGAGCACATCGAGGAGGCCGGCATCCACTCCGGCGACTCGTCGTGCGCGCTGCCGCCGATCACGCTCGGCGCCACCGACCTCGAGGAGGTGCGCCGCTCCACGGAGGCGATCGCCCGCGGCGTGGGGGTGCGCGGCCTGCTGAACGTGCAGTACGCCCTCAAGGACGACGTGCTGTACGTGCTGGAGGCCAACCCGCGCGCCTCGCGCACGGTCCCGTTCGTCTCCAAGGCCACGGCGGTGCCGCTCGCGAAGGCGGCGGCGCTGGTCATGACCGGCTCCACGATCAAGGACCTGCGCACCTCCGGGGTGCTGCCCGCCGAGGGCGACGGCGGCCGGATGCCCGCCGACTCCCCGGTGGCGGTCAAGGAAGCCGTGCTGCCGTTCCACCGCTTCCGCACCCCCGAGGGCCACGGCGTCGACTCGCTGCTGGGCCCGGAGATGAAGTCGACGGGTGAGGTCATGGGCGTGGACGTGTCGTTCGGGAAGGCGTTCGCGAAGTCCCAGAGCGGCGCGTACGGCTCGCTGCCGACCTCCGGGCGGGTGTTCGTCTCGGTGGCCAACCGCGACAAGCGCTCGATGGTCTTCCCGGTCAAGCGGCTCGCGGACCTCGGCTTCGAGATCCTCGCGACGTCCGGCACCGCGGAGGTGCTGCGCCGCAACGGGGTCGAGTGCACGGTGGTGCGCAAGCACTACGAAGGCTCGACCGAGGCCGAGCCGAACATCGTGGACGTGATCCTCGCGGGCGGGGTCGACATGGTCATCAACACCCCGTACGGCAACAGCGGGCCGCGCATCGACGGCTACGAGATCCGGACGGCGGCGGTGTCGCGGGACATCCCGTGCATCACCACCGTGCAGGGCGCGGCGGCGGCCGTGCACGGCATCGAAGCGCTCATCCGGGGTGACATCGGGGTCCGGAGCCTCCAGAGCCTCCAGGCGGCGCTGAAGGCCACGACGTGAACGCGCCCGAGCGGTTCGGGGCCCGGCTGGCGAGAGCGGTGGCCGCGCGCGGGCCGCTCTGCGCCGGCATCGACCCGCACCCGGGCCTGATCGAGTCCTGGGGCCTGCCGCTGGACGCGAGCGGGCTCGAGCGGTTCGCGCTGGGCGCCACGGAGGCGCTGGCGGCCGTCACGGCGATCGTGAAGCCGCAGTCGGCGTTCTTCGAGGCGTTCGGCCCGGCCGGGGTGGCGGTGCTGGAGCGCGTCGTCGACGCGGCCCACGACGCCGGAGCGCTCGTGCTGCTGGACGTCAAGCGCGGGGACATCGGTTCGACCATGGCCGCCTACACGGCCGCGTACGTGGCCGACAAGGCCGCGTTCACGGCCGACGCGGCCACGGTGTCGCCCTATCTCGGGTTCGGTGCGCTCGATCCCGCGGTGGCGGCCGCGACCGCGGCGGGCAACGGCCTGTTCGTGCTCGCGCGCACCTCCAACCCCGAGGCGCACGCCCTCCAGAGCGCGCGGCTGCCCGACGGCCGCACGGTCGCGCAGAGTGTCGTCGACGCGGCGGCGGAGCACAACGCGGGGACTGAACCCTACGGTGACGTAGGTGTGGTCGTCGGTGCCACGATCACCCCCGGCGAGCTGGATCTTTCCCGGCTCAACGGCCCCGTGCTCGCGCCCGGTTTCGGCGCCCAGGGGGCAACCGTGGCGGACTTACGGGCAGTGTTCGGTCCGGACCTCCCGGGCGTGCTGCCGGCGTCTTCGCGTGATCTGCTGCGCCACGGTCCGGACCCCGCTTCCTTGCGCCGCGCGGCCGCCGAGGTCGCGGACCTGCTGGTGCGGACACCCGAAAATGACCAATAGCAGGCCCTGGAATCGGCCTCCACCAGCCACCCCCGCATTGTGGCCCCTGCTCAAGGGTGGGTACCGTCGCGTCACCCACCCAGATTTGAGAACTACCGGAGGAAAACGTGGCACTTCCCCAGCTGACAGAGGAACAGCGTGCTGCGGCGCTGGAGAAGGCCGCCGCCGCCCGCCGCATCCGTGCTGAGCTGAAGGAGCGGCTGAAGCGGGGCGGTACCACTCTGGTCGACGTGCTGAAGCAGGCCGAGGAGAACGAAGTCCTCGGCAAGATGAAGGTTTCGGCCCTGCTCGAGGCTCTCCCCGGCGTCGGCAAGGTTCGTGCCCAGCAGACCATGGAACGACTGGAGATCGCCCCCAGCCGCAGGCTCCGCGGGCTCGGCGACCGGCAGCGCAAGGCGCTGCTGGCCGAGTTCAGCGGCGAGTGAGCGGCGTCGGTCAGGACTACCCGGTGATCCGGGGTACCGGCCGCGACGGTGAGCCGGTGGCGGGGGAAACCTCCCGCCACCGGCTCACCGTCGTCTCGGGACCTTCCGGGGTCGGGAAGTCGAGCGTGGTGGGGGAGCTGCGCAGGCTGGAACCGGACATCTACTTCAGCGTCTCGGTCACGACGCGCAAGCCGAGGCCCGGCGAGGTCGACGGGAGTCACTACCACTTCATCGACCGGGCGGAGTTCGACCGGATGGTCGCCGACGGGCGGCTGCTGGAGTGGGCGGAGTTCGCGGGCAACTGCTACGGCACGCCGCGCGAGCCCGTGGAACGGGCGCTGGCGGCCGGCAGGCCCGCCGTGCTGGAGATCGAACTGCAGGGCGCGCGGCAGGTCCGGGCGGCGATGCCGGAGGCCCGGCTGGTGATGCTGATGCCGCCGTCGTGGGACGAGCTGGTCGGCAGGCTCACCGGGCGCGGCACGGAGTCCGAAGCCGCGGTGCAGGCCCGGCTCGCCGAGGCGGAGCGGGAGCTGGCCGCCGCGGGCGAGTTCGACGAACGGGTCGTCAACGCCGACGTGCGGGCCGCTGCTCAGCGGTTGCTAGACTTGATTACCGGCGGCGACACCTCTGCCGCCGATCTTCGCAACGATACGGAGTAGCACGAGTGGCTGTTCAACAGGCGACGCTGGAAGAGCTCGAAGGCATCACCAACCCGCCGATCGACGACCTGCTCGAGAAGGTCTCCTCGAAGTACGCGCTGGTGATCTACTCGGCCAAGCGGGCTCGCCAGATCAACGACTACTACGCCCAGCTGGGCGAAGGCCTGCTCGAGTACGTGGGCCCGCTCGTCGAGCCCGGTCCGCGGGAGAAGCCGCTGTCGATCGCGCTGCGCGAGATCCACGGTGGCCTGCTCGAGCACACCGAGGGTGAATGACCGCAAGCCCAGGATCGTCCTGGGCGTGGGCGGCGGCATCGCCGCCTACAAGGCCTGTGAGGTCCTGCGGGGTCTCACGGAGTCCGGGCACGACGTGCGCGTGGTGCCCACCGAAGCCGCGCTGAACTTCATCGGCGCGGCCACCTTCGAGGCCCTGTCGGGACACCCGGTGCACACCGGGGTGTTCACCGAGGTGCCCGAGGTGCAGCACGTGCGGGTCGGCAAGGAAGCCGACCTCGTGCTGGTCGTCCCGGCGACCGCGAACCTGCTGGCCAAGGCCGCGCACGGCATCGCCGACGACCTCCTCACGAACACCTTGCTCACCGCCCGGTGCCCGATCGCCTTCTTCCCGGCGATGCACACGGAGATGTGGGAGCACCCGGCCACCCAGGACAACGTCGCGCTGCTGCGCTCGCGCGGCGTGGTCGTGACCGAACCCGCGGCGGGGCGGCTCACCGGCGTCGACACCGGCAAGGGCCGGCTGGCCGACCCGGCCGAGATCGTCGACCTCGCCCGGCTGCTGCTCGACGAGCCGCACGCGCTGCCGCGTGACCTCGAGGGCCTGCGGGTGGTCGTCTCCGCCGGCGGCACGCGCGAACCGCTGGACCCCGTTCGGTACCTGGGCAACCGTTCGTCGGGCAAGCAGGGCTTCGCGCTCGCCCGCGTGGCCGCCCAGCGCGGTGCCGACGTGACGTTGATCGCGGCCCACACCGTCGAGCTCCCGCAGCCCGCGGGCGCCGTGGTCGAACGCGTGTCGAGCGCGGAGGAGCTGCGCAAGGCCGTGCACGCGGCCGCCGCGGACGCCGACGTCGTGGTGATGGCCGCGGCCGTCGCCGACTTCCGGCCCGCCACGCGCGCCGAGCACAAGATCAAGAAGTCCGACGATTCGCCCGACCCCGTGATCACCCTCGACCGCAACGCCGACATCCTCGCCGAGCTCGTCGCGGGCCGGCGCGAGGGCCAGACCGTGGTCGGGTTCGCGGCCGAGACGGGCGACGAGCACGGCAGCGTGCTCGACCACGCCCGCACGAAGCTGCGCCGCAAGGGCGCCGACCTGCTGGTGGTCAACGCCGTCGGCGAAGGCAAGGCGTTCGGCACCGAGGACAACTCCGGGTGGCTGCTCGCGGCCGACGGAACCGAACAGGCGATCCCGCTCGGCGCGAAGGCCAGGCTGGCGGCCACAGTGTGGGACGCTGTAACAGACTTGCGGGTACGTCGACTCCAGCACTAGGCCTTCTGGGTAATGTGGGGCCTTGTAAGGGGTACCTAAGTTTCGCTGGGTACCGAGCCGAATCGAGGGAAGTGACGAGGTCGTGACTGCGTCCACCAAAAGGCTGTTCACGTCGGAATCGGTGACCGAGGGCCATCCCGACAAGATCTGTGACGCCATCAGCGACTCGATCCTCGACGGCCTGCTCACCAAGGACCCGCGCAGCCGGGTCGCCGTGGAGACGCTCATCACCACGGGCCAGGTGCACGTGGCCGGCGAGGTGACCACCGAGGCCTACGCCGACATCCCGACCATCGTCCGGGACGTGATCCTGCGGATCGGCTACGACTCCTCCGCCAAGGGCTTCGACGGCAACTCGTGCGGCGTCAACGTGGCGATCGGCTCGCAGTCGCCCGACATCGCACAGGGTGTCGACACCGCGTACGAGTCGCGGGTGGAGAGCGACGAGGACGAGATCAACCGACAGGGCGCCGGCGACCAGGGCCTGATGTTCGGTTACGCGTGCTCGGACACGCCCGAGCTGATGCCGCTGCCGATCGCGCTCGCGCACCGCCTCTCGCGCCGCCTCACCGGCGTCCGCAAGGACGGCGTGCTGCCGTACCTGCGCCCGGACGGCAAGACCCAGGTCACCATCGAGTACGCCGGTGAGCAGCCCGTGCGCCTCGACACCGTGGTCGTCTCCACGCAGCACGCCGACGGCATCGACCTCGAGCAGATGCTCGGTGTCGACGTGAAGCAGCACGTGGTGGAGCCGGAGCTCGCGGAGCTGGGCCTCGACACGTCCGGCACGCGCCTGCTCGTGAACCCGACCGGCCGCTTCGTCATCGGCGGCCCGATGGGCGACGCGGGGCTGACCGGCCGCAAGATCATCGTCGACACCTACGGCGGCATGGCCCGCCACGGCGGTGGCGCGTTCTCGGGCAAGGATCCGTCCAAGGTGGACCGTTCCGCGGCGTACGCGATGCGCTGGGTGGCCAAGAACGTGGTCGCCGCCGGGCTGGCCGGGCGCGTGGAGGTCCAGGTGGCCTACGCGATCGGCAAGGCCGCGCCGGTAGGCCTGTTCGTGGAGACGTTCGGCACCGAGACCGTGGACCCGACGAAGATCCAGGACGCGATCAGCGAGGTCTTCGACCTGCGGCCGGCCGCGATCATCCGCGACCTCGACCTGCTGCGCCCGATCTACGCCCCGACCGCCGCGTACGGCCACTTCGGCCGCACGGACCTCGACCTGCCGTGGGAGAGCACCGCGCGCGCCGAGGCCCTGCGTTCGCTCGCGGGCGCCTGATCACCAATCCGACCAGCAGCAGGCCGAACCCGAGCAAGACGGTTACGTTGCGACGCAAGGCAGTGGGCCGTGACTGTGGTCGGATGGGTCATGAACGGCACAGCACGTTCCCCGAGGCCCCCGTTCCGGTGTTCCGCACCGGGGCGGGGGCCTCGGTTGTGTCGCGGTGCGTGTTCTGGCGGCGGGACCGTCGGGGGCGTCTGGTAGAGATCTCGGGGTGAGCAGCTCCGAACCCGCCCCGCTGTGGGACCTGCCGGAGCCTTCGCGCTCCGCCTCGGAGCCGAAGGCCGCTTCGCCGCGCGCTTCGTCCGGTGCTGCGAAGAAGAAGGCCGCGCCGCGCAAGGGCCAGCAGCAGCCGGCGCCCGAGCTGCCCGTGGCGAAGGTCGTGGTGGACATCCCGCTGGCGCACCTGGACCGCACGTTCGACTACCAGGTGCCCGAGAAGCTGCACGAGGCCGCGGTGCCGGGCTGCCGCGTGCGCGTGCGGTTCGCGGGGCAGCTCGTGGACGGGTACCTCGTGGAGCGCACGGACACCACGGAGTACGAGCGGAAGCTCGCGTACCTGGAGCGCGTGACGTCGAGCGAACCGGTGCTGCCGCCGTCGCTGCACGCGCTGTGCCGGTCCGTGGCCGACCGGTACGGCGGCACGCTGTCCGACGTGCTGCGGCTCGCGTTGCCGCCGCGGCACGCGAAGGCGGAGGGCGAGCCGGCCCGCGAGCCGGCGCCGGCGCCGGAAGTGCCGGACGTGTCCGCGTGGGCGCGGTACCAGCGGGGCCCGGCGTTCCTCGACGCCGTGGCCGACGGCAAACCCGCCAACGCCGTGTGGCAGGCGCTGCCGGGCGAGGACTGGCCGCGGCGGCTCGCGGAGGCCGCGGCGGTGGCGGCCGCGTGCGGGCGCGGCGCCGTGCTCGTGGTGCCGGACCACCGGGACCTCACGCGGGTGCACGAGGCGTGTGTCGCGTTGCTGGGTGAGGACGCGGTGGTCGCGTTGATCGCGGGGCTCGGCCCGGCGGAGCGGTACCGGCGCTGGCTCGCCGTGCTGCGCGGCGGCGTCCGCGTCGTGGTCGGCACGCGGGCGGCGATGTTCGCCCCGGTGACCGACCCGGGCCTGTTCGTGGTGTGGGACGACGGCGACGACCTGCACCTCGACCCGCACGCGCCCTACCCGCACGTACGCGACGTGCTCATGGACCGCGCGCACGCCACGAAGTCGTCGCTGCTGGTCGGTGGGTTCGCGCGGACGGCGGAGGCGCAGCTGCTCGTCGAATCGGGCTGGGCTCAGGCGGTGGCGGCCGACCGCACCGGGCTGCGCGCGGCGGCCCCGCGCGTGACGCCGGTGGGGGAGGACTTCGACGTGGCCCGCGACGAGGCCGCGCGCATCGCCCGGCTGCCCGCGGTCGCGTTCGAGGCGGCGCGCCAGGCGTTCGCGGCCGGGCTGCCGGCGCTGGTGCAGGTGCCGCGGCGCGGGTACGTGCCGGGCCTGGCGTGCGGCAACTGCCGGACGCCCGCGCACTGCCGGCGCTGCGCCGGTCCGCTGGCGCTGCCGGGTGGTTCCGTCGACGGCGCGCCGAGGCCGCCCGCGTGCCGCTGGTGCGGCGTGCCCGAGACCGCGTTCCGCTGCCCGGCTTGCGGTTCGGTGCGGCTGCGCGCGGTGATCGTGGGCGCGAAACGCACCGCCGAGGAGCTGGGCCGGGCCTTCCCCGGCGTTCCCGTCCGCACGTCGGGCGCGGCCGAGGTGCTGGCGAGCGTCCCCGGACGGCCCGCGCTGGTGGTCTGCACCCCCGGCGCCGAACCCGTCGCCGAAGGCGGCTACGGCGCCGCGCTGCTGCTCGACGGCTGGGCGTTGCTCGGCCGGCAGGACCTGCGCGCCGCCGAGGAGACGCTGCGCCGCTGGATGGCCGCCGGCGCCCTCGTGCGCCCGGCCGCTTCGGGCGGCCGGATCGTGGTCGGCGCCGAGGCGGGGCTGTCCGTGGTGCAGGCGCTGGTCCGCTGGGACCCCGCCTGGCACGCCGGGCTGGAGCTCGCCCAGCGACGGGAGCTCGGCTTCCCGCCCGCCATGCGGATGGCGAGCGTCGAGGGCTCACCCGACGCCGTCGCCTCCGTCCTCGACGACCTGCCCCTGCCCGGCACCGGCGAGATCCTCGGCCCGGTCCCCCTCGGCGAACTCGACCAGGACGGCAACGCCGCCCGCGAACGCGCCCTGGTCCGCGTCGCCCGCCCGGAGGGCAAAACCCTGGCTACGCTCCTCCACGACACCGCCGCCCGCCGCGACGCCCGCAAGGCGGTCGAACCGGTGCGGATCCAGCTCGATCCCCTGGACCTGATCTAGCTCCCGGAACGCGCGGATCCCGCTGCCGGACGGCCCGGCTCAGGAGCGTGGCCCGGACACCGACCCGTTTGGTTTACACCTCGATGACTACGGCGCGGTCGTATGCCACGCCGAGGAATCCGTTCCGGACGACCGAACCGCGCGAGGTGCGGGTGAAGGACCTCGCAGTCAGCTCCGCAGCACCAGCTCGGCGATGCCGAGGGTGCCGAACGCTCCCTCCACACCGCCGCCCTCGTGGCGTTCGTGCAGGTTGGCCAGGTGCGCGCCCCACGTCGCCCGGTCTTCGTGCCAGGCTCGCACGAACGCCGCACACAGCTCGGGCGTCAGCCGCTCTTCGTTGCGGCGCAAGGCACAGCGCAACGCTTCGATCATGGCGCCGCGCTTGCCGGGATCGAGGCCGACCGCTGCCCGCACCTGGCGCAGCGCGGTGCGGATGAACGCCCGGCGGCTCTCCAAGAACATCTGCCAGTAGGTCTCCGTCGCGTCCGCGGGACGCAGGCCTTGGCCGAGCAGGAAATAAACACCTTCGGCGAGCGTGTCGCCCAGCTCCTCGGACTCGGCCCGGACCAGGTCGTACGGGTTGTAGACCGCCTGGTACGCACTCCCGGTGAGCGCGGTGGGGCGCAACCCCGTGTCGTCGAGCAGGAAGAACCAGTCCTCGTTGTAGACGTCCGGGAAGAACGAGTCGAAGCAGTGGTGGCCCACGACCAGGGCCCCGCCACCGACGAAGGTGTCCTGCGGCCCGCCGGACTCGCGGTACGCGTGGCACACCACGGAGTTGTCGGGCATCCCGGTGTTCGGCAGGCCGACCGCCGCGTACCGGCCCAGCAGGCCTGCGGCCTCGCGCAGATCAGCCGGGCGGAGCAGCGTGATGTCGTCGTCCAGGAACAGCACGCGCTGCCAGCCGGCGAGGCCGGCGACGAGCAGGCCCAGGTTGCGCTTGACGCTCGTGTTGGCACCGCCCAGGAGCCCGTGGTGGCGCAGCAGGCGGGTCGTGGCGAAGCGGGGCAAGACGTCGTCGGGAACCTGATCGGCGTCGATCGCGAAGGCCCGCGCTCCGGCCTTCTTCGCAGCCAGCACAGCCTGGGCGGCGTTCGCGTCGTGGCTGCAGAGCAGCAGCACCGGCGCGCCGATCTCGCGTGCGACGGCCCAGGTGTGCTCCAGGGTGTGGCCGGCCCGGCCGTTGGGCACGACGATCGCGTCCAGCCCGGCTTCCGAGGTGGCACCGGTGCCGACTTCGACCAGCAGACGCCGGTGGACGGTGTGGTTCGGCGGCGTTGCGCTGACGGCAGCGGTCATGCTCAGCTCGTTTCGGGCCACTCGTGAAGCCGGTGGTCGGCCAGGGTCCAATCGGGCGTGAGCCCTTGGTTGTTGAAGATCGGCACCCGGCAGATGATGCTGAAGGACGCCGTGGAGGCGAATCGCGCGTCCAAGTAGGCCTGGTTGCGATCGCGGAACCGCGGGTCGGTCAGCGCTCGCACGGCTCCGAGGGTTCCTCGGCCATACATCCCGTTGCACACGGTGACGGTGCGTCTGCGGTTGAGCGGGTTGACCCCGTGGTAGAAGAGCGCGATGTCCTCGATGAGGGTGCCCTCGGGTGACACGCGCGTGTCGAATCGTTCGGTCGTGCCGTCCGCGTGGGTTACCTCGAACCCGCCCAGTTCGTCCTCGCCCGGCTTGCCGCGGCCGATCTGGCGGACCGGGGCGTCGATCCGGTGCATCATGTCGCGGGTCTGCGGGTTCCAGTCGACGCCGCCGAGCAGTACGAGGTGTGCGGTGTACTCCTTGGGTCGCAGGGGAGCTCGGGGGTTCGCCGTGCGGAAGGCGACGTTGGTCGAGGGGTTGCACGCCCGGATGTGGCCGTACAGCTCGATCAGCGCGTCCGGGTCGGCGTACGCGAACAGACGGGCGTAGTCAGGACTAGCCGGGTCGGCGTACTCGATCCGCATGTCTTCCGGCAGCTCCGAGCCGATGATCACGACGTCCTCGTTCGGCGGGAACCGCCACAGGTTGCCCGGCGCGAACTCGGCCGTGTCCGTGGCCTCGGAGGTGCCTCCGCGCAGGTCGGTCAGCTCCGCGAGCAGGTCCCGGCGCCGGCGCTGCTCCTCGTCGGTGAGCTGGTCGGCCGGCAGGACTCGGAATTCGTGCTCCTCGACCGACCGGCGGGTGGCGAAGAACGTGGCGTACGCGTCGAGCCGGAACGGGGGTGGGCTCACCGGCTTGCTGGTGTTCTCCCACGCCGACAGCAGCCCGGTGCTCACCCCGAACGCATCCGCCAGTTGGCGCTGAGTGATGAGCACTCCCGGCCAGCTCTCCTTGCGGAGGGCCCGGAGACGTCCGGCGAGGGCCGGGCTGGGTTGCGACATGACTTCAGTTCCTTCAGTGAAGTTTGGTCAAGCTGCCGATCGGGTACTGTACTTCGGACGTGCCGGGGTAGCCAGCCCGGTATGCAGCACACTTCGCACCGCCGCCGCAGTGTGTTCGTTTCCCGGTCTGTTCCTGGCAGTCCATGTGCGCGACACCATTGATCAGTCCGTGGTCAACCCTTATAGTTCATAGTTCGCTTGGTGAAGTTTACTAGATTTTAGTAGCCACCTGAATAGGGGGGCGGCCATGGACACCGCAGTTCTGCACGTACCACTGCATCGAGCGATCGTGGTGGTCGACATCGAAGGGTCGACGACGCGCACCAACCCCGCTCGGGCCCAGCTGCGCGAGATTCTGTTCGACCTGCTCGACGAGGCGTTCCGCGCCGGGGGGATCGCGGAGGAGTTCCGGGACCCGTTCGTCGATCGCGGCGACGGGGCGTTGTGCCTGGTCCGGCCGGTCGACGAGGCGCCGAAGACGGTGCTGCTCGCCGACGTGGTGCCGGCGCTCGCCGAGTTGCTCTCGCGGCACAACGCAGACAGACCGGACTCGGCCTTCCAGCTCCGGGTGGCGCTCCACGCCGGCGAGGTGCACTACGACTTGCACGGCCCCTACGGCGAGGACGTCGACCTCGCCTGCCGGCTGCTCGACGCCTCCGAGCTGCGCCGCCGGCTGCGGGGCGCCGCCGGGCCGGTCGCGCTGGCGGTGTCCGAGGCCATCCACTGGTCGGTGATCCGCCACGACTACGCCGGGATCGACCCCGCCGCGTTCGCCCAGGCCTTCCACGTGCGCGTCGGCAAGAAGCGGATGCGGGGCTGGCTCCGCACCGACGACTGGACCGCCGGGGCCGGTAGCTCCAGAACGGGGCTGACCGCCTGACGAGCCCGGGAGGTGACGCGTGGAGACGACCGGATTCTGGCCGGCCCTGGGCGAGGCCGAACGCGGCAAGGTGGCGGAACTGGCGGTCCGCCGGCGCTACCGCCGGGGCGACGTGGTGTGCCGCGAGGGTGACCGCGCCGCGGTGGTGGTGCTCCTGCTCTCCGGGCACGTCCGGATCACCGGCGCGACGTCCGACGGGCGCGAAGTCCTGATCGCCGTCCGCGGTGCGGGCGACGTCGTCGGCGAGCTCGGCGCGATCGACGGCGGCCCGCGGTCGGCGACCGTGGCGGCGCTGGACGACCTCGACGCGCTCGTCGTGCCCGCCGCGCGGTTCGCCGCGCTGTGCCGGCGCGACTCGGCGATCTCGTGGGCGTTGTTGCTGGTCCTGGCCGCCCGGCTGCGGGACATCGGGCGGCAGCGGCTCGACCTCGGCGCGGGCACGATCACCCGGCGCGTCGCGGCGCAGCTGATGCAGCTGGCCGTGCAGCACGGAGTGCGCCGGGGCGACGACCTCGTGATCGCGATCCCCGGAACGCAGGCCGAACTCGCGGCCAGCGCGGCGGTTTCGCGGGAATCGTGGGCGCGGGTGACGCGGGAACTGCGCACCCGCGGAGTGCTGAGCACCGCGCGCGGCCAGGTCGTGATCCACCGGTTCGCGGAACTGCGCCGGCTCGCCCGCTGATCTCCTCGAACGTGTCTGCTGACACAGATTTCCCTGTGCCACGGGGGAATCCTGGAAGCAGACATTCACGAGGGAGGCAGTCATGGACCCGTTTCTTCCCGCACCGCAACCGATCCGCTGGCGTCGTGGCGTCTACGCGGCGGCGCTGGTGATCCCGTTCACCGTGCTGCAACTGTGGGCGCTGCTCGTGGTCTTGCGGCTCGTGCCGCTGAACGGCCTTGCCGGGCAAGCGGTTCTGGTGCTCGTGCTCGGCTCGGCGATCTCGCTCGGCGTCGGCTGGCGCTGGGCGTGGCGGCTGGGTTCGGAGCGCCGGCGCGCACTCGAAATCCGCCGCGAGGTCGAGGCGTGGCGCGCGGTCGCGCGCGAAAACCCTTCGCCGGAACGGGTTTTCGCCGGACGGGGCGAACGGTGAACGCCGCGGCGGCTGCCGTCGAAAACGGCGCGGGCACGTCGGCGGTCGTGCTGGTCCTCGTCCTCGTCGCGTTCGCCGCGGTGGTCCGAATCGCGCGGCGGCTCGTCGGACGGGTCCTGAAAATCACCGCGGCGGCAGCCTCACTCGCCGGCGTCGTGATGGCGGTCGGCGGCCTCGGCGGTTTGGCGACGCTGGCCTTGGTCGTGCTGCGGTAACCGCTTGACCTTCCCGTACCACAACGATTCCCGGGCGTCCGGGAACCCGGTCCGCGGACGGCGGGGACCGGGTTTTCTCGTTCCGGGGGCAGAACGGGCCCTATGCCCAACCCTGCGAGGCAGCGAGGCCCGTTCGGACCGTCAAGTGGTGGCAGGTCGGCTCAGCCAGTCGTCTGTGGCTTCGCTTCGGCGGTTTGGTGACGCTGGCGTTGGTTGTGCTGCGGTAACCGCTTGACCTTCCCGAACCACAACGATTCCCGGGCGTCCGGGAACCCGGTCCGCGGACGGCGGGCACCGGGCCTTCTCGTTCCGGGGGCAGAACGGGCCCTATGCCCAACCCTGCGAGGCAGCGAGGCCCGTTCGGACCGTCGAGCGGTGGCAGGTCGGCTCAGCCGGTCACCTGTGGCTGCGCTTCGGCGGATTGGTGACTCTGGCGTTGGTCGCGCTGCGGTAACCGCTTGACCTTCCCGAACCACAACGATTCTCGGACGCCCGGAACCCGGTCCGCGGACGGCGGGCACTGGACCTTCTCGTTCCGGCGGCAGAACCGGCCAGCCGCGGTGCGCGCCCCCGGGGCAGCGATGACCGTCTTCGGGTCGCAAAACTGTGACCGGTCGGCTCAGCTGGCCAGTTGCCGCTTGCCTCGGCGGAATAGCGACACTGGCCTTGGTCGTGCTGCGGTAACCGCGTACCACAACGATTCCCGGGCGTCCGGGAACCCGGTCCCGCGGACGGCGGGCACCGGGCCTTCTCATTCCGGCGGCAGAACCGGCCCGATGCCAAACCCGCGAGGCGGCCTTGACCCCTCGGGCCGGAAGGCTCAGCCGGCCAGCTGCCGCTTCACTTCGGCGGCGACGCGGGAGCCCTCGGCGCGGCCGGCGATCTTCGGCTGCACCGCCTTCATCACCGCGCCCATCCCGGCCATGCCCGACGCACCCGTTTCCGCCACCGCGGATGTCACGAGGGAGGTCAGCTCGTCGTCGGAGAGCTGCGCCGGCAGGTACGCCGTGAGCACTTCGGCCTCGGCGCGTTCGCGGTCGGCGGATTCGGCGCGGCCGGCGTTGGCGAAGGCCTCGGCGGCGTCGCGGCGTTTTTTCACCTCGCGCGTGATGATCTTCTGGACCTCGTCGTCCGACAGCTCGCGGTGGGTGTCGCCCGCGGTTTCCTCGTAGCCGATGGCCGAGAGCGTCAGGCGCAGCGTCGCGGAGCGGAGCTGGTCGCGCGCCTTGATCGCGGTGGTGAGGTCGTCGTGGAGGGTCTGCTTGAGCGTGGTCATGCGTCGATCCTGGCACCACCGCCGGGGCGACGCGCGGGTCTTCTAGACTCGACCCGATGTCCGACCAGGTTGAATCCCCCTTTCCCGAGCCGGAGGTGCGGTGATGCGGCTCGTCTTCGCCGGCACCCCCGAACCCGCCGTGCCGTCGCTGCGCGCCCTGCTGGAGTCCGGGCGCCACGAGGTCGTCGCGGTGGTCACGCGGCCCGACGCCCAGGCCGGGCGCGGCCGCCGCGTCGTGCGCTCGCCCGTCGGGGCGCTCGCCGACGAGCACGGCATCGAGGTGCTGACGCCGGCCCGCGCGGGAGATCCCGAGTTCCTGGCGCGGCTCACCGAGCTGGCGCCCGACGCGTGCCCCGTCGTCGCGTACGGGGCGCTGCTGCCGCAGCGCGCGCTCGACATCCCGGCCCACGGCTGGGTGAACCTGCACTTCTCGCTGCTGCCCGCGTGGCGCGGCGCCGCGCCGGTGCAGGCGTCGGTGCGCGCCGGCGACGAGATCACCGGCGCCAGCACGTTCCGCATCGTCAAGGAGCTCGACGCGGGGCCGGTGTTCGGCGTCGTGACGGAGAAGGTCGGGCCGGCCGACACCTCCGGCGCGCTGCTCGGCCGGCTCGCCGAATCGGGCGCGCAGCTGCTGCTGTCCACGATGGACGGCATCGAAGCCGGCACGCTGCAGGCGGTCGAGCAGGCCGCCGACGGGGTGACGTACGCGCCGAAGGTGACGGTGGACGACGCGCGGGTGTCGTTCGCGGACCCGGCCACGGCCGTCGACCGGCTGATCCGCGCGGTGACGCCCGACCCGGGCGCGTGGGCGGAGTTCCGCGGCGAGCGGTTCAAGCTCGGCCCGGTCACGGTCGTCGACGAGCCGGGCCCGGCGCCCGGCGAGCTCGTGGTGGAGCGCAAGCGCGTGCTCGTGGGCACGGCGACGAAACCGGTGCGGCTGGGCGAGGTCCAGGCACCGGGCAAGAAACGGATGGCGGCCACCGATTGGGCGCGTGGCACACGGATCGAAGAGGGAGAGCGCCTGCGGTGAACGAGCGTGGGGAACGGCGGCCGTCGCGGCCGCAGCGGGGCCGGCCGGCCCCGCGCAAGCAGGGACCGCGCCGTCCGCCGGAGGTCGACCCGGCCCGGCAGGTCGCGTTCGACGTGCTGCGCGCGGTGCGGGAGAAGGACGCGTACGCGAACCTCGTGCTGCCGCAGCTGCTTCGCGAACGCCGCCTCGGCGGCCGCGACGCCGCGCTGGCCACCGAATTGACGTACGGCGCCTCGCGCGCCCAGGGCCTGCTCGACGCCGTGATCGGCGCGTGCGCCGAACGCCCGGTCGAGAAGACGGACCCGGTCGTGCTCGACGCGCTGCGCCTCGGCGTGTACCAGCTGCTGCGCACGCGCATCCCGGAGCACGCCGCCGTCGGGTCCACTGTGGACCTCGTGCGCGCCGAAGCCGGTTCGTGGGCCACGGGTTTCGCCAACGCGATCCTGCGCGCGGTGTCCGAGAAGGACGAAGCGCAGTGGCTCGACGAGCTCGCGCCCGACGAGGCGGCGGACCCGATCGGCGCGTACGCGCTGCGCACCGCGCACCCGCGCTGGATCGCGCGCTCCTTCGCGGAAGCGCTGGGGGACAAGGGCGCCGAGCTGAAGGCCGCGCTCGAAGCCGACGACGCGCGCCCCGAGGTGCACCTGGTCGCGCGCCCCGGCGAGATCTCCGCCGACGAGCTGGCCGCGATCACGGGCGGTGACCCCGCGCCGTACTCGCGCTACGGCGTGCGGCTGCCCGCCGGCGCCGGTGACCCGGCCGACGCCGAACCCGTGCGCGAGCGGCTGGCCGCGGTGCAGGACGAGGGCAGCCAGCTGTGCGCCATCGCCGCCACGAAGGTGCCGCTCGAAGGCTCCGACGAACGCTGGCTCGACCTGTGCGCCGGCCCGGGCGGCAAGGCCGCGCTGCTCGGCGCGCTCGCGGCGATCAGCGGGGCGACCGTCGACGCCGTCGAGAAGGCCCCGCATCGCGCCCGGCTCGTGGAGAAGGCGACGGCGGGGCTGCCGGTGACCGTGCACGTCGCGGACGGGCGCGAGTCCGGCCTCGAACCGGGCTTCGACCGCATCCTCGTCGACGCGCCCTGCAGCGGCCTCGGCGCGCTGCGGCGCCGGCCGGAGGCGCGCTGGCGCCGCAAGCCCGGCGACGTCGCCGACCTCACGAAGCTGCAGGGCGAGCTGCTCACGGCCGCGCTCGACCTGGTCCGGCCGGGCGGCGTGGTCACGTACGTCGTGTGCTCGCCGCACCTGGCCGAGACCGAGGGTGTGGTCGGCGAGATCGCCCGCCGCACCAAGACGGAGGTCCTCGACGCGCGGGAGTTCTTCCCGGGCGTGCCGCAGCTCGGCGACGGGCCGTACGTGCAGCTCTGGCCGCACCGCCACGGCACCGACGCGATGTTCTGCGCCACCCTGCGCAAGCCGTGAGGGACCTCGGGCTGGTCGCGAGCTCGTGCGGCGGGCTGGACACCCGGTTCACCGCCGAGCTCGCCCGCCCGGCGTCGGCGCGCGGCTGGCGGCTCGCGATCACGCTGACCCCCGTCGCCCACCGCTGGCTCGACTCGACGGGCGGGCTGGCCGAGCTCGGCGCCACCACGGACCTGCCGGTCCGCAGCGTTTCGCGGTTGCCCGGTGAGCCCCGCCCGCACCCGGACCCGGCTGTGTTCCTCTTCGCGCCCGCGTCGGCCAACTCCCTGGCCAAGCTCGCGCTCGGCATCGCCGACAACCAGGCCCTGACCCTGCTCGGCGACGTCCTGGGCGCCCCCGGAATCACGATCGTGGCGGCCTACCAGATCCAGGACACCCGCGTGCACCACCCGGCCTGGCGGCGGCACCTCGACACCCTCGAGTCGGCGGGCGTGCGCCTGCACCGCCTCGACCCGCGCCGGCCGTGGTCCGAGGTGCTGGACCTGCTGCCCGCGGCGTAGCGAAGTACCCCCGGTCCGAGGGCCGGGGGCACTTCGCACGAACAAAATCAGCGCAGGCGCAGAGCCCGCTTGAGCGTCGAGAACAGGTCGGTCTGGTTCGTCAGGCCGACGACGTTCGCGGCCTGCGGCCCGTAGCCCGCGATGCGGACCTGGGTGCCGGTGTGCGACTGCGAACCGCCCGTCTCCGCAGTGCCGTACGCGAGCGTCATGTTCGAGCCCTCGTTGGTGACCAGTGTCGCGGTCAGGCCCGGGGTGGCGGTGGGCTCGACGATCTGGCTGCTGTGGCCGTGGTCGGCGGTCACCAGCACCAGGGTGTCGCGGTGGGTGCCGGCGTACGCCATACCGGCGGCGATCGCGGCGTCGAAGTCGACCGTCTCGCCGATCTGGCCGCACGGGTCGGCCGCGTGGTCCTGCTTGTCGATGCTGGCGCCTTCGACCTGGAGGAAGAAGCCCTTGTCGCTGCGGCGGTCGTCGAGCAGCTCGATCGCCTTGCGCGTCTGGTCGGCCAGCTTCGGCTGGGTCTTCGGCAGCGCCGGGTTCGGGGTGCAGCGCGCCGGCTGCGTGCCGCCGTGGACGGCGGCCGGGCCGGTCCAGTTCACCGGCATGTTGTTCTTGGCGAACAGGCCCAGCAGCGGCGTGCCCTTCTTCGCCTTCGCCAGGTCCGCGGCCGTCTCGACGACGTCGTAACCGGCCGCCTTCGCCTGGTCGCGCACGGTCTTGCCCTTGAACTGGCCGGCCGTCACCTTCTGGTCGAAGAAGGTCGCGCCGCCGCCGAGCAGCACGTCGGGGCGGGTCTGCACCAGCTGCTCCGAGATCGAGCCGGCGCCGCCGTTCTCCTTGGCGTTCTGCGCGCACTTGGCGGTCGTCTCGACCGGGCCCTTGCAGTCGCGGCTGACCACGTGCGAGCCGAGCACGGCCGGGGTGGCGTCCTGGACCTCGGAGGTGGTGACGTCGCCGGTGCGCAGCCCGCCGCGCTTGGCCAGCTCCAGGATGGTCGGCACGGGGTTGCCGTACGCGTCGACCGAGATGGCGCCGTTGTAGGTCTTGGTGCCGGTGGCCCAGCCGGTGCCGGACGCGGCCGAGTCGGTCACGTAGTTCGGCTTGCCGGGGTTGTTCTGCTCCACGGCGTACGTGGTGTAGTCGCCCGTCAGCGGCAGCTCGTCCATCGCGAGCCGCCCGGCGGCGCCGCGCTCGTAGTTGCGTGCCGCCGTGATCTCCGACTGGCCCATGCCGTCGCCGATGAACAGGATCACGTTGCGTGCGGTGCCGCCCTGGATCGCGTTGCGGACCTCCTGGGTGCGGTCGCCGGCCGAAGCGGCGCGGGACCCGGCGGTGTCCGACGGGCCCGACGTGTCCGACGCGGCCAGCGCGACCGGGGCGCCGGCGAGCAGCGCCGCGCCCAGCGCGCCCGCCGTCACCCACTTGCGACGGCCTGCGAAGAGCGTTCTCATGCAGTTCTCCTCGTACGGGATTAATCCGGAAGTTCCGGCTCGGGTTATTAGTCCGTCCGCATGTGTTCCGTACGAGGAATCCGGATGATCACTGAATGTCCGAAAGGCGAACACCGAGGGCGCCGCAGCCGGTTCACGACGGTTAACCCGCCCCACCTAGACTCGGGCCGTGGCAGACCGACCCCTCATCGCACCCAGCATCCTGTCCGCGGACTTCGCCCGGCTCGGCGAAGAGATCGCCGCGGTGGCGCGGCCGGGGGAGACCCGCGCCGACTGGGTGCACGTCGACGTGATGGACGCGCACTTCGTGCCGAACCTGACGCTCGGGCTGCCCGTGGTCGAGTCGCTGCTCAAGTCCACCGACGTGCCGATCGACTGCCACCTCATGATCGACGACCCGGACCGCTGGGCCATCGGGTACGCCGAGGCCGGCGCCTACAACGTCACCGTCCACGTCGAGGCCGCGAACGACCCGGTCAAGCTCGCGAAGGACCTGCGCGCGGCGGGCGCGAAGGCGGGCCTGTCGATCAAGCCCGGCACGCCGCTCGAACCCCACGTCGAGACCCTCAAGCACTACGACACGCTGCTCGTGATGTCGGTCGAGCCCGGCTTCGGCGGCCAGTCGTTCATAGCCGACGTGCTCGAGAAGGTGCGCACGGCGCGCCGGCTCGTCGACACCGGCCACCTCAAGCTCGTCGTCGAGATCGACGGCGGCATCAACGCCGACACCATCGAGCAGGCCGCCGAGGCCGGCGTCGATTGCTTCGTCGCCGGGTCCGCCGTCTACGGCGCGGACGACCCCGGCAAGGCGGTCGCGGCGCTGCGCGAACAGGCCGCGCGGCACCGTCGGAGCTGACCCGCGCCCCGGGAAACAACGGGGTACGGGCGGGTGTTGGATGGAGGGATCACCGGGTTTCGGACGGTGACGGCGGGCGAGGAGGCAGCAGCAGTGTTCACCGGGATTGTCGAGGAGATCGGCGAGATCACCGCGGTCGAGCAGGGCACCAACATGGCCCGGCTCACGGTGCGTGGCCCGCTGGTCACGTCGGATGCGGCCCACGGCGACTCGATCGCCGTCAGCGGGGTCTGCCTGACGGTCGTGACCGTCTCGGAGGGTGAGTTCACCGTCGATGTGGTGAACGAAACACTCGTGCGCTCCAGCCTCGCCAAGGTCGCCGTCGGCGACGCCGTGAACCTCGAGCGCGCCACCCCCGCGGGCGGCCGGCTCGGCGGGCACATCATGCAGGGCCACGTCGACGGCACGGGGGTCTTCCTGTCCCGCGACGACACGGGCGTGACCACGTTCGCCCTGCCCACGGCCCTCGGGAAGTACGTGGTGGAGAAGGGCTCGATCGCCGTCGACGGCGTTTCGCTGACCGTGGCGTCGGTCACGGACGAGCAGTTCTCGGTGGCGCTCATCCCGACGACCCTCGAGGCTACGACCCTCGGGCGGCGCGAAGCCGGCGATCTCGTGAACCTCGAGGTGGACGTCGTCGCGAAGTACGTGGAGAAGCTGGCAACCCCACACCTGGCCGCCCAGGCGCACAATGTGTGACGTTCGGTCGGACAGTACGAAGGAGCAGCCGTGAGCGAGACGAAGGCGGCCGAGCCGCAGGCGGGCTGGACACCCTGCGGTTCCGGGGCGGTGTTCGACGCGGATGCCATCGAGGCGGCGGTCGCGGACATCGCGGCGGGGCGTGCGGTGGTCGTGGTGGACGACGAGGACCGCGAGAACGAGGGTGATCTGATCTTCGCGGCGGAGAAGGCGACGCCGGAGTTGCTGGCGTTCATGGTCCGCTACACCTCGGGGTATGTGTGTGTGGCGTTGACCGAGGCGGAGGCCGATCGGCTGGATCTGCCGCCGATGTACCACACGAACCAGGATGTGCGCGGGACGGCCTACAGCGTGACGGTGGATGCGGCGGAGGGCATCACGACCGGGATTTCGGCTGCGGATCGGGCGCACACGATGCGGTTGCTGGCCGATCCGGCGGCGTCGGCGAAGGATTTCCGCCGGCCGGGGCACGTGGTGCCGTTGCGGGCGAAGGAGGGTGGCGTGCTGCGCCGGCCCGGGCACACCGAGGCGGCGGTGGATCTGGCTCGGATGGCGGGGTTGAACCCGGCCGGGGTGTTGTGCGAGATCGTGTCGCAGAAGGACGAGGGCGACATGGCGCGCCGCGATGAGCTGGAGGTGTTCGCGGCCGACCACGATCTGCGGGTGATCACGATCGCGGATCTGATCGCGTACCGGCGGCGCACGGAGAAGCAGGTGGAGCGGGTCGCGGAGGCCCGGATCCCGCTGACCGCGGGCACGTTCCGGGCGGTCGGTTACGACAGTCTGCTGGACGGGATCGAGCACATCGCGTTCGTGTACGGGGAGGTCGGGGACGGTGAGGACATCCTGGTGCGGGTGCACTCGGAGTGCCTGACCGGGGACGTGTTCGGGTCGTTGCGCTGTGATTGCGGGCCGCAGCTGGAGGCGGCGTTGCAGGCGGTGGCCCAGGAGGGCCGCGGGGTGGTGCTCTACATCCGCGGGCACGAGGGCCGCGGGATCGGGCTGTTGCACAAGCTGCAGGCCTACCAGTTGCAGGACGCCGGCGCGGACACCGTCGACGCCAACCTGGCCCTCGGCGTGCCGGCTGACGCCCGCGACTACGGCACCGGCGCCCAGATCCTGTGCGACCTCGGCGTGCGCTCCATGCGCCTGCTCACGAACAACCCGGCCAAGCGCGTCGGCCTCGAGGGCTACGGCCTGCGGGTGAGCGGCCGCGTGCCGCTGCCGATCTCACCCAACCCCGAGAACCTCCGCTACCTGCGCACCAAGCGCGACCGCATGGGGCACGACCTCAGGCAGCTGGAGCACTACGAACAGGTGGGTGCCGCCGACCAGGCGGAGAAGGGGACAGCACCCGATGAGCGGTGAGGGACGGCCCGAGTACGAGCTCGACCTGAGCGACTGCAAGGCGCTCAAGCTCGGCATCGTGGCGACCCGGTGGAACGCGGACATCACCGGCACGCTGCTGGAGCGCGCGCTGGCCGCCGCGAAGGCCGCCGAGCTCGAGGAGGAGCCGACCGTCGTGCACGTCGCCGGCGCCATCGAGCTACCGGTCGTCGCGCAGGCGCTGGCCCGCCACCACGACGCGGTCGTCGCGCTCGGTGTGGTGATCCGCGGCGAGACCCCGCACTTCGACTACGTGTGCGATTCGGTCACGGCCGGCCTCACGCGCGTCGCGCTCGACGAGAGCACGCCCGTGGGCAACGGGGTGCTCACCGTCGAGAGCGAGCAGCAGGCGCTCGACCGCTCCGGCCTGCCGGGGTCCAAGGAGGACAAGGGTTACGAGGCCACGGTCGCGGCGCTCGACACCGCGCACGTGCTGCGGAGCCTGCGCCAGCCCTGGACCGAACGGGGATTCGTGTGAGCCCGGCCGTGACGCAGGAGCAGGACACCACCCTCGTGATCCGCCCCCGCCGGGCGGTGCTCATGTGCAGCGTGCTGGCCGTGGTGCTGCTCGCGGTGTTCGTCGTGGTGGCGGTGCTGCTGCGCAGCTCGCACACCGGCGTGGTCTTCGAGAAGTCGGACCAGGTGGCGATGATCGGCATCGGCGTGCTGCTCGCGCTGGGCACGATGTTGTTCGCCAACGCGCGGGTGAAGGCCGACGCCACCGGCATCGAGGTCCGCAACGTGCTCACCAGCCGCCGCTTCGCGTGGCAGGAGGTCCTGTCGGTCAGCTTCCCCGACGGCGCGTCGTGGGCGCGCCTGGAGCTGCCCGACGACGAGTACTACTCGGTGATGGCCGTGCAGGCCGTGGACCGCGAGCGCGCTGTCGCCGCGGTGCGCGCGTTGCGCCGGCTGCACAAGAAGGCCACGGCTTCCTGACGTCTTCGGCGAAACGAGCCGCCCGGCACGGTCCGGGCGGCTCTTTTCGATGCGGCTGGGGATCTTCGCGGCTACAGCTCCAGGTCGACGACGATCGGCGCGTGGTCCGACGGGCCCTTGCCCTTGCGCGCCTCACGGTCCACATAGGAATCCCGCACGACCGTGGTGAAGGGCTCGTTGCCGTACACGAGGTCGATGCGCATCCCGCGGTTGTTGGGGAAGTTCCCGGCGCGGTAGTCCCAGTACGTGAACGGGTGGTCGTACTTGAGCGGGCGCGGGAAGACGTCGCCGAGCCCGAGGTCGCGCAGCCGGGCCAGCGCCGCGCGTTCGGGTTCGGTCACGTGCGTGGAGCCCTCGAACAAAGACCGGTCCCACACGTCGGCGTCGGTGGGTGCGACGTTGAAGTCGCCCAGCACCGCCAGCGGTGTGCCGGACCGCTCCGACAGCTCGGCCGCGACGGTCGTGCGCAGCGCTTCGAGCCACTCCAGCTTGTACGCGTAGTGCGGGCTGTCGGGTTCGCGGCCGTTGGGCACGTACACCGACCACACCCGCACGCCACCGCAGGTGGCGCCGACGGCGCGGGCCTCGGCCGCGCCGTCGAACCGCGGTTCGCCCGTGAGGCCGCGGACCACGTCGGTCAGGCCGGCGCGGGAGACGATCGCGACGCCGTTCCAGCGGCCGAGCCCGAACGCGGCGACGTCGTAGCCGAGCGCCTTCACCTCTTCGGCCGGGAACGCGTCGGTGGTGTTCTTCAGCTCCTGCAGGCAGAGCACGTCGGGCGCGGTGTGCTCGAGCCAGTCGAGCACGCGCGGCAACCGCGGCACGATCGAGTTCACGTTCCAGGTCGCGATCCGCATGCCCGCCAGGATAGGGGTGCGTGGCCCGGGGCACCCGGCCACGCACCCCCGGCTCGGTGTGCCCGGTCAGACGCCCGCGGTGCTGCGGATCCACGAGCGGCTGGTGGCGACGCTCGCGTAGTTGTTGGTGCCGCGGGTGTTCGTGCCGCTCTGGTTCTGCACGGTCGACGCGACGCCGACCTGCACGCCGTTCGAGACCTCGGGCCCGCCCGAGTCGCCCTTCCACGCCGAGCCGTCGATGCCGACGCTCTGGATCGCGCGCCCGCCGTACGCGTCGGTGGAGCGCCCGGTGACCTGGACGTTGGCGACCTTCAGCGACGAGGCCGGCGGACCGGTCGGGGTCGTGCGGCCCCAGCCGTAGAGCTGGTTGGTGCTGCCCGTGGCCGGGTCGGCGCTGCCGAGGGTGATCGGCTTCGCGGTGGTGGCCTGCGCGAGGTGCAGCAGCGCGATGTCGCCGCGGGGTGACTGCTCCTCGCGGTCCACGGCGATCTTGGTGCCGCCGAAGAGCGTGTTGGTGCCGACGCGCACGTACATGCCGCTGCCGTCCTCGTCGAGGCAGTG
Source organism: Amycolatopsis sp. NPDC051903 (assembly GCF_044452505.1). NCBI lineage: Bacteria > Bacillati > Actinomycetota > Actinomycetes > Pseudonocardiales > Pseudonocardiaceae > Amycolatopsis > Amycolatopsis sp. NPDC051903. The sequence goes on along the minus strand of NZ_JBITBT010000004.1, from coordinate 411,648 downwards.
CACGGCCGTCATGACCCAGCGCGACGCGACGACGGTGCCCGAGCAGTTGAAGCCCTGGAAGTCGCGGCCCGGCGTGTTGACGTACACCTGCGCACCCCAGCTGACGGTGGGCGCGGTGCCGCCGCCGACGATGTTCGTCTGCGCGGTCGCGGCGGTGCCGCCCGCGAGGGTCAGCGCGACCGCGGCGGCCGTGGCCGCGCCGGCGAAACGGGTTCTTCTCACGGGGGTTCCTTTCGGTGGGGACCGGAATCGCCGGGTCTCGGCTGGAACGGACCGTAATCAGCGCGTCACCCGGCCGGGAACCGACGAAGGTCGCTCGTGTCCGAATCACCCGACTTCCGTCGGGTCGGGGCAGCGTCGGGCGGGCTCCCGGGAGCCGAGGACCGGGGCCTCGCAAATCTGTCGGGGCCGCGCCATAGGCTGGACGGGTGGCTGACCCGACCACCTACCGTCCCTCGCCGGGGAGCATCCCGGACGCCCCTGGCGTGTACAAGTTCCGCGACGCCGCGAAGCGGGTCATCTACGTCGGCAAGGCCAAGAGCCTGCGCAGCCGCCTGAACTCCTACTTCGCGGACCTCATGGGCCTGCACCCGCGCACGCGCCAGATGGTCACCACGGCGGCGAGCGTCGAGTGGACCGTGGTCACCACCGAGGTCGAGGCGCTGCAGCTCGAGTACAACTGGATCAAGGAGTTCGACCCGCGGTTCAACGTCCGCTACCGCGACGACAAGAGCTACCCCGTGCTCGCGGTGACGCTGAACGAGGAGTTCCCGCGCCTGCACGTCTACCGCGGGGCGCGCAAGAAGGGCGTGCGCTACTTCGGGCCGTACTCCCACGCGTGGGCCATCCGCGAGACGCTCGACCTGCTGCTGCGCGTTTTCCCCGCCCGCACGTGCTCGGCCGGCGTGTTCCGCCGCCACGGCCAGATCGGCCGGCCGTGCCTGCTCGGCTACATCGACAAGTGCTCGGCGCCGTGCGTCGGGCGGGTGACGGCCGACGAGCACCGCTCGATCGTCGAGGACTTCTGCGACTTCCTCGCGGGCCGCACCGACGTGATGATCAAGCGGCTCGAGCAGGAGATGGCCGCCGCGTCGGGGGAGCTGGAGTTCGAGCGCGCGGCGCGGCTGCGCGACGACCTCGGCGCACTGCGCCGCGCGATGGAGAAGCAAGCCGTGGTGTTCGGCGACGGCACCGACGCCGACGTGGTCGCCTTCGCGCACGACGAGCTCGAAGCCGCCGTGCAGGTGTTCCACGTGCGCGGCGGGCGCGTGCGCGGGCAGCGCGGGTGGGTCATCGACAAGGCCGAGGAAATGGCCGTCACGGACCTCGTCGACCAGTTCATCACGCAGTTCTACGGCGAGGAAGCCGAGCGGGCGGCGCGCGACGGCGTCGACACCGGTCCGGTCGTGCCGCGCGAGGTGCTCGTGCCCGAGCTGCCCGCGGACGCCGATGCACTCGCCGAGTGGCTCTCGGGCCTGCGGGGTTCGCGGGTGCGGGTGCGCGTCGCGCAGCGCGGCGACAAGAAGACGCTCGCCGAAACCGTGGAGCGCAACGCGGGCGAGGCGTTCACGCAGCACAAGCTGCGCCGCGCCGGCGACCTCACCGCGCGTTCGGCCGCGCTGCAGGAGCTGCAGGACTACCTCACGCTCGACAGCGCGCCGCTGCGCATCGAGTGCATCGACATCAGCCACATCCAGGGCAGCGACGTCGTCGCGTCGCTCGTGGTGTTCGAAGACGGGCTCGCGCGCAAGTCCGAGTACCGCCGGTTCGCGCTGCGGGAGGCCGCGGAGGAGGGCGACGTCGCGTCGATCGCGGAGGTCGTGCGGCGCCGGTTCCACCGCTACCTCAAGGAAACGGCGACGGAAACCGTGGAAACCGTGGACACTGCGGAATCCGCTGCGCCGGCCCGTGACGAGGCCGAGATCGACACCTCGCGGCCCGGCATCGACCCCGACACCGGACGGCCGCGCAAGTTCGCCTACCCGCCGAACCTGCTCGTGGTCGACGGCGCGGGCCCGCAGGCGACGGCGGCGGCCGACGTGCTGGCGGAACTGGGGATCACGGACATCGCGGTGGTGGGGCTCGCGAAGCGGCTGGAAGAGGTCTGGCTGCCCGGCGACCCCGATCCGGTGATCCTGCCGCGCACGTCCGAAGCGCTGTACCTGTTGCAGCGCCTGCGCGACGAGGCCCACCGCTTCGCCATCCGCTACCACCGCGAGAAGCGCTCCAAGCGGCTGTCGGCGTCCGAATTGGACAGTGTGCCCGGGCTCGGGCAGGCTCGGCGCACCGCGCTGATCAAGCACTTCGGCTCGGTGAAGAAGCTCAAGCAGGCCAGGGTCGAGGAAATCGAGGCGGTGCCCGGCTTCGGCAGGCGCACCGCGGAGGCCGTGGTGGCGGCGCTGGCCGGGGAGACCGGCGCCGGCTCGGGAGGGGACAAGGGGTCGTGATCGGGGAAGGAACCATCGTGAGTGCGCAAGAGGAGAACCGGGGAACCGGGATGGAGGTCGCCGTCGTCAGCGGCCTGTCCGGAGCGGGGCGCTCGACCGCGGCGAAGTGCCTGGAGGACCTGGGCTGGTTCGTCGTCGACAACCTGCCGCCGGAGCTGATCGCCACCATGGTCGAGCTCGGCGCGCAGGCGCGCGGCGCGATCACCAAGGTGGCCGTGGTGATGGACGTGCGCTCGCGGGCGTTCACCGACGACCTGGCCTCGGTGATCAAGGACCTCGACGCGCGGGGCTACAAGCCGCGCGTCCTGTTCCTGGAGGCGACCGACGCGGTGCTGGTGCGCCGCTTCGAATCGGTTCGCCGCGGGCACCCGATGCAGGGTGACGGCCGGCTCGCCGACGGCATCACGGCCGAGCGCAAGCTGCTCGCGCCGCTGCGCGAGGAAGCCGACCTCGTGCTCGACACGTCGGCGCTGTCGGTGCACGACCTGCGCGCCAAGATCGAGGACGCGTTCGGGTCCGAGGCGAGCACGCAGACGCGCGTGACCGTGCTGTCGTTCGGCTACAAGTACGGCCTGCCGATGGACTCCGACCTCGTGATGGACGTGCGGTTCCTGCCGAACCCGTTCTGGATCCCGGAGCTGCGCGAGCACACCGGGCTCGACGGCGAGGTCCGCAACTACGTGCTCTCCCAGGAGGGCGCGGAGGAGTTCCTCGACCGCTACCACCAGCTGCTGCGGCTCATCGGCGCCGGGTACAAGCGCGAGGGCAAGCGGTACCTGACGCTGGCCGTCGGCTGCACGGGCGGCAAGCACCGCAGCGTCGCGATCTCCGAGGAGCTCGCGCACCGACTGTCCAATGAAGACGGAATGGCCGTGAAGGTGGTGCACCGCGACCTTGGCCGTGAGTGACGTGCGCGCGGTCGCGCTCGGTGGCGGACACGGCCTGCACGCGACGCTGACCGCGTTGCGGCGGGTCACCCGCGAGGTCACGGCGGTGGTCACCGTCGCCGACGACGGGGGCTCGTCCGGGCGGTTGCGCCGCGAACTGGGCCTCCTCCCGCCGGGCGACCTGCGGCAGGCCTTCGCGGCCTTCGCCGCGGAGGATGGCGGCGCGCTGTGGGCCGAGGTGTTCCAGCACCGCTTCGGCGGCGACGGCGCGCTGGCCGGCCACGCGGTGGGCAACCTGCTGCTGGCCGGCCTCTTCGAGGTGCTCGGTGATCCCGTGGCGGCGCTCGACGAGGCGAGCCGGCTGATGGGCATTTCCGGGCGCGTGCTGCCGATGTCGCCGGAGCCGCTGGAGATCGAGGCCGAGGTGAGCGGTCTCGACAGCGAGGACCCCGACGCCGTGCGGCGGATCCGGGGCCAGGTCGCGGTGGCGAGCACACCCGGCCAGGTGCACCGGATCAGCCTGCACCCGATGGGCCGCCAGCAACGGCCGCCGCACGGCTGCCCGGAGGCCATCGAGGCGGTGCTGCGCGCCGACGTCGTGTTCCTCGGGCCCGGGTCGTGGTTCACGAGCGTGCTGCCGCACGTGCTCGTGCCGGATCTGCACGACGCGCTCGCGCGCACGAAGGCCACGAAGGTGGTGGTCCTCAACCTTGTCCCCCAGCCGGGGGAAACTGCCGGATTCTCACCTGAGCGGCATCTGGACGTACTCTTCGAACACGCCCCCGCGCTGCGGGTCGACGCCGTGATCGCGGACCGCGATTCCGTGCCCGACCCGGCGAGTCTGCGCCGGGCGGCGGAGCGGCTGGGCGGCCGCGCCCACCTGGGGGCGGTGGCCGACCCGGTGGTGGAGGGACGGCATGATCCTGATGCGCTCGCCCGGTGCATGCGAGAGGCTCTCGGCCTCGATGGGGGAACCAGCGGGCACCGTGGCTGACGGCGGGCGCGCAGCGGAAGGCAGGAGGGGCAGTACATGGCGATGACCGCCGCGGTGAAGGACGAACTCAGCAGGCTCGAAATCACGAAGGTCGGGCCACGCCGGGCGGAAGTCGCGTCACTGCTTCGCTTCGCGGGCGGGCTGCACATCGTGGCCGGGCGCGTGGTGGTGGAAGCCGAGCTCGACACGGGCTCCGTGGCGCGGCGGCTGCGCAAGGAGATCCACGAACTCTACGGTCACCAGTCCGACGTGCACGTGATCACCGCCAGCGGCGGCCTGCGCAAGGGCACGCGCTACGTGGTGCGCGTCGTCAAGGACGGCGAGGGCCTCGCCCGCCAGACGGGGTTGATCGATCAGCGCGGGCGTCCCGTGCGCGGCCTGCCCGCCGCCGTCGTCTCCGGCGGGGTCGCCGACGCGGAAGCCGCCTGGCGTGGCGCGTTCCTGGCGCACGGTTCGCTGACCGAGCCGGGCCGGTCGTCGTCGCTCGAGGTCACCTGCCCGGGTCCGGAAGCCGCGCTCGCGCTCGTCGGCGCCGCCCGCCGCATGGGCATCCAGGCCAAGTCCCGCGAGGTCCGCGGCGCCGACCGCGTCGTCGTGCGCGACGGCGACGCCATCGGTGCCCTGCTGACGCGCCTCGGCGCGCACGCGAGCGTGCTGCAGTGGGAAGAACGCCGCATGCGCCGCGAGGTCCGCGCCACGGCCAACCGCCTTGCCAACTTCGACGACGCCAACCTGCGCCGCTCGGCCCGTGCGGCCGTCGCGGCGGCCGCCCGGGTCGAACGCGCCCTCGAAATCCTCGGCGACACCGCCCCCGACCACCTGCTGGCCGCCGGCAAATTGCGCCTGTCGAACCGCCAGGCGTCGCTCGAGGAACTCGGCCAGCTCTCCGACCCCCAGATGACGAAGGACGCGGTCGCCGGCCGCATCCGCCGCTTGCTGGCCATGGCGGACAAGCGGGCGAAGGAGCTGAGCATCCCGGACACGGAGTCGGCCGTGACGGCGGAGATGCTGGAGGACGAGGAAGCCTAGGCCCTGCGTTGCCTCGGCAGCTTCAGTTCGGTGACCAGCGCGCGTAGCCACGGCTGCGCGATCGCGGGTTCCTTCACCAGCACGCCGACCATGCGGTCGCGCACGGCGGCCGTGCGCCCGGCCGCCACGACCGCCTGCGCTTCGGCGAGGGCCTCGCGGGTTTTGTCGTCGTGCCGCGGCGCACGGGCTTCCTCGGCGGACCAGCGCTTGCGGGTGAAGGAGCGCGTCAGCTTCGGTTGCCAGTTGCCGAAGTAGCGCCAGACGTCTCCGTCGAGGGACACGTTCTGGACCGCGCTCGCCGGCAGGTCGGCGGTCCAGTCCGCGTGCTGCTGCCACCGCCACGTCTTCGGGCTCGTCGCTTCCCGCGAGGTGATCCCGACGAACCGCAGCCGCCGCCGGACCTCGCCCCAGGCGACGCCGTCGTCGGCCGCCCAGTCGCGCAGCAGGGCTACGAAGGTCCGGAACGTACCGCCCGAGTGCACGAGGTCGGTGAACACCACCGGCCGCCCACCCGCGGCGAGCCCGGCGGGGGACACCCCGGCGCCGGCGAGGTTGGCGCGCAGTTGCGCGGTCTCGCCGGGCCGCATCGGCCCGAGCAGCGGGCTCCCGACCGAGCCGAGCGACAGCGGCAGCAGGTGCAACCGTGCGGTGTCGGTCAGTGCGCCGCTCAGCAGGTCGTGCACGCTGTCGCCGGACCGGCCCACGAAGTGCAGCTCGCCGTCGCCGCTTCGCGCCAGCACCCGCGCCGCCGTCACCGCGAGCTCGTCCAGGTACCACAAGTCCGGCACCCCGGCGGGCAGGGCGCCGACGTGGTCCGGGCGCACGAGGTCCCAGCGGTACGGGCGGATCGGTTCAGGCACCCGTCCAGAACACCATGGGCCGCAAGCGATTTCTCACGCGACGACGGTGGCTGCCTCCGCCCGGGCCGGCTGCCAGCCGGGCGGGCCGAACACGTACCCCAGCCGCGAGCGCCAGGAATCGGCCAGCGCAGGTCGCGCAGGATCGAGCCGTACTCGTGGAAGCCGACCTCGAGCAGGTTGTACGTCTCGATGTTCTTCGTCAGCCCGTACGTCGGCCGCTTGCCCTCGGGGACGAAGCTGCCGAACAGCCGGTCCCAGACGATCAGGATGCCGCCGTAGTTCGCGTCGAGGTACTCGGCGTCGCTGCCGTGGTGGACGCGGTGGTGCGACGGGGTGTTGAACACGTACTCGAACCAGCGCGGCAGCTTGCCGACCTTCTCCGTGTGCACGAAGAACTGGTACACGAGGTCGATCGACAGCCCCGTGAGGATCAGCCACGGCGGGATCCCGCACAGCGCGAGCACGGACCAGAACGGCAGCTGGAAGTACGGGGTCCACTTCTGCCGCAACGCGGTGGAGAAGTTGTAGTGCTCGCTCGAGTGGTGCACCTGGTGCCCGGCCCACAGCAGCCGCACGCGGTGGCTCGCGCGGTGGTAGGCGTAGAACACGAGCTCCTGGCCCAGCAGCATGAGCACCCACGTCCACCAGTCGCGCGGGTCGAGCTTCACCGGCGCCAGCTCGAACAGCACGGCGAACACCACCAGCATCACGAGCCGGAACAGCGCGTTGACGCCGAGCGCGACCGTGCCCATCAGCATGCTCGTGCGGGTGTCCGCGGCGCTGTAGCCGACCACGCCGTCGTCGTGCCCCAGCACGTGCACCGCGACGATCTCCACCGCCACGAACAGCAGGAACACCGGGATCGCGTAGAGCACCGGATCACGCAGGTGCGCCAGGAAGTCGGCCACGTCGTCTCCTCCACCGGGAACTGACTCAAAGGTAAATTACCTCAGGGTCACTTACGGTAGGCTCATCCTCGTGACAGGGTCAAGGGCCGTCGGGACGAAGGGTGTGCCGCGCGGCGAACGCGAGTCGCAGATCCTCGCGGCGGGCACCGAGGAGTTCGGCCGGGCCGGGTACGCGGGCGCGTCGATGGTGGAGATCGCGCGCCGGGTGGGCGTCACGAAACCGTTGCTGTACCAGTACTTCGGCTCGAAGGACGGGCTGTACCTCGCCTGCCTGCACCGGGCGGGCGACCGGCTCACCGACGGCGTCGCCGAGACCATGGCGGCCGGTGGCGAACCCGATCGCATGCCGCTCGCGGTGCTGGCCGCGATCTTCGCGACCTTCGACCACGACCGCTACGCCTGGAAGCTCCTGCGCGACCCGACTGTGCCGGGCACGGGTGACATCGCGGCCTCGGCCGCGGGCTACCGCGAGCGGCTCGACGCGTTCGCCCTGGTGGGCGCGGGCCGGCTGCTGGCGGCCCGGGGCTTGTCCGACCCGCTCGACACCGAGGCTGTCGCGCACGTCTGGACCGGTGTCGTCGACTCGCTGATCGGGTGGTGGATCGACCGGCCCGGCGAGACGGCCGCGTCGATGACCCGGCGCTGCGAACGCGTGATGGCGAGCCTGTTCGGCTGGTGAAGCGTCCGCTGTGGACGGAGCGTGGACGGAAGGTGCGGCCGGGACAGCCGGCGCCGCTCCGGCTGTCCCGGCCGCGGTCCGGAGGTGCTGGAAGCGAGTCGGGGTTTGATAGTTAGGAAACTTTCCTATCTATTACCGAAGATCACACCACCCGGACGGGGCGGTGTCAATACCGGACCGTCCGATCACTCTTCGTGCGTGGACTGGTCCAGCCGGCTCAGCCGGCGATGTCCGCCCGGGCGATCACCTTCGTGATCTTCGCCCGGACGAGGGATTCCTCCGGCACCGCGTTGCGCTTGCCGTACGCCTCGGCCAGGTCGGCGCCCATGTAGCGGCCGCCGAGGCGGGTGGCCCAATCCAGCATCTCGTCGAGGTCGTGGTGCAGCGTCGCTTCGGCGGTGAACTGCACGTAGGAGTACGGCGGCCGCTGGTCGTCGACCGCCAGCGACAGGCGCGGGTCGCGGCGCAAGGCCTTGCCCTTCAAGGTGTCCGTACCCGTCGTGAACACGATTTCGGCACCATCGGGGCCCTCGTTCAGCAGAAACCAGATCGGCGTGACGATCGGGGCGCCGTTGGCGCGCACGATCCCCAGCATCCCCGTCCGCGTGCCCTCACTCGCGAACGCCCACCACTCGTCCCTGGTCATCTCACGCATGTGGGTCACGCTAGCCGTCCGCGTGTGCGGGGGCCTGAGCAGGCCGACTAGCCTGGCCTGCTGTGCGAGACGACGAGATGGGGAGCGCGGGCCTGGCCGACGAGGGGCTGACCCGCCGGCTGAAGGCGCTCGCGTGCACCGCGCCGCTGCACGACCTCGACGCCCGCAAGGCCAAACTCGACTGGGCCGAAGCCACGGTGTACCAGATGGCCGAGATCGCGCTGCACACGATCGACCAGGTCACCATCGCCATGGACTTCGACACCGGCGCGGGCCACGACCAGGTGATCGACCGGCTGCTGCCGTTCATCGCGCAGCAGGCGCGTTCGCGCACGCCCGAGGAGCACGTGCGCGTGGCCAAGTGGGTGCTCGACAACCTGATCAACGTCGGCACCACCGACCGCGGCTTCCGGCGCGTCTACGGTTCGATGGGCCCGGACGGCTACCAGCGCCGGCAGTTCGACTTCAAGCTGCTCGTCGAGCTGGCCGCGCCCGACGGCGAGGTGTACCTGCGCGCCACCGACGAAGCGATCAACGTGCTCGTCGGCGCGCTCGACACCGACGTCGAGTCGGCCCAGATCGCGGCCGAGGTGAAGCTCGAGAACCTGATCAACCGGGGCCGGCTGGCCGACGCGAAGCTCGCGGCCGAGCAGGCGCGCTACCGCACCGTCCAGTACGGCGAAACCTTGCGCGCCAAGCTCGACGCCACCCGCCGCGACGTGCGCGCCGTCGACTGGGAGCTCGAGGTCCCGGAGCTGATCGACACCGCGCTCGGGCACATCGAGTCCCGCTTCCGCGCGGAGAACGCGATCCTCAAGAACATCACCACCGCGCGCGACGAGTCCGAGGACGTCGACCACAAACGCCGCGCGGCCGAGCTCGTCGACATCGTCGCCGACTGCATCCGCCGCCACACGCGTCTCCAGTCGCGCCTGGCCGCCGCGGGGGCGGTGTTCCGCGCCGAGCAGGACCGCCAGCAGTTCTCCGGACCGCCGCAGCGCGCGACGATCGACCTGTTCGGCCAGCTGCTCGTGCCGACGCTCGGGCTGCCGCTGGCCGACGCCGTCGGGCCCGCCGAGCACTTCTTCCACGCCGTCGCCGGGATCACGCCGCCCGTGGTGCCCGCGCTCTCGTCGCTGGTGTCGCTGCTGCTGCGGCCCGCCCCCGAGCGCGACCAGCTCGTGGGCGAGATCCCCGAACCCGAGCTGATGCCCGCCGAAGACACCGACCGCTTCGGCGACGACGTGTGGCGCCTGGCCGACGACCTGCTCGACCTGCCCGACGTGCCGCGCCGCCTGTCGGGCCTGCTGGAGGACGCGCGCCGCACCAAGCAACCCGGGCTGGCTGCTCTGGTCGCGCTGCGCGCCCTGCACGCCTACAGTCCCGAGGTCGGCGCCGCGCGCCGCCAGGGGGAACGCCAGGTGCTGCTGGCCGTCGACGACGGCACGTTGCTCGAGGACCCCGAGTTCGGCGGAGCCGATCTGCTGCTGTCCACTGCGCAGGTCGAGCGCGCCGAAGACCACGATGCCGAACCCGAGCCCCAGGAGGTCGCCTGATGCCCGTGACCCACACGAGCGTCGACGCCGAGGCCGCCGCGCGCCTGGTCGCGTTCGGCATGCGCCCGAAGCAGCTGCCCGCCCGCGACGTCGTCTACGGCGAGCTGGTGCGCCGCTACGCCGAGGACAACGCGTTCAAGGCGCTCACGCACGCCGTCGCTTCGGGCCTCGGGCTCATGGTGCTGGAGGTCAACCAGCAGGCGGGCGCTGTGCTCGCGGCCGTCGACGAGTCGATCTTCGAGATCAAGATGGACAGCTACGCGCGCCAGGCCAAGATCCGCGAGCGCCGCGAGACCGAGAAGGTCATCCACGGCCTCATCCACCTCGCCGCGGCGGCGCTCGCCTACCCGCGGCCCGACGACCTCGCCAACGACACCTACATCGGCCGCGTGAGCGTGGAGCAGGTCGACGCGATGGTGCGCGAGGCCGCGCGCATCCTCGACGAGCGCGCGCAGCAGGCCGAGGCCAACAACGACCCGCTGGCCGACGCGCCGGAGCTGGAACAGGCGTGGCGCGCCTACGCCCGCCGCCCGGCCGCGGCGGCCACGAAGGACGGCCGCCTGGCCGCCGACACCACCCGGGGCATGGTCGCGCGCGCCCTGCGGTTCCTCGCCGACCAGGGCTTCCTGGTGCCGGTGAGCGACGAGCAGGGCGGGACCTACCGCACCACGCCCCGGTACCAGATCCAGGTGCGCGAGCTGGCCGCCGACGCGGCGTTCGACGACTTGCTCGCGCTCGACGTCGTCGCGGTCGCGAGCGCGGGGGGAACGTTGCGCGCGACCGCTTCGGACACGTTGCAGTAGAGGGGATTCGATGTACGAGCTTTCGCGGGTCCGCCTGCACTCGGTGGGCCCCGCGGGCGCCCGCTACCAGGACGTGGTGCTGGACTTCAGCGGCGTCGGCGCCACCATCACCGCGCCGAAGCAGGACGCGCTGTTCAGCGCCGGCATCCACGCCGGGGGACCGGTGCGCCGGCCCTCGCCCGCGAGCGTGCTGTTCCTGGAGAACGGCGGCGGCAAATCGGTGCTGATCAAGCTGATCTTCTCCGTGATGCTGCCGGGCCGCCGCCAGGTCGTGGGCACCACGAGCACCAAGGTGCTGGAGAAGTTCGTGGCGGCCAAGGACGTTTCGCACGTCGTGCTGGAGTGGCTGCACGTGGAGACCGGGCACCGCGTGATCACCGGCAAGGTGTCGGAGTGGCGCGGGCACGTGACGTCGGCGGATTCGGAGAACCTCGTCGACTCGTGGTACTGCTTCCGCCCGACGGCGGCAGTGGGGCTCGATTCGCTGCCGCTGACCGAGGACGGCCGGCTGCTCACCATGTCCGGCTTCCACGACCGGATCGCCGCGGCCTCGATGGCCGAACCGGAACTGGAGCTGTCGTGGACGCGGCGCCACCACGAGTGGACGGCCAAACTGGACTCGCTCGGTCTCGACACGGAGCTGTTCCGCTACCAGCGCGCGATGAACGCCGGCGAGGGCGAGGCGGCCGACGCGTTCCAGTTCTCCACCGACGAGACGTTCGTGGAGTTCCTGCTGCGCGCCGTGCTGTCGGAGGACGAGCCGAAGGACCTCGCCGAGGTCGTGTCGACGTATGCGCACAACCTCGCGCAGCGCGGTGATCTGCTGGCGGAGAAGGACTTCGTCGAGGGTGCGCTCGAACTGCTCGGCCCGCTCGCCGACGAGGAGGGCGTGGCCGCCGCGTCGCGCCGGATCGCCGAGTCGGCCCGGGCGGACCTGCAGGAGCTCGCCGGGCGCATCCACGCGCGCAACGAACTCGAGAACGCGCGGCTCTCAGGGCTGGAAGAGCACGTCGACGAGGTCAAGTCGGCGGAGAAGCTCGCCGAGGGCGACCACCGGCGGCTCGCGGCGGGGGTCACGGAGCTGCGCCGGCTCGTCGCCGTGCTGCGGCTGGACGACGCGCAGGAAGCGCGCAAGCGCGTGGACGACGAGCTGGCCGAGGCGAAGACGGCCGCCGAGGCGTGGCGCGAAACCGCCACCGTCCTCAACCAGCTCAACGCGGCGCGCAAGGCGAAGGACCTGCGCGAGCTCGTCGGCAACCGCGAGGAGAAGGCGAAGCCCGCGCTGGCCGCCCGCAACGCGGCGGCTTCGGCGCTCGCGCGCGGCCTGCGGGCGCTCGCCCGCGACGCGCAGCGGCAGGCCGACCAGGCCGAGGCCCACGCCGGCGCGTTGCGCGCCGAAGCGGAAAAGGCGCAGACCGACCGCGACGAGGCCGCGAACCTCGCCGCTTCGCGCCGGGCGGAGGCGCGGGGGCTGTCGTCGCGCATCGCCGAGCTGCGCGAGGAGATCTCGAACTCTGTCCGAAGTGGACTGCTCGCGGCGGGAGCGGACGTGCCGGAGGCGGCGCGAGCCGCGCGCACCGAAGCCGACGAAGCGGCGGCCGAACTCGGCCGGCGCGAGCAGGAGCTCGACCGCGCGCGGGAGGATCTGCAGGCGGCGCAACGGGCGGTGAACGAGGCGAACCAGTTCGCCGGGTCCACTCAGGACCGGTTGGCGCGCGCGGCCGAGGACCTCGACCGGGCGCACCGGCGCACGGACGCGCTGGCGGCCGAACCCCGGCTCGTCGAGCTGCTGGCCGCCGACGACGTGCGCCTCGAAAGCGATCTGCCCGTGCTGCTGCAACGGCTTCGCGACGCGAGCGCGGCCGTCGAGAAGGAGCAGACGGCGCTGCGCATGGAGGAGTCGGCCGACGAACGCGCGCTCGCCGCGCTCGGCTCCGGGGGGCTGCTGCCGCCGCCGCACGACGTGCAAGCAGCGCTCGACGCCCTCGAACAGGCCGGGATCACGGCGTGGTCCGGCTGGCGGTACTTGTCCAAATTGGACGCCGGGCGCCGCGCCGAGGTGCTGGAACGCCTGCCGCAGCTCGTCGCCGGGGTGCTGCTGAACGACGCCGCGCAGGTGCCGCGGGCGCGTGCGGTGCTGGCGGCCGGGCGGCTGCTGCCCAGCGCCGTGGTCGCCGTCGGCACCACCGGGGCGTTCCAGCAGGACGACGCGCCGGCCGCGGCGGGCGTGGAGTTCCTCGTGCCGCCGAACCCGGCGATGTACGACGAGGAAGCCGCCGACACCGAACGCGAAGCGGTGGCGCAGCGGCACGCCGAACGGCAGCGCCGCCTTGAGCAGCTCGCCGGTTCGCTCGCCACCGACGGCGCGCTGACGTGGAAGCTCACCACGTGGCGCGAGGACTACCCGGCCGGCGCGATCGCGACGCTCGCCGAACAGGCCGAGAGCGCCCGCGTCGCGCGCGAGACCGCGCAGACGGCGCTCGGACAGGCGGAAGCGGAATTCGCGCGGTTGAGCGAAAAATCGGCCACGCTGCGCGAACGCGTGCCGGCGTTGCGCACCTCGGTGGCCGAGGGCGAGGAGAAGGCCCGGCGGCTCGGTGAGCTCGCGACCCGGGCGACCCGCGTCGCGGAGTGGACCGAAGAAGTCGAGCGCGCCACGGAGATCGCCGAGCGCGCCGAAGCCACCGCGGCCGACGCGGCGGCCCGCGCCGCGCGGTTGCGTGAGCAGGCGGGGGAGGAGCAGCGCACCGCCGACGGGCACCGCCGCACGGCGACCACCGCCCGGTCGGAGCTGGCCGAGGTGCCGGGTGCCGCCGAAGTGGCGGAAGACCCCGAAGACACCGAAGACCCCGAGGCGCCGGCCGAACCGGTGGACGCGCTGCGCCGGACCTTCGCGTCGGCTTCGGACGCCTACGCCAAGGTGGAGGTCGGCAGCGACCTGCGGTCCGAGCTGGAACAGGCCGAGTCCGCGGAGGCCGCGGCGGCGTCCGCGCTCGAAGCGCTCGACGAAGCGGTGCGCACGCGCGCCGCGGAGCTGCTGGAGACCCCGGACGGCTCCGACGCGTCGGCCCGCGCGGCGGCGCTGGCCCGCGCGCGGCGCGGGGTGGACGCCGTGGAGGAGGAGCGCACCGAGGCGATCGGCCTGGTGTCCACGCGGCGGGCCGAGCTGGACGTGCTGCCGCTTCAGACGGGTGCGGCGTCGCCGGCCGAGCGGCCCCGCGACATCGAACACGGCCTGGAGCTCATCGACGCCGCTTCGCTCGAGGTGTCGGCCGCGGCCCGCAAGTGGGAGGAGCTGCAGGAACGGCGAGCGGCAGCGGAGGCGACGCTGGACGCGGCCAAGGCTTCGGCGTCCGGGTTCGGGCTGCTCGGGGAATCACTCGCGCACTTGCTGACCGAGGACGCGAACGCCGAGGCGTACGACGGCGACGTCGAATCCGCGCGCGCCAAGCACGCGCAGCTGAACGCCGTGCTGTCGAACGCGCAGGAGTCCGCCGACACGGGCGACCGGCGCGTGCGCGCGGCCGCGGACCAGCTGGCGCAGTACGCCACGGAGAAGCGCTTCGAGAAGCTGAGCACGCCGGTGCGCCAGCAGGTGATCTCGGTGAAGCGCGACCAGCTGCCCGCCCACGCGGCGGAGTGGGCCGAGGCGCTGCGCCCGCGGCTGCGCACGCTCACCGACGACCTCGCGCAGATCGACCGCCACCGCGGCGGCATCATCACGCGCCTGCAGGGCATGGTCGACGGCGCGCTGCGCACGCTGCGCTCGGCCCAGCGCGTGTCGCGGCTGCCGGATGGGCTCGGCGACTGGTCGGGCCAGGAGTTCCTGCGCATCCGCTTCACCGAGCTCGAGGACAACGTGCTCGCGGACAAGCTCGGTGAGGTCGTCGACGAGGCGGCGGTGGGCAAGACGGCCGACGGCCGCGACGTGAAGCGCGACGGCCTGTCGCTGGTGCTGCGCGGCGTGCAAGTGGCCGCGCCCAAGGGGTTCCGCGTCGACATGCTCAAGCCGGATTCCGTGCTGCGCACCGAACGCCAGCGCGTGTCGGAGATCCGCGACGTGTTCTCCGGCGGCCAGCAGCTCACCGCGGCGATCATCCTGTACTGCACGCTCGCGGCGCTGCGCGCGAACAACCGCGGCAAGGCGCGCAACCGCCACTCCGGCGTGCTGTTCCTGGACAACCCGATCGGCCGCGCGTCGGCGGGGTACCTGCTGGAGCTGCAGCGCGCGGTCGCGGAAGCCCTGGGCGTGCAGCTGATCTACACCACCGGCTTGTTCGACGCGGGCGCGCTCGCGGAGTTCCCGCTCATCGTGCGGCTGCGCAACGACGCCGACCTGCGGGCCGGCCGGAAGTACCTGTCGGTGGACTCGACGATCCGCACCTCCCTGGAAGACCTCGGCGACCCGGACGGCGTCGCCCGGCTCTCGGCGACGCGGATGTTCAGCAAGGCCGACGCGCCGGAAGAGCACGCCGAGGACTCCGGTGCCGAGTCCGCGGTGGATTCCGCTGTCGACGAACAACCGGCGTGATCGGAACACCACCGGGGCGGTGCCGGTTGCCACCGGCATGACGGCATTCGGCCCGGTGGGGGCGGCGACACCCGCGTTCGGCACGGCGGACTCGGCGGCGGCGGTCGCCGAGGCGGTGCGGCTGGAGGAACTCGGCTACTCCACGGTGTGGCTCCCGGGCGGTCAGGGCGACAACCTTGCACTCGTGCCCGAACTCGTGCGCGCGACGCGGCGGGTGACGGTGGTCAACGGGATCCTCTCCGTCGACCGGGTGCGCGCGGCCGACGTGGCGGCCCGGTACCGCGACCTGGCGGCCACGCACCCCGGCCGCTGGCGGCCCGGCCTCGGCGGCGCCCACGGCGCCCGCCCGCTCGCCACGCTGTCGGCTTACCTGGACGAGCTCGACGCGGTGGTCCCGGCCTCGCAGCGCGTGCTGTCCGCACTGGGCCCCCGCATGCTCGAACTGGCGCGCGACCGCGCGTCCGCGGCGTACCCGTTCCTCGTCACGCCCGACTACGTCGCGTCGGCCCGCGAGCTCCTCGGCCCGGACACCGGCCTGGCCGTCCTCACCACGGTCGTCGCCGACCCCGACCCGGCCCGCGCCCGCGACACCCTGCGCACCGGCTCGCTGCGGTTCCTCGCCGGCGTCCCGGGTTACGCCGCCAACTTCCGCCGCATGGGCTTCACCGCCGCCGACGTCGCGGACCTGTCGGACCGCCTGCTCGACGGCGTGACCGTCCACGGCGATTTCGACACGGTCGTGGCCCGGCTGCGCGAGTACCGCGCCGCGGGTGCCGACCAGGTGGTCGTCTCGCTCGACGGGCTGCCCGGCGAGTGGCAGCGCGACCTGGTGACCGCGGTGGCCTAGTCCTTGCGGCCCGTGAACGCGAGCGTCGCACCCAGGCCGATCATCACCAGGCCCCCGGTGCCGCCGACGAGTTCGAGGCGGCGGGGCGAGCGGGCGAACCACGTGCGCGCCGTGCCGGCGACGAGGGCCCACGCGCTGTCGGTCGCCAGTGCGATGGCCGGGAGGCAGATGCCGAGCAGCAGCATCTGCGCGGGCACCGACCCGGCGGCCGGGTGGACGAACTGGGGGAGCAGCGCGGCCAGGAACACGATCGACTTCGGGTTGGCGAAGCCGACGACGAAGCCGACGCGCAGCACGGACAGCGTGCGGCCCGGGGTGCTGCGCACGGCGGCCGCCATGGCGTCGGCGAGCTTGCGGCGCTTGCGGATCGCCTGGACGCCCAGGTAGACGAGGTACAGCGCGCCCGCGAGCTTGATCGCGGTGAACACGGCGGCCGACGTGGTCACGACCGCGCCCAGCCCGAACGCGACGGCCACCACCTGCGTGTACACGCCCGCGGCGTTGCCGAGGACGGTGAGCAGCGCGTCCCGGCGCCCGACGGTCAGCGCGCGGCTGATGGTGAACAGCACGCTGGGGCCGGGGACGACGACCATGAGGAACGTCAGCGCGGCGAAGGCCGCGAGGTGTGCCGGGGTGACCATAGGCCGAGGGTAATCGCGGAGCGAGGCGGCGGACGAAGCGTTTTTGTCGCACCCCGCTGGTACAACGAGCGCGTGAAGATCTCCCTCGCGCAGCGCCGGGCCCGGCTCGGAGTGCGCCACGGCCTCGCGGCTCCGGCGACCACCGTCGAGGACGCCGCGGCCGGTGTCGTCGCGCTGCACGCGACCGACCCGGCGTCGGTGTACCTCGCCGCGTGGGCGCGCACGCCCGCCGGGACCGACATCGTGGGCGAGGTCGAGCGCGCGCTGTACGAAGACCGCACCCTGGTGCGGCTGCTCGGCATGCGCCGCACGGTGTTCGTGCTCGACGTGGCGACGGCGGCGCTCGCGCAGGCCGGCTGCGCGGCCGACATCGCCGTGCGGCAACGGAAACTGCTCGAACAGCACCTCGGCACCGTCGGGCACCCCGCCAACGTCGAGGATCCGCCGCGGTGGCTCGCCGAGGTCGCCGTGAGCGTCGAAAAAGCCTTGCGCGCCAGGGGATCCGCGACCGCGCAGGAGCTGGCCCACGACGAACCGCGGCTGCGCCAGCAGTTGCACATGGCGAAAGGCAAGCCGTACGCCGCGATCGCGAACGTCACGAGCCGCGTGCTCTTCCAGCTCGCGGTCGACGGCCGCATCGTGCGCGGGCGGCCGCGCGGCAGCTGGCTGAGCACCCAGTACGTCTGGGCCCCGCTCGACGGCTGGCTGCCGGGTGGCCTCCCGGAACTGCCGGCCGCCGAGGCCCGCGCGGAGCTGGCTCGCCGCTGGCTCCACGCCTTCGGCCCGGCTCCCGCCTCGGACCTCCGCTGGTGGACCGGCTGGACGGCCACGCAGACGAAACAGGCCCTCGCCGCCCTCGACACCACCGAAGCCGACCTCGACGGCGAACCCGGGCTGGTGCTCTCCGACGACCTCGACCCCGTCGCCGAACCGGAACCGTGGGTCGCGCTGCTGCCCGCCCTCGACCCGACGGCGATGGGCTGGTCCGCCCGCGACTGGTACGTCGGCCCCCACCGCGCCGCGCTCTTCGACCGCAGCGGCAACATCGGCCCCACCGTGTGGGCCGATGGCCGCGTCGTGGGCGCCTGGGCGCAGCGACCGTCCGGCGAGATCGCGCTGCGGTTCCTCGAAGACCCCGGCCGCGAACGGAAAGCGGCGGTCGAAGCCGAAGCCGTCCGTCTGCAGACCTGGCTCGGCGAGACACGCGTCGTGCCCAAGTTCCGCACCCCCGTCGAACGGGAGCTCTCGGGCGGCGGGTGATTTCCGATCTTCCGGACACCGCCGGCGCGTCAGCCGACCACGTGAACCGTGGCACCAAGACCGATCAAGCGAGTGGTCCGCACCCCCGGCCGGGCCGCGGGCCGATTTCCGGGCGCAAGCTTGTGAGCTGGCTTCTTAATCGATTCTTGACGGTGCGGCGCAGTGGTGGAAGTCTCGTCAGGGCGGTCAGGGACGACCGCGCGCGCACGCTAGGGTTGCGCCGAACCCGGAAGTCTTCCGGGGCGTGGGCCCCGGTTCGAGGATCACGAACAAGAGGAGTGGCAGCAGTGACCGTTCGCGTAGGTGTCAACGGCTTCGGCCGGATCGGCCGCAACTTCTTCCGCGCCGTGAAGGCGAGCGGCCACGACATCGAGGTGGTCGCGTTCAACGACCTCGGCGACGTCGCCACAATGGCCCACCTGCTCAAGTACGACTCCGTCCTGGGCCGGTTCCCGGGTGAGGTGTCGCTGTCCGACGAGGGCATCGTCGTCGACGGCACGACCATCAAGGCGCTGGCGGAGCGCGACCCGGCGAACCTGCCGTGGGGCGACCTGGGCGTGGACGTCGTCGTCGAGTCGACCGGTTTCTTCACCAACGCCGACGCCGCCAAGGCGCACATCGCCGGCGGGGCCAAGAAGGTCATCATCTCCGCGCCCGCCAAGGGCGAGGACCTCACCGTGGTGCTGGGCGTCAACGACGACAAGTACGACGGCTCGCAGGTCATCATCTCCAACGCCTCCTGCACCACCAACTGCCTCGGCCCGCTGGCCAAGGTCCTGCAGGACGCGTTCGGCATCGAGCAGGGCCTGATGACCACCATCCACGCCTACACGCAGGACCAGAACCTGCAGGACGCCCCGCACAAGGACCTGCGCCGCGCCCGCGCCGCCGCGATCAACATCGTGCCGACCTCCACCGGCGCCGCGAAGGCCATCGGCCTGGTGCTGCCGGAGCTCAACGGCAAGCTCGACGGCTACGCGCTGCGCGTGCCGGTCCCGACCGGCTCGACCACCGACCTGACCGTGACGCTGACCAAGAGCGCCACCCTCGAAGAGGTCAACGCCGCGTACAAGGCCGCCGCCGAGGGCCCGCTCGCCGGCATCCTGCGCTACAACGAGGACCCGATCGTGTCCTCGGACATCGTCACCGACCCGGCGTCCTGCATCTACGACGCGCCGCTGACCAAGGTCATCGGCAACCAGGTCAAGGTCGTCGGCTGGTACGACAACGAGTGGGGCTACTCCAACCGCCTCGCCGACCTGGTCAAGCTCGTCGGTTCGAAGCTCGCCTGAGCCCGATGACGGTCAAGAACCTCGAAAACCTGCTGAGCGAGGGCAGTGCTGGTCTCCAGGGTCGCTACGTGCTGGTGCGCAGCGACCTGAACGTCCCGCTCGACGGGTCGAAGATCACCGACGACGGCCGCGTCCGCGCCGCCGTGCCCACGATCGAGAAGCTCGCCCAGGCGGGTGCGAAGGTCGTCGTCACGGCGCACCTGGGCCGGCCCAAGGGCGAGCCCGACCCGAAGTACACGCTCGCGCCCGTCGCGAAGCGGCTGGGCGAGCTGCTCGGCGCCGAGGTCCCGCTCGCGGGTGACCTCGTGGGCGATTCGGCCAAGGCGCTCGTCGGCGGCCTCGCCGACGGCGGCGTCGCGCTGCTGGAGAACGTGCGCTTCGACGCGCGCGAGACCAGCAAGGACGCCGTCGACCGCTCCGAGCTCGCGGCCGAGCTGGCCGCGCTCGTGCCCGGCGGCGCGTTCGTGTCCGACGGGTTCGGCGTGGTGCACCGCAAGCAGGCCTCGGTCTACGAGATCGCCGCGGTGCTCCCGGCGTACGCGGGCGGCTTGGTGCTGGCCGAGCTCGACGTGCTGAAGAAGCTCACCGACGACGTCAAGCGCCCCTACGTGGTGGTGCTCGGCGGCGCGAAGGTGTCGGACAAGCTCGGCGTGATCGCCAACCTGCTGACCAAGGTCGACCGCCTGCTCATCGGTGGCGGCATGGCGTACACCTTCCTCAAGGCCCAGGGCCACGAGGTCGGCAAGTCCCTCCTGCAGGAGGACCAGCTCGAGCAGGTGTCGGGCTTCCTGGCCGAGGCCGAGAAGCGCGGCGTCGAACTCGTGCTCCCGGTCGACGTGCTGGCCGCGACGGACTTCTCGGCCGACGCCGAGCACGACGTCGTCGACGCCACGGCCATCCCGGCCGAGCGCCAGGGTCTCGACATCGGCCCGCGCAGCCGCGAGTTGTTCGCCGGCAAGCTGGCCGACGCGGCCACTGTGTTCTGGAACGGCCCGATGGGCGTGTTCGAGTTCGAAGCGTTCTCGGGCGGCACCCGTGCCGTGGCCGAGGCGCTCGTGAAGAGCGACGCCTTCACCGTGGTCGGCGGCGGCGACTCGGCGGCCGCGGTGCGGCAGCTGGGCCTGCCCGAGGACGGGTTCTCCCACATCTCCACGGGTGGCGGTGCTTCACTGGAGTACCTCGAGGGCAAGGAACTGCCCGGCGTGGCTGCATTGGAGAAGAACTAGTGGCACGCAAGCCGTTGATCGTCGGCAACTGGAAGATGAACCTGAACCACCTCGAGGCGATCGCGCTGGTTCAGAAGATCGCCTTCGCGTTGCCGGAGAAGTACTACGCGAAGGTGGACGTCGCGGTGCTGCCGCCGTTCACGGACATCCGCAGCGTGCAGACGCTCACCGACGGCGACAAGCTGTCGCTCACCTACGGCGCGCAGGACCTGTCGCCGCACGACTCCGGTGCCTACACCGGCGACGTGTCGGGTCCGATGCTCGCCAAGCTGGGCTGCACGTTCGTCGCGATCGGCCACTCGGAGCGGCGCGAGTACCACGCCGAGACCGACGAGCTGATCTGCAAGAAGGTGCGCGCCGCCCTCAAGCACGGGATCACGCCGATTCTGTGCGTGGGCGAGAACCTCGAGATCCGCGAGGCCGGTGAGCACCACGCGCACGCGACGAACCAGCTGCTCGAGGGCCTCAAGGGGCTGAAGGCCGACCAGGTGAAGAACGTGGTCGTGGCCTACGAGCCCGTGTGGGCCATCGGCACCGGCAAGGTGGCGACGCCGGCCGACGCCGAGGAGGTCTGCAAGACCATCCGCACGGTGCTCGCCGAGAAGTACGGCGACGAGATCGCTTCGGCCGTTCGGGTGCTTTACGGCGGTTCGGTGAAATCGGGCAATGTGGGCGAGCTGGTGGCCTGCGAGAACATCGACGGTGCTCTCGTGGGTGGCGCGAGCCTCGACGGTGACGAGTTCACCAAACTCTGCGCACTCGCGGCGGGTGGCCCGCTGCCCTGATCGAGGCCACTACCGGGTAACCTGTGTATCCGGTCCGTCACACAGCAGTGGACGAGTCCAGGGGTACGGTGGAGATCCGCGGTGCGGGTCGGGCCGTACCCCTGCGTTCTCCGAAGAGCACAGAGGATGACATGAAGCTGTTCCTGCAAATCCTGTTGATCGCCTCCAGCGTGCTGCTGGTCGTGGCTGTGCTGCTCCACCGGGGACGCGGTGGCGGTCTGTCGTCGCTCTTCGGTGGGGGTATGCAGTCCAGCCTCTCGGGGTCGAGCGTGGCCGAGAAGAACCTCGACCGGATCACGCTGCTGCTGGGTGCCATCTGGCTGATCAGCATCGTCGGCCTCGGCCTGCTGCTCAAGGTCTGACCGGACCTCGCTCGGGCCCGGCGCTCAAGGGCTCGTGTGCATCGGCGTGCCTATTGGGGGGCGCGCCGCCGATTCCCTAGGTGTGAGGATTCATGGTTGGCGGTAACGCGATTCGCGGCACCCGCGTGGGTGCCGGCCCTTCTGGCGAATCGGAGCGGGGTGAATCCGCGCCGCGGCGCCGCATCTCCTACTGGTGCGCCAACGGTCACGAGGCCCGCCCGTCGTTCTCGATGGACGCCGAGATCCCGGACGAGTGGGACTGCCCGCGCTGCGGCCTGCCCGGTGGGCAGGACCAGCAGAACCCGCCCGCCGCGCCTCGCACCGAGCCGTACAAGACGCACCTCGCGTACGTCAAGGAACGCCGCTCCGACGCCGACGGCGAAGCGATCCTCGCGGAAGCCCTCGAACGCCTTCGGCAGCGCCGGGAACTGATCTAGCGCCTGCTTTTTCTCGAAACCACCGACTTTGTCCGGTTTCCGGTCGAAGTCGGTGGTTTCGTGCGTCCGGGGTCCGTTCAGGCCCGACGCCTCACGAGGGTCAGCGCAGGACTTCGTAGTGGAGGTGCGTGACGCCGGGGGCCGGGACGGCCTGGCGCAGGCGCAGCCGGACGTGGGCGGGCAGCTCGTGGAAGAACGGGCGCCCGCCGCCGAGGAGGACGGGGACCTGGTGCAGGACGAGCTCGTCCACGAGGCCTTCATTCAGCGCCTCGGTGGCGAGGCCGCCGCCCATCACGCCGATGTCCTTGCCGCCCGCGGCGGCGCGGGCGGCGGCGATCGCGTCCGCCACGCCGGTGGTCACGAGGGTCTGCGGGCCGGCGAGGTCGGTCACCGGGCGGTGGCTGACGACGAACAGCGGCGCCGTCGGGTGGGGGCTGCCGCTGCCGAAGCCGCTGGAGTGCTCGTAGGTGGTGCGTCCCGCGACGACCGCGCCGATGCGGCCCGCGAACTCGTCGAACAGGCGCGCGCTGGGCTCGCTCAGCTTGAACCCGTCGAACACGCGGCTCGGGGTGTCCCCGCTGAAGTACCAGTCGAACAGGGTGGTCGCGTCGCCGAGGCCGCGGCCGAACTCGTCCTGGCCGTCGGGGGTGCGGCCGCTGATGAAGCCGTCGACCGAGACGGCGTGGGCGCAGATGACCTTGCTCATCGTTCCTCCGTGGGTTCGGAAACCTTGAGTACTCCGAAAAATCCGTGTGGGTCGTACGCCCGCTTGACCGCCGCCAGGCGGGCGAGGTTGCCGGCGTGGTAGGCGGCGGGTTCGTCGGCGAGCGCGGGATCGGGGAAGTTGGGGTAGACGTGCCCCGAGCCGCCGGGGTGCGCGGCGGCCCACGAACGGTCCACCCACGGATCACCGGCGTCGGCGACGTGTTCCAGCAGGAAGCGCTCGCCGCGGTGGGCGAAGGCCGTGGCGGCGGAGGCGACGCGGTTGTAGGCGCCGCCCATCGCGGTGAAGGTGAGCTCCCGCCGGCCGGCGGCCCGCGGCTCGCCGAGCCCGGCGAGGAGCTCCGCGAGCGTGCGGTCCGGCAGCGCGCGGGCGAAGAACTCCGACCGGATCCGCACGGCCCGCGTGTCCGGCGGCTCGGCGAACGTGCGCTTCAGCTCGGGGACGGACAGGCCGCCGCGCACTGAAACCGCGGGGAGGCCGCGCAGCAACGAGCGCGTCCGCCCTTCCCCGAACGTCGAGGCGCCGAACAGCCGCGCCACCGCGGGTGACCCCGGCGAGGACGTCAGCGTGAGGTTCACGGTGAGCCCGTCGGGCGCGTCGGGCGCCCCGGCCTGCCACGTCGAGACCAGCTCGGCGAGCCCGGCTCCCGCCACGTGGCCTTCGACGCGGGTCATCGCCGGCTCGGGCACGGGGTCGAACCGCAGCGAGGTCACCACCCCGAACCGCGCCCCGCCCGCTCCCCGCAGCGCCCAGAACAGGTCCGGCTCCCGCTCGTCGTCGCACTCCACGACGCTGCCGTCCGCGAGCACCACCTGCGCGCCGGTGAGCCGGTCGCACGTCAGCCCGTGCTCGCGTCCCAGCAGGCCGATCCCGCCACCGAGGGTCAGGCCGGCGATGCCGACGGTGGGTCCGCACCCGGCCGGCAGCGTGCACCCGTGCGCGTGCAGCGCCGCGTACACCCGCGCCAGCCGGGCGCCCGCTCCGATCGTCGCCCGCCCGGCCACGCGCACGTCGTCCATTGTGGACAGATCGAGCACGATCCCGGCCGTCGAAGACCGGCCCGCGAAGCAGTGGCCGCCGCCGCGCACCGCGAAATGATCCCCGGTCGTCCGCGCGTGGGCGAGGGTCGCGACGACGTCCCGGACCGACCGGCACCGCACCACGAGCCGGGGCCGCACGTTCCCGTAGACCGGGTTCACCGGCCGGCGCACCGCTTCGTACCCCGGCGAGCCGGGGCGGAACACCTCGCCGTCGAGCGAAGAACCGAACACGCGCCGACCCTACGAAGGGCGCCACCGCGGTTTCTTGAACGAAACGCGCACCCTCAGCGTCCGCGACCGGCGAGGAACGGCCGGTACGACGCCGAGTGGTCGTGACCGCACGCGCACCGGTCGACGTCGCCGCCGAGGAGGCTGCGCGGCGTCACGCCGGTGAGGCGGAGGCACTCGCGGCTGAGGTGGGCCTGGTCGGCGTACCCGACGTCGACCGCGAGCCCGGCCACGCCATCGGCCCCGACCCGGCCGGACGCGGTGGCGCCGGCCTGCGCCAGCGCGAGGAACCCCTGGAAGCGCAGCGTGCGCTGGAGCACCTTGGGTCCCGTCCCGATCGCGTGCAGGCAGCGGCGGCGCAGCTGGCTCGCCGACAGCGCCAGGTGACCGGCCAGCGCGGAGATGTCGACCGGGCGCCAGGGCATCAGCGCCCGCACGGCTTCACCCACCAGCGGATCCGCGCCACCGGCGGCGCGGAACTCCCGCAGCAGGTGCGCCTGCAGCACCTCGAGCGCGAGCTCGGGCGTCGCGGCGACGCCCACCGCGTCCACGAGGCGCTCGACCGGAGAGCCCCACAGCTCGGCCAGGACGAGTCGCTGGTCGACCAGGTCGTCGAGCACCGCCGGCAGCGGGGGCGCGGCGCCCGGCCGGAACCGCACGCCGACGAGCGTGGTGTGCGCCGGGATGACTTCGACGTGCGGGCCCGTCAGCGGGCCGAGCAGCTGGGGCCGCCCGCCGATCGGGAAGTGGAGTTCGACGCCGCCCGTGGGCAGGTGGCGCTGCACGTAGGGCGCCGCGCCGGTCCGCTGGACCCACACCGTCCGCACCACACCCGCGAGCTGCGGCACCGGCGGTCGTTCGACGTACGAGGTCACCCCAGCACTGAAGCGGCCGGACGCACCGCGGTCAAGACGCGGCGAAGGGGTGGCACCGCAGTGGCCGGATCGCGGCCGCGCTGCGGTGCCACCCCTTCGACCTGAGGGGAGGGGGAGAGGCCTGGGTCAGCGGTCCAGGGGGTAGCGCGCGCGGACGCGGAAGCCGCCGTCTTCCGTGTCCGAGGTTTCGAAGCTGCCGCCGAGGAGGCGGGCGCGTTCGGCGAGTCCGGTGAGGCCGTGGCCGCCCGAGGGCAGGTGTTCCGACGCCCGCGCGGCGCGCTCGTTGCGCACCTCGATGCTCAACGCGCCGCTGCCGCCCTGGATGCGGATGGTCGCCGTGGCGCCGGGGGCGTGCTTGTGGACGTTGGTGAGGGCTTCCTGGACTGTGCGGTACGCGGCGGCCGACACCTGGCTCGGCAGCGTGTCCGGCAGCCGCTCGACCGTGAGGTGCACCGGGACGTCCGCGGTGCGGATCAGGTGGTCCAGCTCGCCGATGCCGGGCCGGGGCCCCTCTTCCTCGGCACCGGAGCGCAGCACGCTCACCAGCGAGCGCAGCTCCTCCAGCGTGCGGGTCGACAGCTGCCGGATGACCTGGGCGGTCTGCAGCGCCGTGCCCTCCTTCGCCTGGGCCTGCAGGGCGCCGGCCTGCATGGCGATGAGGGTGATCTGGTGCGAGACGACGTCGTGCATCTCGCGGGCCAGCCGGGCGCGCTCCTCGGCCCGCACGGCGTCGGCGTGGAAGCGGCGCTCGCGGTCGCGGCTGCGGGCCAGTTCGGCGAGCTTGGCGGAGATCTCCGCGCGGGCGCCGATCAGCAGGCCGATCGCGATCGGCATGCCGGCCACCAGCACGCCGTAGATGCCGTCGAGCACGTGCTCACGCCAGCTGAGCTGGACGAAGTCCTCCAGCGGCCACTGCACGAACCGGCAGGTGAACACCAGCCCGGCGCCCACCCACGTCTGCCAGTGGATCTGGCGGCGCGTGGCGAGCGTGCCCAGCGTGATCATCGACGCCAGCTGCGCCCAGCCGGCGAGGAAGCCCGGCACGGCCAGCACCATGGCGACGAACGGGACCTTCCGCCGCAGCACCACGGCCAGGCACGCCGCCGCCGACAGGTAGATCGAGTAGGGCGGCGCCTTCGGCGGGATGACCAACCACACGTCCAGCACGGCCGCCACCACCGCGATGGCCTCGACACCGATCGTCGACACGAACGGCCGGCGCAGCGCGGCGAAGCTGAACCGCCTGACCCGATCGGCAGCCCCCGCGCCGGGGCTGCCCATCGAGATGCCTGGAATCGAGAGTCCCTCAGTGCTCATGCGGCGACCCCATTCGTCTTGTGGACTTGATGATGAGATGCGCCGGCCACCCGATCGGGACGCGCGGCGGAGAACAAATTCGCGGATGCTAACGAAGAGGTGTGTGACGACGGTAAGTTTCACCCGCCCGCGAAGCTTTGGCTTCCTGATCTCCATCACTACGTCATCCAGGTGGCAGGAGACAGTCTGACGTCACCTCGTGTCGATCACAACACCGTACGTTCACCTTAAAGGTGTTCCCACGGGTTGGTGATCCACTCTTCGGAGTAGTCGTCACTGGCCCGTTCGGCACATGAATGATCTTCGTTCTTTCGCGCGACGGGCCGTCATCCCGTCGAGCGGCGCTGAAGACCCAGCGTCAGGACCTCCGGAAACGCCGAAGGCCGCCCGGGGAACTCCCAGGGCGGCCTTCGGGCATCGAGGACTAAGCGGTCGGCGGCTCGTACACCTTCGTCAGCTTGCCGGCCGCCGTGCGGTCCAGCAGCCAGAGCGTGCGCCGGTAGCCGCGCGCACCCGAGACGGGCACCTGCACCTCCGGAGCGCCGGACAGCGCCAGCGACACGGCCTCGGCCTTCGCGTCGCCCGCCGTCATCAGCCACACCTCA
Organism: Amycolatopsis sp. NPDC051903; assembly: GCF_044452505.1. Classification (NCBI taxonomy): domain Bacteria; kingdom Bacillati; phylum Actinomycetota; class Actinomycetes; order Pseudonocardiales; family Pseudonocardiaceae; genus Amycolatopsis; species Amycolatopsis sp. NPDC051903. The sequence continues at coordinate 384,660 of NZ_JBITBT010000004.1, read as the reverse complement.
CGCGCGCGGCGGATGGCCGGCAGCGTGAGCGAGACGCGAGTCGACGGCGGCTTCGGACAGTCGCGCACCGCCACCACCGAACGCTGCGTCTCGTGCACCGCCGGGGAGTCCGGGAACACCGACGCGGTGTGCCCCTCCCCGCCGAGGCCGAGCAGCATGATGTCGAACTCCGGCACGCCACCCGAGTCCGGCCCGGCCTGCGCGGCCAGGACCTCCGCGTACGCCGCGGCTGCGGCGTCCACGTCGTCACCGAACTCGCCGTCGGACGGCGCCATCGCGTGCACGCGCTTCGGGTCGAGAGGCACGTGGTCGAGCAGCGCCTCACGCGCGCCCTTCTCGTTCCGCTCGTCCGAGTCCGCCGGGACGAACCGCTCGTCGCCCCAGTACACGTCCAGGCGCGACCAGTCGATCGCGTCCCGGGCGCTCGAGTTGTTCAGCTCCTCCAGGACGGCGATGCCCGTGCCGCCGCCGGTGAGCACGACCGACGCGGAGCCCTTGGCCGCCTGCACGTCGACGATCCGCGTGATCAGCCGCGCCGCCGCGGCGGCGGCCAGCAGGGCGGCGTTCTCGTAGACGACGACCTCGGTCCGGCTCACGAAGCGCTCTTCTCGGCCTTGGCCTTGGCCTTCTTGGCCGGCGCCTTGGCCGCGGTCTTCGGCTTCGCGGCGGCCGAGGTGGACGGCGACGTGGTCGCTTTCGTGCTCGGCGCGGCGATCTTGTGCAGCCCGTTCAGCGAAGCCTCGTAGACCTCGTCCGGGTCGAGCCGGCGCAGCTCCTCCACCAGGCACTCCGGGTTGCTCCGCCGCTGCAGCGCGATCCGACGGGTCGGCTGGCCCGGCTGCGTCAGCGTGCCGACGCGGCCGTCGGGCCGGGTCAGGTCCACCGCGCCCGAACGCCGCTCGAGCTCCACCGAGATGATGCCCTGGGCGCTGGAGCTCTTGATCCGCTTCACCGGCACCTTGAGGTACTCGGCGAGCCAGCCCGCGAGCAGCTCCGTGGACGGCGAGTCGGCCTCGCCGGTCACGGTCGCGCCGGTGATCTTCTCGTACGGCGGCAGGTCGAGGGCCGACACGAGCTGCGCCCGCCAGTGCGTGAGGCGTGTCCACGCGAGGTCGGAATCGCCCGCCACGTAAGCCTTCGCGCGCGTGGTGAGTGCCCTTATGGGGCTCTTCTCCGCGGCCGAGTCGGTGATGCGCCGCTGCGCGATCTGGCCGAGCGGGTCCTCCGCCGGCGCCTTCGGCCCGGCACCCGGCCACCACGTGACGATCGGCGCGTCGGGCAGCAGCAGCGGCACGACCGCGCTCTGGCCCTGCGAGGCCAGCGGCCCGTAGAGGCGCAGCACGATGACCTCGCTCGCGCCGGCGTCGCCGCCCACGCGGATCTGGCCGTCGATGCGCGGCGCCGCCGTGCGGGCGCCCTTCGCGACCACGATCACGCGCGACGGGTGCTCCCGGCTCGCGTGGTTCGCGGCCTCGATGGCCTCCTCGAGCTTGGCGTCGTCGTCCGCGACGATGACCAGGGTCAGCACCCGGCCCAGCGCGACCTGGCCGCCCTGGTCGCGGATCTCCACCAGCTTCTTGTTGAGCTGCGAAGTCGTGGTGGATGGCAGGTCGATGATCACGGACGCCTCCAGTTCCGGCCCGTACGCTCGAGCATCTCGTCGGCGCTCTTCGGACCCCACGTACCCGGCGCGTACTGCTCCGGCGCGCCTTCCTTGGCCCAGTGGTCGAGGACCGGGTCGAGGATCTCCCAGGAGAGCTCGACCTCCTCGTTGACCGGGAACAGCGACGGCTCGCCCAGCAGCACGTCGAGGATCAGCCGCTCGTACGCCTCGGGGGAGGACTCGGTGAAGGCGTGGCCGTACCCGAAGTCCATCGTGACGTCGCGGACCTCCATCGTGGTCCCCGGCACCTTCGACCCGAACCGCAGCGTGATGCCCTCGTCCGGCTGCACGCGGATCACCAGCGCGTTCTGGCCCAGCTCCTCGGTGGAGGTGGAGTCGAACGGCAGGTGCGGCGCGCGCTTGAACACGACCGCGATCTCCGTGACGCGCCGGCCCAGCCGCTTGCCCGTGCGCAGGTAGAACGGCACGCCCGCCCAGCGGCGGTTCTGCACCTCCAGCGTCACGGCGGCGTAGGTCTCGGTCTTGGAGTCCTTCGCGAACCCGGCCTCCTGCAGCAGGCCCGGCACCTTCGTGCCGCCCTGCCAGCCGCCGGCGTACTGCCCGCGCGCGGTGGTCTGGTCGAAGGGGCGGATCGGCACGGTCGCCGCCAGCACCTTCGCCTTTTCCGAGCGCAGCGCCTTCGGCTCGAACGACAGCGGCTCGTCCATCGCCGTCAGCGCGAGCAGCTGCAGCAGGTGGTTCTGGATGACGTCGCGGGCGGCGCCGATCCCGTCGTAGTACCCCGCGCGGCCGCCGAGACCGATGTCCTCGGCCATGGTGATCTGCACGTGGTCGATGTAGTTGGCGTTCCAGATCGGCTCGAACAGCTGGTTCGCGAAGCGCAGCGCCAGCAGGTTCTGCACCGTCTCCTTGCCGAGGTAGTGGTCGATGCGGAACACCGACTCCTCGGGGAAGACGTCGTTCACGATCCCGTTGAGCTCCTTGGCGCTCTTGAGGTCGTGGCCGAACGGCTTCTCGATGACCACGCGGCGCCAGGTCGTGGCGTCGGCGTCGGCGAGACCCGAGCGGGCCAGCTGCTTCGTCACCACCGGGAACGCGCTCGGCGGGATCGAGAGGTAGAACGCCGTGTTGCCGCCGGTGCCGCGCTCGGTGTCCAGGTCCTTCACGGTCTGGGCGAGGCGGTCGAAGGCGTCGTCGTCGTCGAAGGTGCCCTGCACGAAGCGGATGCCCTCGGCGAGCCGGTTCCACACCGACTCCTTGAACGGCGTCCGCGCGTGCTCGCGCACCGAATCGTGCACGAGCTCGCCGAAGTCCTGGTGCTCCCAGTCGCGGCGGGCGAAGCCGACCAGCGAGAAGCCGGCGGGCAGCAGGCCGCGGTGGGCCAGGTCGTAGATGGCGGGCATGAGCTTCTTGCGCGCCAGGTCGCCGGTGACCCCGAAGATCACCAGGCTCGACGGACCCGCGATCCGCGGGAGCCGCTTGTCGCGCGGATCCCGCAGCGGGTTCTGCCAGGTCGTCACTCGCCGGCCTCCTGTACTGCCCGCACGAGCTCGGCGAGCCCGGCGGCCCGGTCGGTCAGGTGCAGCCGCAGGACCGGGCGGCCGTGTTCGGCGAGGACCTGTCCGTCGCCGAGCGCCTGCGCGTGCTGCAGCTGGCCCAGGGTGTACGGGCGGTCCGGCACCGCCAGGTCGTCGGCGACCGCGCCGGTGACCTGGAGGAAGCTGCCGTTCTGGTGGCCGCCCTTGTGGTACTGCCCGGTGGAGTGAAGGAACCGCGGGCCCCAGCCGAACGTGGTCTGCACGCCGGTGCGCTTGGCGATCTCGCCGCGCAGCAGCGAGGTCGACGCGTCGTCGAGCCGGTCGAGGTAGGCCTGCACCGCGAAGTAGCCGCCGTCGGCGACGGAGCCGAAGAACGCGCGCAGCACGTCCGCCAGCTTTCCTTCCGTGGCAACGCCTTCCGAACCGAACACCTCGACGGCACCGTCCACAGTGGCCGGAGTCTCCTTGCCGGACAGCTTCTCCGGCTCGTCCAGCAGCGCGCGCGCCGCCTTCTTCGCCGCCTCGACGTCGGGCTGGTCGAACGGGTTGATCCCGATCAGCCGGCCGGCGAGCGCGGTCGCGAACTCCCACAGCAGGAACTGCGCGCCGAGCGGGCCGGTCACCGCGATCTTCGCGGCGCCCTGCGGCGTGCCGATGGCGACGGCGGTCGCGTCGGCCCCGGCGTCGGCGAAGCCGGGGGCCTGCGGGCTCTCGACGGCGACCGGCAGCAGGCCGGTGCCGAGCTTGCCGGTGGATTCCGCGATCAGCTGCTCGGCCCAGTCGGGGAAACCCTTGATGCCCGAGCCGGTGTCGGCCAGCACGACCTTCTCCGCGCCGCCCTCGTGGGCCGCGCTCCACGCGGCGGCGAGCTTGATCGCCGGGTTGTCGGCCGAGTCGGCGCCGAGGGTCTCGGCGACCGCGGCGGCCTGGTCCAGCAGGCGCGCGATGTCCGCGCCGGCGAGGCCGGCCGGCACGAGGCCGAACGCGGTCAGCGCCGAGTAGCGGCCGCCGACGTGCGGGTCGGCCAGGAAGGTCTTGCGGTAACCCTCCTTTTCGGACAGTTCCGACAACGGCGAGCCCGGGTCGGTCACGACCACGACGCGCCGCGCCGCGTCGATCCCCGCGTCGGCGAACGCCTTCGCGAAGATGCGCCGGTGGCTGTCGGTCTCGACCGTGCCGCCCGACTTCGACGACACCACGATCACCGTGCGCTCGAGGTCGCCCGCGAGCGCGTCGGCGACCTGGCCCGGGTCGGTCGTGTCGAGCACGGTCAGCGCGACGCCGGCCGTGGCGGTGATGACCTCCGGCGCGAGCGACGAGCCGCCCATGCCGGCGAGCACCACGCGGTCGACGCCTTCGGCCTGCAGTTCCGCGCGCAGCGCCTCGATCTCACCGATCAGCGGCCGCGACGACTTGTGCAGCGACGTCCACGAGAGGCGGATCGACGCCTCGGACTCGGCGTCCGGGCCCCACAGCGTCGAGTCCTGCGCGGCCAGCTTCGACGCCGCCCGGTCGGCGACCAGCCGCTCGGCCAGCGGTGCCGCCTTGCCTGCCAGTTCGGCGTCGACGAGCTCGACGCCGGTTTCGTCCCCTGTCATGGTCTGGCTTCAGCCCTTCGCCTTGTTGAGCTGGCCGGTCACGCTCTCGAGCAGCTCCAGCCAGGACTTTTCGAACTTCTCGACGCCCTCGTCCTCGAGCGTCTTGAACACGTCCGGCACGTCGATGCCGGCCGCGCTCAGCTTGTCGAACACGCCCTGCGCCTCGGCGCCGCGGCCGGTGACGGTGTCACCGGTGAGCTCGGCGTGGTCCGCCACCGCGTCCATCGTCTTCTCGGGCATCGTGTTCACGATGTTCTTGACCACGAGCTGGTCGACGTAGCGGGTGTCGGAGTAGGCCGGGTCCTTCGTGCCGGTCGAGGCCCACAGCGGACGCTGCGCGTTGCCGCCCTCGGCGGCCAGCGCCTTCCAGCGGTCGGTCGCGAAGAGCTCCTCGAACTTGGCGTAGGCGAGCCGGGTGTTGGCGATGGCCGCCTCACCCAGCAGGGCCTTGGCCTCGTCGGTGCCGAGCGCGTTGAGGCGCTTGTCGACCTCGGTGTCCACGCGGGACACGAAGAACGACGCCACGGAGTGGATGCCCTTGAGGTCGTGACCGTTGGCCTTCGCCAGCTCCAGCCCGGCGAAGAACGCCTCGATGACCTGTGCGTAGCGCTCGACGGAGAAGATCAGCGTCACGTTGATGTTGATGCCCTCGCCCAGCGCCGCGGTGATGGCGGGCAGGCCTTCGGCGGTGGCCGGGATCTTGACCATCAGGTTCGGCCGGTCGACCGTCTTCCACAGGTCCTTGGCCTCGGCGATCGTCTTCTCGGTCTCGCGCGCCAGGCGCGGGTCGACCTCGATGGACACGCGGCCGTCGACGCCGTTGGTGGCGGTGTAGACGTCGCGGAACAGGTCGGCGGCGTTGCGCACGTCGGAGGTCGTCAGCTCGCGGACGGTGCTGTCGAGGTCCGCGCCGCGGGCGGCCAACTCGTTCACCTGCGCGTCGTAGGCTTCGCCCTTCGACAGCGCGTTCGCGAAGATCGTCGGGTTCGTGGTGACGCCGACGACGTGCTTGTCGCGGATCAGCGCCGCGAGGCTGCCCGAGTTCAGGCGCTCGCGCGAGAGGTCGTCCAGCCAGATGGAGACGCCCGCCTCCGAAAGCTGCGCGAGCCGATCAGTGGTGCTCATTTCTGCTTCATCCCCTTCGAAAAAATTCAGTTCTTGGTGTTGGCGATCGAGCGACGGGCGGCCTCCACCACGTGCTCCGGGGTGAACCCGAACTCACGGAACAGTGTGGCCGCGTCGGCCGAAGCGCCGAAGTGCTCGATCGAAACGTTCACCCCCGCGTCACCGGTGAAGCGGCGCCACGACTGGGCGACGCCGGCCTCGACGGAAACGCGCGCCTTGACGTTCGGGGGCAGCACGGCGTCGCGGTAGGACTGCTCCTGCGCGTCGAACCACTCGAAGCAGGGCATCGAAACGACGCGCGTCGGGACGCCTTCGGCCTCGAGCGTCTTGCGGGCCGCCACGGCCAGCTGGACCTCGGAACCGGTCGCCATCAGCAGCACCTCGGGGGTGCCGTTGGAGGCCTCTTCGAGGACGTACCCGCCGCGCTTCACGCCTTCCATGTCGGTGCCCTCCAGCACCGGCACGTTCTGGCGCGTCAGCGCGACGCCCGACGGGTGGTGGATGTCCTCCAGCGCCGCCTTCCACGCGTAGGCGGTCTCGTTGGCGTCCGCCGGGCGGACGACGTTGAGGCCCGGGATCGCGCGCAGCGCGGACAGCTGCTCGATCGGCTGGTGCGTCGGGCCGTCCTCGCCGAGGCCGATGGAGTCGTGCGTCCACACGTACAGCGTGGGCAGGCCCATCAGCGCCGCGAGCCGGACCGGCGGGCGCATGTAGTCGGAGAAGATGAGGAACGTCGCGCCGTAGGGCCGCGTGCCGCCGTGCAGCGCGATGCCGTTGAGGATCGAGCCCATGGCGTGCTCGCGGATGCCGAAGTGCAGCGTCCGGCCGTACGGGTGGGCGTTCCACGTCGAGGTGGCGGCCTTCACGGGGCCGAAGGAGTCGGCGCCCTTCATCGTGGTGTTGTTGCTCTCGGCGAGGTCGGCCGAACCGCCCCACAGCTCGGGCAGCGGGTCGCGCAGCGCGTTGAGCACCTCACCGGACGCCTTGCGGGTCGCGATGCCCTTGGGGTCCACGTCCCAGTGCGGGAGCCCGTCGGCGAAGCCCTCGGGCAGGGTGCGGGTCGAGAGCCGGTCGGCCAGCGCCTTGCGCTCGGGGTTCGCGGCGGCCCACGCGTCGTGGCGCTCCTGCCATTCGGCGTGCAGCTTCTTGCCGCGCTCGAGCGCCTTGCGGGTGTGGGTGATGACCTCGTCGTCGACCTGGAAGTCGCGCTCCGGGTCGAAGCCCAGGATCTCCTTGACGGCCTTGACCTCGTCGGCGCCCAGGGCCGAGCCGTGGGCCTTGCCGGTGTTCATCTTGGTGGGCGCCGGGTAGCCGATGATGGTCCGCAGCACGATGAACGACGGGCGCTCCGTCTCCGCCTTGGCGGCCTCGATGGCCTCCTCGATCGCGGTGACGTCCTCGCCGCCCTCGACGACCTGCACGTGCCAGCCGTACGCCTCGTAGCGGCGCGCGGTGTCCTCGGACAGCGCGATCGTGGTGTCGTCCTCGATGGAGATCTTGTTGTCGTCGTAGAAGACGATCAGGTTCCCCAGTTCCTGGCGGCCCGCGATGGACGAGGCCTCGGAGGTGACGCCCTCTTCGATGTCGCCGTCGGAGGCGATCGCGTAGATGTGGTGGTCGTAGATGCTCTCGCCGGGCGCGGCGTCGGGGTCGAGCAGGCCGCGCTCGCGGCGGGCGGCCATCGCCATGCCCACGGCGTTGGCCAGGCCCTGCCCGAGCGGGCCGGTGGTCGTCTCGACGCCCTTGGTGTGGCCGTACTCCGGGTGGCCCGGGGTCAGCGAACCCCACGTGCGCAGCTGCTTGAGGTCCTCGAGCTCGAGGCCGTAGCCGGCGAGGTACAGCTGGATGTAGAGGGTGAGGCTGGAGTGACCGGCCGACAGCACGAACCGGTCGCGCCCGCGCCAGGCGGGGTCGGCCGGGTCGTGGCGCAGCGTCCGCTGGAACAACGTGTACGCCAGCGGAGCGAGGCTCATCGCGGTGCCCGGGTGCCCGCTGCCGACCTTCTCCACGGCGTCCGCGGCCAGGACCCGGACGGTGTCGACGGCACGGGTGTCGGTGTCGGTCCAGTCGGCGGGCACGTTACGCCGGAGCAAAGGGTTGTTCTCGCTGGTAGAGGCGGTTTCGGACACTGAACTCGAACTCCCCGTCCTGAGGTTGTCGCTTGCTTTCCTTCGTGGTGTTGCCGGTGCGCACTGCCAGTAATCTCAATCGATCCCGAAGAGACGATATTCCTGCTGGCAGCCCTGTGCCGGGCACCACTCGGCCCGTCCGCGACAGACTAGTGCTTGGGGTGTTCGGGGGGCAGCCGCGACGGCCGGACCGGCCCGTCCGGCCGGGTGATCCCGCCCGTGCGGGTCGCTCGTGGTCCGGCGCTGGTCACAGACCGTGCAAAGGGGACACTCGGCGCGCGCGAGCGGTCCGTTCGCGAACACGGCGGCGCGGCGGCCCGGCGGCGGGCGCACCCGGTGGCGTGACGCAGAAGACAGGCCCCGGCGTGTCGAGGACCCTCGATCACCCACCGGATTCGCCACGTCTAACATCGAGCGCGGGCCTGGTCCGGGAGCTTCACCAGTTCCATCGCGGCCCTCCGGACCGCCGCCCGGCCCCGAACTGACTCAGGGAGTGAAATGTCGTTGGTGGACGCTGCGCACGGACGCAGCGAGGGCACCAGCGCCGAACACCCGACCGGTGAACGACCGCACGGTGCCCGGCGAAGCTTGCGCCAGGTCGTCGGCGCGTACGCCGCGCTCGCGAAGCCGCGGGTGATCGAGCTCCTCCTCGTGACCACGATCCCGGCGATGTTCCTGGCGGGGCGCGAGATCCCGAACCCGTGGCTCGTGCTCGCCACGCTCGTCGGCGGCACGATGGCGGCCGGCAGCGCGAACGCGCTCAACTGCGTGATCGACGCCGACATCGACAAGGTGATGAACCGCACCAAGCGGCGCCCGCTGGTGAAGGACTCGGTGCCGCGGCGCAACGCGCTGATCTTCGGGCTCGTGCTCGGCGTCGCCTCGTTCGCGGTCCTGTACTTCACCGTGAACCTGCTGTCGGCGATCCTCGCGATCGCGACGATCCTCTTCTACATCTTCGTCTACACCCTCGGCCTCAAGCGCCGCACGTCGCAGAACGTGGTGTGGGGCGGCGCCGCCGGCTGCATGCCGGTGGTCATCGGCTGGGCCGCCGTGTCGGGCACCGTGCAGTGGCCCGCGTTCGTGATGTTCGGCGTCATCTTCTTCTGGACGCCGCCGCACACGTGGGCACTGGGCATGAAGTACCGCGAGGACTACGAACGCGCGGGCGTGCCGATGCTGCCCGTCGTGGCGACCCCGCAGCACGTGGCCAAGCAGATCGTCATCTACTCGTGGGTGATGGTCGCGTGGACGCTCCTGCTGCTGCCCGTGACGAGCTGGCTCTACGGCACCTTCGCCGTCCTCGCCGGCGCCTGGTTCCTCTTCTACGCCCACCGCCTCCAGGCCGCCGTGCGCCGCGGCGAGGAGACGAAGCCCATGTCGCTGTTCCACCGCTCGAACACGTACCTGATGATCGTGTTCGTCGCGCTGGCCGTCGACTCGGCGATCGGGCTGCCGACGCTCGGTTTGCCCTTCTAGGCCCTTCTTCCCGCCACAACGCCGCCGAGGCCCTTCCGGTCCGGCGGCGTTTCGGCGTGCGCGCCCGGTTTTCACGCCGGTCGAGCCCGCTGAACGACGCCGGGGAATGGCGTAGTCTGGTTGGCCGTTGTGCTTTTCCGGCTCTCCGCCGCCTTTCCCCGATGCGAAAGCAGGATCTCTCTTGTCCGTGTCCCCGGACCGGGAAGCAGACCGCGCCCTCGAGGACGGTACGCCCGAGCACGCCGCCGAGCTGGCGCGCGAGCAGGCGTACGTCTCGACGCTCTACACGAAGCTCGACGCCGAGCGGGCGGAGGCCCAGCGGCGCCTCGACGGCACACTCCGCCAGGCCGGCGGCACCCCGCAGGCGCGCACGGAGCGGGACGTCGCCACGACGCTGTACACCGACCGGCTCGCGCAGCTGGGGTCGGTGGAGCAGGGGCTGTGCTTCGGGCGCCTGGACTTCGTCCCCGAGGCCGCCGAGGAGACGACCTACATCGGCCGGCTCGGGTTGTTCGACGAGGACGACGAGTACCGGCCGCTGCTGATCGACTGGCGGGCGCCGGTCGCGCGGCCGTTCTACCTGGCCACGGCCGCGTCGCCCGAGGGGGTGCGCCGGCGGCGGCACCTGCGGTCGCTGAGCCGGCGCGTGACGGGGTTCGACGACGAGATCCTGGACCTCAGCGCCGCCGACCAGGGGCAGGACCTCGGGCTCGCGGGTGAGGCCGCGCTGCTGGCCGCGCTGGAACGGCGCCGCACGGGTGAGATGAGCGACATCGTCGCCACCATCCAGGCCGAGCAGGACCGGATCATCCGCGCGCCGCTCGGTGGTGTGATGGTGGTGCAGGGCGCGCCGGGCACCGGCAAGACGGCCGTGGCGCTGCACCGCGCCGCGTACCTGCTCTACACGCACCGCCAGCAGCTCACCACGCGCGGCGTGCTCGTGATCGGACCCAACAGCACGTTCCTGCGCTACATCGGCCAGGTCCTGCCGTCGCTGGGCGAGACCGGTGTGCTGCTCGCCACGATCGGGCAGCTGTGGCCCGGCCTGGACGCCGACGGCGCCGAGGCGCCGGAGGCCGCGGAGGTCAAGGGGCGCCTGGTGATGGCCGACGTGCTCGCCAACGCCGTGCGCGACTGCCAGCGCGTGCCCGAGCCCGTGCTGGAGATCGAGCACGAGCGCGAGATCCTGAAGCTCGACCGCAAGACGTGCGCCGAGGCCCGCACGCGCGCCCGCCGTTCGCGCCGGCCCCACAACCTCGCGCGGCGCCTGTTCGTGTCCGACGTGCTCGACGCCCTGACCCGCCAGGCCGCCCGCAAGCTGGGGGAGGACCTGCTCGACGCGCAGGACGTGCAGGACATCCGCGCCGAGCTCGCGGCGAGCCCCGCCGTCGCCGCTGCCGTGAACCAGCTGTGGCCCAAACTCAGCCCGGAAGGCCTGCTCGACGACCTGTTCGCCGAGCGCGAACGCCTCGACCAGGCCGCCGGGAAGCTCCTGTCCGAGGCCGAGCGCGCGCTGCTGGAAAGCGGCCGCGACGCGAAGTGGACGCCCGCCGACGTGCCGCTGCTCGACGAGCTGGCCGAGCTCCTCGGCGAGGACGACAGCGAAGAGCGCGCCGAGCGCAAGCGCCGCGAACGCGTGCAGCGCGCGTACGCCGAGGGCGTGCTGCACATCCTGGAGCAGGACGAGGAGACCCAGGACGAGGAGATCCTGCGGGTGTCCGACGTGCTCGACGCCGAGCTGTTCGCCGAACGCCAGCAGGAGCGCAGCGAGCTGACGGCGGCCCAGCGCGCGGCGCAGGACCGCACGTGGACCTTCGGGCACGTGATCGTCGACGAGGCCCAGGAGCTGTCCGCGATGGACTGGCGGCTGCTGATGCGCCGGTCGCCGAACCGCTCCATGACGCTGGTCGGCGACGTCGCGCAGACCGGCGCGGCCGGGGGAGCGCGCACGTGGGACGAGGTGCTCTCGCCCTACGTCGGCGACCGCTGGCGGCTCGAGCAGCTGACCGTGAACTACCGCACACCGGCCGAGATCATGGCCGTGGCCGCGCGGGTGCTGGCAGAGCTGGACGTGGACCTCGCCGCGCCGGCGTCGGTGCGGGAGACCGGCGTGCCGCCGTGGTCGAAAGCGACGAGCGACCTCACCGCCGACCTGCCGGGGCTCGTCGCGACGGAACTGTCCGCTGTGGACGGTGGGACGGTGGCCGTGCTGGTGCCGGCGGCCCGGCTCGAGGCCGTGGCGGCGCTGGTGGATCTGGGTGACCGCGTGAGCGTGCTCACGGTGGAGCGCGCGAAGGGCCTCGAGTTCGACTCCGTGGTGCTGGTGGCGCCGGACGAGATCGTCGCCGCGTCCCCGCGCGGGCTGAACGACCTGTACGTGGCCCTCACGCGCGCGACCCAGCGGCTCGGCGTGGTCCAGACCGGTGACGCCGTCCCGGCGCTCACGGGCCTTGGTTAGGGTTTCCGGCATGCAGACAATCGGCAAGATCGCCTCCGTGGGCGCCGTGGCCGTGGCCGCGGCGTTCAGCCTGACCGCGTGTGGCGGCGACGACACCGCGGCCCAGCCGGCCACCCCGTCGGCCCCGGCCGCCCCGTCGAGCTCGGCCGCGCAGGCCGCGCAGCCCCAGGGCCGCGAGTGCACCGCGGACGACATCAAGACGACCGGGAACTTCGGCCAGCCGCCGACCATCACGATCCCGGACGACTGCGATCCGCCGAAGAAGCTGATCACGAAGGACCTGGTCGCGGGCACCGGCAACGGCGCGAAGGCCGGCCAGCAGCTGTCGATGAACTACACGCTGGTCACGTGGTCGGACAAGCAGAAGCTGGACAGCTCGTTCGACCGCGGTGAACCGTTCTCCCTGCACCTCGGTGCGGGCGAGGTCATCCCCGGCTGGGACCAGGGCCTCGTCGGCATCAAACAGGGGGGGCGCCGCCTGCTGATCATCCCGCCCGACCTCGGTTACGGCCAGGGCGGCAACGGCATCAAGGCGAACGAGACGCTGGTGTTCGTCACCGACGCCGTCGCAGTGCCGACCGACAAGAGCTGACCGTGGCGGAGACCGTCCACACCGGCTGGGTCGTGCTCTGGCACGACGAGCGGGGCTGGGGCGTGCTCGACGCCCGGACGGTGCCCGAGCAGGTCTGGGCGCACTACTCGAACGTCGACGGCGACGGGTTCCGGAGCCTGGACCCGGGTGCCGAAGTCGAGTTCACGGTCGAGCGCGCCGAGCAGGACGGTTACCACTGGCGCGCGGTGCGGGTGAAGGAGAAACCCCCGAAGAAGCGCAGGCGCTGAACCGCCGGGCCGGGCCCGCACCCGGCCCGGCGGTCGCGCGTCACGGGATGAGGATGAGCTTCCCGGTCGTGCGCCGGCCCTGCAGGTCCTCGTGGGCCCGGCGGGCGTCGGCGAGCGGGTAGCGGCCGCCGACGCGGATGTCGAGCGAGCCGTCGGTGATGGCGGCGAACAGCTCGTCCGCGCGCCAGTCGAGCTCTTCGCGCGTGCGCACGTAGTGGCCGGACGTCGGGCGGGTCAGGAAGAGCGAACCGCCCTGGTTGAGGCGCTGCGGGTCGATCGGCGGCACCGGGCCGCTGGCCGCGCCGAACAGCGCCAGCAGACCGCGGATCTTGAGGCTGGCGAGGCTGCCGTCGACGGTGTCCTTGCCGACGCCGTCGTACACCACGTCCACGCCCTCGCCGCCGGTGAGCTCGCGCGTCACCTTCGCGAAGTCCTCCCGGTCGTAGCGGATCACGTGGTCGGCGCCGGCGCCGCGGGCCAGCTCGGCCTTCGCGTCGGTGGACACGGTGCCGATCACGCGGGCACCGCGCGCCTTCGCGAGCTGCACCAGCAGCAGGCCGACACCGCCGGCCGCGGCGTGGACCAGCACGTCGTCGCCCGGCTTGACCTCGTACGTCGAGCGGACCAGGTAGTGGGCGGTCACGCCCTGCAGCATCGTCGCGGCGGCGACCTCGTCGGTCACGCCGGCGGGCACCTTCACCGCGACGGCGGCGGGCAGCAGCTTGCGGCTCGCGTAGCTGCCGAGCGAACCCTGCCAGGCCACGCGGTCGCCGGGCTGGAACCCGGTGACACCCTCGCCGACCTCGGTGACCGTGCCGGCCCCCTCGAGACCGAGGACGAACGGCAGCTCGAGCGGGTAGATGCCCTGGCGCTGGTAGGTGTCGATGTAGTTGACGCCGGCCGCGGCCACGTCCACCAGGAGCTCACCGGTGCCCGGTGAGCCGACCTCGATCTCGGTGAGCTCCAGCACCTCGGGGCCACCGGTCTTCCGGACCTGCACTGCGGTCGGCATGCTTCCTCCTCGCATCGGGATCACTCACCGGTGCCCACTATGGCCGACGCCACGCTTGTTCCGCGCCACCGGGTGGGAGCGGTTAAGCTCGCCGACGTGGCCGAGGACACCGAGCAGAAGCCCCCCGCACCGACGGCGCGCCAGCTGGCGGCCGCCCGCGACTTCGTGACGCGGCACGGAAAGCCGTCGCGTGCGGTGGTCGAGAACATCGGCCGCGTGGGCGCGCGGGTCGTGCTCGTCGGGGCCGACGGCGCGATGGGCGACGTGGTCGTGCCGGCTCCGGAAACGGGTACCGCGCTCGTCGAGGCCGTCGAGGACCTCGAACCCGCCGAATGGGACAGCGAGACCGTGAAGCAGACCAAGATCGGCGCGGCCCACCGCCGCAAGATGGCCGGTCCGCGAGCCGGCCGGTGACCCGCGAAGCCGTTTTCGCCGCCTGCGCGAAGATGCCCGAGGGCGACGGCGACGACAACGCCGCCGTCTCCGCGCTGTCCGATCTGGGGTTCACCGTCCGCTGGGGCGTGTGGGACGACCCGGCCGTGGACTTCTCCGCCGCCGACGTCGTGGTGCTGCGCGCGACCTGGGACTACCCCGAGCGCCGCGCCGAGTTCCTCGACTGGTGCGAAAGCGTGCCGGCGCTGTGCAACCCGGCCGCGGTCGTGCGCTGGAACACCGACAAGTCCTATCTCGTCGAACTGCTCGACGCGGGCGTGCCCACCGTGCCGACGACGCTGCTCGAGCCGGGTGAGCAGGCGCAGTGGCCGAAGGTGCCGTTCGTGGTGAAGCCTTCGGTGGGCGCCGGTTCCGTGGGCGCGGCCCGGTTCGGCGCCGACGCCGCCGGTGCCGCCGAACACCTGCGCACCCTGCACGCCGACGGGCGCACCGCGCTCGTGCAGCCGTACCAGTCCAGTGTGGACACCCAGGGTGAGATCGCCCTCGTGTACCTGGGCGGCGTGTATTCGCACGCCTTCACGAAAGCGGCGATGCTCGGGTCCGGAGTGGATCCGTCGGGCTTGTTCCTCACGGAGAAGCTCGCCGCGGCGGTCCCGGCGCCGGGCGTGCGCGCCGTCGCGGAGGACGCGCTCGACGCGGCGTGCTCGCTGCTCGGCATCCTGCGCGCCGAACTCCTGTACGCCCGCGTCGACGTCGTCCGCGGCGAGGACGGGCACCCGCTGGTGCTGGAACTCGAACTGACGGAACCGTCGCTGGGCTTCCGCAACGCCGACGCCGGCGCACCGCTGAGGTTCGCGTCAGCGGTGCGCCAGCAGCTCGCTTAAGCGGCTTTCACGCGCTTGGCGGCCAGCCGGTCCGCGCGCGGCCAGCGCACGTCCGTGGCCCAGCCGAAGCGCTCGAACAGCCAGATCACCCGGGCCGCCACGTCGACCTGGCCGCGCAGCACGCCGTGGCGGGCGCAGGTGGGGTCGGCGTGGTGGGAGTTGTGCCACGACTCGCCCATGGACAGCAGGGCCAGCGGCCAGAAGTTGGCGGCGCGGTCGCGGCTGGCGAACGGGCGCTCGCCGATCAGGTGGCACACGGAGTTCACCGACCACGTCACGTGGTGCAGGAACGCGATGCGCACCAGCCCGGCCCAGAAGAACGCCGTGCCGGCGCCCCACCACGACCACGTCAGGAGCCCGCCGAGCGCGGCGGGCAGGCCGAGGCTGAGCGTGATCCACAGCCAGAAGAACCGGTTCACCACCCGCAGGTCGCGGTCCCCGACGAGGTCCGGGGCGAAGCGGTCGGCGTTGGTGACCTCGCGCTTGAACATCCAGCCCATGTGCGCGTGCCAGAACCCGCGCAGCAGCGCGGCCGGCGACGTGCCGAACAGCCACGGCGAGTGGGGGTCGCCCTCGCGGTCGGCGAACGCGTGGTGGCGGCGGTGGCTCGCGACCCAGAAGATCACCGAGCCCTGCACGGCCATGCTGCCCGCGACGGCCAGCGCGATGCGCAGCGCCCGCGGCGCCTTGAACGCGCCGTGGGTGAAGTACCGGTGGTACCCGACGGTCACCCCGAGCGTCCCGAACGTGTAGAACACCACGGCGAGCGCCGCGTCGACCCAGCTCAGGCCCCAGCCCCACAGCAGCGGCACGGCCGCCAGGAGTGCCACGAACGGCACCAGCAGGATCGTCTTCAGCACCACCATCTCGACCGGTCCCCGGCGGCCGGAGAGCAACGGTTTCCCCGTGGTGGTGTTCGTGGTCGGGCTCGATGGGACGGCGGTCATGAGCGTCACCTCGCGGCGCTTCGGCTGGCGGTTCCGCGCCGAAGGGTAGGTGCCCGTTCTGTCCGCAGTGCCGACGACGCGTCGACGCGGAGTTACGCCCGTGTGGCCGTCCGGGGCGTCAGCTCGCCGGCGTCGGCTCGCGCAGCCGCGGGCGGCACCGGTTCCAGGGACACGGCCGGGCCGCGGTCGCGGGTGCCGGTCCACAGCGTGGCCGTCACGACGATCACCAGGGCCGAGCCGAGGACGTGGAACGAGACCATGGCTTCGGGGACGCCGAGCGCGTACTGCACGGTGCCCAGCACGCCCTGCGCGAGCGCGACGCCCCAGACCCACGCGTAGCGCTGCCAGACGCCGCGCGGGGTGGCCGAGCGCATCAGGACGAGGCCGAACACCGCGAGGACCACGAGGTAGGCGATGAGGAGCCCGCTGTGGACCTGGGCGAGTTGCTCGATCGGCACGTCGAGGCGGTGGGTGTTGATGTCGCCGCCGTGCGGGCCGGCGCCGGTGACGGTGGTGCCGGCGATGAGCACGGCCCACATGAGCACCGTGAGCACCACCAGGAGCTTGCGGCCCAGCGGCGCGACGAGCGGCCGGGCGGGTTCGTCGCCTTCACCGAACGCCTTCAGCAGCAGCACGGCGAGCCAGATCAGCGGTGTCGACGCGAGGAAGTGGATCGCGACCGTCCACCACTCGAGCTTCGCCAGCACCGTGATTCCGCCCAGCACGGCCTGCAGCACGACGCCGCCCGGCATCGTCCAGGCGAGCACGAAGAGCCGGCGGCGGCTCGGGTGGTCGACGAGGATGCGCCACGCCGTCAGCACGGCCAGCGCCGCGACGACGATGACGGCGCCCGTCAGCATCCGGTTCGAGAACTCGATCCACTGGTTCACCGCGTGGATCCCCGGGTGCTGCACCGGCACGAGGCTGCCGGGCACGCACTGCGGCCACGTCGGGCAGCCGAGGCCCGAACCCGTCACCCGCACCACGGATCCCGTGACGCCGATCCCGCCCTGCGCCACCACGGCGGCGATGCCGACGCCCCGCTGGACCGCGGCGGAGGGATAGGGCAGGCGGGCGATCAAACTGCGAAGGGACACGCGGGGAATCGTACTCGCGGGCAATTCCGCGTTTTCTCGCCGCACACCCGGACGCGCTTTTCTCACGCGCCTTTCACGACCGGTTCAGGTGAGTTTCGTGGTGCGCGTCGCAATCAGCCCGGCGACGACCGCCCACACCGCGAGCACGGCCATCGGGCCGGCCGCGAAGTGACCGTCCACCAAGGCCGCGCGCATGCCTTCCGCCAGCGCACCCGACGGCAGCAGGGAAACGACCACGCCCAGTCCCGTCGGCAGCACCGACGGCGCCAGCAGGATCCCGCCGGCGAGCAGCAGCACGAACCACACGACGTTCGCCAGCGCCAGCACGGCTTCCGCGCGCAGCGCGCCGCCCAGCAGCACGCCCAGCGCGCCGAACGCCGCGGTGCCCAGCACCAGCAGCACGATCGCCGCGCCGATGCCCGCGGCCGACGGCGACCAGCCCAGGAACGCCGCCACCACACCGATCACCACGGACTGCAGCACGACCACCACGAGCGCGGCGACCAGCCGTCCCGCCACCAGCAGCCACCGCGGCAGCGCCGTGGCGGACAGGCGCTTCAGCACGCCGTAGCGGCGGTCGAAGCCGAGTGCGATGGCCTGGCCGGTGAACGCCGAGGACAGCACGGCCAGCGCGAGGATCCGCGGCGTGATCCAGTCCACTTTGGACGCCGAACCGAGCTGGCTCGCGGGCAGCACGTCGAGCAGGCTCAGGCCGATCAGCAGCGCCAGCGGGATGATCAGCGTGAGCAGCAGCTGTTCGCCGTGGCGCAACGTCAGCGCGGCCTCGACGCGCGAGTGCGTGCGCAGCATCTTGCCCAGCGAACCGCGGCCCGGCGCCGGGGTGAACGTGCCCGGTGGGAACGTCGTGCTCATGCCCGCAGCTCCCGTCCGGTCAGTTCCAGGAAAACCTCTTCGAGCGTGCGGCGCCCGACTTGCAGTTCTTCCGGCAGCACACCCT
The DNA here is from genome assembly GCF_044452505.1 of Amycolatopsis sp. NPDC051903. NCBI lineage: Bacteria > Bacillati > Actinomycetota > Actinomycetes > Pseudonocardiales > Pseudonocardiaceae > Amycolatopsis > Amycolatopsis sp. NPDC051903. The sequence goes on along the minus strand of NZ_JBITBT010000004.1, from coordinate 366,578 downwards.
GTTGCGCACACCACGAAGTGACGGCCGACACCACCTGCGGGTCGACGGGCCCTTCGACGAGGTACGAACCGGGCGAAGACTCCGTCACCCGGTAACCCTCGGGCAAAGCGGCCGTGAGCAACGTCGTGTCCAGCCGCGTGCGCGCGCGGAAGCGCAATTGCGCCGCGTCGCCGGCTTCGAGGGTGAGCGCGTGGGGCGTGCCCTCCACCACGACCTTGCCGTGGTCCACGATCACGACCTGGTCGGCGAGCGCTTCCGCCTCCTCCATGAGGTGCGTGGTGAGCAGCACGCTGACGCCGTCGGTGCGCAGCGCGGCGAGCAGTTCCCAGACCAGGCGCCGCGCCTGCGGGTCCATGCCCGCGGTCGGCTCGTCGAGGAACACGAGTTCCGGGCGCCCGACGAGCGCGCACGCGAGCGAAAGCCGTTGCTGCTGCCCGCCGGAGAGCCGCTTGAACGGCGTGCGCTTCGCACCGGCCAGACCCAGCACGTCGAGCAGCCACGCGGGATCGAGGGGGTGGGCCGCGCACGAGGCGACCAGGCCGAGCATCTCACCGGCGTGCACGCCCGGGTAGGCGCCGCCGCCCTGCGGCATGATGCCGACGCGCGGGCGCAGCCGGGCGCCGTCCTTCCCGGGGTCGAGGCCCAGGACCCGGACGTTTCCGGCGTCAGGCCGGCGGAATCCTTCGCAGACCTCGACGGTGGTCGTCTTGCCCGCGCCGTTGGGCCCGAGCAGGGCGAGCAGCGAGCCGCGCTCCATCCGCAGGTCGAGTCCGTCGACCGCGGTGGTGGAGCCGTAGCTTTTCACCAGGCCGGTGATCTCGACGGCGGGGTTGTCCACAACCAATCACGATACGACGTCGGTGACGGCGGGCCGTTCCGGGGACGTCCTCGACAGCAGCTGTGGGGCGACCCGGCGCACGATCGCGAGCCCGCCGAGCGTCACGACGACGGCCGCGCCGTAGGCCCACGGGAGGATGTAGGCGTGGCCGTCGAACGAGCTCCCGGTCGGCGGCAGCAGGAACGGCAGCCCGGCGCTGATCACGGTCGCGGCCACGCGGAACCGCGACGTCCCGGCCGCCGCGGCGAGCGGGATCACGGCCCACAGCACGTACCACGGCTGCAGGTTGATCTGGAGCATCATCGCCGCGCCCAGGGCGACGCCGAGGCCGATGATGGGCCGGTAGCGCCACTTGAAGCTCGCCCACAGGAACTTGACCGTGACGAGCGCGATCACGACGTAGCCCAGCGCGCCGACGATGGGCACGAGCGCGTCGGTGTGGTTGCCCAGGCCCAGTGCGATCCCGAGCACGCCGCCGAGGTTCGCGAGCTCGGCCGTGGGGGAGATCCACGAGCGCACCAGCCCCGGGGTGCCGAGCGCGCCGACCCAGCCGAAGCCCAGGCCGGTGCCGTAGGAGACCGCGACGAGCACCACGCCGAACAGCAGCGCCATCGGCACTCCGGCCCGCACGAGGTCCTTGATGCTCCCGTGCCAGCGCCGCGCCACCATCACGGCGAAGAACGGCAACGCGAGCAGCGCCGGCACCTTGACCGCGGCCCCGAGCGTGATGATCACGACGCCGAGCGCGATGCACAGCAGCTCGCCCTTGGCCAGCGGCGGCGGGGTGTCGCCCTTGATGCGCACGGGCAGGCGCCGGATGCCGACCTCCAGCCCGGCGACCATCAGGCCGATGGCCAGCGCGTCGTTGTGGGCCCCGGCGATGAAGTGGAAGATCAGCAGCGGGTTGGCCGCGCCCAGCCACAGCGCCGTCGCCGGCTGCACGCCGAAGCGGCGCGCCAGCCGCGGCACGGCCCACACGATGAGGACCACGCCGACGAGTGCGAGCGCGCGTTGCAGCAGCACGCCGGCCACGATGTTGTTGCCGCCGACCGGCGCGAGCCAGCCGCCGAGGCGCAGCAGCAGCGGCCCGTACGGCGCCGGGGTCTCGCGCCAGATGTTGGCGACGCCCGCGGTGAGCGGGTCGGCGACCCCGAGCGCCTGGGCGGGGCCCAGCTCGTAGGGGTCCATGCCGCGGTGCACGATCTCGCTCTGGGCGAGGTAGCTGTACACGTCGCGGGAGAACAGCGGCGGGATGAGCAGCAACGGCGCCACCCACATCGCGATCGTGCGCGCGAGCTGCCCGCGGCTGGCCAGGCGCGCGCTCGCGGGCCGCGCGAACCGGCCGAGCATGAGCCAGCTCAGCACGAGGATGCCCATCCCGGAGAACGCGATGGCGAGCGACACCGTCGGCATCCGGGTGAACAGGCGCAATACCGGCAGGTCCTGGACCGGATTGATCACGGGCGCGGCACCGGCGCCGAGCGAGCCGAGGGCGAGGAACAGCGAGCCGACCGTGCCGAAGCGGCGGACCACGCCGAGCCCGCGGTGCTCGGCGGCGTCGAGCGGCTGCGGCTCGCGCGGGCGGACGGGTGAGGGCACCGCGGACGGTGGCGCCACGGTCGTCGCCGTGTCGCCGGGTACGCCCACTTCCGGGTCCCGCTGCACGGGGTGCTCGCCGACTGCCACGCCACGAAGCGTATCGAGTCCCTGCTCCCGTGATGCGAGTCACTGCCGGACACCCCGCCTTTGCTCGTGGGCCGGAAATAAGACACACTTGTGTTGTGAAAAAGAACGGGACCCCGGAAGTGGAGCACGGCGAGCAGCCGCGCGCCGCGGACGTCGGCGTTCCCGTGCAGGTCAGCGTGGCCGAAGGGCGCACGCGCCACGAGGTGGCGCGCCTGTTGCTCGAGCAGGGCCCGATGACCGCCGCGGTGGTCGCCGAGCAGCTGGGCATCAGCCCGACGGCCGTCCGCCGGCACCTCGACGCGCTGGTGGCCGACGGTGAGGCCGAGACCCGCGACGCGTCGCGGCGCGGCCCGCGCGGCCGCGGCCGCCCGGCCAAGCTCTTCCTGCTCACCGAGTCGGGCCGCGCCCGGTTCGGCCACGCCTACGACGACCTCGCCGTGTCGGCCATCCGGTTCCTCGCCGAGCACGCCGGCCCCGACGCCGTGCGCGCGTTCGCCGAGAGCCGCGTCGACCGGCTGGTCGGCCCGCACCGCTCGGCCATCACCGGTTCGAGTGATCCCGCGGAGCGCGCCGAGGCCCTGGCCACGGCGCTGACCAGGGAGGGCTACGCTGCGTCGACCCGTCAGGTCGGCGTTGGCGAACAGCTCTGCCAGCACCACTGCCCGGTCGCGCACGTCGCCGCGGAGTTCCCGCAGCTGTGCGAGGCCGAGACCGAGGCGTTCGCCCGCCTGCTCGGCACCCACGTGCAGCGGCTGGCGACGATCGCACGCGGTGACAACGCGTGCACCACACACGTACCCGTCGGACCGTCGGGTACCCCGGCCCTTCCCGAGCCGGAAAGCACCAGGCTCCGCACGACGACCGAGCCGGCCCAGCCGGCCCAGCCGTCCGCGGGGCGCACAGCACGGATCCCGAATGGAGGGAAACCCGCATGACTGCCGCTGCCGAGCAGCGCACTCCCACCACCGCGCCACTGAGCCAGGAAGAGACCATCGAGTCCCTTGGCAAGTACGCGTTCGGCTGGGCCGACTCCGACGAGGCGGGCGCCAGCGCCCGTCGCGGGCTCAACGCGGATGTCGTCACCGACATCTCGGCGAAGAAGTCCGAGCCGGAGTGGATGCGCGAAGCCCGCTTGAAGGCGCTCAGGCTCTTCGAGCTGAAGCCGATGCCGAACTGGGGGGCCGACCTCTCCGGGATCGACTTCGACAACATCAAGTACTTCGTGCGCTCCACGGAGCAGCAAGCGGCGAGCTGGGACGACCTGCCCGAGGACATCAAGAACACCTACGACAAGCTCGGCATCCCCGAGGCGGAGAAGCAGCGTCTCGTCGCCGGCGTCGCCGCTCAGTACGAGTCCGAGGTCGTGTACCACCAGATCCGCGAGGACCTGGAGGCGCAGGGTGTCCTGTTCCTGGACACCGACACCGCGCTCAAGGAGCACCCGGAGATCTTCCAGGAGTACTTCGGCTCCGTGATCCCGGCCGGGGACAACAAGTTCTCCGCGCTGAACACCGCGGTGTGGTCGGGCGGCTCGTTCATCTACGTGCCCAAGGGCGTGAAGGTGGACATCCCGCTGCAGGCCTACTTCCGCATCAACACCGAGAACATGGGCCAGTTCGAGCGGACCCTGATCATCGTCGACGAAGACGCCTACGTGCACTACGTCGAGGGCTGCACCGCGCCGATCTACCAGTCCGACTCGCTGCACTCCGCGGTCGTGGAGATCATCGTGAAGAAGGGCGGCCGCTGCCGCTACACGACGATCCAGAACTGGTCGAACAACGTCTACAACCTGGTCACCAAGCGCGCCAAGTGCGAAGAGGGCGCGACCATGGAGTGGATCGACGGCAACATCGGTTCCAAGGTGACGATGAAGTACCCGTCGGTCTTCCTGATGGGTGAGCACGCCAAGGGCGAGGTCCTCTCGGTCGCGTTCGCGGGCGAGGGCCAGCACCAGGACGCGGGCGCCAAGATGGAGCACCTCGCGCCGCACACCTCCTCGACGATCGTGTCGAAGTCGGTGGCACGCGGCGGTGGCCGCACCTCGTACCGCGGCCTCGTGAAGGTCGCGAAGCGGGCGCACCACTCGCGCTCCAGCGTGGTCTGCGACGCGCTGCTCGTGGACACGATCTCGCGCTCGGACACCTACCCGTACGTGGACATCCGCAACGACGAGGTGTCCATGGGCCACGAGGCCACCGTGTCGAAGGTCAGCGAAGAGCAGCTGTTCTACCTGATGTCGCGCGGTCTCGACGAGGCCGAGGCGATGGCGATGATCGTGCGCGGGTTCGTCGAGCCCATCGCGCGTGAGCTGCCGATGGAGTACGCGCTCGAGCTGAACCGCCTGATCGAGCTCCAGATGGAAGGGTCCGTCGGCTAGTCATGTCGGTTACCGAGAACAACGTTTCCGAGGCGATTCGCGAGGGAGCGGTCGTCCCGGCCGCCTCCCGCGCGGAGCGCTTCACCTCCTACGACGTCGAGGCCTTCGAGGTCCCCGGCGGTCGTGAGGAGAACTGGCGGTTCACGCCGATGAAGCGGCTGCGCGGCCTGCACGACGGCAGCGCGGTCGCCTCCGGCGAGATCACGCTGGAGACCGACGCGGCGCCCGAGCTGAAGATCGAGACCGTCGACCGCGACGACGCCCGCCTCGGCGAGGCCGGCGTGCCGAGCGACCGGATCGCCGCGCAGGCGTACTCGTCCTTCAAGCAGGCCACCGTCGTGACGGTGGCGAAGGAGACCGCTGCGACGAAGCCGTCGGTGCTGCGCATCCACGGCCCCGGCGTGGGCGAGGTCGCGTACGGGCACCTGCAGGTCCGCGTCGAGGCGTTCGCGCAGGCCGTGGTCGTGCTCGACCACGTCGGCTCGGGCACGTACGCCGACAACGTCGAGTTCGTCGTGGGCGATTCGGCGAAGCTCACCGTGGTGAGCGTCCAGGACTGGGCCGACGACGCGGTGCACGTGTCCGAACAGCACCTCAAGCTCGGCCGGGACGCGGCGCTCAAGCACATCGTGATCACCCTGGGCGGCGACCTGGTCCGCATCTCGCCGACGGCGGCCTTCGCCGAGCGCGGCGGTGACGTGGAGATGCTGGGCGTCTACTTCTCCGACGCCGGCCAGCACCAGGAGCACCGGTTGTTCGTGGACCACGCCGTGCCCCACTGCAAGTCGCGCGTGATGTACAAGGGCGCGCTGCAGGGTGACGGTGCCCACAGCGTGTGGATCGGCGACGTGCTGATCCGGGCGGCCGCCGAGGCCACCGACACCTACGAGCTCAACCGGAACCTGGTGCTCACGCCGGGTGCGCGCGCGGACTCGGTGCCGAACCTCGAAATCGAGACCGGTGAGATCGAAGGCGCCGGCCACGCGAGCGCGACGGGAAGGTTCGACGACGAGCAGTTGTTCTACCTCCAGTCGCGCGGGATCGCCGAGGATGCCGCGCGCCGGTTGGTCGTGCGCGGGTTCTTCCACGAGATCCTGGTCAAGATCGACGTGCCCGAGGTGCGCGAGCGCCTGGAGGCGGCGATCGAAGCCGAGCTCGAAGCCGTGGGCGTCTAGGCCCCGTCGTCCGTCCACATCAGACTTTAGGAAACTGAGAATGGCTACGCTGGAAATCAAGGACCTGCACGCCTCGGTGAACACCGAGGAAGGCCCCAAGGAGATCCTCAAGGGCGTCAACCTGACCATCCGGTCGGGCGAGACCCACGCGATCATGGGCCCCAACGGTTCGGGCAAGTCCACCCTGTCCTACGCCATCGCCGGCCACCCCAAGTACGTGGTGACCTCCGGCGAGGTGCTGCTGGACGGCGAGAACGTGCTCGAGATGACCGTGGACGAGCGCGCCCGCGCCGGCCTGTTCCTGGCCATGCAGTACCCGGTCGAGGTGCCCGGCGTCTCGATGTCCAACTTCCTCCGCACCGCGGCCACCGCGGTCCGTGGCGAGGCCCCGAAGCTGCGCCACTGGGTCAAGGAGGTCAAGGACGAGATGGGCAAGCTCGGCATCTCTCAGGAGTTCGCGGAGCGCTCGGTGAACGAGGGCTTCTCCGGCGGTGAGAAGAAGCGCCACGAGATCCTGCAGCTGGCGCTGCTCAAGCCGAAGATCGCGATCCTCGACGAGACCGACTCCGGGCTCGACGTCGACGCGCTGCGCGTGGTTTCCGACGGGGTCAACGAGTACAAGAACAGCAGCGAGGTCGGCGTCATGCTGATCACGCACTACACCCGCATCCTCCGGCACATCACCCCGGACTTCGTGCACGTGTTCGCCGACGGGCGCGTGGTCGAGTCCGGCGGCAAGGAGCTCGCCGACGAGCTGGAGGAGAACGGCTACGTGAAGTACGTGGGCAAGGCCGAGCCCGCGGCGCTCTGAGCCCGCGCACGAGAAGTTCCCGACTACACCGAGAGGAGTTGGCTCGATGACCACCACGGCGAACAGCCCGACCAACTCTGTTCCCCTTGACGTGGCGGCACTGCGTGCCGACTTCCCGATCCTGTCCCGCACCGTGCGCGACGGGAAACCCTTGGTGTACCTGGACTCCGGCGCGACCTCGCAACGGCCGACGCAGGTCCTCGACGCCGAGCGCAAGTTCCTCGAGACCTCCAACGCCGCCGTGCACCGCGGTGCGCACCAGCTCGCCGAGGAGGCCACCGACGCCTACGAGTCCGCCCGCGCGCGGATCGCGGAGTTCGTCGGCGCCTCCCCGGAGGAGCTCGTGTTCACGAAGAACGCCACTGAGGGCATCAACCTCGTGGCGTACTCGATGAGCAACGCGGCCACGGCCGGCCCGGAGGCCGAGCGCTTCCGCATCGGTCCCGGCGACGAGATCGTGATCACCGAGATGGAGCACCACGCGAACCTCGTGCCCTGGCAGCAGCTGTGCCAGCGCACCGGGGCGACGCTGAAGTGGTTCAAGGTGACGCCCGAGGGCCGGCTGGACCTGTCGGACCTCGACGAGCTGATCACGCCGCGCACGAAGCTGGTCGCCTTCGTGCACCAGTCCAACGTGCTCGGCACGATCAACCCGGTCGACGTGCTCGTGGCGAAGGCGAAGTCGGTCGGCGCGCTGACGCTGCTCGACGCGTGCCAGTCGGTGCCGCACGGCGTCCACGGCCAGGGGGCCGTGGACCTGCGCGCGCTGGACGTGGACTTCGCGGCGTTCTCCGGGCACAAGATGCTCGGCCCCTCCGGGGTCGGCGTGCTCTACGGGCGCAGCGAGCTGCTCGAGGCGATGCCGCCGTTCCTCACCGGCGGGTCGATGATCGAGATGGTCCGCATGGAGGGCTCCACGTGGGCGCCGCCGCCGCAGAAGTTCGAGGCGGGCGTGCCGATGACGTCGCAGGCCGTCGGCCTCGGCGCGGCCGTGGACTACCTCAACGCGGTGGGCATGGACCGCGTCGCGGAGCACGAGCACGAGCTCACCGAGCACGCGCTCGCCGGCGTCGGCGAGATCGAGGGCGTGCGGATCATCGGGCCGACGGACCTCGCGAACCGCGGCGGCACGGTGTCGTTCGTGATCGACGGTGTGCACCCGCACGACGCCGGTCAGGTGCTCGACAGCGTGGGTGTCGCCGTGCGCGTGGGCCACCACTGCGCGTGGCCGCTGCACCGGGCGTGCTCGGTGCCGGCGACGGTGCGGGCCACGTTCTACCTGTACAACACGCTGTCCGAAGTGGACGCTCTCGTGGCCGGGATCCGCGAGGCGCAGAAGTTCTTCGGGGTCGCGAAGTGAACCTCGAGAGCATGTACCAGGACATCATCCTGGACCACTACAAGAACCCGCACGGGCGCGGACTGCGAGACCCGTTCGACGCCGAGTCGTTCCAGGTCAACCCGACCTGCGGCGACGAGGTGACGCTGCGGGTCAAGGTCGACGACGGGAAGGTCAGCGACGTCTCGTACGAGGGGCAGGGCTGCTCGATCAGCCAGGCCTCCACGTCGGTGCTGACCGACCTCGTCGTGGGCCACACCGTGGAGGAGGCGTTCACGACCATGGACGCCTTCGTGGAACTGATGCAGGGCAAGGGCAAGGTCGAGCCCGACGAGGACGTGCTCGAAGACGGCATCGCTTTCGCGGGCGTCGCCAAGTACCCGGCGCGCGTGAAGTGCGCCCTCCTCGGCTGGATGGCGTTCAAGGACGCCGTGGCCCGCACCCCCACAGGAGCTGAGAAGGCATGAGCGAAGAGACCGCGGTCCCCTCGACGGACCTCCGTGAAGGGCGCACCGCCGCGGACCTGCCGGAGCAGGCCGCGTCGCCGGTGCCCGCCGACATCGCCAAGATCGAGGACATCGAAGAGGCGATGCGCGACGTCGTCGACCCGGAACTCGGGATCAACGTCGTCGACCTCGGCCTGGTGTACGACATCCGCGTGGAGACCGACAACTCCGCCACGCTGGACATGACGCTGACCTCGGCGGCGTGCCCGCTGACCGACGTGATCGAAGACCAGACCTCGGCGGCGCTGACGTCGGGTGGCCTCGTGAGCGACTTCCGGATCAACTGGGTCTGGATGCCGCCGTGGGGTCCGGAGAAGATCACCGAGGACGGGCGCGAGCAGCTTCGGGCGCTCGGGTTCACCGTCTGAGTCTTTCCCTCGGGACAGGCCACTCCGCAGTGCGCGGGGTGGCCTGTTCTGTTCCTCGGGTTGTATAACGCCCTATACGGTCTCGCTGCGGCGCGCGCGTTGTTTCAGTCCAATACCAGGAAGCTGCGGGGAACGACCGACGAAAACCGGGCGCGGGTGCTATGACTGGCGACATGACCGAACGGGACAACGGGGGTGGACCCCGGCGTGGCCAGGCGGTCGCGGCGATGGCGATCGCGGCGGTCAGCTTGGTGCTGGTGGTGGCGACGTGGATCGCGTGGCTGCGGGTGCGGCCGAAGCTCCAGGAGGCGCCGGAGTACGCGCTCGTCGGACAGGTGTTCCTGCTCGTGCTGGGTGCGTTGTTCTTCGTCGGACTGCTCGCGGGGGTGCTGGCGATCGTGCTGGGGCTGACCCGGGGCGGGCGGGCACGCGGCGATGATCTGGCGCGTGGCGGCGCTCTGCTGGGAGCGCTGACGTGTGTGATCGCGCTCGCCGGGGCGGTGACGTTCGCCGCGAGTCCCACGTGGACACCCGTGGCCCCGCGCCCCGCGGAGACCTACGAAGGCTCCTTCGGCACCGGCTCGTGACCGTCCTGCGCTCGATCCTGCTGTTCGTCGCGGCCGCGGTGCTGGAGATCGGCGGCGCGTGGCTCGTGTGGCAGGGCGTGCGCGAGCACCGCGGCTGGGCGTGGATCGGCGGCGGAATCGTGGCGCTCGGCGTCTACGGGTTCGTCGCCACCCTTCAGCCCGACGCCCACTTCGGCCGCATCCTCGCCGCGTACGGCGGGGTGTTCGTCGCCGGGTCGCTGGCCTGGGGGATGGTCGCCGACGGCTACCGGCCCGACCGCTTCGACGTGATCGGAGCGCTGCTGTGCCTCGCCGGCGTCGCCGTGATCATGTACGCCCCGCGCGGCGGGTAACGCCGGCGGGGGCGGCCCGATAGAGGTGCGTGACCGACTTCCCGGCGCCCCCGGCGGCGCCGCCTCGCGCGCGGCGGTTTTCGCCGCTTCTGGCGCTTTTCGTGGTGTTCGTCGTGGCCGGCGCCGCGCTCGTGGCGACCGGGGTGGTGACGGTGCTCGGCTACAGCACGGTGCGCATCGGCGGACGCTCCATGGGCACCACGATCCCGGCCGGCGAGCCCGTAGTTCTCCACTGGGCCGGGAACCACGAGATCCACCGCGGCGACGTGGTTTCCTTCCAGGCCGACGCGTTCCCCGACGTGCCGCCGGGCTACCACTTCGTCAAGCGCGTGATCGCCATCGGCGGCGACCGCGTGGTCTGCTGCGGGCCCGACAACCGGCTGCAGGTGAACGGCAAGCCCGTTACCGAGCCCTACCTCGATTCGACGGTGCCGCTCGCTGCCGGCGCGTTGCCGTTCGCGGCACGAGTGCCGCCTGGTTCGATCTTCGTCGCCGGCGACCGGCGCGACATTTCCGACGATTCCCGCAGATTCGCCAGTCTCCCCGGCGGGGGCGCCATCCCGCTTTCCAAGGTGGACGGTGTGATCACCGCGCGGGGCACGATCTTCTCCTCCAGGACCCTCGCCCCCACGACGGCGTTCACCGACGCCGGCCTGCCCGGAGCGTCCACTGCGGACACCGGGTTGCCCGAGGGTCGCTCCTTCGCCGCCGGTGGCGCTGCGGTGTTCCTGCTCGGGTTCATCGGCGCGATCGTGACCGTCGTGCTGTCCGCCGGAAGACGACGAGCGGCCGCCGGCCCGCCAGTGCGCTGATGATCGGCGGGACCGGCTGCGGGGTGATCGGGCGCCCCCTCGGGAGGGGGCGTGATGACGGACGGTGCCGGGTCACCTACTTTCGGACGTGGCCGCGCGGTTGGTGAACTCCTAACGTCGGGGCCGTCGGTCATCGATGGGTGAAGGAGACGGGGATGAAGGCACGCGGGTTCGGGCGGGTCGCGGCGGTGGCGGTGGCCGTGGTGGCGCCGTTCGGGGTGGGTCTGGTCGCGGGGCCGGGTGCGTCGGCGGCCGCGGTGACGACCGTGTACTACACGTCGAGCGGGGCGCCGGATTACGTGGCGCAGATCGATCAGGGTGCGGCGAATTGGAACGCCGCGGTTTCCGATGTGAAGCTGGTGAAGAAGTCTTCGGGTGGCACCGTGGTGTTCCACGAGATTCACAGCGGGGGGTCTTACACGCAGACGGATGGGCATGGGAATGGGGATGTCTACCTGGATACGAGTCAGGTGGCGGAGGGGTTTGATCCGACGCGGATCGCTGCGCACGAGCTGGGGCACAATTTGGGGCTGCCGGATGATTACGAGGGGCCGTGTTCGGAGTTGATGTCGGGGCACGGGCCGGGGACCTCGTGCAAGAACGCGAAGCCGAGTGCGGAAGAGGCTGCGAAGGTGGAGCAGTTGTGGGAGAACGGGTTTGGTGGGGAGGTTGAGGGGATGGGGACTCGGGTGACTTCGGTGGTGTATTGATTTCGGGTGCGGTTTTTTTTGGGGGGGGGCGGGAAGGCGCCCCGAAGCTTGATTGTGACTACGGTTCGGGCCCCTTTGTCAAGGCGGGAAAGCGTACCTTGACAAAGGGGCCCGAACCGTGTGGCGGCTTCGTATCGGGGCGGGGGAGGGGTGGGCGTTTCCGCGGGTTTCGTAGTTGGCCGGTGGTTTTGGCGCCGTTTTGGTTAGGTGTCGCTGGAAATCTCCACCTACGCCTTTGCGACGCGATTGACCCACTAACCCGGCTCGCCGCACGCCGTCTAATCAAACGTGAGCCCCTCCGAGCACAAACGGCCAGCGACTGCGGAACCCCCGTCTGCCTTGTCCGACATCCCGCTCTGGAGGGAGGCGGGACCGGGGGCTGGGCTGCGAGGATCGTGCGGGTGCGGGTGTTGCGGCCGGTGTTGAGCGGGGTGACCTACCGGAGGTGGGCGTACCTGATCCTGGGCGGGGCGATCAGCGTGCCCTACCTGCTGTTCGCGGCGGTGGCGGTGCCCGCGCTGACGCCGTTCGTGACGTCCGGGGGGTGGGCGTCGGCGCTGGGGGCCGGGGCGACGGTGGTGGTGCTGGGGGCGACGTCGTTGTTGCCGGCGGTGCGGGTGCTCGAGGTGGCGGCCGTGCGGGAGTTGCTGGGGGAGGTGGCGGCGGGGGCCGCCGTGAGTTGGTGGGTGCGGGTGCGGTGCAGCGTCGTGTTCGTGGTGCACGTGGGGGTCGGCGCGGTGGTGAGCGCGGTGACGCTCGCGGTGCCCGTCGGGTTCGGGTTCGCGGTGGGTGCGGTGTTCTCGGGCGAGCTGGTGGACAACGGGACGCACTCGGTGACCGTGCCGAAGGGCTGGGCGTCGGCGTGGTTGCCGGCGGTGTTCGTGGTTGCGTTCGTGCTGCTGAGCTACGTGGTGTGGGGCGTGGGCGGGCTGCTGCGGCGGCTCGCGGCGGCGCTGCTGGGGATGTCGGCGGCCGAGCGGATCGCGCAGCTGGAGCGGCGGGCGGAACAGCTGGCGGAGCGCACGCGGCTGGCGCGCGAGCTGCACGACTCCGTCGGGCACGCGCTGTCCGTCGTCACGGTGCAGGCGGGGGCGGCGCGCCGGACGTTGCGCAGCGACCCGGGGTTCACCGAGCAGGCGCTGACGGCGATCGAGGAATCGGCGCGGACGGCGCTCGGCGATCTGGACCACGTGCTCGGGCTGTTGCGCGACGGGGCGTCGGCGCGGAACCCGCAGCCCGGGCTGGCGGAACTGGGAGCGCTGGTGGAGGCGACGAGACTGGCGGGGGCGGCGGTCAGCGCGGACGTGCGGGGCGAGGTCGGCGCGGTGCCCGCGGTGGTGTCGCGTGAGGTGTACCGGATCGTGCAGGAGTGCCTGACGAACGCGGTGCGCTACGCCGGGAAGGTGCCGGTCACCGTGGCCGTTTCGATCGGGCCGGGCGAGCTGTGCGCGAAGGTGGTGAACCCGCTGGGGCCGGCGCGCGCGTCGCGGCCGCGGGGCGGGCGCGGGCTGCGCGGCATGGCCGAGCGCGCCGAACTGCTGGGTGGCAAGCTGTCGGCCGGACCGGCGGGGGACCGGTGGGAGGTCGTGGTGACGGTGCCGTGGGGACAGCGATGGACGTGACGGTCCTGCTGGTCGACGACGAACCGCTCATCCGCGCCGGCTTGCGCGCGATCGTCGACGCCGAGCCGGATCTCACCGTCGTCGGCGAGGCGGCCGACGGCGCGGAGGTGCCGGGCCTGGTGTCGCGCCTGCGCCCCGACGTGGTGCTGATGGACGTGCGCATGCCCGCCGTCGACGGGATTCGCGCGACCGAGCACCTGCTGTCCACTGTGGACGAGCCGCCGAAGGTGATCGTGGTGGCCACGTTCGAGAACGACGACTACGTGTACGACGCGCTGCTCGCCGGCGCCAGCGGGTTCCTGCTCAAGCGGGCCCGGCCGGAGGAGATCGTGGCGGGCGTGCGCACCGTCGTCGCGGGCGAGTCGCTGCTGTTCCCGGCCGCCATCCGCCGCCTCGCCGCTCAGCACGCCCGGGCCACCCCGCGCGACGGCCTCACCGCCGCCGGCCTCACCGACCGCGAACGCGACGTCCTGCGCCTCGTGGCCGCCGGCCTGTCCAACCCCGAAATCGCCCGGGACCTGCACCTGGGGGTGCAAACGGTCAAAACCCACGTCGGCAACGTCCTCGCCAAGCTCGGCGCGCGCGACCGCACCCAGGCCGCGATCCGCGCCTACGAGTCGGGCTTCGTGACGCCGGGCGGCTGAGCGCTCAGGCCGACCGGCTGACCGCCACGTCGCGGCCGATGCCGCGGAGCACCTCGACGCGGTCGGAGCCCGGGCGGGACAGGACCCAGCTCGAACCGGGAACGTCTTTCGCGCGCTTCTTCAGCGGGGCGAGCAGGCGGGAGGCCTCCCGGTACGAGCCGATCGCTCCGCTGCCGCACACGAGCGTCGCGAGCGACACGGTGACGGGCATGCCCTCGGCGGACCAGTGGGTGTCCAGCAGGGCCGCGGCGACGGTGCCGATCTCGTCGACGTCGCAGACGATCAGGAAGTCGTCGCCGCCGACGTGCGAGACGCGCATGCGCGGGAGGCGGCGGGTGAGGCCCGTCAGGGTCTCGCCGAGGGCGCGGATGAGGTCGTCGCCCGCGGCGAAGCCGGCGTTGTCGTTGACGGACTTGAACGAGTCGACGTCGAGCCACCCCGCGACGAACTGCTCGCCGGTCGAGATGCGGCGCTCGACGTCGCGGGCCACGACTTCGCTGCCCGGCAGCCGGGTGAGCGGGTTGAGCGTGACGGCTTCCTCGACCTTGGCCTCGGCGACCCCGCGGACCACCTCGGTCACCAGCACCACACCGAGGGCGCGGCCCGCGCCGTCGACCACCACGACGTCGTCGCCGGTGCGGCCCCAGTCGGCGTCGGTGACCAGTTCGAGGAACTCCAGAGCGCTCGCCGTCGCCTCGATCGTGTGCGGTTTGTCCGCCAGGCGCTCGGCCGGGCGCTTGGCGTGCAGGGCGTGGCCGTACGGGCCGGTCACCGCCACGAGGAACCGCGTCCTGTCCACCGACCACCGCGGACGGTTGTGCTCGTCGACCCCGACCACACCGGTCGGGGCGTCGGCCGCCGCCAGGACCTCGCGCACGTCGTCGCACGTCGCCTGGGCCGGCAGGGTCGTCGCGGGTCGCAGGAAGTCGCCGACGCGGGGTGCCTGCGGCGGGGCGGGGGAGCGGCGGTCGTCGGGGACCAGCGCCCCGGCCGTCGCCGCGCTGCGGTGCGCGGCGGGCGGCGCCAGCAGGTTGCCCTGCGCGATCCGCACGCCGAGCCCCTGCGCCGCGTCGAGCTGCGGGCCGGTCTCGATGCCGGTCGCGACCAGCCGGATGCCGGTGCGGGTCGTGTAGTGCAGCAGTGACTCGACCACCGCGACCGCGCTCTGGTCGTCCGGCAGGCCGCGCAGCACGCTGCGGTCCAGCTTCACCAGGTCCACCGGTGCCTGCACGAGCAGCGCGAGCGGCAGGTCGCCCCGGCCGAGGCCGTCGAGCGCCAGCCGGAAGCCCAATTCGGTCAACGCGCGCATACCGGCCAGCAGCCGGTCGGCGGGCAGGTGCGTGAACGGCGGCCCGATCTCCAGCACGACGTCGCGCGTGCGGCGGCCGGCGGCGCCCAGTTCGGTGATCAGCTCGTCGAACGCGGCGGGACCGGACGCGAGCGTGCGGGCGGAGATGTTCAGGTGCAGCGGCAGGGCGCTGGGCCGCTCCGCCTCCTGGCGCACGGCGGCCGCGGCGAGCCCGAGGTCGACCTCGGCGAGCCGGCCGCCGCGGCGCGCCTCGGCGAGCAGCTCGTGGGCCGTGCCCTTGCCGGGGCGGGCGAGCGCTTCGTACGCGACAACGCCGCCGGTGTGCAAGCTGTACATCGGCTGGAAGGCGAACCGGACCGCACGGGGCGTCGTCACGACGGAGATCGTCGCATCCTCTCGCGCGGAAACGAAACCGTTGTCAGCAGATGTTCACCGCGCCGGAACCTGAGTTACCTGAATCGGAGTAACGAAATCGGTAGTGCTCACTCGATCGGGATGGATTTCCGCGGGCCGATCGGAAGTGTGAAAATTCCCGTCACCGCAGTCTCGGGCCGGTGGTCGCGCACAGTGCGTGTCGGTGCGGATCACGCCAGTGACCAGCAACGAGGTCGCTGCCGACCTTGATCGTTTCAAGCGAAGAAGATTCAGGTGCGGATTTCGCGGGAAGGGCCGCGATCGTCGCACCGGTTTCGCACACGGGCACGTTCCCGGCTGAGCCGGCCGCACGGTTTTGCGCCGATTCCCGACGCGCTGTGGCGAACCGCATCCGGTTGGTGATTATCGCCGTCCGGCCAGCCGGGCCCGGATCGGCGGTGGCGCGGCGCGGAACAACCGGGTCATCGCGGCCGCGGTGCCCGGCAAGTCCTCGCGCCCCGACGTGTACGCCCGCTGGAGATCTCCGGGCAGCCCGAAGAACAGGTCGAAGAACTCGGCGAGCTCACCCGGTGACATCCGGCGCAAAGCACGCAACCCGTACCGCCGCAAGGAATGCACGGCCCGCGCCTCGGCCGTCCACAGCGTCCGGCGCGCAGCGCGGACGGCCGCCTCCGGCCCCGCTTCGAACGCGCCCGCGAGTGCCGCGGCCACGCGCGGCGCGAGCCGCAGCGCCGTCGCCACGCTGTACCCGGTGGCCGGGTGCACGAGCCCCGCCGCGACCCCGAACGGGACCACCGCACCCCGGCCCGGCAGCGGCACGTCGAGCACGATCCGCACCCGTTCCTCCCTCCCGCGAGCGCGCAGGCCCGCCGCGGCGAGCCGGGTTCGCAGCCGCGCCGCGAGTTCGCCGACGGGCACGCCCGGCCGGCGCGCGAGACACGTCTCCTCCACGAGCACCGACCCGTCGCCGAGCGGCAGCAGGTAGCGGAAGCTGGGCGCGCCCTCGCGCCAGTCCATGAACACGGCCGTGTCCGCCGCGCCCGGAACCAGCCGGTCGGCCTCGGCGGCGGGCAGCACGAGCCCGTACGCCGTCTGCTCGGCCCGGTGGCCCCGCGGCGGGCCGCCGGACAGCACGCGGTGCGCGCCCGACGCGTCGATCACCACGGCGGCGGCGAGCCGGCGGTCGTCGGCGAGCACCACCGTCGAGCCGTGCCGGCCGTGCTCCGCGCCGGCGACCCGCCCGGTCACGACCGTCACCGGCGCGGTCGTGAGCAACGTGCGCAGCCCTTCGTTGTCCAGCACCAGATAACGCCGCGCCAGGCGGTGCTCGCGCGTGCCGAACGCGACCGTCTCGCCCGGGGCCGACGCGATCACCGGCGACGGCAGCCCGGGCAGCTCGTCGGCCCACAGGCCGTAGGTGCTGCGCCACGGCGCGAGCGGCGCCGGGTCGACGAGCGTGGTCGCGAGCCCGCGCCGGGCGCAGGCGCGCGCGAGCGCCCAGCCGGCGGGTCCGCCACCCGCGATCAGCACGTCGGTCACCCGTCCGATCCTGCCGCATCGGCGCCCGGCTTCCGGTGAGCCGGCGGGCTGGAGGGTTTACGGTGCCCGGATGGCTACGGTGGTGCGCATGGACGAGACCGACCCGAGGGCCGCGCGCCGGGATCCGGCGAGCTCGGCGGGCGGGTACACCGATCTCGCGACCAGCCCGTTCCGCATCGACCGCGACCGCATCGCCGCGTCGCCGTTCTTCGCCCGGCTGGGCGGGGTCACGCAGGTGGTCAACGCCGGCGGCGCGGGCCTGCTGCACAACCGGCTCACCCACAGCCTCAAGGTCGCGCAGGTCGCCCGCGCGATCGCCGAACGGATCACCGGCGCCAGCGAGTCGGCGGAACTGGCCGCGAAGCTCGGCGGCTGCGACCCCGACGTGTGCGAAGCCGCCGCACTCGCGCACGACCTCGGGCACCCGCCCTTCGGGCACCTCGGCGAGCAGACGCTCGACCGCATCGCCCGCCACCGCTTCGGCCTCGCCGACGGCTTCGAGGGCAACGCGCAGACGTTCCGCATCCTCACCACCACCGACGTGCGCGGGCCGTCGGCCATCGGGCTCGACCTCACCGCGGCCGTGCGCGCGGCGGTGCTGAAGTACCCGTGGGCGCGCCTGCACCACCCGCAGCCGCACCCCACGGCGATGCCGACACCTCCGCGCGGCGCCGCCGAACCCGACAGCGCGCCGGGCACGGGCGCGAGCAAGTTCTCGGCCTACGCCACCGAACTCGACGACTTCGCCCAGGCGCGCACCCCGTTCGCCGGCCGCGTCGAACAGTGGCAGCAGACGGTGGAGGCGTCGGTGATGGACACCGCCGACGACATCGCCTACGCGATCCACGACCTGCAGGACTTCCACCGCATCGGCGTGCTGCAGCACGCGCCCGTGGCCGCGGAGCTGGGGGAGTGGCTCGGCCACGCGCTGGAGCTGGCGGCCCTCGACGACGACCGGCTGGCCGCCCAGCTGCGCCGCCCCGGGCGCTCGCTCGAACAGCTGCGCCGGCGCACGCACCTCAAGGACAGCTGGATCGTCGACGACGACGCGTTCGCCGCCGCCGTGCGGCGCGTGCAGCGCGAGCTCGTCGACGGCCTGCTCGCCGACGGGTTCGACGGCTCGATCGAGGCCGAGCAGGCCACCGCGGCGTTCTCCGCGAACTGGACCTCGCGGCTCGTCGACGGGGTGTTCGTGCTGTCGTCGCCGTCCACGCGGTCCGGGCACGTGTCGCTGCGCACCGCCCAGTGGCACGAGGTCCAGGTGCTGAAGTTCGTGCACCGCCGCTTCGTGCTGCTGCGCCCGGATCTCGCGCTGCACCAGCGCGGCCAGGCCAGCCTCGTGACGTCGCTCGTCGACGCGCTCGACGCGTGGCTGCTCGACCGCGACGAGGTGGGCCGGCTGCCGCGGCGCCTGCACGACCTGGTCGAGCTCGCCCACGACGAGTACGCCGGATTGGTGCGGACCGCGCCCGAACTGCTCATCGGGGCGACCGGCGAGCGCGTGGAGGGCACCGACGCCGTCCGCGGCCTCGCCCGGGGGCGGGCGGTGGTGGACTTCGTGTCGTCGCTCACCGACAAGCAGGCCGTGACGCTGCTCGACGCGCTGTCGGGGCGTGCGGCGCAGCCGTGGTCGGACTCCTTCGTGCTCTGAGCCGGAGCACTGCCGCTGAACGGCCTACGACCTCTGTCGGGTTGGGGAAATTCACGACCATTTGTCACCCTAACGGCCGTTTGTAACGCTGTACGCGCGGTACTTAGCTGGATCCAGCCGGTGATCACCGGCGTTGGCCAGCGTGAGTCGGGGCACGCGGTGCGAGATACGGAGGCGCGCGTGCGTCGAAGCCGTTCCAAGCCCCTGTCCGGAAGAGCCACCACGAGAGCGAGATCCCGGGCGACGATCGTCGCGGCCGGGGCCGCGGCGCTGATCGCCGCACTGGGAGCCGTCGCCCCACCCGCGGGCGCCGCGACCGCGGGTACCCCGGATTCCCTCTCCGCCAACGCGGCGAAGCAGATCACTGCGTTGCAGGCCGTCAAAACCGGCCAGACGAAAGCCGAGTCCAAACTGGACAGCCGGCTGCTGGTCGCGCAGCAGCTGCGCTCCCGGCGGCTCAGCGCCGCGGTCGTGCCCGGCCTGAGTTCCGGCGCCGGGAGCACCGCGGTCGTGGACATCCGCGCCACCAAGGTGTCCGACGCGCTCGTGAGCGACTTGCGCAAGGCCGGTGCCGCCGTGCGCACGGTGTCGGACAAGGCGGCGAGCATCCGCGCCGAGGTCCCCCTCTCGGCGTTGCCCGCGATCGCCGCGCGCGCCGACGTGAAGCGGGTCGAAACCGCCGATCCGGCGATCACCGCCCACGAACTGGAAACCAAGGCGGCGCAAGGGAAAACCGCGCCGGCCGAAAGCAAGGAGCAGAAGGCCGCCCGCATCGAGGGCGCGCTGAACCAGGCACAGGCGGCGCAGAAGCAGCGCACCGCCGCGGCCACGATCACCAGCGAAGGGGACCGGGCGCACAACGCCGACGTCGCACGCCAGCAGTTCGGCGTGACCGGCACCGGGGTGAAGGCGTGCGCGCTGTCCGACGGCGTCGACTCGCTCAAGGTCTCGCAGGCCAAGGGAGAGCTGCCGGCCGTCGACGTCGTGCCCGGGCAGGAGGGCGACGGCGACGAGGGCACCGCGATGCTCGAGATCATCCACGACCTCGCGCCCCACGCGGCACTGGGCTTCGCGAGCGCGTTCAACTCCGACGCGAGCTTCGCGGACAACATCCGCAAGCTGCGCTTCGACGAGCACTGCGACGTGATCGTCGACGACGTCATCTACTTCAAGGAATCCCCGTTCCAGGACTGGATCATCGCCCAGGCCGTGAACGACGTGACCGCCGACGGCGCGCTCTACTTCTCCTCCGCGGGCAACGAAGGCAACGTCGCCGACGGCACCGCCGCCCACTGGGAGGGCGACTTCGCCGACTCCGGCAAGGCGGTCGGCAAGTTCGCGGGCAGCGCGCACAACTTCGCGGGCGCGGCCGGCAACCAGATCTTCGAGCCGATCTCCGACGCGTCCTCGGGGAACATCCCGGTGACGCTGCACTGGTCCGATCCGCTCGGCGCGGCCTCCGACGACTACGACCTCTACTTGCTCGACGCGGCGGGCAACGTCGTCTCGTTCAGCCAGGACGTGCAGGACGGCACCCAGGACCCGTACGAGCAGCTCGCCACCCCGCTGTTCGGCGGCACCGGGCTGCGGCTCGCGATCGTCAAGTTCGCCGGCGAGGGCCGCTACCTGTCGCTGACGGCGTTCGGCAGCCGCTTCCGCGACTCCGCCGACGGGCTCAAGGCCTACAGCACCCCGGGGGTCGTGGTCGGCCACTCCTCGGCGCGGGACGCGTTCGCCGTCGCCGCCGCACCCGCGGCCGCCGCGTTCGGCCGGCTGCTCGAGCCGGGTGACCCGGCGAACCCGACCGGTCCGTTCCCGGGTGCGTTCTCCTCGGCCAGCAAGGCCGAGCGGTTCAGCTCCGACGGCCCGCGCCGGATGTTCTACGAAGCCGACGGCACGCCCATCACCCCGGGGAACTTCTCCTCGACCGGTGGCGAAGTGCGGAACAAGCCGGAAATCACGGCCGCCGACGGTGTGCGCACCTCGGTGGGCGGCTTCGACCCGTTCTTCGGCACCTCGGCCGCCGCGCCCCACGCGGCCGCCATCGCGAGCCTCGTGCTCTCGGGCAACCCGGGTCTGTCCGCTTCGGACGTTCGCGACGCGTTCCTCCGCACCGCCGTGGACATCGAAGCCCCGGGCAGCGACAACCTCACCGGCGCGGGAGTGCTCCTCGCCGACAAGGTGCTCGAGTACACCGGCGCCAGCCCGCAGCCGTACGCGCAGGCGCAGCAGCCCACCATCACCGGGCCCGACGGCGGCAGCACGCTCGACCCCGGTGACACCGCGAAGGTGACGCTGCCGGTGACCAACACCGGCGACGGGACCGCCGTGTCCACGAGCGTCGTGCTCACCACGTCGACCCCGGGCGTCACGATCGCGCCGCGCGCCAAGTCGTACGGCACGATCAGCCCCGGCCAGACGGGCGTGAACGAGTTCACCGTGACGGTCCCGGCGACCCAGGGCCTCGGCGTGCCGGTGGTGCTGACCGCCAGGGTGACGTTCGCCGGTTCGTTCTCACCGGTCACCAGCACGTTCGCGGTGCCGGTGGGCACGCCGTCGCCGGTGGTGCAGACCTTCTCCTACACCGGCCCGCCGGTGGCGATCCCGGACAACTCGCAGCTCGGCGCTTCGGTGCCGCTGGTGGTGAGCGGGGTCGGGGCCGCGTCGAAGGTCTCGCTGTCGATCGACGGGTCGAGCTGCACGGCGGATGAGGGCTCGACCACGGTGGGGCTGGACCACACCTACGTCGCGGACCTGGTCGGCACGCTGACCTCGCCCTCGGGCGCCACGGCCACGCTGTTCCAGCGGGCCGGCAGCGGCGGCAACAACCTGTGCCAGGTCGTGTTCGACGACAGCGCCCCGGCGTTGCTGAGCACGGTCGGGTCGCAGTTCGCGCCGTTCACCGGCACGTACCTGCCGATCGACCCGCAGACGCCGCTCGCGGGTACCTCGGCGGACGGCACGTGGACGTTCAAGGCGGTCGATGCCGCGAACGGCGACAGCGGTTCGATCCGCAGCGTCTCGCTCCACGTGAACGGCTACGCGCCGGCGGGCACGGCCGGCACGGCCGCGCTCGTGGCCAAGACGGTGCACGCCGGTCCGGCGATCGCCTGATGCTCCGGTACGGGGCCGGCGCGGGTTCGCGGCGGCCCCGTACCGTGGCGACCATGGCCGGTGCACGGCAGGTCGCGGGTGGGGGACGAGCGGTCGAGGTCGCGCCCGGGCGGCTCGCGGGCTGGTTCACCCGCTTCGCCGACCGCAACGACGGCGTCCGCACCACGGAACTGGGGCCGGCCGAGGTGCGCGTCACCGCCGCCAACGGCGCCACGGCCACCGCGACCGTCCCCTTCGGACCGCTCGCGGACACCGGGGTCCGCACCGGACTGGCCGTCGAACCGCTCGTGGCACACGCGCTCGCCTCCCGGGTGATCGCGGTGCTGCTGGTGCGCCTCGGCGGGCACTCCCTCGGCCTCGCCCGCGACGGCGTCGTCGGGCTCTCCCGCACCGACCGGCACCTCGTGCCGGGCCGCACGGCCGCGGGCGGGTGGTCGCAACAGCGCTTCGCCCGCCGCCGCGCGGGGCAGGCGCGCACCGCGCTGCGCGCCGCCGCGGACGAAGCCTTCGAGGTCCTCGTGCCCCGGTTGTCCGAAGTGGACGCGGTGGTGCTCGGCGGTGACCGTCGCGCCCTCGACCGCCTCCGCGCCGACCGCCGCCTGGGCCCGCTCTTCGCCCGCGCCGAACCCCGCGTGCTGGAGATCCCCGGCCCCCGCCGCGCCGTGCTGGACGAAGCGGCCCGGCGGGCGATCGCGGTGCAGGTCGTGGTGCGCGAGGCGTGAAGCCGGCG
This sequence comes from Amycolatopsis sp. NPDC051903, assembly GCF_044452505.1. Lineage (NCBI taxonomy): Bacteria > Bacillati > Actinomycetota > Actinomycetes > Pseudonocardiales > Pseudonocardiaceae > Amycolatopsis > Amycolatopsis sp. NPDC051903. The sequence continues at coordinate 344,050 of NZ_JBITBT010000004.1, read as the reverse complement.
TGAGTCCCGCCACGGGGCCGAAAACCGCTGGCGGCCGACCCGTACACTGGGCACCGTGGAGATGGAGATCCTCAGGGAGTAGCCGCCGCACCGCGCGCTCGTGACCGATCCCCGCCGCGGGCGGAGATGGTGGGCGCTGCCGGTGCCCGATGCTGTCCACGTCCACCCCCGATTCCGGGAGTTCTCTTGATCACGGCCACCGGCCTCGAGCTGCGCGCCGGCTCACGCATCCTGCTCAACGGCGCCACCCTCCGCATCCAGCCCGGCGACCGCATCGGTCTCGTCGGCCGCAACGGCGCGGGCAAGACCACGTCGCTGAAGGTCCTCGCGGGCGAGGGCGAACCGCACGCCGGCGACGTGCGCCGCAGCGGTGAGCTCGGCTACCTGCCGCAGGACCCGCGCGAAGGCGACCTGTCCGTCACGGCCAAGGACCGCGTGCTGTCCGCGCGCGGCCTCGACACGCTGCTGCGCGACATGGAGAAGGCGCAGACGGCGATGTCCGAGCTCGTCGACGAACGCCAGCGCGACAAGGCCGTGAACCGCTACAGCCGGCTCGAGGAGCGGTTCGCGTCGCTCGGCGGGTACGCCGCGGAGAGCGAAGCCGCGCGCATCTGCTCGAACCTCGGGCTGCCCGACCGCGTGCTCGCGCAGACGCTCAACACGCTCTCGGGCGGGCAGCGCCGCCGCGTGGAGCTGGCGCGCATCCTGTTCGCGGCCGCGGAAGCGGGCGCCGGCGGCAAGTCCGAGACGATCCTGCTGCTCGACGAGCCCACCAACCACCTCGACGCCGACTCGATCACCTGGCTGCGCAGCTTCCTCAAGCAGCACGACGGCGGGCTCGTGGTGATCAGCCACGACGTGGAGCTGCTCGCCGACGTCGTGAACAAGGTCTGGTTCCTCGACGCCACGCGCGGCGAGCTCGACGCCTACAACATGGGCTGGCAGCGCTACCTCGACGCGCGGGCCACCGACGAGAAGCGCCGCCGCCGCGAACGCGCGAACGCCGAGAAGAAGGCGTCCGCCCTGCAGCAGCAGGCCGCGAAGCTCGGTGCGAAGGCGACGAAGGCCGTCGCGGCGAAGAACATGGCCCGCCGCGCGGAGCAGATGCTCTCGGCGCTCGACGAGACGCGCCAGGCCGACAAGGTCGCGCGCATCAAGTTCCCCGAACCCGCGCCCTGCGGGCGCACCCCGCTCACGGCCGACGGGCTGTCGAAGTCCTACGGCTCGCTCGAGATCTTCACCGGCGTCGACCTCGCCATCGACCGCGGCTCGAAGGTCGTGGTGCTCGGCCTGAACGGTGCCGGAAAGACGACGTTGCTCCGGTTGCTCGGCGGAATGGAAACTCCGGATACCGGCTCCGTCGAACCGGGTCACGGATTGCGCCTGGGCTATTACGCACAGGAACACGAAACCCTCGACCACGAAGCGACGGTGTGGGAAAACATCCGCCACCTCGCCCCGGACACGGGGGCCCAGGAGCTGCGCAACCTCCTCGGCTCGTTCCTGTTCACCGGTGAGCAGCTCGACCAGCCCGCCGGCACGCTCTCCGGCGGTGAAAAAACCAGGCTGGCGCTGGCGGGTCTGGTCTCCAGCGCGGCGAACGTGCTGCTCCTGGACGAGCCCACGAACAACCTGGACCCCGCCAGCCGTGAGCAGGTCCTGGACGCGTTGCGCAGCTTCGCCGGGGCCGTCGTGCTCGTCACGCACGACCCGGGCGCGGTAGAGGCTCTTGAGCCCGAGCGCGTGATCCTGCTGCCCGACGGCACCGAGGATCATTGGTCGGAAGATTATCTGGAACTTGTCCAGCTGGCGTGATCAGATGCGTCCATTTGGGTGCTTGCCCCGGCGCGCAGAGCACTTGAATGGCCCAATGTGATCGCAGTTTCGGTTGTTTTACGTCTGTCGTCTGGCATTCCGGCGCTCAGTGTTCGATCATTGCCCCGGCAGGGGCCGTTAAGTGGCCCAGAACTCCACTCGGCGGGAAGGCGATCGACGTGGCTGATCTCAAGAAAGGCGCGCGGATCACCGGCAACACGCGCGACAAGCTGGCCGCTGACCTGAAGAAGAAATACGAGAAGGGCTCGAGCATCCGAGCCCTTGCTGAGTCCACCGGACGTTCCTACGGGTTCGTCCACCGGGTTCTCTCGGAGTCCGGGGTCCAGCTGCGGGGGCGCGGCGGGGCCACGCGGGTCAAGAAGAAGTAGCACCAGGGTGACTGCGCGGGGGGCGCAGTCCCTGTTCGGCCGCTCGGAAAGCCAGCACTCCTCCGAGCAGCACCAAGGGATAAACCAGGTAGCCGTAGCGGGTTGCCGGGGTGAGCAGGATCAACGCGCCGAGTCCGACGACGATCCGCAAGAGCGCGGCGGATCCCGTCGCGGGGGGCCGGCGCACCAGCCACACCAGCATCGCCACGGCCGCGGCTGCCACCAGGACGAGTGAGATCACGCGGCCCGCTGAGCCGGTTTCCGCGATCAGGTGGCCCGGAAGCGGGCTCGCCGCGGGGGAGCGCACCACGCCCATCCCGAGCGGGAACCGGATCACGTGCTCCACGAACGCGTCCGGCGCGACCAGGTACACCGGCAGGTGCAGCACCACGGTCGCGGTGACCAAAGTGGTCACGAACCACGCAAGTGCCCTGCGGTCACGAGGTTTTTCACCGTGCCCGGTGTCGTCCTGCCCGGCTTGCGCGCGCCGCCGGCAGAGCACGAACACCGCGAGCACCGCCGCCGCCGGCGCGACGATCAGCTTCGCGCTGATCACCAGCGCCAGCACGAAACCGGACCAGCCCGCGCGGCCGGTCGCAGCGAGTGCGCAGGCGAGCACGAGCAGTCCCACAATGGCGAGATCGGGGCCGGCAACGGCCCAAGTCAATGCGGTGAGTGGGCACGCGATTGCCAATTGTGCCGAAAGAACCGGAATTCGCGGCCATTTCAACATTCGTAGCGAAGCGATCACACAGAGAGACGCACAAAGCGCGAACATCCACCGCGCGTCGGTGAGCGCATTGGTTAACGGTGTTCCGCCGAACAACGCACGCGGAAGGCCGAACACCGTCATCACGGGCCCGTACGGCGTGTAATCGTTCACTTCCGGTGCGCGCCCGAGAGCGTTCACGTCGATGTAGGGCGTGCCGTGCTGCAGGAGCAAACTCGCACTGCGTTCGATCACCCACACCTCGGGCTGCGCGGCCCACGAGAACGGGGTGACGAGCCAGTCCACTCCGGTCAGCCGGCGAATCACGAGCACGGCGAGCGGGACGATCATCGCCAACAACCCGATCACCGCGATGCCGCACCACCGCGAGCCGAGCGGCCCGCGCCGGGCGCGCCCGAGCCGGGCCGACACGAGCAGCCACCCGCTGTGGGCGGCGGCGAACCCGTAGGCGGCCGCGGCGAACGTGCCCCAGATGCGGTAACCGTAGAATTCGGACACCAGGGCGCTGATCAGCGCGAAGGCGAAGCAGCCGAGGTAGAAGACGACGTCCCAGGTGAGCACGAGGCTCACGCGGCCGGTGGTCGGTCGGGCGGGGGCCATCAGCACTTGCCCGGTGTCCTTCGCACGTCTTCTCCCTCGTCACCCGGCATTTCCCGTCGGGTCAGGCTACCGAGCGCGCCGCGCCCGGGCCGAGCCAGTGGCCCTACGCTGGCTGCGCTCCGCCGGCGGAGCGTGTTCACGATCGGTGAACGCGGTGGGGAAGAACTCCGGGCGAACCGGCGTTGTGCAGGTCATATCATGACAAAAGCTTGAGTAATATAGAGGTTTTCTGACCCGGGGGAGGCTCCACATGGACAACACGTGGGCGTTGCTCGGCTCCGCGATGCGCGGGGCCGACACGCCGAGGGCGCTCACGCGCGGCACCGTGAAGCGGGTCGCGCGGTTCGCCCGTCCGCACTGGGTGCGGCTGCTGGTCTTCCTGGTGCTCACGATCGTGTCCGCCGTGCTCGCCGTGACCACACCGGTGCTCGCGGGGAAGGTCGTGGACGCGATCGTCGGCGGCCACGACCTGTCGTTCGTGATCTGGCTGGCCGTGGTGATCGCCGTGCTCGCCATCCTGGACGCGGGGCTGGGGCTCGCCGAGCGGTGGCAGTCGGCGCGCATCGGGGAGGGCATCATCCTCGACCTGCGCGTCGCGGTGTTCGAGCACGTGCAGAAGCTGCCCATCGCGTTCTTCACGCGCACCCGCACCGGCGCGCTCGTCAGCCGGCTCAACAACGACGTGATCGGGGCGCAGCGCACGTTCACCGCGACGCTGTCGGGCCTGGTCACCAACGTGATCCAGCTGGTGCTGTCGCTGGTGGTCATGGTGACCCTGTCGTGGCAGGTCACCGTGGTCGCGCTGGTGCTGCTGCCGATCTTCGTGCTGCCGGCGCGCCGGCTCGGGCGCCGCATGGCGGGGCTGCAGCGCGAGGCCGCGCAGCTCAACGCCGGGATGACCACGCAGATGACCGAGCGGTTCTCCGCGCCGGGCGCCACGCTCGTGAAGCTCTTCGGCCGGCCGCGCCAGGAGGTCGACGAGTTCGGTCAGCGCGCCGGGCGGGTGCGCGACATCGGGGTGCGCACCGCGATGCTCACGCGCTGGTTCATGACGAGCCTGACGCTCGTGTCGGCGCTGGCGCAGGCGCTGGTCTACGGGCTCGGCGGGTACCTGGCCTTCACCGGGCAGATCGCGCCGGGCACCGTCGTCGCGCTCGCGCTGCTGCTGACCCGGCTGTACACGCCGCTGACGGCGCTGGCGAACGTCCGCGTGGACGTGATGACCGCGCTCGTGTCGTTCGAGCGGGTCTTCGAGGTGCTGGACCTCGAGCCGATGATCAAGGAGCCCGCCGCCCCGAAGGCGCTGCCGGCGGGCGGGGTTTCGGTGGAGTTCGAGGACGTGCGCTTCGGCTACCCCGCGGCCGACCGGTTCTCGCTCGCGTCGCTGGAGGACGTGGCCACTTTGGACAGCCGCGGTGGGGAAGAGGTGCTGCACGGCGTCAGCTTCCGCGCCGAACCGGGCCAGATGGTCGCGCTGGTCGGGTCGTCCGGCGCCGGGAAGTCGACGATCGCCTCGCTGCTGCCACGCCTGTACGACGTGGACGGCGGTGCGGTGAAGCTGTCCGATGTGGACGTGCGGGACCTGGACTTCGCGACGTTGCGCGCCACCGTCGGCGTCGTGACGCAGGACGGGCACCTCTTCCACGACACGATCCGCGCCAACCTGGCCTACGCCCGCCCCGGCGTGACCGACGACGAGATCTGGGCCGCCCTCGACCAGGCCCGGCTCGCGCCGCTCGTGCGGTCCCTGCCGGACGGCCTCGACACCACCGTCGGCGAACGCGGCTACCGCCTCTCCGGCGGCGAGCGCCAGCGCCTGACGATCGCGCGCCTCCTGCTGGCCCAGCCGAAGGTCGTCGTGCTCGACGAGGCCACCGCCCACCTGGACTCCGAATCGGAAGCCGCCGTCGGCGAGGCCCTCACCGGCGCACTGGAGGGCCGCACGGCGCTGGTCATCGCCCACCGCCTCTCGACGGTCCGCGCCGCCGACCTCATCCTCGTCGTCGAACACGGCCACATCGTCGAACGCGGCACCCACGAACAACTCCTCGCCCGCGGCGGCCGGTACGCCGAACTGCACCACACGCAGTTCGACGCAGACGAAGACGAAGAGGAGCCGGTGGTCGCCTGACCCCCGCCCGGCGCGCCACCTCGGCGCGCCGGGCGAGTTCGCGCCGGAGCCGGCGAGCGGGCCGGGTCCTTGGCCGGCCGTACTCGCGCGGCTCGTTGCCTCGGTCTGGGGCCGGGTGCGGGGTTCTTCGTGTGGGGAACTCATTTGGAGGGTTGGGGGCCGAGTTTCCGGCGGCGTCGGCGTGCCGGGCGAGTTTGTGCCCGGACCGGCGATGGGCTGGGCGGTCGGCGGCCCTGCTCCGCGGCTCGTTGCCTCGCCTTGGGGCCAGCGGGTTCTCGGTGCGGTGAAGCCGTTCGGAGGGCCTGGGGGCCGGGGTTGCGGCCGCTTCGGCGAGTGTGTGCACGAAACGGCGCTGGGTGGGGCTCGTTGGCCGCGGGCGGTCGTGAGCAGCAGGCAGCGCGCCGGCCGGTCAGTCGGCCAGGCAGGCGAACGTGGCGTTCACCAGTGCCATCTTCCGGGGGTCGTCGCGCAGGAGTGGGCCCATGCGGTTCATCACGTAGCCGAAGCCGATGCCGGTTTCGGGGTCGGCGCCGCCGGAGGAGCCGCCGAGGCCGTCGTGGCCGAAGGCGGCCGGGTTGGGGCCGAAGCCGCGGGCGTCGCTGCCGAGGTAGAAGCCCAGGGCCCACTCGTTGGGCACGCCGGCGACGACGTCGACCTCCTTGCCCTGACCGGCGCGGGCCCGGGCGAGCGCGCCCGCGGAGAGCAGCCGCCCGTCGGCCAGGGCGCCGTAGACGGTCGCCAGTGCGCGGGCCGTGCCGTGGCCGTTCAGCGCGGGCAGGACCGCGCGCCGCCACGCGGGATCGTTGGCGTGGTGGCCCTCCACGCGCGGGTTGGCCATCGCCGCGAGCGCGACCGGCCCGGCGTTCGCGAAGGCCTCCGTCAAGGCCGTGGTCAGCTCGGATGTCAGCACCGGCTCGACGAGCGTGGAGCAGCGGCCGAGCTCGGCCTCCGCGACGCCGAAGGAGAAGTCGACCCCCAGCGGCTCCGCGACCTGCGCGGCGAAGAACTCGTCGATGCCCTGCCCGGCGACGCGGCGCACCACCTCGCCGACGAGGAAGCCGAAGGACAGCGCGTGGTAGCCGCTCGCGCTGCCCGGCGGGAACAGCGGTTCCTGGGCCGCCAGCAATCCGGTGATGTGGTCCCAGTCGTAGAGCTCCTCGACCTTCACCGGTCGCTCCACGCCGACGCCGACCACCCCGGAGCGGTGCGACAGCAGCCAGCGCACCGGGATGCCGTCCTTGCCGGCGGCGGCGAACTGGGGCCAGTACCGCGCGACGGGCGCGTCCAGGTCCAGCTCACCCGCGTCGGCGAGCAGGTGGGCGCAGAGCGCGGTCATGCCCTTGGTCGTGGACCAGACGTTGGTCAGCGTGTCCGGCCGCCACGGCGTCGCCCGGTCCGGATCGGCCCAGCCCGCCCACAGGTCCACCACGACCTCGCCGCGGTGCACCACGGCGAAGGCCGCGCCCAGCTCACCGCGCTCGGAGATGTTCTCGACGAACGCGCGCTGCACCCCCTCGAAGCCGGGCTCGCACGTGCCGTGCAGGGTCACCGCGGTCTGGTCGTCCACGTCCCGCCTCCACTCGACACCGACTGGTCGGTACGCCGAAGTTAGAAGCGCGGACCCGGCCCGTCAAGACCTCCCGGGCCGGGTCCTTTTCGCTCGAAGTGCCGCGGGTTCGCGAGTCGCTACCGCAGGGCCGGCACGCGCGGGCCGTACTTGGCGAGCAGCGCCGCGTTGGCCTCGTCGCCACCCTCCACATTGGAGCTTCGCCACAGCGGGACGTCGATCCCCTCGGCGGTGCCGCGGTCGAGCACCTCCGCCAGGATCAGGTTCCACAGGAACGCGTTGACCACAGTGGACAGAGGGGCGGTGCGCGGCGCGCCGGCCGGATGGCTCGCGTCGCCGGGGACCACGAGCGAGTCGAGCACCACGGTGGCCTCTTCCACGAGCGTCGTGTCCGACCGGCGCGGCGCCGCGGCCACCGACGCGCGCGACGTCACGGCGATCACCGAGGCCCCCCGGCGCCGCGCTCCGGCGGCCAGCTCCACGGGGTAGGGGTTCACACCGGACGTCGAGAACACCACGAGCACGTCGTCCGGACCAGGAGCGCGCTCGGCCAGCACCTCCTCGGCCAGCCCGCTGCGGCGTTCGGTCTTCGTGCTCTGCTGCGCGCCGTGCAGCGGCAGCAGTTCAGGGTGGTACAGCGGGTAGACGCAGGCGAGCCCGCCGGCGCGGTAGAACGTCTCGGCGACCGCGGCGAGCGAGTGTCCGGCACCGGCGGTGAACACGAGCGCGTCGGACCGGATCACCCCCAGGACGAGGTCCGCCGCCGCCGTCAGCTGCTCGGCGTTGGCCTGCCGCGCCGCCGCGAGCTTCTCCGAGGTGCTCTTCAAGATTTCCGTGGCGCTCACCACACCTGCCCTTCGTCGCGGGTCCGGGCGCCGAATGTATCGCGTGGCCACGCTTCGTGGTGGATTAGCGTGGGCGCTGATCTTTCTCGGGCCCCGGTGACTGGGAGGCGGCAGGTGGACGGACAACCCGTCGTGTCGGTGCGGCGCGCGAGCGGCCCGGCCCGGGCGGTGGCGCTGGTGCTGCACGGCGGCGCCGAACACGGTGTGGCGCGTGTGGGCCCGTGGCGGCTCGCGTACTTGCGCATGGTGCCGCTCGCGAGGGCGCTGCACCGCGCGGGCCGCGCCCACGGGCTCGAGGTGCGCCTGGTGCGCAACCGCCGCTACGGCTGGAACGCGCCCGCCGAGGACCCCCTGGACGACGCCCGCTGGGCGCTGGAGCGCATCCGCGCCGAACACCCGGGCCTGCCGGTCGTGCTCGTCGGGCACTCGATGGGCGGGCGCGTGGTGCTGCGCGTCGCCGACGACCCCGCCGTGGTCGGCGTGTGCGCGCTCGCGCCGTGGACGCCGCCGGGCGAGCCGATCGACGCGGTGGTGGGCCGGTCCGTCGTCCTCCTGCATGGCACCCGCGACCGCATCACCTCCCCGCGCGATTCCCACGCCTTCGCCGAACGCGCCCGTGCGCTGGCCAAGCGCCTCGCGCGGTTCGAGGTCGTCGGTGACGGCCACGCGATGATCAAGCGCCCGGCGGTCTGGACCAGGTTGATGTGTGCTTTCACACTGGAAGCGATCGACGCGGGCGAAACCGACGAGACTCTCCGCCAGGCGTGGAACCGGCCCGCGGACGAGCGTTTGCGCCTTCCCGTGTGACCGGATCCGGTGCACGTGAGCAGCGCGTCCGGCGGGTGCCGGGAATACCATCACACGTGGGCCTGAAGAGCCCATCCGGAGGGAGTGTCTTGTCCACATCGAGTGTTGACCGAGCGGCGGGACCCGTCTCGCAGCCGGAGCCCGACGAATCCCGGTGGCCGGGTCTGGCCACGCCGCCGCACTCGCCGTTGCGCGCGCGGGCGGCGGAAGCGCTCTTCCGCCGTGCCGTGAAGACGCTCGACCTCCGTGTCACGTTCCCCGACGGCACCACGCTGGGCGCGGGCGGCCCGGAGTCGCCCCAGATGCGCATCCACCGGCCCGCCGCGTTCTTCCACCGCCTCGGCGCCGACGCGAAGATCGGCTTCGGCGAGTCGTACATGGTGGGGGACTGGACCGCCGACGACCTCGCGGGCGTGCTCACGCCGTTCGCCGAGAAGCTGGCCACGATCGTGCCGCCGTTCCTGCAGCGGTTCCGCCGGTTCGCCGAGCGCACGCAGCCGGCGCACGAGGAGAACACGATCGAGGGCTCGCGGTCGAACATCCACCGCCACTACGACCTGTCCAACGACCTGTTCAGCACGTTCCTCGACGAGTCGATGATGTACTCCTCGGCGCTGTTCGGCCCGGCCGACACCCTGACCCAGGCGCAGCACCGCAAGCTCGACAGCGTGCTCGACTACGCGGGTGTGCGCGCGGGCAGCCAGGTGCTCGAGATCGGCACCGGCTGGGGCGAGCTGTCGATCCGCGCGGCTTCGCGCGGCGCGAAGGTGACGTCGCTGACCATCTCGCAGGAGCAGAAGGTGCTGGCCGACGCTCGCATCGCCGAAGCGGGCCTGTCCGACCGCATCGACGTGCAGCTGTGCGACTACCGCAACGCCACCGGCGAGTACGACTCCGTGGTGAGCGTCGAGATGATCGAGGCCGTCGGCCAGTCGTACTGGCCCACGTTCTTCGCCACGATCGGCAAGCGGCTGCGCCCGGGCGGGCGGTTCGGCCTGCAGGCGATCACGATGGACCACGACCGGATGGCGGCGGCGGCCCGGTCGTACACGTGGATCCACAAGTACATCTTCCCGGGCGGCATCATCCCGTCGGTGCAGGCCATCGAGGACGGGATGCGGGACAACACCCGGCTCAAGCTCGCCGGGATGCGCGAGTTCGGCCAGGACTACGCCCGCACGCTGAAGCTGTGGCGCGAGCGGTTCCAGGCCCGGTGGGAAGACATCCGCGGGTTCGGGTTCGACGACGTGTTCCGCCGGATGTGGGAGTTCTACCTCGCTTATTCGGAGGCCGGATTCCGCTCCGGGTACCTCAAGGTTCACCAGTTCGGGTTCGCCGACCCACGCTGACCAGCACTTTTCCCCATCGGGTGAACCCACCCAGGGTGCCGCACGTCCACTCCAAGAGGGCGTGCGGTTCACTGGGCCGCACCAAATCGCCGGATTCGGGGAACGGGTGATCGACCGATGACGTACGGAGGCGACGACGGCAGGCGGCGGAGGCCGCCCCGGCCACCGCAGCCCGCCGCACGCCCGCGCCAGCACCAGCGCGCGCAGATGATGCCGCTGCCGGGAACGAGCAGCAGCCCCTACGACGACACGCGCACGAGACCGATGCGCGGTGAGGCCCCCGTGCCGCCGCCCGCGCCACCGCGGCAGGCGCCGCCCGACGTGCCACCGCAGGGCCCGTACCCCCGCCGGCGCCGCCGGTGGAGCTTCGGCAAAGTCCTGATGACGCTGATCCTGATCTTCGTGCTGTTCCTCGGCGGGATCTGGGCGTACCTGGAGTTCTCCATCAAGCGCGTCGACGCGCTGAGCGACTACGACGGCCGTCCCGCGGCCGCCTCGGGCACCAACTGGCTGATCGTCGGCTCCGACAGCCGCGACGGGCTGTCGGCCGACGACGAGGAACGGCTCGCGACGGGCGACGTCGCGGCGGCCGGCGGCGGCCAGCGGACCGACACGATCATGATCGCGCACCTCCCGGACAACGACACCAAGCCGACGCTGCTGAGCCTGCCGCGCGACTCGGAGGTCAAGATCCCGGGCCACGGCACGAGCAAGATCAACGCAGCCTTCTCGATCGGCGGGCCGTCGCTGCTGGTCAAGACCGTGGAAGGGGCCACCGGCCTGCACATCGACCACTACGCCGAGATCGGGTTCGGCGGGTTCGCCAACGTCGTCGACGCGATCGGCGGGGTCGACATGTGCGTCCCCAAGGACATGAACGACACCATGACCGGCATCGACATCAAGGCCGGCTGCCAGACGCTCGACGGCCGTGACGCCCTCGGGTTCGTCCGCATGCGCCACAGCAGCGCGACGCCGCGGTCGGACCTGGACCGGGTGGCGAACCAGCGGATGTTCATCGGCGCGCTCGTCAAGCAGATCGCGAGCCCCGGCACGTTGCTGAACCCGTTCGACTTCTTCCCGTTGCTCTCGGCGGCGCCCGACGCGCTGACGATGGACACGGGCGACCACGTGCACAACCTCGCCGGGCTGGCGATCGCGATGCGCGGTATCTCCTCCGACGGCGTGCTCACCGGCACGGTCCCGGTCACCAGCGGCTCGGCCGAGCACTGGGACAAGGCCAAGTCGGCGGCGCTGTTCGACGCGCTGAAGAACGACACCACCGTGGATCCGGCGGACGTCGTCAAGTAGCAGACAGGACCGGCCGCCGGGGCCCGCCGTGCGAAACGGCGGGCCCCGGCGCCGTTCTGCTGTCACGATGGGTGCATGGACACCCTCACCGACGGCGTGGTGACGCTCGAGCGCTGGCGTCCCGAAGACCTCGACGTGCTCGTCGCCACGGTCGCGGGGTCCCTCGAGCACGTCGGCGCGTGGCTGATCTGGGCGACGAACGGCTACGGCCCGGCCGAGGGTGAGGAGTTCCTCACCGGCGCCGCCGAGCGGTGGGCGTCGGGCGAGGGCTACGAGTACGCCATCCGCACCGCCGACGGCACGCTCGCGGGCGGCTGCGGCCTCATGCGCCGCGGCGACGGCCGGGAGATCGGCTACTGGCTCGCGCGGTCCTGCACCGGGCACGGCTACGCGACCCGCGCCACGACCCTGCTCATCGCGGAGGCCTGGCGGCTGGGCGCCCCGCACGTCACGATCTTGCACGACGAGCTCAACACCCGCAGCGGCGCCATCCCCCAGCGGCTCGGTTTCACCTTGCACCACAAGGAAGCCGCGGCCGACGCTCTCGCGCCCGCCTGCTCGGGCAACGACTGGGTGTGGCGGCTCGAGCGGCCCGCCTGAGCGTCAGGCGGCGTTCTCGCGCTCCCGCAACACCTTCAGCGCCCGGTCGGCGTGCGCGGTGAAGTTCAGCTCGCTCTTGATCACGTCCAGCACGCGCCGGTCGGTGTCGATGACGAACGTGGTGCGCTTGGTGTGCAACGGGATGAACTTGCGCCACACCCCGAACTGCTTCGCGACCACACCGTCCACATCGGACAGCAGGGGGTAGTCGAAGCCGTGGGTCTCGGAGAACAGGCGCTGCTTGACGATCTCGTCCGGGCTGATGCCGACGCGGTGGGCACCCACTTCGGCGAACTCGGCGGCCAGGTCGCGGAAGTGGCAGCTCTCGGCGGTGCACCCGCTCGTCATCGCGGCCGGGTAGAAGAACAGCACGACCGGGCCGGAGGCCAGGAAGCCGGACAGGGCGCGCTCGGCGCCCTGGTCGTCGGAGAGGGTGAAGTCGGGGGCGAGGTCGCCGGTGTCCATCGGGTCCCTTTCGGTCGGCGGGGACGGTCGGGAAGATCCTCCCCGGTCTTCGGCGCCGCCGCGCGACCGGATGGGTCAGCGCGCGTGGCGCTCGATCATTTCGTCGACTTCGTCGCCCGTCGCCGAGTCCGCGACGAACGAACCGCGCGCGGCGAGCACTCCCAGCTCCCGCAGCCGCGCGGCGTGCTCGGCGCTGCGCACGCCCTCCGCGCCGATGCGCAGCTTGAGCTCCTTGCCGCGCTCGACGAGCTGGCGGACGTGGCGCACGTCGGCTTCCGTGCCGCCGTCGGCGAGCGCGTCGATGACCGGGCCGCTGAGGATCACGTGCCGCACGGGCAGGCCGTGGCGGGGGATGAGCTCCAGGTCCGCCGAGCCGGAGATCGTGAGCACGAGCTGGGCGCCGAGGTCCGCGAGCACCGTGAACGAGTCGAGCACTTCGCCTTCGTCGGTGAACATCGACTGGCGGTCGGTGCACAGCCGCAGCGCCCGGGCCGGCAGGTCGTGGCGGTCGAGCTGTTCCTTGACCAGCATGACCAGGTCCTCGTCGGTCGCGAGGCGCTTCGGCAGCCGGATGCACACGTCCGGTGCCGCGTCGCCGTAGCGCGAGCGCCAGCGCGCCGTCGCGGCCAGCGACTCGGCGAGCAGCCACTTGCCGAGCGGGATGGTCATGCCGGTGGTCTGCGCGAGCGGGTAGAACTCGTCGGAGCCGAGCTCGCCCTTCTCCGGGTGGTTCCAGCGCAGGCCCGCGTTCACGGCCGCGATCTCGTCGGGCTTCGCGAGCTTCACGGTCGGCTGGTAGATCAGGGAGAACTCACCGTTCTCCAGCGCGCCGGCGATCACGGCGCCGAGCTGGTAGCGGCTGCGGTCCCGCGCGTCCTGGGCGGGGTCGAACAGCATCCACTGCGCCTTGCCCTGTTCCTTGGCCCGGTGCAGCGCGAGCTCCGCGGCCCGCAGCAGCTCGGCGTGACCGCCGCCGGGGCAGGCCCCCACGACGACGCCGGCGCTCGCGCTGACGCCGATGCCGTGCCCGCCGAGGTAGATCGGCTCGTTCAGGTCCTCCAGCGCGCGGTCGACGAGCGCGACCACCTTGCTGCGCGTGAGGTCTTCGCCGCGCAGCAGCACGGCGAACCCGTCGCCGGACAGCCGCGCCACGTACCCGTCGTGGTGCCCGGTGAACACGGCCGCGAGCTTGTTCGCGATCTCCTTGAGCACCTGGTCGCCGACGCCGGGGCCGAGCCCGTCGTTGATCACCTTGAAGCCGTCGATGTCGAGGTACACCAACGCGATCTCGGCGGGGTGCGGCACACCGAACGCGGCTTCGAGGCGCGTGGTGAACGCCGAGGTGTTGGGCAGGCCCGTGAGCGGGTCGTGGAGGTTCTGGTGCAGCAGCCGCTCGCCGAGCAGGTGCAGGTCGTCGGCGTCCGCGGCCATGAGCACGGGGAACTGCGTGCCGGGCCGGTCGCCGGGCAGCCACGCGAGCGTGACGTTGGTGGTGAGGCCGCCGTCCTCGCTGTGGTCGAGGTGCACGCCGCGTTCGGTGTGCCGGTCGCCGCCGGTGAGGGTCATGCGCTCGAGGCTCTCGCGCAGGCGCGTGGCGTCGTGGCCGGTGGCGGCCAGGTCGGCGAGGTGCCGGCCCTTCAACCGTTCCTGGGTGGAGCCGAGCAGCTTGGCCAGCGCGGCGTTGACCTCCACGATCTCGCCGGACGTGTCGGCGAGTGCGATCCCGATCGGCGCGGCGGAGAAGAGCGTGGTGAAGCGCAGCAAGGCGCCCTCGTGCGCCGGGGTCGCGGTGTCCACGACCTGCTGGGCGAATTCGAGCAGGAGCCGCTCCAGTTCCGCAGGCGGAAGCGTTACTCCTTTCGTGTCGGTCAGCGTCGCCGCGAACTTGCGCGCGACGTCGACCAACCCTGGCGCGGCACCAGGCTCAGGCACTCTCCACCTCTTCATGCGCGGACAAAAGCCAGCTCAGACCCGGTGCGTCGATCCACAGACCCACACTAGGTATGAGTTGGCCGTGAGTGATGCCACGGCACCACGCGCGAAACGGGGTGTCTACCGGCTGAACGAGTGATGGAACCTACACAAATGGTGACGTGATGTCACCTTGAGTGCACAAACGTGTCTTCCCCGTTCGTCCGGTTTCAGCCCCTGCTCCGCCGCCTCCCACGGCGTTGGTCAACGATATTCGAGACGCACCGGCAGTCCGTCGGCGGGGACCGGAAGCGACACGTAGTCCCAGCGTGCGGTGTAGTTTTCGGGCACGGACCAGCGGAAGGTCCGCAGCATCTCGTGCATGAGCGCCTTCACCTCGAGCGAACCGAAGTGCAGGCCGATGCACTTGTGCGCGCCGCCGCCGAAGGGCATCCACGCGAACCGGTGCGACTTGTCCTCGCGCCGCGGCTCCGCGAACCGCTCGGGGTCGAAGCGCAGCGGGTCGGTCCAGCACTCCGGCGTGAAGTGGTTGAGCGTGGGGGACACGCCGAGCAGCGTGCCCGCCGGCAGGTAGTGCCCGAGCACCTCGGTGTCCTTGGTCGTCTTGCGGGCCAGCGACGGTACCGGCGCCCGCAGCCGCAGCGACTCCTTCATCACGAGGTCGAGCGTCTCGAGGCTTTCGAGCGCCTCGATGTCCGGCACGTCGTCGCCGAGGGCGAGCGACTCCGCGCGGGCGCGCTCCTGCCACTCCGGGTGCTTGGCCAGGTAGTAGGCCATGGCGCTGCTGGTGATGGTCGTGGTGTCGTGCGCGGCCATCATCAGGAAGATCATGTGGTTGACGATGTCCGCATCGGTGAACCGGTCGCCGTCCTCGTCGGTGGCGGTGCACAGTGCCGCGAACAGGTCGTCGCCGCCCGCGCGCCGCTTCTCCGGCAGGGTTTCGCCGAAGTAGCGCTCCAGCAGCCGCCGCCCGCGCAGGCCCGCGGACCAGCGCCCGCCCGGCACCGGGTAGCGCACGATCGCCGTGCCCGCGCGGACGGTGCTGACGAACGCGCGGTTGATCCGCATCGCGTCACCGGGGGAGCGCATGTCCATGAACACGCGCGTGGCGACGTCGAGCGTCAGCTGCTTGAGCGCCCAGTACAGCCGCGGCCGCGTGCCGCCGGGCCAGGCCTCGATCCCCGCGCGCAGGGCCGGGCCCATCTGCCCGACGTAGCCCACGAGCCGCTCACGCGTGAACGCGCTCTGCATGATCCGCCGGTGCAGGTGGTGCTCGCCGAAGTCGAGCAGCATGAGGCCGCGGTCGAAGAACTTCTCGATGAAGAACTTCCAGCCCTCCTGCGAGAAGGCCTTGTCCTTGTTGACGAGCGCGATCTGCGTCGCCTCCGGGCCGGACAGCGACACGATCCGCCGGCCGAACCCGCCCATCCACGAGACGGGGCCGTACTTCTCGTAGCGGCGGAGGCTGAAGTCCAGGCCGAAGCGCATCATCTCGAGCGCGTGCCCGACCACGGGCGGGCCGTCGTCACCGAGCACGGGCTTGAGACCACTGCCGGCGGGCGGCGCCGCGAGCTCCCGGACGGGGTAGGTCGCCGACTGCCACCGGCGGTCCACCGTGCGGGGCAAGGGCATCGACGTCAGCGGTGGTACGCGCTCACGCAGGCTCTCGGCGACTTTCCCGACCTTCGTTGCCGCGCTCGTCATGGCGACCCAACCTTCGCTGGCGGAACCGGTGCACCTCCCACCGTGCTCCCTTGTTGACCGAATGACAACACCCGTGGCTCGATCCATCCGGGTGATCCTTGCCCTGCCACGGGATCTGCCGCGGATCGGTGAACGCGGTCTGATCGGAACAGCCGGCTCGCCGAGCACCACGCGAGAGCCGCATCGGTCAGGTGGGCGCGTCGTTTCCCGGTTGCCTCACCGGAGCAGAGCCGGAACGAACTCGGCCACGCACTGGCGAACCAGTGGCGTGGCCGAGTCCTGGGCGTGCCCCGGAGCGCGGGTCAGTCCCAGTCGAGGGCGCCGCCGGACTGGTACTCGATGACGCGGGTCTCGAAGAAGTTCTTCTCCTTCTTCAGGTCCATCGCCTCCGACATCCACGGGAACGGGTTCTCCGCCTCCCCGAAGATCGGCGCGAGGCCGATCTGCTGGGCGCGCCGGTCGGTGATGAAGTGCATGTACTGCTCGCACAGCTGCGCCGAGAGGCCCAGCATGCCGCGCGGCATGGTGTCGCGCGCGTAGGCGACCTCGAGCTCGCACGCCTCCTGCAGCATCCCGCGCACCTCGGCCTGGAACTCGTCCGTCCACAGGTGCGGGTTCTCGATCTTGATCTGGTTGATGCAGTCGATGCCGAAGTTCAGGTGGATCGACTCGTCGCGCAGGATGTACTGGTACTGCTCGGCGATGCCGACCATCTTGTTGCGCCGGCCGAGCGACAGGATCTGCGCGAAGCCGGTGTAGAACCACATGCCCTCGAAGATCACGTAGAACGCCACGAGGTCGCGCAGGAACGCCTGGTCGGCCTCCGGCGTGCCGGTCTCGAAGTCCGGGTCCTCCAGGTGCTGCGTGTACTTCAGCGCCCACGCGTCCTTGTCCGAAATGGACGGCACCTCGCGGTACATGTTGAACAGCTCGCCCTCGACCAGGCCGAGGCTTTCGCAGATGTACTGGAAGGTGTGCGTGTGCACGGCCTCCTCGAACGCCTGGCGCAGCAGGTACTGGCGGCACTCGGGGTTGGTGATCTGGCGGTACACCGCGAGCACGATGTTGTTGGCCACCAAGGACTCCGCCGTGGCGAAGAAGCCCAGGTTGCGCTTGAGCATCTGGCGCTCGTCTTCGGTCAGCCCGTCGGGCGACTTCCACAGCGCGATGTCGGCCTGCATGGCGACCTCGGTCGGCATCCAGTGGTTGTTGCACGCCGCGAGGTACTTGTCCCACGCCCAGCGGTACTTCATGGGCAGCAGCTGGTTCACGTCGGCGCGCGCGTTGATCATGCGCTTGTCGTCGACGTTGATCCGGGCCGCGCCGACCTCGATCTCGCCGAGGCCGGTGGCCGTGGTCTCCACGTTGGTCATCAGAAATGGCTCCAAGGAATGCCGCGGGTGGCGGTGCGCGGGAGCACCGCCACCCGCGAGGGGGTCACTGGCAGGCTTCGCAGTCCGGGTCGTCGATGCGGCAGGCCGCGCCCTCGGTGGCGACGAAGTCGACGTCCTCGACCTTCGGCAGCTCCTGGGGCTCCGGCTTCGCGGCCGGCGGGGTCGCGGGGACCGCGGCGGACGGCGAGGGCGACGCAGCCGGGACAGCTGCAGCCGGGCTCGCGGGGACAGCCGCCGACGGCGACGGCGAAGGCGAAGCAGCCGGAGCGGCCGCGGCCGGAGCGGCGGACACCGCGTTGAGCTTGCCGTCCGTGCCGCGCAGGGTGCTCTTCTCCACGTGCGTCGCGGACTGCGCCCGCAGGTAGTACGTGGTCTTGAGGCCCTTGTGCCACGCGTAGCGGTACAGGTTGTCGAGCTTGCGCCCGCTCGGCGCCGCGATGTACAGGTTCAGCGACTGCGCCTGGTCGATCCACTTCTGGCGCCGCGAACCGGCGTCCACCAGCCACTTCGACTCGATCTCGAACGCCGTGGCGTACAGCGCCTTCAGGTCGTCCGGCACGCGGTCGATCTGGCCGAGGCTGCCGTCGAAGTACTTCAGGTCGCTCACCATGACCTCGTCCCACAGGCCGCGCGCCTTGAGCGAGCGGACCAGGTGCGGGTTCACCACGGTGAAGTCGCCCGACATGTTCGACTTCACGTACAGGTTCTGGAACAGCGGCTCGATCGACTGGCCCACGCCGCAGATGTTGGAGATCGTCGCGGTCGGCGCGATCGCCATCACGTTGGAGTTGCGCATGCCGACGGTCTTCACGCGCTCGCGCAGCGGCGCCCAGTCGAGTGTGGTGGAGGTGTCGACGTCGAGGGCGTCGCCCTGGCGCGCGTCGATCAGCAGCTGCATCGAGTCGATCGGCAGCACGCCGCGGCTCCACAGCGAACCCTCGAACGACTGGTACGCGCCGCGCTCCTCGGCGAGGTCGGTCGAGGCCGAGATCGCGTAGTAGGAGATGTGCTCCATGCTCTCGTCGGCGAACTGCACGGCCGCCTCCGACGACAGCGGCAGGCCCAGCTCGAACAGCGCGTCCTGGAAACCCATCAGCCCCAGCCCGATCGGGCGGTGGCGCAGGTTGGAGCGGCGCGCCTCCGGGATCGTGTAGAAGTTGATGTCGATCACGTTGTCGAGCATCCGCACGGCGGTGCGCACGGTCTTCTCGAGCCGCTTCGTGTCGAGACCCTCGGGCGTCACGTGCTTGAGCAGGTTGACCGAGCCGAGGTTGCAGACCGCGACCTCGTCGGTGCTGGTGTTCAGCGTGATCTCGGTGCACAGGTTCGAGGAGTGCACCACGCCGCTGTGCTGCTGCGGCGAACGCAGGTTGCACGGGTCCTTGAACGTGATCCAGGGGTGGCCGGTCTCGAACAGCATGGTCAGCATGCGGCGCCACAGTTCGACCGCGCGCACGCGCCGGAACACCTTGATCTCGCCGCGGTCGGCGGCGGCCTCGTACTCGCGGTAGCGCTCGGCGAACGCGGTGCCGTAGAGGTCGTGCAGGTCCGGCGTCTCGTTCGGCGAGAACAGCGTCCACTGCGCGTCGGCCTCGACGCGGCGCAGGAACTCGTCCGGCACCCAGTTGGCCGTGTTCATGTCGTGCGTGCGGCGGCGGTCGTCACCGGTGTTCTTGCGCAGGTCGAGGAATTCCTCGATGTCCACGTGCCAGGTCTCGAGGTACGCGCACGCCGCGCCCTTGCGCTTGCCGCCCTGGTTCACGGCGACCGCGGTGTCGTTGGCGATCTTGAGGAACGGCACGACCCCCTGCGACTGGCCGTTGGTGCCCTTGATGTGGGCACCGAGGCCGCGGACCGGGGTCCAGTCGTTGCCGAGCCCGCCCGAGTACTTGGCCAGCAGCGCGTTGTTCTTGTACGCCTGGAAGATGGAGTCCAGGTCGTCGTCCACAGTGGTCAGGAAGCACGAGGACAGCTGCGGGCGCGTGGTGCCCGAGTTGAACAGCGTCGGGGTGCTGGCCATGAAGTGGAACGTGGAGAGCAGCTCGTAGAACTCGATCGCGCGGCCCTCGCGGTCGTCCTCGCGGATCGCCAGGCCCATGGCCACGCGCATGAAGAACGCCTGCGGCAGCTCGAAGCGCACGCCGTCGTGGTGCTGGAAGTACCGGTCGTACAGGGTCTGCAAGCCGAGGAAACCGAAGTCGAGGTCGCGCTCGGGGCGGATCGCGGCGGTGATCCGGTCGAGGTCGAAGGTCTGCAGCTGCCCGTCGACGAGTTCGAGCTCGATCGCGCGGCGCAGGTAGGAGCGGAAGTACCGGGGGTACTCGCCGGCCATCTCGTCCTGGCTGGCCTGGCGCGGCGAGCCGGCGAGGTAGCTCAGCGCTTCGCCGCGCAGCTTGTCCAGCAGCAGCCGGGCGCTCACGTACGAGTAGTTCGGCTCCTGCTCCACGAGCACGCGGGCGGCCATGATCTGCGCGAGGGCGAGCTCGTCGGAGCTGATGCCGTCGTAGAGGTTGCGCTTGGCCTCGGCCAGCACCGGCTCGGCGGACACGTCGTCGAGCCCGGCCACGGCCTCGCCCACGACGTGGGACACGCGGGCCCAGTCGAGGGGGCGCAGCGCGCCGTCGGCGGCCTTCACGCTGATCGCGGCCTCGGCGGGCGCGGGCGTGGTGGCCTCGCGCGCCTTGGCGCGCTCCTCGCGGTAGAGCACGTAGGCGCGGGCGACCTTGTGGTGCTCGCCGCGCATGAGGGCCAGTTCGACGAGGTCCTGGATCTGCTCGATGTGCAGTGCGGGCTCGGGGCCGGCGTGGCGCAGCAGGGATGCCTCGACCTGCTCGGTCAGCTCGGCGACGACGTGGTGCACGCGCGACGACGCGGCGGCGTCGCCGCCCTCGACGGCGAGGAAGGCCTTCGTGAGCGCCACGCTGATCTTGCCGGCGTCGAACGGCGAGACGCTGCCGTCCCGCCGGATCACGCGAACCGCGCTCGGTGCCGGGTCCGCCGACGACGGCGGACGCTGACCGGTCTCCACTGACATGCGTGTCTCCAACAGTGTCTTCGAAAAATGGGCGCGTTCGATCGGCACACGACCTGACGAGGCCGTGCGCTGCTGCTTCTCAAAACTGTCCGGCCGCCCTTCCCGAGCGGTCTCCCCGTCGCTGGGGGTGGCCGGTTCTCAGAGACTACATGTAGGGGTGTGGCCCTGCACGTGCCCCAAGGGGTGGCGTGTCGCGGCCTCACCCTCGCGGGTTAGGTGATCACTCAGAGCGCCTGCTCGGAGCGGGTTCAGCCCCCGAAGACGAGCGCGAAATCGCGCAGCTGAGCGCTCACGATCGGGCGACGGCCGGCGAGGAACCCGAGCGCGCCGGACGGGTTGATCGACCAGTCCGCGGCCGGCCGCGTGCAGCTTCGCGCGCGACGAGACGGGGCTGCGCTTGAGCCGGCCGTCGAGCGTCTGCGCGATCTCGAACCGGGTCGGCAGCGCGGCCGGCAGCCCGGCGCGGCGCGAAAACGCGGCTGTGGCGATCCAGTCGCCGGCCGTGGCCGCGGCGGCGGTGAACGTGCGGTCCCCGGTGTAGTCCAGCGTCGCCAGGTCCTTCGGGATGCCCCACAGCTCGCGCCCGCCCGTGAGCGAGGCCGGGCTGTCGACCCAGATGTCGGTGATCGACGCGGCGAGTCCGCCGCGGATCGCCGTGGCGCACAGGAGTTCGTGGTAGCTCAGCTGTCCGGGCGCGCGGTAGTCGAACCACGCGGTGACGACCGGCGTGTGCCCGCCGGCGACGAGCGGTTCGGCCCCTTCGGGCAGTTTCGGCAGTTCGGCCACGGGCAGCAGCCACACCGACAGGTACGCCTGCCCGGCGAGGTGCCACGGTTCGGGCGGGTAGTCCGTCATTCCTCGATCCAGGGCAGGTAGGGCGGCAGGTCGTCGGTGACGCGCAGGGTGAACTCCGGTGGGCGCTTCTGCAGGAACGACAGCACACCCTCGACGGAGTCGGGGTTCGTGGCCAGTCCGCCGATGAGCTTCGAATCCAGCTCGTGCACCTCGAACGGCGACGGCGCGGACGCCATGCGGTACAGCAGCTGCCGCGTGACCGCGACCGACACCGGCGCGGTCGTCTCGACGATCTCGCGCGCCAGCTCGTACGCCTTGTCCAGCACGGCTTCCGGCGGGTGGACGCTGTGGACGAGGCCGTGGCGAAGGGCTTCCCCGGGCCCGAACACGCGCCCGCTCACCATCCAGTCGATCGCGGTGCCCATCCCGACGAGCCGCGGGAGGAACCACGCGGACGCGCCCTCGGGGTAGATTCCGCGCCGCGTGAACACGAACCCGAACTTCGAGTCCTCGGACGCGAGCCGGTAGTCGCACGACAGCGTGATCGTCAGCCCGCCGCCCACCGACGCCCCGCGCAGCGCGGCGATCACGGGCTTGTTCATCGTGAAGATCCGCTTCGAGCACCGCCCGGCCGGCTCCTGCCACCCGTCGGGCGGGCCGTCGCCGAGCTTGAAGTCGAACCCGCCCTCGGACAGGTCCGCGCCGACGGAGAAGTCCTTGCCCTCGCCCGTCAGCACCACCACCCGCACGTTCTCGTCGCGGTCCGCGCGGTCCACGGCGTCGTTGAGCTCGTCGGCCATCCGCACGGTGTAGCCGTTGCGTGCCTGGGGCCGGTTGAGCTTCACCGTCGCGACGCGCTCGGCGACCTCGTAGGTGATGTCCGCGTAGGAGCTCATGGGACTGAACGGTAGGACAACCGGGGACTACTGGCAATGTGTCAATAGTGGTCCGGAACCCGTCCGGAGAAAACAATCAGGCGCGCTTGATTTTTCCGTACCGGGAGTGCCAGGCTGGGCCACAGGGACGCAAGGAGGCGCAGGATGGCTGATCTCGGCGTGATCCTCGGGGATCTGGCAGCCGAATCGCAGACGATCGACGACGTGGTGGCCGGCCTGTCGGCCGAGGGGTGGGCGCGGCCGACGCCCGCGGAGGGCTGGACGGTCGCCCACCAGATCGCCCACCTCGCGTGGACGGACGGCAAGGCGCTGATCTCCGCGGCGCACCCCGAGCAGTGGCAGGCCGAAGTGGAAAGCCTGCTGAGTGTGGGGGAGAACTACGTCGATCTCGCGGCCGAGGAAGGCGCCGCTGTGCCGAAGGACCAGCTGCTCGACCAGTGGCGCACGGGCCGCCGGGAGCTGGCCGAGGCGCTCGCCGCCGTGCCGGAGGGGCAGAAGCTGCCGTGGTACGGGCCGCCGATGAGTGCCGCGTCGATGGCGACCGCGCGGATGATGGAGACGTGGGCGCACGGCCAAGACGTGGTCGACGCGCTCGGCGTGACCCGCGAGCCCACCGCCCGGCTGTGGCACATCGCGCGCTTCGGCACGCGCACCCGCGACTTCGCCTACAAGCTCAACTCCCTCGCCCCGCCGACCGAGGAGTTCCGCGTCGAACTCGCCGCACCCGACGGCACCACGTGGGCGTTCGGCCCTGAGGATGCCGAGCAGCGCCTCACCGGCAGCGCCGTCGACTTCTGCCTCGTGATCACGCGCCGGCGTCACCACGCCGACACCGACCTCGTCGCCACCGGCGCCGACGTCGAGGAGTGGCTGGGCATCGCGCAAGCCTTCGCCGGTCCGCCCGGGGAAGGCCGGAAGCCGGGGCAGTTCGCATGACCACTCCGATCAGGATCGGCAACGCGTCGGGCTTCTACGGCGACCGCTTCTCGGCCGTGCGCGAGATGCTCACCGGCGGCCCGCTCGACGTGCTCACCGGTGACTACCTCGCCGAGCTGACCATGCTCATCCTCGGCCGCGACCGGATGAAGGATCCCGAACGCGGTTACGCCAAGACGTTCCTGCGCCAGATGGAGGAGAACCTCGCACTGGCCAAGGAAAAGGACGTGAAGATCGTCGCCAACGCCGGAGGCCTCAACCCGGCTGGGCTGGCGAAGGCGCTGCGTGAGCTGGCGCAGAAGCTGAACGTCGACGTCACCATCGCCCACGTGGAAGGCGACGATCTGATCGGGCGCGCCGGCGAGCTCGGGTTCGGAAAGCCGCTGACGGCCAACGCCTACCTCGGTGCGTGGGGCATCGTCGAATGCTTGAACGCCGGCGCCGACGTGGTCGTCACCGGCCGGGTCACCGACGCGTCGGTGATCGTCGGGCCCGCTGCCGCGCACTTCGGCTGGGGGCGCGAGGACTACGACGCGCTGGCCGGCGCCGTCGCGGCCGGGCACGTGATCGAATGCGGCGCGCAGGCGACCGGCGGCAACTACGCGTTCTTCCGCGAGCAGCCCATCGGCGTGCCGGGCTTCCCGATCGCCGAGATCCACGCCGACGGCTCCAGCGTCATCACCAAGCACCCGGGCACCGGCGGGGTCGTGAACACCGGCACCGTCACCGCGCAGCTGCTGTACGAGATCACCGGCGCGCGGTACGCGAACCCCGACGTCACCACGCGTTTCGACACGCTGCGGCTCACGCCGGACGGTCCCGACCGCGTGCGCATCAGCGGCGTCACCGGTGAAGCCCCGCCGCCGACGCTCAAGGTGGCGCTCAACCGCCTCGGCGGGTTCCGCAACGAGACGACGTTCGTCCTCACAGGACTCGACGTGGCGGAGAAGGCCGCGCTCGTGCGTGAGCAGCTGGAGACGGCTCTCGAACGCAAGCCGCCGGCGGAGGTGCGCTGGACGCTGGCGCGCACCGACCACGTCGACGCCGACACCGAAGAACAGGCCAGTGCGCTGCTGCACGTGGCGGTCAAGGACGCCGATCCGAAGATCGCGGGCCGCGCGTTCAGCGGGGCCGCGGTGGAGCTGGCGCTGGCGAGCTACCCCGGTTTCCACGTCACCGCGCCGCCTTCGGACGCTTCGCCGTATGGCGTGTACTCGGCCGCCTATGTGGATTCCGGTGAAGTACCGCACGTCGCCGTGCTGGGCGACGGTCGACGTGTCGACATCGCACCGTCCACGAAGACCCTCGCGCTGACCGAAGTGGACGAGCCCGCGCTGCCCGAGCCGCTGCCCGAGGGCCCGGTGCGGCGCGTCCCGCTCGGGCACGTGCTCGGCGCTCGCAGCGGCGACAAGGGTGGCAGCGCCAACCTCGGCGTGTGGGTGCGCTCCGAAGAGGCGTGGCGGTGGCTCGTGCACCGGCTGACGGTCGCGGAGTTCCGCCTGCTGCTGCCCGAGACGGCCGAACTGCCGGTGACGCGGTACCTGCTGCCGAACCTGTGGGCGATGAACTTCGTCGTCGAGGGCATCCTCGGTGAGGGTGTGGCGTCGCAGGCGCGGTTCGACCCGCAGGCCAAGGCCTTCGGCGAATGGCTGCGGGCGCGCGAGATCGACGTGCCGGAGGCGCTGCTGTGATCGTGGACCCGTTCGCGACGCCCGAGCGCAAAGAACTGCGCGCGACCGTGCGCCGGTTCGTCGAGAAGGACGTGCTGCCGCACCTCGACGAATGGGAACGCGCGGGTGAGCTGCCGCGCGAACTGCACCGCAAGGCCGGTGACCTCGGCCTGCTCGGCGTCGCGTTCCCCGACTCCGTGGGCGGCGGCGACGGCAACTACCTCGACGCGCTCGTGGTCGCCGAGGAGATGCACTACGCCGGCGGTTCCGGTGGGCTGTTCGCCTCGCTGTTCACGTGCGGCATCGCGGTCCCGCACCTCGCCGAGGCCGGCGATCCGGTGCAGATCGAGCGCTGGGTGCGCCCGACGCTGGCCGGTACCAAGATCGGTTCGCTCGCCGTGACCGAACCCGACGGCGGCTCCGACGTCGCGGGCCTGCGCACCACCGCCGTGCGCGAGGGCGACGAGTACGTGGTCAACGGAGCCAAGACGTTCATCACCTCCGGCTGCCGTGCCGACTTCGTGACCACTGTGGTCCGCACGGGTGGCGAGGGTGCGCACGGTCTTTCGCTGCTCGTCGTCGAACGTGGCACACCCGGGTTCACCGTGTCGCGCAAGCTGGAGAAGATGGGCTGGGCCTGCTCCGACACCGCCGAACTGTCCTACGTGGACGTCCGCGTGCCGGCCGAGAACCTCGTGGGCGCCGAGAACAGCGGCTTCGCGCAAGTGGCCACGCAGTTCGTGACCGAGCGGCTGTCGCTCGCGGTGCAGGCCTACGCGCACGCGCAGCGGGCGCTCGACCTCACGCTCGGCTGGTGCCGGCCGCGCGAGACGTTCGGCCGTCCCCTCATCTCGCGCCAGGTCGTGCAGCACAAGCTCACCGAGATGGCCCGGCGCGTGGACGTGGCGCGCACGTACGCGCGCCAGACCGCCGTGCGGCACGTCTCCGGCGAAGAGGTGATCGCCGAAGCCTGTTTCGCCAAGAACACCGCTGTCGAAGCGGCCGAATGGGTCGTGAACGAGGCCGTGCAGCTGCACGGCGGGTTCGGCTACATGCGTGAGTCCGAAGTGGAGCGGCACTACCGCGACGTCCGCATCCTCGGCATCGGCGGTGGCACCACCGAGATCCTCACCGGCCTGGCCGCGAAGCGATTGGGATACACCACATGACCACACTGAGGACCGGAGTGGACACTCGCGCGGGCGAGTTCTCCGCGAACCGGGAGGCGATGCTCGAGAAGCTCGCCGAGATCGACGCCGAGCAGGCCAAGGCCGTCGCCGGCGGCGGTGAGAAGTACGTGGAGCGCCACCGCAAGCGCGGCAAGCTCCTGGCCCGCGAGCGGATCGAGCTGCTGCTCGACGAGGACTCGCCGTTCCTGGAACTGTCACCACTGGCAGCGTGGGGCTCGGACTACCGCGTCGGCGCGAGCGTGGTCACCGGCATCGGCGTGGTCGAGGGCGTGGAGTGCCTGATCTCCGCGAGCGACCCGACGGTCAAGGGCGGCGCGAGCAACCCGTGGACCACGAAGAAGTCGTTCCGCGCGGCCGACATCGCGGCGCAGAACCGGCTGCCGGTGATCAACCTCGTCGAGTCGGGTGGCGCGGACCTGCCGACGCAGAAGGAGATCTTCATCCCCGGCGGCCGGATCTTCCGCGACCTCACGCGCTCGTCGGCGGCCAAGGTGCCGACCGTAGCTTTGGTCTTCGGCAACTCGACCGCCGGCGGCGCGTACCTGCCGGGCATGTCCGACTACGTGGTGATGGTCAAGGAACGCGCGAAGGTGTTCCTCGGCGGCCCGCCGCTGGTGAAGATGGCGACCGGCGAGGAGTCCGACGACGAATCGCTGGGCGGCGCCGAGATGCACGCCCGCACCTCGGGCCTGGCCGATTACCTCGCGGTTGACGAACAGGACGCGATCCGGCTGGGCCGCAGCATCATCAAACGGCTCAACTGGCACAAGCAGGGCCCGGCGCCGAAGCTCGATTACGCCGAGCCGCTGTTCGACCCCGACGACCTGCTCGGCGTCGTGCCGAGCGACCTCAAGGTGCCCTTCGACCCGCGCGAGGTCATCGCCCGCGTGGTCGACGGCTCCGACTTCGACGAGTTCAAGCCGCTCTACGGCTCGAGCCTGGTCACCGGCTGGGCGACCATCCACGGTTACCCGGTTGGGATCCTCGCCAACGCCCGTGGCGTGCTGTTCAGCGAGGAGTCGCAGAAGGCCGCGCAGTTCATCCAGCTGGCCAACCAGATCGACACGCCGCTGGTGTTCCTGCACAACACCACGGGTTACATGGTCGGCAAGGAGTACGAGCAGGGCGGCATCATCAAGCACGGCGCGATGATGATCAACGCGGTGTCGAACTCGAAGGTGCCGCACCTGTCCGTCCTCATGGGAGCGTCCTACGGCGCCGGGCACTACGGGATGTGCGGGCGCGCCTACGACCCGCGGTTCCTGTTCGCGTGGCCGAGCGCGAAGTCGGCCGTGATGGGCCCGGCGCAGCTGGCCGGGGTGCTGTCCATCGTGGCCCGCGCGGCGGCGGCGAGCCGCGGGCAGGAGTACAGCGAGGAGAACGACGCGGCGATGCGGGCGATGGTCGAGAACCAGATCGAGGCCGAGTCGATGCCGATGTTCCTGTCGGGCATGCTCTACGACGACGGCATCATCGACCCGCGCGACACGCGCACCGTGCTCGGGCTGAGCCTGTCGGCGATCCACAACGGACCAGTGAAGGGCGCCGACGGTGGTTTCGGCGTCTTCCGGATGTAGGGGAGCGGTCGTGATCCACAACCTGCTGGTCGCCAACCGGGGCGAGATCGCCCGCCGGGTGTTCCGCAGCTGCCGCGACGCCGGCATCGGCACGGTGGCCCTGTTCTCCGACGCCGACTCGGACGCGCCGCACGCGCGCGAAGCCGACGTCGCCGTCCGGCTGCCCGGCGACGCGCCGGGCGAAACGTACCTGCGCGCCGAGCTGATCGTGAAAGCCGCGGCCGACGCGGGCGCCGACGCCGTGCACCCGGGCTACGGGTTCCTGTCGGAGAACGCCGCGTTCGCGCGGGCCGTGGTCGACGCCGGGCTCACCTGGGTCGGCCCGCCGCCCGCGGCGATCGAGACGATGGGCTCCAAAGTGGAGTCGAAGCGGCTGATGAAGGCCGCTGGAGTGCCGGTGCTGGCCGAACTGGACAAGGACCAGGTCACGGAAGCCGATCTTCCGTTGCTGGTCAAGGCTTCCGCCGGTGGCGGCGGCCGCGGGATGCGGGTGGTGCGCGAGCTCGGTGAGCTGGCCGAGGCCGTGGAGAGCGCCCGCGCCGAGGCCGGGTCCGCGTTCGGCGATCCGACCGTGTTCTGCGAGCGCTACCTCGAAACCGGGCGGCACATCGAGGTGCAGGTGCTCGCCGACCGCCACGGCACGGTGTGGGCGGTGGGGGAGCGCGAGTGCTCCATCCAGCGCCGGCACCAGAAGGTGGTGGAGGAGGCGCCGTCGCCGTTCGTCGACGAAGCCATGCGCGCCGAACTGTTCGACGCGGCGCGCAAAGCCGCTGCGGCCATCGACTACGTCGGCGCCGGCACGGTCGAGTTCCTCGCCGGGCCCGACGGGCGGTTCTACTTCCTCGAGATGAACACGCGCCTGCAGGTCGAGCACCCGGTGACCGAGAACGTCACCGGCCTCGACCTCGTCGCGCTGCAGCTGTCCGTGGCCGAGGGCGCGCAGCTGCCGCCGGAACCGCCGGCGACGCACGGGCATTCGATCGAGGTCCGCCTCTACGCCGAGGATCCCGGCGCGGGCTGGCAGCCGCAGAGCGGCACGTTGCACGCGTTCGAGGTGCCGGGTGTCGACCGCGAGTTCACCACCGGCGCCGGGCTGCGGCTGGATTCCGGCGTGGAGAGCGGTTCGGTCGTCGGCGTGCACTACGACCCCATGCTGGCCAAGGTGATCACGTGGGCACCGACTCGCGACGAGGCCGCGCGCCGGCTCGCCGCCGCGCTGGCGGGCGCGAAGATCCACGGCGTGGTCACCAACCGCGACCTGCTCGTGAACACCCTGCGCCACGAAGCGTTCCTCGCCGGCGAAACCGACACGGCGTTCTTCGACCGCCACGGCCTCGACACGCTCGCCAAGCCCCTGGCCGGTGCCGACGCCGAACGGCTGTCCGCGCTCGCCGCCGCGCTGGCCGGAGCCGCGGAGAACCGCGCGGGTGCGACCACGCTCGCCCGGTTGCCCAGCGGCTGGCGCAACGTGCGTTCGGGCGGGCAGCGCAAGGTCTTCGCGCGCGGCGACACGACGTACGAGGTCTCGTACTCGCTCACGCGCGACGGCCTGCGCGCCGAGGGCTACGAAGACGTGCGCCTCGTCAGCGCGGAGCCCGGCCGGGTCGTGCTGGACGTGGCGGGGGTGCGGCGCACCTTCGCCGTCGCGCGGCACGGGGAAAAGTCCTTTGTCGACTCCGCGCTCGGCCCGGTGACGTTGACCGCGGTGCCGCGCTTCGCCGACCCGTCGGCGGCGCTGGCGGCCGGCTCGCTGATCGCGCCGATGCCCGGCACGGTCGTGCGGCTCGCGGTGGGCGTGGGCGATGCCGTGGCGGCGGGTGATCCGCTGCTGTGGCTGGAGGCGATGAAGATGGAACACCGGATCTCGGCGCCCGCCGACGGCGTGGTCACCGAGCTCCCGGTGGAGGTCGGGTTGCAGGTCGAGGTGGGCACGATTCTGGCTGTGGTGGGAGAGAACGCATGAACGCGATGAACTTCGTCGAACCCGAGGAGCGCGTCGCGCTGCGCAAGGCGGCCGGCGAACTCGGGCGCAAGTACGGGCACGAGTACTACGCGAAGAAGGCCCGGGCGGACGAGAAGACCGTCGAGCTGTGGACCGAGGCGGGCCGGCTGGGCTACCTCGGCGTGAACCTGCCCGAGGAGTACGGCGGCGGGGGCGCGGGGATCGCGGACCTCGCCGCGGTGCTGGAGGAGTTCGCGGCCGCGGGCTCGCCGCTGCTGCTCATGGTCGTCTCTCCGGCGATCTGCGGCACGGTGATCTCGCGCTTCGGCACCGACGAGCAGAAGAAGCAGTGGCTGCCCGGGATCGCCGACGGCAGCAAGAAGATGGTCTTCGCGATCACCGAGCCCGACGCCGGGTCCAACTCGCACAAGATCACCACGACCGCGCGCCGCGACGGCGGCGACTGGGTCCTGAGTGGACGCAAAGTCTTCATCTCCGGAGTGGACGAAGCCGACGCCGTGCTCGTCGTCGGCCGCACCGAGGACGCCAAAACGGGCCGGCTCAAGCCCGCGCTCTACATCGTGCCCACCGACGCGCCGGGCTTCGAGCGGCGCAAGATCGAGATGGACCTCGTCGCGCCGGAGAACCAGTTCTCCCTGTTCCTCGACGACGTCCACCTGCCGGCCGAAGCGCTGGTGGGGGAGGAGGACGCGGCGATCGCGCAGCTGTTCGCCGGCCTCAACCCCGAGCGCATCATGGGCGCTTCGTTCTCGCTCGGCACGGCGCGCTACGCGCTCGACAAGGCCGTGGCCTACGCCAACGAACGCCAGGTGTGGGGCGCGCCGATCGGCTCGCACCAGGGCCTGGCGCACCCGCTCGCGCAGATCAAGATCGAGCTGGAGCTGGCGAAGCTGATGACCCAGAAGGCGGCTTCGCTCTACGACTCGGGTGACGACTTCGCCTCGGGCGAGTCGGCGAACATGGCCAAGTACGCCGCCGCCGAGGTGGCGATCCGCGCCGTGGACCAGGCCGTGCAGACCCACGGCGGCAACGGGCTCGCGACCGAGTACGGCCTCGGCACGCTCATCGCGGCGGTGCGGCTGGGGCGGATCGCCCCGGTGAGCCGCGAGATGGTGCTCAACTTCGTCGGGCAGCACAGCCTCGGGCTGCCGAAGTCCTACTAGGAGTGTCCGGAATGGCTGAACGAACCCTCGCGGGCCGCACGATCATCATGTCCGGCGGCAGCCGCGGCATCGGCGAGGCCATCGCCCTGCGCGCGGCCGCCGACGGCGCCAACGTCGCGCTGCTGGCCAAGACCGCCGAACCGCACCCGAAGCTGCCCGGCACGATCTACACCGCCGCGGAGGCGATCGAGAAGGCGGGCGGCACGGCGCTGCCGATCATCGGCGACGTCCGCGACGACGAGGGCGTGGCGGCCGCGGTGGCCAAGACCGTCGAACAGTTCGGCGGCATCGACATCGTGGTGAACAACGCCAGCGCCATCGACCTGACCCCGACCGAGCAGGTCAGCATGAAGCGCTACGACCTGATGCAGGACATCAACGCGCGCGGCACCTTCCTGCTCTCCAAGCTCGCGATCCCGCACCTGCGCAAATCCGCCAACCCCCACGTGCTCACGCTGTCGCCGCCGATCAGCCTCGACGAGAAGTGGTTCACGGCCGGGCACCTCGCGTACAGCATCGCGAAGTACTCGATGAGCCTGGTGACCGTCGGGCTCGCGGCGGAGCTGAAGGGCGACGGCATCGCGGCGAACTCGCTGTGGCCGCGCACCACGATCGACACCGCGGCGATCCGCAACGTCGTGGGCGCGGAGCTCGCGAACCGCAGCCGCACGCCGGAGATCATGGCCGATGCCGCGTACGCGATCCTCACCCGGCCCAGCCGCGAGACCACCGGCAACTTCTTCCTCGACGACGAGGTGCTGCGCGCGGAAGGCGTCACCGACTTCGCGAAGTACCGGATCGGCCCGTCGGAAGAGGACCTGCAGCTCGACTTCTGGGTCGATCCGGCCTGATGCTCCGCGAACCGCAGCAGGAGCGCAGCCGCACGACGCGCCGGCGGCTCATCGAGGCCGCCATCGACTGCCTCGGGGAGCTCGGCTGGCACGGCGTGACCGTGGCCGTGATCGCCGAGCGGGCCGGCGTGTCGCGCGGCGCCGCGCAGCACCACTTCCCGACGCGCGAGGACCTCGTCGCGGCGGCCGTCGAGCTGCTCGGCGAAGCGCAGATCACCGAGCTGCGCGCGCAGGCGGACGGGCTGCCGACGGGGCCGTCGCGGATCGAGCGCGTGGTGGAGATGGTGCTGAACCTCTACACCGGGCCGATGTTCCGCGCCGCGCTGCAGCTGTGGGTCGTGGCGTCGACCGACGAGCAGCTGCGCGGAAGGCTGGTCCCCCTGGAGGCGCGCGTCGGGCGCGAGGCGCACCGGGTGACGGTGGAGCTGCTGGGCGTCGACGAGTCGCGGGCCGGCGTCCGCGAGCTGGTCCAAGCCACCCTGGACCTGGCCCGCGGCCTCGGCCTCGCGAACCTGCTCACCGACGACACCCGCCGCCGTCGGCAGATCGTCCGCGAATGGGCCTGCACCCTGGAGTCGCGGCTCAGCGAGCCGGCGAGCTGATCACGCCGCGCTGCCGGTGAGGGTGGCGCGGGCGGCCTGGACGAACCCGGCGACCAGCGGATTCGGATCGCCGGCCCGCGTGGCGACCACGACCTTGCTGGCGGGGACGCCGCGGACGGGGACCGTGGCCAGATCGGTGCGCAGCGAGCTGCGCCGGTCGCCGACCGGCAGGACCGCGATCGCCTGGCCGCTCGCGACGAGTTCGAGCCGGTCCTCGAAGCTCTCGTAAACCGGCCCGGCCGAGATCGGGCCCGGGTCGCTGCGGCGGTACGCGTCCGTCGGGTAGATCGCGCGGGTACCACCGTGCGGGCAGACGAGCGACTCCCCGGGCGCGAAGTCGTCCGGGGTCACCGAAGCGCGGCCCGCCAGGCGGTGCCCGGCCGGCACCACCAGCATCCGCGGTTCCTCGTAGAGCACGGTCGTGCGGGCCGCGCCGGCCGGGACGAACTGCGGGTCCCGGACGACCAGCACGTCCACCTGGCCTTCGGCGAACGCCCGCTCGTCGAAGCACTCGAGGTGGCGGGTGCCGATCTCGGCCCGGGGGTGCCGGCCGCGCAGGTCGCGCACGGCCGGGGTGATGACGAGGTCTTCGACGTACCCGATGAGGACCTTGCCGGCCGGCGCGAAGGCCCGGGCGGTGAGCGCCGCCTGCCGCGCGGCCTGCAGCAGCGCCGCCGCCTGCGGGAGGAACGCCTCGCCGGCGTCGGTGAGCCGGCTGCCCTGCGGGGTGCGCTCGAGCAGGCGCACGCCGAGCCGGCCTTCAAGGCGCTGGATCTGGCGGCTCAGCGCCGGCTGCGCCAGGTGCAGCTCGGCCGCCGCCCGGCCGAAGTTCAGGTGCTTCGCCACGACCGTGAAGTACCGCACCAGGCGCAGCTCGAGGTCGGTCCCGAGATCGTTCACCGCATCAACAGTACCGAGCGACCGGCGCCGGCCGTCATGCCGTTTCGGGATGACGGGGTGCCGACCAGGTCTTGGACAGCGGTTCCGGACTGCCGAAGAGTCGCAGGCATGACGAACATCGAAAACGGGTCGAGTGCACTGGAGCTCAAGGGGAAGCGGGCCGTGGTCACGGGTGGCTCGCGCGGAATCGGCGCGGCCGTCGTGCGCCGCCTGGTGGCCGCTGGCGCCGAAGTGCTCACCACCGCCAGGTCGGCGACGAGCGCGGTGCCGGACGGGGCCGCTTTCGTGGAGGCCGACGTGCGGACGCGGGCCGGAGTGCAGACGCTCGCCGAGGCCGCCCAGGAGGTGGACATCGTGATCCACAACGCGGGCGGGGCGCGTCCGCACCCGGGCGCGCTGGCCATCCCCGACGAGGAGTGGCTGGACGCCCTGGACCTCAACCTCCTGGCGGCGGTGCGGCTGGACTCGCTGCTGGCACCGGGGATGCGGGAGCGGCGCTCGGGGGTGATCGTGCACATCTCCTCGGCCGCGGTCCCCACGTCGGCACCGCCGTTCCTGCACTACACGGCGGCGAAGGCGGCGCTGGAGAACTACAGCCGGGGCCTGGCCGCCGAGCTGGCCCCGGCCGGGATCCGGGTCAACGCGGTGTCGCCGGGCCGGGTCGCGACCCCCGGCGGTGAAGCGACGCGGGAGCAGTGGGCCCGTCTGGACACCGGGCCGGGGCCGGACACCCCCACGCCGCTCGGCCGCGACGGTGAACCCGACGACATCGCGAACGCCGTGCTGTTCCTCGTGTCCGGCCAGGCGAGCTGGCTGACCGGCAGCACTCTCTTCGTCGACGGCGGCGAGTTCCCCCGCGGCTGACGCCGCCCCCACGAGAGGAAGAACGAAGGAATGGGCAAGTACAGCGGCAAGAACGTGGTGATCACGGGCGGCGGCAGCGGCCTGGGGTTCGCCACGGCGAAGCTACTCGCCGACGACGGCGCCCGCGTGCTGATCACCGGCCGCTCCCAGGCCACGCTCGACGCGGCGCGCGAACGGCTCGGCGAGAACGCGCTGACCGCACGGGGCAGCGTGGCCGCACTGTCCGATGTGGACGCCTTGGCCGACCGCGTGAAGCGTGAGCTCGGCTCGGTCGAGGCCCTGTTCGTCAACGCCGGCATCGCGGTGACCACGCCCTTCGAATCGACCACCGAGGAGGTCTACGACGAGCTGTTCGCGATCAACGTCAAAGGCGCGTTCTTCACCGTGCAGAAGCTCGCGCCGCTGCTGAGCCCGGGCGCCGGCGTCGTCCTCACCACCTCGATCGCGAACGTCACGGGCCTGCCGGACACCAGCGTGTACGCGGCCGGCAAGGCGGCGCTGCGCTCGCTGACCCGCAGCCTCGCCCGCGAACTGCTCCCACGCGGCGTCCGGGTCAACGCGGTCAGCCCCGGCCCCATCGACACGGGGGCGCTGGAGAAGGCGATGAGCGCGGAGGCCGCCGAGCGGTACAAGGCGGAGCGGGTCGCGGACAACCCCATGCAGCGGTTCGGCACGCCCGCCGAGATCGCCAGGGCGGCCGCGTTCCTCGCCTTCGACGCCACGTACACGACCGGCGCCGAGTTCGTCGCGGACGGAGGTGCTACCCAGCTGTGAGCCCGCGGCGGCCGGAGTCGCGACGCACCGGAACCGGCGAGGCCTCGTGAACGTCACAAGTTCGGAGTAATACGATGTGGTTGTTAACACATTCGGCCCAGCGGGCGATGACTCCGAGTAAGTGGATTCATCAGGAAGAAGGTCGGTACCGGTGTCCGGTTCAGAAGGCGCTGCAGTCGAGCTGACGCACCGCGCGATGGCGATGCTCCGGGCGGTCGCCGCCCACCGCGCGGAAATGACCACCAGCAGCGAGCCCGACCTGTTCATCGACGGTTTCGCGTGCTGCGACCAGATGACCGCCCACGCCCTCGCCCACGGCGGCTTCATCCGTCCCGCCGCCGACTCCGCCGCCGGTCGCGTGGCCGCCGAGCTGACGGAAGCCGGGCACGCCGCGCTGGAGATCACCGTCGCCGCTTGAGACGGCCCGGGTGAGTGCTCGTCGCTCGCCCGTTCGGGTGCGGGCTCGGTGATCAGGGCGTGGTTGAACCGCCCCACGCCGTGCAGAGGCCGCCGGCCGGCTCCCGGACCTGCTTCGTCCCGTGAGGCAGCTGCGACCCACCGTGGTGCTGCTCCCCTCGTGCCGGCGCACGATCCGGTGCCGCCGCTGGTCACGCGTTCCCGGGGCGTCCGTTTCGCCGATCTCCGGCCTCGGGCTCAGCCTCGAGGTCGTTCCTCGGCGATGCCCACGAGGGCCGAGGCGATGGCGGCCACCGCCCGATCTTCGTCGTGCGCGAGCTGCCGCAGGAGGCCGTGCGCGCTGGTCGCGGGCAGCTCGGCCAGCGCTTGCACCAGGCGGATTCGCACCGGGGAGTCCGCGGTGGCTGCGGCGAGCTCGCCGGCCAGCGCCGTCATGATCCGATTCGCCCGGTCGGGCTCCGCGGCGAGCGTGCCCAGGACCTCGGCCGCCTCGACGTCGTTCGTGCCCTCGACGATCATGGCGACGAGCGGGGGCACGGCGGTGGTCGAGCCACGGGCGCCCAGGGCCAGCGCGGCGTGCCGGTGCACGGCCGGGTCGGCGTCGCCGAGTGCGTCCGCCAGCGCGGCGGTCGCCTCGTCACCGGGTAGCTCGGCGAGGGCCCGGACGGCGCGCCGCCGGATCTCGGCGTGCTCCGAGCGCACGCCGGACGCCAGGCTCGCCACACCGTCGGCGCCCGCCCGCGCGAGGGCCCAGCGCAGGGCACCCGCGACGTACGGATCGGCTTCGGCGAGCACCGCCTCGGCCAGCAGCTCGGCGGGCACCGGCGCGTCCTCGGCCGGAGCCAGGACGGTCTGCTGCCGGCGCGCGGCGTCGGGTGAGCCGAGCCCGTGCAGGAGCTCGACGATGCGCAGGACGCCCTGCCAGTCGAACGGCGCCGAGGCGTCGACCGCCCGCAGCCGGTCGAGCAGCTCCTGCTCCCGCTTCAGCCGGTCCTCGGTCCGCCGGATGAGGTCACCGACCAATGTGGACGGTGCGAACGCGGGATCGGCCAGCGCCCGGCTGATCTGGCGCAGCGACAACCCCAGTGACCGCAGGCTCTCCACGTGGAAGATCCGGCGGATGTCCTCTTCCGAGTACTCGCGGTACCCGCCGACGGTGCGGCCGGTGGGGCGCACCAGCCCGAGGGAGTCGTAGTGCCTGAGCATCCGGGTGCTCACCCCCGAGCGGCGCGCCACTTCACCGATCAGCACGCGGCGCCCCCGACCCGTTCCGGACCGAGCGCGACGATCCGGTCCGCCTCGTCGACGGCCAGGTCGAACCCGGCATCCGGGTCGTGCAGGAGCCGCTCGGTGGCGCGGGCGTGCGCCCGCACCAGCGGATCGTTGCTCGCCCGGGCCTGCTCGAGAACCGGCACGACGACGTCGCCGAGGGCGACGAGCGCCCGGCTGAGGCTCAGCCGCACGGCCCGGTCACCGCGGCCGAGCTGCGCGGCCAGGTCGGTGGCCAGCTCGCGCCGGTGCCCGGCGGGCACGAGGACGACGGCGGCACGCCACGCACTGCGCGCGACCTCGTCATCGGCGTCGTGCAGCAGCGACCGCGTGATCGCCGGCCAGGCGCTCCCGTCCCCGATCTTGGACAGCGTGTGCAACGCCTGGCTCCGGGCCTGCGCGCGATCGGACCGCAGCTGTCCGAGCAGCCGGGGCACGGTGAGCTCCGCCGGGAGCCGGGTCAACGCCCACGTGAGCATGTCGCGTACGGAGAAGTCCGGCTCGATCGCGCACCGCGCCACGAGCACGTCGGTGAGGCCGGGGTCGGCCTGCGTGCCGGCGGTCAGCGCCGCCCGCAGGCGCGTCGACGAGTTGCCGGCGCCCAGCGCGTCGACGAGACGCGGGTCCGGTGGGTTGCGGTGTGGCGGGTTGATGGGAACCACCTCCTGCGCCTCAGTGAAGACCTTGTCACGGTGTCAAGGTCAAGCGCCGGCGGTCACAGCGTGGCGCGGATTTCCGCGGCGCGAGCCGTGATCGTGTCGAGCACGCGCTTCGCCGTGTCGAGGTCCTCCGGGGCGATGCCCGCGAACAGCTGGTCCCCGGCGCGGGTGGAGTCCGTGGTCAGGTGTTCGACCAGTTCGCGGGTGACGGGGGTGACGTCGACGAGGCCGGCGTCGGCGGTGAGGCGGCCCGCTTCGGTGAGCTTGGTGATCACCGAGCGCGCGGTGTCCGGGGACGCGATGGCGGTCGCGGTGATCGCCGAGACGAGGGCGTCCGCGGGGCGGGCCTGGTCGGCGACCGTGCGCAGGACGACGTAGTCGATGAAGTCCAGGCCTTCGCGCTCCAGCAGGGTGGTGAGCAGGGAACGCGCCGCCGCGGCGGCGAGGTTGAGGTCGCGGCCGCCGACGGGTCTGGCTGTGGTCATGGCTTCTCCTCTGGTGGGCTGGTCACCCAGCAGGGTCTGCAGGGTGGCGCGAAACCGGCGGGTCCCGGCGCTGCGCGGGCCGCCGATGTTCGCGGTCAGGTCCTCGTGCAGGTCGCGCACGAGCTTGATGGCCTCGGTGATCACCTCGTGGCCCCGGTCGGTGAGGTCGAGCCGCACGGCGCGCGGATCGTCCGGGTCCGGGGGACGGGTGAGCAGACCGGCCTGTTCGAGCGCCCGCGCCAGCTTCGACACGTGCAGGGGCTCGAGTCCCATGTGGTCGGCCAGTTCGCGCTGGCTCGGCCGCACCCCGCGCCGCACCAGGCCCGTGAGCGTCGCGAGGAGCGAGTACTGGGCCTGGGTGAGCCCGAGCGGTTTCACGGTCCGGTCGACGGCCGCCCGCCACTTCAGCGAGAGCCGCCAGACCAGGTGACCGGTGGTCGGGGTGGTGAGGCGCACGCCAAATACAGTACATGGACATAATGTCCATGGCTACTATTCGGGCGAAGGAGCGGGGACCCCGGGTTCCGGGATCCCCGCTTCGGCGTCGTCAGCCCTGGTAGCCGGCCACGACCTTGGTGAACGCGTACTTCTCCTGGTCGATGCCGCTGCAGTCACCGCCGCCGCTGCAGTCGCGGTTGGCGGCCCAGAACGTGAAGCGGCCGAGGTGGTGGCTGGTGGCGTAGTCGCGGATCGACGTGAAGTTGTCGACCGTGACGGTCTCGCCGGCGTTGTCGGTCTTGCCGTTCATCGACGAGAGACCGCTGTGGCGGTACGCCTCGTCGTCGCTCCAGCCGAACGCGGACTTGAGCTGGCCGGCCAGCCCGTCGACCGCCGACTTCGTCATCGCGGCCATGTCGCCGCCGTCGGAGAAGTCGAAGGGCATGACCGACCAGACGTCGACGTTCGCGCCGATCGCCTTCGCCTGCGTGATGAGGCGGCTGCCCCACTCGGTCGGGCCCTGCGGGCTCGTGCCCATGGTGATGACCACGCGCACGCCCGGGTTCTTCTGCTTCGTGATCTTGACGGCGTTCAGGATGCGGTCCTGCACCGTCGCGTTCTCGAACTCGTCGGTGTTCTCGATGTCGAGGTCGATCGCCTTGAGCTGGTAGGCGTCGATCACCTTCTGGTACGCGCCGGCCAGGTCTTCCGGCGTGCTGCAGTTCGCCCCGAGCTTCGAGCCGGACCAGCCGCCGAACGACGGGATCACGTCGCCGCCGGCCGAGCGGATCTTCTGGATGAGGTCGGAGTCGGAGCCGGTGAGGTCGCGGTTGCCGTCCCACTTGGGGTTGCAGCCGCCGTCGGACAGCATGAACGCGAGCGTGAACGCCTTGACGCCGGTGGCGTCCATCGCGGCGGCGGGGTCGGTCTGGCCGCCCCACTGGTACAGGTAGGGCGACGCGACCACGGGGTCCGGCGCGGCGAGCGCCGTCGGGGCGAGGCTGACGGTCGTGGCCAGCGCCGCGCCCGCGGCGAGCGCGAGCGTGGCCATGCGACGCAGGGGTTTCATGGGTCCTCCAACGCGGGACGCACGCCGAAACGTGCTGGTGTGGAGCACCTCCGATGCCGATGCGGCGGTATCAACTCGAAGGGGCACTCGGTGGGGATGTGTGCCTCGCCACAATGGACTAGACCATTGAGGAGTGTCAAGGTCTCCGCCCGGGAAGAAAAAAACCACCGAAAGTCGGTGGTGGCAAGAGGGAGCCCGCGACGATCATGGGTTGGGCACGGGGCTCTGTTGTGGTGCCCGGAAACCGGTCGGTTTGGCGGGAATCCCTGGGCTGGCAAGGAAAACGGCGTGGTGATCTTGCCGATGCCGCGGGTGGGTCGTGTCGCCGGAAGGAGTCCGGCCCAGCAGTGCTCGCCCGCGCGGCGTGGCCCGGTCAGCGGGAACGGCGACCGGGCCGGTGGCCGGAGTTGGTGCGGTGAACGGAACTTCGGACGTTTGCGCGCTGGGTTGCTCGCTCGCGTGATGCGGCGCGACGCACGGGAGTGGCGCGGCGCGGCGCTTCGGCCTGGTGGACGACTGCGGCCGCGTGTTGTTGCGGAGCAGTGTCCGCCTGAGGCGCGGGGGTTTCGTGGAACTTCGCGGGCGGTGCCGCTCTGCCATGGCCGCTCGCGTGATGTGGCGTGGTGAGCGGTATCGGTGATGGCGCCGCCATTTGCGGCCTGGCGCGGTGAGTGCTGCCGTCAAGCGCCGCGGACCGCTGCCGCCGGCAGCACGGGTGTTTGCGGAACTTCGCGGGCGGTGCCGCTCGGCAATGGCCGCTCGCGTGATGTGGCGCGGCCAAGGGCGTGACGCCCGGGCGGCTGATTCGGCTAGGCGCGGCGAGTGCGGCCGTGAAGCGCAGCGGACCGGCTGCCGCCGGCCGCGCGGGTGTTTGTGGAGCAGCGGGCGCCTTCGCTCAGTGCTCGCTCGTGTGGTTCGGCTTGGTGAGCAGGAGCGGTGTTCGGGGCTTGCCGCGGTCAGTGCGGCCGCGAATCACCGTACGTCGGTTTCGCCGGCAGTGCGGGTTTCGCACTGTGCTGGAGTGGTGTTTGCGGCCTGGCGCGGTGAGTGCCACAGGGAGGCGCAGCGGGCTGGTATCCGCGCGGAGCGCGAAGCGGGGCCGGCCCGGGAAATCAGGCCGGCCCCGCGGTTTCGCGTGAGTCGTCGCCGAAGGGTCAGGCGCGGCCGTAGCAGCGCTCGAGTTCGTCGAGCGAGTAGAAGTAGCTGCCGCGGTGCACGGGGGTGCACGAGGGCTTGAAGGCGGTCTGCTTTTCGGTGTAGAGCATGCGCACGAGGTACGTGTGGCCGTCGCTGTAAAGGTCCCACTGGATGTTGGCCGCCATGGGGGCCACGCGGGCGCCGCGGAACGGGTTGTTCGCGTACGTGTAGAGCGTCGACTCCGGCTGCTGCTGCGTGCTGCCCGGCAGGCCGAGCAGCGTCGCCAGCGGGAAGATTTCCTCGGCGTGCGTGAAACGCAGCTCGGCGTCGCGCGTGGTGGTGCCGGCGCGCTTGGCGTCCAGCTGCGCGAACAGGTCGTCGAGCAGGCCGCCGGCCATCTTGTACGTGATGTCGCTGCCGGCGAAAGCGGGGCCGTTCTCGTAGAACGACGTCACGTCGTCGAGGTAGCCGAACCACGCGGCCTCGTCGGGCGTGAGGTAGCGGTCGAAGTGCCAGCGGCCTTCGCCGGCGAGGTCGGCGGTCACCTGGTCCAGCGCGTACACCGCATCGGCGGCCGCGATCTCGTCCTTGAACTCCGCGTGCTTGCCGGCCACGACCTCGTCGACGAACTTCTTCGAGAAGCTGCGCTCCAGCACCGATCGCGCGACGGCGTGCGTGCGCGGCTGGTCCGTCGCGGCCTTCTCGGCGGCGGCGACGCGCGGGTCGTTGTCGACGTAGTCGTTGTACTCGACGTTCGACTTGTGGAAGTACAGCAACGTGTCGTCGGTGCGGGTCGGCGTGACCGGCAGGCCCGGCTTCGCCGTCTTCAGGCCCGCCGCGAACTCGTTCGCGCTGTCCACCGTGCGCTGCTGGCTCGACGCGACGACGTCGATCTTCGGCGCGCTGCCGGTGGCGGCGTCGGCGAACAGCGACGGCAGGCGGCGCACCATGCGCTGCGCGGTCGTGCGCATCTCGTCGCGGCCTTCCTGCGTGAGCAGGCCGTAGCCGTCGTGGGCGTTCGCGGCGAGCAGCGACTGCACGTCCGGCCCGAGCTGCCGGCCGACGCCCGTGAGC
This sequence comes from Amycolatopsis sp. NPDC051903, assembly GCF_044452505.1. Lineage (NCBI taxonomy): Bacteria > Bacillati > Actinomycetota > Actinomycetes > Pseudonocardiales > Pseudonocardiaceae > Amycolatopsis > Amycolatopsis sp. NPDC051903. Next base: position 302,648 of record NZ_JBITBT010000004.1, on the reverse strand, counting down.
GCGCCCTCGGATTTCGCCGCGTTCCACAGCGCCAGCAAGGCGTCGCCGTCGTCGCTGTCGGACAGGGTGCGCGCGCCGTGGCGGGAGACGTTCTCGGTGAACACCGGGCGGAACGACGACGGCAGCCGCTCGTACGAGTTCAGGTTGCCTTGCGGCTCGTACGCGGTCTTGGTGGTGAACGCGTCGGTGTTGCCGGAGTCGGCGCCCGCCGGGAGGGCGAACAGCCCGGACAACGCGAGCGCGGCCCCGCCGATGCCGGCCACAACACGTCTCATCTAGTTACCCCGCAGTCTGGTCACGGTGAACGGAGCGCTCAGTAGACAGGGCATCCGTGACGCGATCCGGGCCGACGGGTGTCGCGGCGATGAATTCACGGGTTCCCGGTGACTGGGAAACTCTGTGGTCGGCTCGGCGATCCCGGGTTCCCGCCACCTGGGACGGTGGAGGGGAAACGCCGCGTCGCACAGCCGGTTGCGGCGAGCGAACGGCCACCCACTCCCTGAGACGGCGGTGGGTCACCGGCGCCCACCCGGGGGACAGCGCGGCGGGGGGGGGGGGGGGGGGGGGGGGGGCGGCCCCCCCCCCCCCCCCGCCCGGGCCCCCCCCCCCGGGGCCCCGCCCACCCCCCCGGACCAGGGGGGCCCGCGGGGGCCCCCCCCGGCGGGGCCCCCGGGGCCCCGGGGGGGGGGGGGGGCCCGGGGGGGGGGGGGGCCCCCCCCCCCCGGGGGGGGGGGGGGGGGGGGGGGGGGGGGGTGGCGGCCCCCCCCCCCCCCGCCGGTGCCCGGATCAGCGGCCCAGGAGGCCGCTCAGACCGCCGTTCTCGTGGTGACCCGAGGTGCCGGCGTTCGTGGTGCTCGAGCCGGCGCCGTCCGGGCCGGCCCAGTTCTGGCCCTGCTCGAAGCTCGCGCCGCCGTGGCCGTCGGTGCCGGCGGTGGTGTGGTCGGTGCTCACGCCGTCCGGCCCGGCCGTGGTGTTCTGTTGCCGGTAGGACGCGCTGCCACCGCCTCGGTCACCCGTGGTGGCGTGCGTGCTGCTCGTGCTCACGCCGTCGGGTCCCGCGGCCGCGTTCGCGGTGTTGTAGGTGTCCGCGGAGGCGATGCCGGCGGCCCCGAGCGTCAGCGGCACGGCGATCGCTGCGGCGGTCACGACACGGCGAATGGTCTTCATGGAAGCTCCTCTTCTCGAAGGTGCGAAGCCCCGATCGGCTTCAGGCGGCCGGTTTTCCGAGGCGGGGCCGGCCTAACCGCGCTTCTGCCGGTGATCACCGTCACCGGTTCCGCGACCCATCCGCCCGAGCCGCCGGGTACGAAAGACCTGCCCACTTAAGGTGGTGCCGACGAAGCGCGGAACCGGCTATTTTGCCGAAATGGTGGGGGATCCGGCGACGGCCGGAGGGGGTCCGCGGCGCCGGTCTCCCGGCGTCGTCGCGAACTGGGCGCTGTGGCGGGTGCGGACTCGCGCGCTGCTGGCTTTCGTGCTGTGCGTGGACGTGCTGGCGCTCGCGGCGACCGTGCTCGTGGCCGTGCTGCTGCCGCGGCCGCTGACGGGGGTCACCGGGTTCGCGGTGCTCGTCGCGGGTTTGCTGGGGTGCGCGGAATTGTGCCGGTCAGCGGAACGCGAACGCGGGGAAACGTTGCTGGGCCCGGGTTTCGGCACCCCGTGGGTGTTCGCGGGCGCGGTGGTGCTGCCGCCGGCGCCCGCTGTCGTGCTCGCGGTGGTGTCGGGCGCGCACGGGTGGCTGCGCGTGCGGCGCCGGCCGTTGTACCGGCAGGTGTTCGAGGTCGCCGCGACGGCGCTCGCCGTGCTGCTGGCCGGGGGCTTCCTCGCCGCGACGGTGCCGATGCACCCGAGTTCGCTCGGCGACCTGCGGCTCATGGGCCTGCTCGTGGTGGCCGCGCTCGTCTTCGCCGGTGCGGACGCGGCGATCACCGGCGCCGTGCGGGGCTATCGCGTCGGCATTTCGGCGGTGCTGTTCGACGTCGCGATGGCCGCGCTGGGCATCGCGCTCGCGTGGGCCGTCGTCGACTCGCCGCTCATCGTGCCGCTCCTCGCGGCGGCGCTCGTGGTGCTGCACCGCGGGAGTGCCGCGGCCAGGCCGAAAGCCGGGTCGCCGGCCGACGCGGGCACCGGTGCGCTCACGGCGTCCGCTTGGTGGGACGCCGCGCGCGTCAGTGCCGTCTCGGCGCCCGTGTTTTCCGTGCTGGTGCTCGATCTCGACCGGTTCGGCGAGGTCAACGACCACCACGGCCGTTCCGTCGGCGACGCGGTGCTGCGCGCGATCGCCGGCGCCCTGCGCGACGAAGTCCGCTCCGGCGACCTCGTCGGCCGGTCGGGTGGTGGCGAGTTCGCCGTGCTGCTGCCCGGCACCAGCCGGTTCGACGCGCTGGCGATCGCGGAGCGCATCCGCCTGCGCGTCGCTTCGACGGCCGTTGCGTTGAAAGCGCCGTACGGCAGCCCGCAGTTCGCGTGGGCGACGGTGTCCGTGGGCGTCGCCGCGCGGCCGGCCGACGGCGACGCGCTCGCCGCGGTCTTCGGGGCGGCCGCGAAGGCGGTGCGGCGCGCGAAAAGCGCGGGGCGCAACCGGACCGTCTGCGCGGAGTGAGTCAGTCCGAAGTGGACGGAACGCCGATGTCCTCGAACCACAGCTGCGGCCGCGTGGCGATGAACTCCTTCATCAGCGCGGTGCACCCGGGGTCGGCGAGCAGTTCGATCCGCACGCCGTGCTCGGCGAGCCAGCCGTGGCCGCCGTCGAACGTCTCCGCTTCGCCGATGATCACGTGCGGGATGCCGAACTGGCGCACGAGCCCGCTGCAGTACCAGCACGGCGAGAGCGTGGTGACCATGATCGTGTCGCGGTAGTGCGGGCGCCGCCCGGCGTTGCGGAACGCCGTGGTCTCGGCGTGCAGCGACGGGTCGCCGTCCTGCACGCGGCGGTTGTGGCCGCGGCCGAGCAGGGTGCCGTCGCGGTCGAAGAGGGCGGCGCCGATCGGCACCCCGCCCTCGGCCTTCCCCAGTTCGGCCTCTTCGCGGGCCACGGCGAGCAACGCGTGCGGATCGATCTGCATGCGCCCACTTCACCGGCCGGGGCGGTCGCTGGCAAGTTCTCGCGGATCGAGGACCGATCCTGTCCGCAACCTCTGGCACAGTGAGGCGCATGTACGGAACCTCGGAGCGGCTGCTGCGCCTGCTGTCCCTGCTGCAGGCCCGCCGCGACTGGCCGGGCCCCGACCTGGCCGACCGCCTCGGCGTCGACGTCCGCACGGTCCGCCGCGACGTCGAGCGCCTGCGCGGCCTCGGGTACCCGGTGCACGCGACCCCCGGGGTCGCCGGCGGGTACCGGCTCGGCGCCGGGGCCGCGCTGCCGCCACTGCTGCTGGACGACGACGAGGCCGTGGCGGTCGCCGTCGGCCTGCGCACCGCCGCGAACGGCACGGTCTCGGGCATCGAAGAGACGTCCGTGCGCGCGCTGGCCAAGCTCGAACAGGTGCTGCCCGCGCGCCTGCGGCACCGCGTGAGCGCCGTCGGCTCCGCGATGCTGCAGCTCGGCGGCGGGGGACCGGTCGTCGACGCCGAGGCGCTGACCGTCACCGCCGCCGCCTGCCGCGACCACGAGCGGCTGCGTTTCAGCTACGCGAACCACGCCGGCACGGTCACCGACCGCGACGTCGAGCCCCTGCGCCTGGTCTGCACCGGCCGCCGCTGGTATCTCGTCGCGTACGACCTGGGCCGCGAAGGCTGGCGCACCTTCCGCGTCGACCGCATCGACGGCGTCCCCCGGCCGGGGTTCCGCTTCACCCCGCGCGAGCCACCCGCGGACGACCTCGCCGCGTACGTGTCGCGCCAGATCTCGGCCGCGCCGTACGCCCACCAGCTCACCGTGCGCGTCTCCGTGCCCGCCGACGTCCTCGCCGCCCGGGTCCCCCCGACGGTCGGCGTGGTCGAACCCGTGGACGACCACACGTGCCGCCTGCGCACCGGCTCCCACCACCTCGAGGCGGTCCCCTTCTACCTCGCGCAGTGGGACTACGACTTCGTCGTGGAAGACCCCCCGCCGGGCCTGCTGGACCGCCTGGCGCGCATCGCGCAACGCTTCACCGCGGCGGCGGCCGCGAGTGGCTGACCCGGTCAGGCGTGGTCAGACGTGGTCAGACGCTGCGCGCGCCGAGGATGCGGAGCACCAGTTCGCCGCGCTGTTCGCCCCGCGCGCTGTCCGTGGGATCAGTCGTCGGCGCCGCCGAACCCGTCGAAGCTGCGGACATCGGCCTTTCGCTCGAACCGCCGCTGTCAAACGGCAGCCGGATCGGAGCGCGTCACGCGGGACAACCACGCGACCGGTCCGTGGGCGACCTGAGGCCGATCGGTGAGTGCTGCGGCCTCGAAAGCCCCCACGCCGCGGCGGCGGCGACCCGGTCAGGCGTGGTCAGGCGCTGCGCGCGCCGAGCATGCGGAGCACCAGTTCGCTGTACTCCTTGCCCAGCGCGGCGGGCGTCTGGCGAGTGCGTTCGCTGTACCAGCGGGCCACGTCGACGCCGAGGGACAGCACGGCGCGGGCCGCCGTGTGGGGGTCGGTGACGGTGAAGGCGCCGGAGGCGGCGCCGGCGGAGATGACGTCGCGGACGATGCGCTCGATGCGGCGGCGCAGTTCCGTGACGATTTCGAACTCCTTCTCGGGCAGGGCGTTGAGCTCGTACTGCACGACGCGCGCCACGGTGTGCCGCCGGGCGTGCCAGGCGACGAAGTCCTCCACGACGAGCCGGATGCGGTCCACGGGGTCCTCGACGTTGGCGACCACGTTCTCGACCAGGGCGAGCGTCTGCTCGTGCCCGCTGCGGCTGATCGCGAACAGCAGCGCCGCCTTCGAGGGGAAGTGCACGTACAGCGCGGCCGGGCTCATGCCCGCGGCGCCGGCGATGTCGCGCGTGGTCGTGGCGTGGTAGCCGCGCTTCGCGAAGGACTCCACACCCGCGAGCATGAGCCGGCGCGCGGTTTCGGGCTGCACGTCGGGCCACAGCTCGGCCGAGAGCGAAGTCGTCATCCGGCGATCCTCCCAGATCTGCGGGCCCAGCCCCGCGGGCGTGGACCGTCGGCCCATTCTAAGCGCTCGCTCAGCAGGCGTCCGGTGCTTCGGTCCGGGTGCGGTCCGAGAGGGGCTCGCCGCAGCGCCGTAAGGTGCACGAATGGCCGGGCGCAGAGGAAGTGGATCCAGGTGAGCCGCCGGACGACGCACCTGGCCGGGCTCGACCTCAACCTGCTCGTCGTGCTCCGGGAGCTGCTGCGCGAGCGCAACGTGACCCGCGCCGCGGAGCGGGTCGGCGTCAGCCAGCCGGCGTTGAGCGCGGCCTTGGCGCGGCTGCGGCGGCACTTCGAGGACGAGCTGCTGGTCCGGGCCGGGCGCGGGTACGTGCTGACTCCGCTGGCCCGGCAGCTCGTGCGCCAGGTCGAGGACGTGTGCGCGGCCGCCGAGCAGCTGTTCGCCACCGGTTCGAGCTTCGCACCCGGCACGTCGGTGCGGGAGTTCACGCTGCTGATGGCCGACTACACGCTCACCGTGATCGGCCAGCCGCTCGCCGAGCTGTTCGAGCGGGAGGCGCCCCGGGCCCGGCTGCGGATCCGGCTCGTCCGCGAGTCGCTGAGCGCCGACCTGCCCCGGATCGTCCGGTTCGTCGACGGGGTGGTCGCGCCGCCGATCGAGCTGGAGGAGCTGCCCCGGCTCCGGTCGGCCGAGCTGTTCCGCGACGAGTGGGTGTGCGTGCTGTGGGCCGGCCACGAGATCGGCGACGCCGGGCTCACCCTGACCGACCTGCGGCGGCTGGACTGGGTGGTGCCGTACCACCGTGAGCCGGGGGTGGCCCTGCCGCCGGTGTCCCGCCGGCTCGCCGCGCTGGGACTCGCGCCGCGGGTCGCGATGAGCGTCGAGAGCTACCAGGCCGTGCCCGCGCTGGTGGCCGGCACCCACCGGATCGCCCTGGTGCAGCGGCGGCTGGCCGTCGAACTCGCCAAGCGGTTCGACCTCAAGGTCCTCGAATGCCCCGGCGAGCCGGAGGGCATCGTGGAGAGCCTGTGGTGGCACGAAGATCTCGACGCTGACCCCGCACACGCCTGGCTGCGCGAGGCGCTGCGCGGCATCGGCGAGCGGTTGAGCTGACCACGTGATCATAACCTGGGTTGATGCTCGGGATCAGGATTTCTGACTTCCGGGTTTCCCCGCGGATTCTTAGACTCTTTCGCGACAAGCGATATATCGCATCGGTGCGATATTCGTGATCGGAAGGAATTCCCTGGATGTCGACGACCGCACCCGTAACAGACGAGCGACTGACTCCGGAAGCACGACGATCAGTCATCGGCGGCATCCTTTCGCTGTTCGTTGACAGCTTCGACATCTACCTGCCCGCGCTCGTGCTGCCGGCGGTGATGGACTACTTCGAACCCGACTCCATGTCGGCAACGACGAAGGTCACCCTCGTGACCGTCATCTTCGTCGTCACCCTGCTCGGACGGCCGATCGGCGGCCCGATCTTCGGCAACCTGGCCGACAAGATCGGGCGACGGCGGGTCACCCTGATCACCGGCGTCGGCTTCACCGTCGTGACGCTGCTGATCGGCCTCATGCCCGGGTACGCGACCTGGGGTTACGGGTCGATCGTCGGGTTGATCCTGCTCCGCCTCATCGGCGGCATCTTCCTCGGCGGCGGGTACGCGGGGCCGGTGCCGCTGGCCATCGAGCGCTCGCCGATGCGCCGGCGCGGCCTGGTCGGCGGGGTGATGGCCGCCGGCGCCCCCGCGGCCATCACGCTCATCAGCATCATCCAGCTCGTCGTGCTGGAGCGGTTTCCCGACGAGGAACTGAAGTCCTGGGGCTGGCGAATTCCGTTCTTCTTCGGATTCCTGCTCGGAATTGCCTACATCGCCTACTACTCGCGCGTGCCCGAGGTCGACCTCAAGGAACTCAAGAAATCGCGGGAAGGAAATCGCGCGCCGATTTTCGAGCTGTTCAGCCGCCGGAACATCCGCGGTTTCGGCCAGGTGTTCCTCCTCATGACCGGGATGTGGTTCGCCGCCCAGGTCGTGCTGTCCTTCATGCCCGGGCTGCTGGTCGGGGTGCTTCACCAGAACCCCTCCAACGTCAGCACGCTGGAGATCGTCGCCAACGTCGCGACGATCATCAGCATGATCCTCGCCGGCGTGCTGGGTCAGCGGATCGGCCGCCGCAAACTGCTGCTCGGCTGCGCCGTCGCCATCACCGTCGGCGCGAGCCTCGCCTACCTGGTCCTCGTGCTGCTCGCGCGGTCCGGGGCGGGGTTCCTGTCGATCGGGATCGTCGCGTTCGTCGCCTTCGTGCTGCCCAACGCCCCGCTCGGGTGCCTCGTCGTCTACCTCAACGAACGCTTCGGCGCCGGTGTCCGCTCCTCGGGCTACGGCAGCGTCTACACCCTGAGCCTCATCCTGCCCGCGCTCTACAGCGTCTGGATCACCGTCCTGCAGACCGTGATGCCGTACGAGTACACCGCGGTGGTCCTGATCGTCCTCGGCGGTGTGCTGTTCTTCGCCGGCGCGTGGATCGGCCCGGAGACCCGGGGCACCGTGCTGCTCGGTGCCCCGGCCGAGCCGGCGGCCTCGCGGGCGGACACCGCGTCCGAATGATCCCGCCCGAAACCCAGGAGGTCACGATCACCACGAGACCCGAGCTGCGCAGCAACCACCCGGTCGGCTCGCCCCGGTGGGCGACGACCCGGACGCAGTGGAAGTCGATGGGCTACACCGACGAGCAGATCCGGCGCCCCAAGATCGCCGTGGTCAACTCGTCGTCCGGACTGGCGCCCTGTTTCTCCCACCTCGACGCGATCGCCGCCGCGGTGCGGGATTCGATCGACGAAGCCGGCGGGCTGGCCTTCGAAATCCGGACGGTGGCCCCGACCGACTTCATCATGGCCGCCGGCCGCGGTGGTGGTTACGTCCTTTCGGGCCGGGACCTGGTGTCCTACGACATCGAAGCCGTGGTCGACGGGGCGCAGCTCGACGGGATGGTCTGCCTGGCCTCGTGCGACAAGACCACGCCGGGCCAGCTGATGGCCGCCGCGCGCACCGACGTGCCCACGCTCGTCATCGCCTGCGGCTACCACAGCTGCGGAGCCCTCGAGGGCGGCCGCCGCGTCGACATCGAGGACGTGTTCGTCGACGCCGGCAAGGTGGCGTCGGGCGCGATCAGCTTCGAAGACCTGTGCGCCGCGTCGGATCGGGCGATCACCAGCCCCGGTGTCTGCACCGGCATGGGCACGGCCAACACCATGCACATCGTCGCCGAGGCGCTCGGCATGGCACTGCCCGGCACGGCGCCGACCCGCGCCAACAGCGACACCATGTGGGCGGCGGTCCGTGCTTCGGGCGCCGCGATCATGGCTGCGGTCGAGGCCGGTCGCCGGCCCAGCACCGTGATGACGCCGGGTGCGGTCCGCAACGCGGTGGCGGCGGTGATCGCCGTCAGCGGGTCGATCAACGCGGTCAAGCACCTCGAGGCGATCGCCGCCGAACTCCCCGGAGACCTCGACGTGCACGGCCTGTTCGAGGAGCTCGGCCGCCACGTCGGCCCGCTCGCGGCGGTGCGGCCCAACGGACCGGCGTCGATCGAGGAGTTCGACGACGCCGGCGGTGCGCGCGCGGTGCTGGCCCAGCTCGGCGACGTCGTCGACGGTTCGGTCGTGACGGTGAACGGCCGGACGATGGCCGAGAACCTCGCCGGCGCGGTGGTCGACGCGAACGTGATCAGGGCCGAACCGATCCGGCCGGATTCGACGATCGTGCTGGTGCGCGGCAGCCTCTGTCCCGGCACCGGGATCGTGAAGCTGTCGGTCACCGAGACGCGCGCCCGGGCTTTCCGCGGCCCGGCGCGGGTTTACGAGTCGGCGCCGGCGGCCACCGCGGGGATCGAGGCCGGCGAGGTGCGGCCCGGTGAGGTGCTCGTGCTCCGCGGGCTCGGCGTCACCGGAACCCCGGGGATGGGCATGGCCTCCAGCGTGGTCTTCGCCCTCAGCGGCGCCGGCTTGAGCGAGCAGGTCGCCTTCGTCACCGACGGGCAGCTCTCCGGGCTCGTCAACAAGGGCATCGTCGTCGGGGAGGTCACCCCCGAAGGCGGCATCCCCGGCCCGCTCGGCGTGGTGCGCACCGGCGACGAGATCGCGATCGACGTGCCGGCCCGCACCGTCGACCTGCTCGTGGATCCCGCCGAATTCGAGCAGCGGCTCGCGGAATACCCGGCCACGCGGCCCCCGCAGACCTGGCCGGCCCGGCGCGGTTCGTGGCTCGGCGTCTACGCCGGCGCCGTGGAGCCGCTCGACAAAGGCGCGACGCTGCGCCGTTCGTCCACTTCGTCCTGAGGAGTTCTCTTGCCCCACGCACTGACCGAGCTGCGCGTCAACACCGTCACCCGTTCCACGGACCGCTCCGTGGAGCGGCTCGAAGCCGACCTCCTCGTCGTCGGCGCGGGGATCGCCGGTCTGACCGCGGCGATCGACGCGAAACGGCTCGGCCGCGACGTCGTGCTCGTCGACGCGCTTCCCGTCCTGGGTGGACAGTGCGTGAACTCCATGATCGGGCTGTTCTGCGGGATCTACGGGAACGCTCCCGAGTACCACCAGCTGACGCACGGGATCTTCGACGAGATGTTCCCGGCGCTGGAGCGCTCCGGCGACCTCGCCTACAACCGCACGCACACCCAGACCGTGCCCTACGACGAGGTGGTGCTGGGCCGGTGGTTCGAGAACCTCGTCTCGGAGCTCGGGATCAGGGTCGTGCTGGGCGCCTCGATCAGCGGGGTCCGCCTCGACGGCGGAGTGATTGAGCAGGTGGACTTCGCGAGCCGCTACGGCCCGATCGCGGTGCGCGCCAAGGGGTTCGTGGACGCCACCGGCGACGCCGCGCTGGCGTGGGAAGCCGGGCTGCCGTGCCGCGTACCGGAGCGCACGGTGTGGGGCTCGCAGCAGATCCGGCTCACCGGCCTGGTCGAATCGGCCAAGCCGGACACGGCGGAGCTCGTCGCCCGCATCGACGAGAAAGCCGACGAGTACGGCCTCCTCCGCCGTGACGGACTCGCCTTCTTCTTCCCAGGGCGCAACACCGCCGTGATGAACATGACCCACGTGGAGGCGCCGCTGACCCCGGTCGAGGCGACCGAGGCGCAGTTGCGGGGGCGGGCGCAGGCGGACCGCGTCGTCGAGTTCCTGCGCACTGAGTTCCCCGCGGCGTTCAAGGAAGCTTCCGTGCTGGCCTACGGTTTTCCGGGGCGGCGGCAGACCCGGTGGCTGGCCGCCGATCACCAGCTCACCCTCGACGAGGTCCAGCGCGGCACCGCGTTCGAGGACGCCGTGGCGCGCACGGCCTGGCCGGTCGAGCTGCACGACCGGGCGTCGGGGTACGCGTGGGAACCCTTCGGGCCGGACCACGTCCACTACGTGCCGTTGCGTAGCCTGACCTCACCGGACGCGCGGAACCTGGTCGCCGCCGGGCGGTGCGTCGACGGCGACGCGGCGGCTCTGTCGAGCGTCCGGGTGATGGGGCCGTGTTCGGCGATGGGCAGCGCCGCCGCGCACGCGCTGGACCTGACCCTCGGTGGCGATGTCCACGACGTCGATCTGACCGCCTTGCGCGACCGGATCCGCGACAACGTGGAGGGCTGAGCGGTGGTGCGGCTGACCGACGAAGAACGTCGGATGCGCGACGGTGCGGAAGGCGCCGCGGTCGCGGCGGCGATGGATCTGCTGATCCGGTACGCCGACGCGCTCGGTGCCGAGCGGCTGTGCGAGACCCGCAACGTCGCGGGCACGACGACACAGCCTTCGCCCGCCAAGGAAAAGCTGGTGGCCGAAGGCGGCTGGGCGAAGGCGTTCTCGGTCATCAGCCTCGACTGCGACGACGACCTGGAAATCCCGCCGATGCGGGTGCCGACCTGCCAGCTGCAGCACGGTTTCGGCGAAGACGCGCGCGGCATCATGCCCTATCCCGAGCACAAGATCGACCTGCAGGCCGAGGCCGAGTCGTTCGCCAGCAGCCGCGGCGTCAACGTGCTCGCCACCTGCACGCCGTACCAGGTCGGCAACCTCCCGACCTACGGCGAACACGTCGCCTGGATGGAGTCCTCGGCGGTGGTCTACGCCAACTCCGTCCTCGGCGCGCGCACCAACTGCGAGGGCGGCGCCTCGACGGGCGCCGCGAGCCTGACCGGGCGGATCCCGTGCTGGGGCAACCACCACGTGGAAAACCGCTACGGCACGCACCTCATCGAGACGACGCTCGCGCTGAACGGGTTCCAGGACTGGGGCCTGCTCGGCTACTTCGCCGGCGACGTCGTCCAAGAGGAGCGCCCGGTCGTCCTCGGCGAGCTCGGCACCCCGGATCTGGCCGACCTCAAGCACTTCGGGGCCGCCGCCGCGTCCTCGGGCGGCGTGGAGATGTACCACCTGCCGGGCCGGACCCCCGACGCGCCGACGCTCGAGGCCGCGTTCGGCGGCCGCGCGATCCCCGCGCCGATCCGGTACGGCGAGGCCGAGCGGCGCGCCGTCTACGAATCGCTCAACTCGATCGGTGACAGCGAGGACGTCGACTTCGTCCTCATCGGCTGTCCGCACGCTTCGCTCGAACAGATCGGCCGGGTCGCCCGCGCGCTCGAGGGCCGCACGATCTCGTCCGGGTGCGAACTGTGGCTGATGACCCCCCGCGCGCTGCGCACCGTCGCCGACCGCAACGGCTGGACCCGCACCATCCAGCGGGCCGGCGGGCGGGTCCTCACCGACTCCTGCCCGGCGATGTCGCGCGTCGCTCCGAACGGCACGAAGGTGTTCGCGACCGACTCCGCGAAGCAGGCCCACTACCTGCCGGCGATCCTCGGGATCGAGGCGTGGTTCGGCACGCTCGAGGAATGCGTCGACGCGGCCGTCACCGGCCGGTGGCGCGGTTCGCTCGCGCCCGCCGCGAAGGTGCTCCGATGACCGCGGCCGAGCAGGCCGGCGGCGTGGTGCTCCAAGGCCGCGGCATCGTGCCCGGCCGGGTCGTCGGCGAGGCGCTGGTCTCGCGCGAGACGATCTCGGGCTGGGGCGGGATCGACCCGGCGACGGGCACGATCATCGAACGCCGGCACGAGCTGTTCGGCGTCTGCTTCACCGGAAAAGTCCTGGTTTTCCCGGGTGCCAAGGGGTCCTCGGGGTGGTCGGGTTTCTTCCAGTCCACCCGGCTGCTCGGCACCGCGCCGCTCGCGATGGTCTTCACCCACCTCACGACGAAGGCCGCGCTCGGCGCGATCGTGACCCGCGTACCGGCGATCACGGATCTCGACGACGACCCGGTCGCGCGCATCGCGACCGGAGACCTCGTCGAGGTCGACGCCGACCAGGGTCTGGTGCGGGTGCTCTCGCGCTGACGGTCGAGCAAGGGGCGGTGACCCCGGCCGTCGGCCTCGAGCAGGACTGTCCATTGTGTCCTGCCGGTGCCGGCGGTCTCGGTGCTGCCGGGGAGGCGGCTCCCGGCGCGGAGTCTCTTGCCGGGGCGCACCTCGAGCGGCTTGCGTGATCACCAGGTGGTCCTGGAGCAGGTAGTACCCCAGCGCGGGTCCGGCGCCCTGCTGCGGTGGTGCGGTCGTCCAGTGTTCGCGAAGGGGCCGAGGCAAGTACGGAGAGTGGCCGAATTCGTCACTTCTCGTGATTTCCCGGATGAGCGCAGGGCCGGTGACTTGAGTCCGGCCGGATCGCCGTTACCCTTTCTGTCTAAGCAAGCGCTTAGCCGCCGTCCGCTGCAGAACAGGAGACCAGTGCTGTGAACTCGTTCAAGGACCGCGTGGCGATCGTGACCGGCGCCAGCCGCGGGATCGGCCTCGCCATCGCGAAGGGGCTGGTCGAGCGGGGCGCGAAGGTGTGCATCACCGCGCGGAAGCCCGAGCCGCTGGCCGAGGCCGTCGCCGAGCTGGGCGGCGAAGACCACGCGATGTTCGTCGCCGGCAAGGCCGACGACACCGCGCACCAGGACGAGGCGGTCGCGAAGACGATCGAGCGGTTCGGCCGGCTCGACATGCTCGTGAACAACACCGGCATCAACCCGGTCTACGGTCCCTCGCTCGACGTCGATCCGGCCGCCGCCGCCAAGATCCTCGCCGTGAACGTGCTGGCGCCGCTCGCGTGGACCAAGCGCGCCCGCGACGCGTGGATGGGCGAGCACGGCGGCTCGGTCGTCAACGTGGCTTCGATCGCCGGCCTGCGCGCGTCGCTCGGCATCGGCATGTACGGCGTGAGCAAAGCGGCGCTGATCCGGCTGACGCAGGAGCTGGGCGCCGAGCTCGGGCCGAAGATCCGCGTGAACGCCGTGGCCCCGGCCGTGGTCAAGACCAAGTTCGCGACGGCGCTGTACGAGGGCAAGGAAGAGGAGGTCGCGTCGGCCTACCCGATGAAACGCCTCGGGGTGCCCGAGGACATCGCGGGCGCGGTGGCGTTCCTGCTCTCCGACGACGCGGGCTGGATGACCGGCCAGACCGTGGTCCTCGACGGCGGCGTGACCCTCGGCGGTGGCCTGTGAGCGCCGGCGTCGTCATCACCGGTGGCGGCGGCGGGATCGGGCGCGCGCTGGCCCGGCGCTTCGCGGCCGACGGCGCGCGCGTGGTCGTGGCCGACCTCGACGGCGACACCGTGGCCGAGGTCGCGGCCGAGATCGGTGGCACGGCGTACGTCGGCGACGTCGCGAGCGAAGACGGCGTCACCAAGCTCCTCGCGTCGGCCCGCGAGACGCTGGGCGAGATCGACGTCTACTGCGCCAACGCCGGCATCGCCCCCTTCGGCGACGAGCAGGCCACCGAAGACGACTGGGCCCGCACCTGGGACGTCAACGTCATGGCCCACGTCCGCGCCGCGAAGCAGCTCCTGCCCGCGTGGCTCGAGCGCGGCAAGGGCCACTTCATCGCGACGGCCTCGGCCGCGGGCTTGCTGACCACGCTCGGCTCCGCGCCCTACTCCGTGACCAAACACGGTGCGCTGGCCTTCGCCGAGTGGCTGTCGGCGACCTACCGCCACCGCGGCATCACCGTGCAGGCCATCTGCCCGCAGGGCGTGCGCACGGCGATGCTCGAGAGCAGCGGCCCGCGCGGCGAGCTGCTCATGGGCGCGTCGGCGATCGAGCCCGAGCAGGTCGCGGACGCGCTGTTCGCGGCCATCGACGAGGGCCGGTTCCTCGTGCTGCCGCACCCGGAGGTCGCGGACTACTACGCGCTGCGCGCCACGCAGACCGACCGCTGGCTCGGCGGGATGAACAAGCTGCAGCGCAAGATCGAGCAGCTGCCGGAGGGCTGAACACCCGGACGGGCACCGGTTTCGCGGTGCCCGTCCGTGCCCCTCCACAGTGGACGACCGGCCCGGGGTCTTGACGGGCGACCGGGGGGTCTCTAGCGTCGTCATACCGACTGGTCGGTGTCCAAGGGAGGACTCGGATGAGCTGGTACGACGCGAAGCCGTGGGTCGCGAGCTACGACGAACGCCGTGCCGCCGCCGAGGAGTTCACGCCGACCACGCCGCTGGCCACCTTCCGCCGGAGCGTCGAGCAGGCCCCGGACACCACCGCGCTCGCGTACTTCGACGGCCGTGTCTCCTACCGTGAGCTCGACGAACTGTCCGACGCGGTCGCGCGCCACCTCACGACGTCCGGGTTCAGCCGCGGCGACCGGCTCGCGCTGGTGCTGCAGAACGTGCCGCAGTTCGTGCTCACGCTGCTCGGCGCGTGGAAGGCCGGCGGGATCGTGGTGCCGGTGAACCCGATGTACCGCACGGGGGAGCTGGCGCACGTGCTCACCGATGCCGGTGTCACGGCGATCGTCTGCTCGCAGCACGCGTGGCGCGAGTACATCGGCGCGCTCGCCGCCGAGCACGGCCTGGCCGTCGCGCTGACGACGAGCGAACTCGACCTGCAGACCCGCGACGACGAACGGGTGCTCGGCAAGATCCGGCGCGAGGCGACGCCCGGCGCCGCCGACCTGCTCGAGGTCGCGCGCTCGACGCCCGGCGACCCGCCACCCGATCCGGCGTTCGCGCTCGACGATGTCGCCCTGATCAGCTACACGTCGGGCACGAGCGGGAAACCCAAGGGCGCCACCAACACCCACGGCAACATCGGCACCAACGCGGTGATCCTCGCGCGCTCCGGCGAAGTCCGCCCCGGTGCCACGGTGTTCGCGCTCGCGCCGCTGTTCCACATCACCGGGATGGTGTGCGAGATCGCCTACGCCATCGAAATCGCGGGCACGCTGGCGCTCGCGTACCGCTTCGAGGCGGGCGTGGTGCTCGCCGCGCTGAAGGAGCACGAACCGGCGTACATGGTCGGCCCGTCGACGGCGTACATGGCCCTCATGGCGCACCCGGACGTGACGCCGGAGCACTTCGCGTCCTTCGAGGCGCTCTACTCCGGCGGTGCGGCGCTGCCGCCCGCGGTGGTGGGCGCGTTCCGCGACCGCTTCGGCCACTACATCCACAACGGGTACGGCCTCACCGAGACCACGGCCGGCTGCGTCGTCGTGCCCAGCGGCATGGAGGCACCGGTCGACCCGGCGTCGGGCACGCTGTCGATCGGGCTGCCGGTGCCCGGGGTCGTGGTGCGGATCCTGTCCGACGACGGGGAAGAACTCCCGTTCGGCGAGGCGGGGGAGATCGCCGTCGAGGGGCCGATGGTCGTGCCCGGCTACTGGAAACGGCCGGACGCGACGGCCGAGGCCCTGCCCGGCGGCCGGCTGCTCACCGGCGACGTCGGGTTCATGGACGAGCGCGGCTGGGTCTACGTGGTGGACCGCAAGAAGGACATGATCAACGCGGCCGGGTTCAAGGTGTGGCCGCGTGAGGTCGAAGACGTGCTGTACACGCACCCGGCCGTGCGGGAAGCCGCGGTGGTCGGGGTGCCGGACGCGTACCGCGGCGAGACCGTGAAGGCGTACGTGAGCCCGGCGCCCGGTGCGCAGCCGGATCCGGCCGAGCTCGTGGCGTACTGCCGGGAGCGGCTGGCCGCCTACAAGTACCCCCGATCGGTCGAGGTGCTCGCCGAGCTGCCCAAGACCACGAGCGGGAAGATCCTGAGGCGCGAGCTGCGCGCCCGAGGTTAGGGAGGACGATGGTCGAGACGGTCCGCGGCGCGGTCGAGCCGGGGGAACTGGGCAAGGCGCTGATGCACGAGCACATCTTCGTGCTGAGCCCCGAGTTCGTCGCCAACTACCCGGAGCACGAGGGGTTCGACGAGGCGGTGCACGTGCCGGAGGCGATCGCGAAGCTGCGCGCGCTGAAGGAAGCCGGGATCGACACGATCGTGGATCCGACGGTGATCGGGCTCGGGCGTTACCTCCCGCGGGTGCAGAAGGTCGCCGCCGAGGTGGACCTGAACATCGTGGTCGCGACCGGGCTGTACACCTACAACGACCTGCCGCACTACCTGTCGCTGCGCGGGCCGGGCACGCTGCTGGGCGGTGCCGAACCGCTGGTGGAGCTGTTCGTCGGGGATATCACCGACGGCATCGCCGGCACCGGTGTGAAGGCCGGTGTGCTCAAGTGCGCGACCGACGAGCCCGGCATGACGCCGGGGGTGGAGCGGGTGCTGCGCGCGGTCGCGCAGGCGCACCGGGCCACGGGCGTGCCGATCATGACCCACACGCACGCGGGCACGCGGCGGGGGCTGGAGCAGCAGGACGTGTTCGAGTCCGAGGGGGTGGATCTGTCCCGGGTGCAGATCGGGCACTGCGGCGACTCGGCCGACCTCGAGTACCTCACGGCGATCGCCGACCGCGGGTCGCTGCTCGGGATGGACCGCTTCGGCATCGACGTCTACCTGCCGTTCGAGCAGCGCGTGGCGACGGTGGCGGCGCTGTGCGAGCGCGGGTACGCGCGCAGCATGGTGCTCTCGCACGACGCGTCGTGCTACTTCGACTGGCTCGAGGCGCCGACGCGCGAGGCCGTGCTGCCCCACTGGCACTACCTGCACATCACCGACGACGTGCTGCCCGCGCTGCGGGAACGCGGCGTCAGCGAAGCCGACCTCACCACGATGCTCGTGGACAACCCGCGCCGCTTCCTCGACCACGGCGGCGCGTACTGACCGGAACGGTACGCTGGGCTTTCCCAGCGGGCCGGGAGGATGGAGGGGGTGGGGTGGTGACCCGAGCGAAAACCGCTCCCGACGAGCAGGCCGCCGTGCCCCGGCGCCTGCTGCAGCACGCGACGAAGCTCTTCGCGAAGAAGGGCTTCGACCGCACGTCGGTGCAGGAGATCGTCGAAGCGGCGGGCGTCACCAAGGGCGCGATGTACCACTACTTCGGCTCCAAGGACGACCTGCTCTACGAGATCTACGCCCGCGTGCTGCGCGAGCAGACCTCCCAGCTCGAACGCGTGGCCTCCAGCGCCGCGCCCTTGCGCGAACGCCTGACCGCCGCCGCCTCCGACGTGGTCGTCAGCAGCATCGACAACCTCGACGACAACACCATCTTCCTGCAGTCGCTGCACCAGCTCAGCGCCGAAAAGCGCAAAGCCGTGCGCGCCGAACGCCGCAAGTACCACGAACGGTTCCGCAGCCTCATCGAAGAAGGCCAGGCCACGGGCGAATTCCGCAGCGACAAACCCGCCGACCTCGTCGTGGACTTCTACTTCGGCTCCGTCCACCACCTCGGCACGTGGTACCGCCGCGGCGGCTCCCTGTCGGCTCGCGAAGTGGGCGACCACTTCGCCGACATGCTTCTGAGCATGTTGGCTGTGTCTTCTGCCTCGGCTGTGTCTTCTGCCTCGGCTTCGCCGAGGCGGCGAGATCGCCTGTGAGCCGGCTCCTGGATTCAGCGGTCTGATCGGCCGGGGGCCGATCGGACCGCCGAATCCAGAAACCGGCGCGATCTCGCGGTGTGGGTGGGTTCGCACGTCAGTCCGTGGGGAGTACCACCCCGTGGTGGGCTAGGACGTTCGTGACGAAGGTCGTTTTGCCGGCTGTGTAGCGTTCGCGGTCGGATTCCGAGGCGGCCAGGCGGTGTTTGAGGTCGGCGTAGGCCGCGGCCAGGGCGGGGTCGGCGCGCAGGGCGTCGCGGAAGGTGAGCTGGGCGTGCCAGCGCGAGTGGCCGGCGGGGAGGACGTGCAGGTGGGCCAGCCGGTGGTCGCCGGTGGTGCCGGGCAGGACGAAGAAGCGGCGGTAGGGGGCGCCGACGTCCAGGGAGGGCGGGACGTAGGACCAGCCGTCGGCCGACAGGGCCGCGCCGGCGGAGGCCACCACGTCGTCGACGTCCGAGACCGAAGCCATCACGTCCAGCACCGGTTTAGCCGCCAGCCCCGGTACGGATGTCGAGCCGACGTGCACGACGCCGTCGACCAGCCACGGCGCGAGCAGCGCTGACATGCGCGCGCACAGTGCCGCACCACGCTCCGCCCACGCGGGATCGGCGGCGACGACGTGCGGTCTCTCGTAGGCCCAGGCCGGGGGATCGGTCATGGTTCGGACGCTACCGGCGGGCACCGACATTTCCGGCCCCCGCCGGGTGCTGTCGGTGCCCGCCGGGGTTCACGGGCGAGGTGACGTGCCGCTGCCCGGCACCGTTTCGTCCGCCGGGTCGAACGGGAGGTACGTCGTGCCTATCCGCGGAGCCCAGCCGATCGTCAGCGGGGGCACGACCGGGTTCTCGGCGTGCTGGGGGAGGAACCCGATGTCCACCGGGGTCGAGAAGTCCACGGTCAGGAACCGGGTGGGTTCGGCGACGCTCACGAGAGGGCCCTCCTGATCGCTTCCTCGCCCAGGATCGGGTCGTTGGTCGGGTCCTCGAACGCCGGGACGCCGAGGGAGCGCGGCGCCGTCTTCGGGCTGAGGGTCCCGAAAACCGGGTCCGGTGGGGCCGCGGTGTGGTACTCGTGGAAGTGCGCCTGGTAGTCCAAAGCGGACTGGACCAGGGTGGGTTCCGCGAAGCGCGGTCCCCAGAACTGGGCCGAGATCGGCAGGCCCGCGGTGGAGCCGACGGGGAAGCTCACCATGGGCCAGCCCAGCGCGTTCGGCACCTGGTAGTACGCCCGGTACACCGGGAAGCCGGGGCCGCCACCGGCGCGGTTGCCGACCACGTCGCCCAGTGCGAGCACGAGCATGAAGTCGACGCCGGCGTCTTCCAGCGCCCGGGTGTAGTTGGCGATGAGCCGGCGCCGCCGTTGTTCGCCCTCGTAGCGAACGGAGGCGGGGATCCCGCCGTTGAAGCGGTCGGCGCTCGCGAAGCTCGCCGCCGTCTCGCCGGGCGCGCGCCGGCCGTACTGGCCGGTGAGGGTCGCGACGGCGTCGGCCGTCGGGATGCCGCTCGCGCAGAAGTCCGCCACCGCCGCGACGAACCGGACCTCGTACCGGTTCGCGTTCACCACCGCGGCCGAGGGCGACACGGGTGACCCGTCCACCGTCGCCAGCACGTCCGCCGACGCGAAGTACGGGTTCTGGGCGGGGTCGGTCATGTCCAGGCCGGGGAACTCCTTCACCTGCGCGCCCAGGCTCTTCAGCTGGCCCACCAGCCGGGTGAACGCCTTCAGGTGCTCCGCGCCGTAGGTGTCCTGCGGGCTGACCCCGGTCTTGATGGTGCCGCCCACGTTCATCCAGTCCGTCTGCGGGATGCCGATCGTCAGCCCCTGCAACGGAGTCCGCCCGGGCCGCGGCGCCGACGGGATCGCCGGGAACGGCAGGGGCGCCGAGAGCGTCTGCGGGTCGTTCACCGGGTCCGGACCGAGGATCGTGCTCAGGATCAGCGCGGAGTCCCGCGCGCTGCGGGAGATCGGGCCGAGGACGTCGTAACCCGGAGAGAGGGGCATGAGCCCGGCGATCGACACCGTGCCCAGCGACGGCTTGATCCCGCTCGCGCCGTTGGCGGCCGACGGCATGATGATGCTGCCGCCGGTCTCCTCGCCGATGCAGGCGGCGGCCAGTCGTGCGATGGGCGCGACCCCCGAGCCTTGGCTCGATCCCCCGGGCACGTGCGCCGGGCTCCACGCGTTGCCCGCGAACGTGCCGGTGATCGAGCCCGAGAACGCCGAGCAGATGGTGTTGCCCAGCAGCACCACGCCGGCCGCCCGCAGCCGGGCGACGACGGTGGCGTCCTGCAACGCCTTGTTGCCCGCGAACGCCGGGCTGCCGTCCTGCGCGTTCAGGCCCTTGATGCCCACGGAGTCCTTGATGCCCATGGGGATCCCGCACAGCGGCGACAGGTCGTCGCCGTGCCGGTGCCACGCCGAGATCCGCTGGTCGGCAGCGCGCGCGGCAGCGAGTGCGCCGGCGGTGTCGACGCGCACGAACGCGTTGTACGCGCCGTTGTCGCCGTACACCTCGAAGGGACCGTTGAACTTCGAGATCCGGTCGAGGTAGGCCTGGGTGATTTCGACGCTCGACGTGCGACCCGCACGCAGCAGCGCGGCCAGCTCGGTGATCTCGTAGTCCACGAGCCGGCTGCGGTGGGGGATCTGGTTCACCGACGGCAGCGACGGCCCGCCGGCCGGCGCCGCGCTCGCCGGCGCCGCACCCAAGGTGAGGGAAAGGGTGCTACCGGCGACCGCCGCCCCGGCACCGCCGAGCACGGACCGCCGGGTGAGTCTTCTGGGTCTTGCCACGTACTGCCTCGCTTCCGAGCAGGTGGAGATGGGCAGGCGCGACGCTAGAACCCGATGATTGCCGGGAAGTTCTCGGATATTACGAAGATATTTCGCGTTCGGACAAAGTTGTCTGCCTCGGCTTCGCCGAGACAGAAGTGTCTGCCTTGGCTTCGCCGAGGCGTGCGAGATCGCCTGTGAGCCGGCTTCTGGATCCAGCGGTCTGATCGGCCGGGGGCTGTAATTCTGCCTCGGCTTCGCCGAGGCGGCGAGATCGCCTTTGAGCCGGTCTCTGGATTCGGCGGTCTGATCGGCCGGGGCCGATCGGACCGCCGAATCCAGAAACCGGCGCGATCTCGCGTTGTGGTTGGGTGCGGGAACTGGTCCGCCGAGTCGAGCGAGAGGGTTGCGGTGTGAGGGACCTAATGCCGCTTCAGGTGGGCCAGGATCCGCGGCACGATGAAGTCCGCGGCCTCCTCGGGCAGCCAGTGGCTCGCGCCCTCGACCACTACGAACTCGAAAGCGCCGTCGACGTACGAGCGCGTCAGCTCGGCCGCCGTGCGGCCCAGGTACGGGTCCTCGCTGCCCCACAGGTACAGCGTGGGCACGGAGATGCGGCCGGCGGGGATGTCGAACTCGTCGGCGGCCGGGCCGCCGCGGTACCAGTTGAGGGTGGCGGTGAGCGCGCCCGGTTCGGTGAGGCGCGCGATGTTGCGTTCGACCAGCTCGGCCGGCACGCGGTCGCCGTACGCGGCGCGCAGTTCGGCGGCGTCGTCGGCCAGCAGGGACGCCTCGGCGCGGCCGTCGAGGGAGCGGAAGAAGCGCACGTAGCCGAGGTCGCGGAACTGGCGCGTGTCGTCGGTCGCCGCGCGGTGCAGGGCGGCCGGGTGCGGGGTGGTGAGCACGGTCAGCGAACGGAGCTGGTCCGGGTGCGCACTGGCGAACGCCCAGCCGACCATGCCGCCCCAATCGTGCGCGACGAGGTGGAAGCGGTCGCGGCCGAGCGCCGCGGCGAAGGCGATCACGTCGGTGATGAGGTGGCGCACCGAGTACTGGTCGACGTCCAGCGGGCGCGCGCCGGCGGCGTAGCCGCGCTGGTCGACGGCGACGGCGCGGTAACCGGCCGCGCCGAGCGCGCCGAGCTCCGCGGTCCACGAATCGGCGAACTCCGCCCAGCCGTGCAGCAACAGGACGAGCTCCCCGGATTCGGGTCCGGCCGCGAGCGCACTGTGCCGGTGCGTGCCGACGGTCAGCGTCAGCTGCTCGGGGTCCGTCACCATGATCACCAGGCTAGGAAGCCGAAGCTTCCCGCTGCCACAGGAAAAAGTGCACTCTTGCCGCCTGTTCTTACGCCCGCGCGCCCGCGCCCACCGTCCACAGTGTCCACGACGCGCGAGAGCCCCGCCAGCCGAGCGGCCGGCGGGGCTCGCGCACCACGGCTCAGGCCGGCAGGTCCACGAGATCGGCCAGGCGCGCGCGGTGGCGCCCCGGCGTGCCGAACGCGAGCTCGTCGCTCTTGGCGCGCTTGAGGAACAGGTGCGCCGGGTGTTCCCACGTCATGCCGATCCCGCCGTGCAGCTGGATCGCCTCCTCGACGGCGTGCACCGCGATCGGCGCGCACCGGGCCTGGGCGACGGCCACGGCGATCGGCACGTCGTACCCGCCGGCCAGCGCGTCGGCGGCGTACCGCGCGGTGGCGCGCGCGTTGACCAGGTCGGTGTACAGGTTCGCCAGCCGGTGCTTGAGCGACTGGAACCCGCCCACCGGACGGCCGAACTGGTAGCGGCCCTTGAGGTAGGTGACGGTGGTGGTCAGCGCCCACTCGGTGAGCCCGGTCTGCTCCGAAGCGAGCAGCCCCGCCGCCGTGCTCAACGCCGTGTCCAGCGCGGCTTCGGCCGCCGCGCCGCCCGCGATCAGCCGCGCGGGAGCGCCGGCCAGCTCGACGTCGGCGATCCGCCGTGTGAGGTCCAGCGACACCAGTTCGGTCACCTGCACAGCCGACGCTTCGACCGCGTACAGCCCCGGCCCGTCCGGACCGGTCGCCGGCACCACGAACACCTCGGCCACGGACCCGTCGGCGACCGTGCCCGCGCGCCCGCTCAGCGTGCCGTCGGCGGCCACCGAAACGGTGCCGGGGAACGGCGAACCCGGCGCGGTCGACAGCGGCACCGCCAGCGCGCCGATCAGCTCACCGGGAGCCAGGCGGCCCAGCAGCTCGGCCGCGACGTCGCCACCCGCGGCCAGCAGCGCCGAGGTCGCCAGCACCGCGCTGCCGAGGTAGGGCACCGGCGCCACGCTGCGGCCCAGTTCTTCCAGCACCACGGCGGCTTCGCGCGCCGAAGCGCCGTGGCCGCCGAGTTCCTCCGGCACCATCAGCCCGGCCGCGCCGAGGTCGGCGGCGAGCGTGCGCCACAGCTTCAGGTCGTACGGCTCGCCGGTCTCCACGCGGGCGAGCAGCGCCGCGGGCGAGGCCTGGTCGGTGAGCAGGTCGCGCACCGACGCCCGCAGGTCCTCTTCGACGTCGGAGTAGAGCAGGTCCGGGGTGGGCAGTTCGCTCATCGCGGCAGGTCCTTCCAGGCGACGTCCTTGTCCACCCGCGGCTCGGACGGCAGCCCGAGCACGCGTTCGGAGATGATGTTGCGCAGGATCTCCGAAGTCCCGCCCTCGATCGAGTTGCCCTTCGCGCGCAGGTAGCGGTAGCCCGCTTCACGCCCGAGGAAGTCGACCTTGTCCGGCCGCCGCAGCGTCCAGTCGTCGTAGCGCAGGCCTTCTTCGCCCAGCAGCTCGATCTCGAGGCCGGTGAGCTTCTGGTTCAGCTCGGAGAACGCCACCTTCATCGCGGAGCCCTCCGGCCCCGGCGCGCCCGCCGCGAGCTGCTGGCGCAGCCGCGAACCCGCCAGCCGCAACGATTCGGCCTCCACCCAGTGCTGCACGAGCCGGTCGCGCAGCTCCGGCGTGCGCAGCTCGGGCCGCTCGCGCCAGGTCTTCGCGACCATGCCGACCAGGCCGCCTTCGCGCGGCAGCGCGTTGCCGCCGATGGCCACGCGCTCGTTCATCAGCGTGGTCTGCGCGACCTTCCAGCCTTCGCCGACTGCGCCGAGCCGCTGCGAGTCGGGGATCCGCACGCCGGTGAGGAAGACCTCGTTGAACTCGGCCTCACCGGTGATCTGGCGCAACGGCCGCACCTCGACCCCCGGGGCGGTCATGTCGCACAGGAAGTACGTCATGCCCTGGTGCTTGGGCACGTCCGGGTCGGTGCGGGTGACGAGGATGGCCCACTGCGAGTGGTGCGCGCCCGAGGTCCACACCTTCTGCCCGGTCACGAGCCAGTCGTCGCCATCGCGCACCGCGCGCGTGCCCAGCGCGGCGAGGTCGGAGCCGGCACCGGGTTCGCTGAACAGCTGGCACCACACCTCCACGCCCGTCCACAGTGGACGCAGGTAGCGCCGGCGCTGCTCGTCGGTGCCGAACGCGAGGATGGTCGGCGCGGCCATGCCGAGGCCGATGCCGATGCGGCGCGGGTCGTTGTCCGGCGCGCCGGCCGCGGCGAACGCGGCGTCGACGACCGGCTGCAGCGCCCGCGGCGCGGCCTGGCCCCCGAGGCCCTCGGGGAAGTGCACCCACGCGAGCCCCGCGTCGTAGCGGGCCCGCAGGAACTCCAGCCGCTCGGTGGTCTTCGGGTCGTGCGCGGCGAGGAACTGCTGAACCTGCCCGCGCAGGTCGTCCGCGGTCACGGTCATCGGCCTGCCTCCGCCCGGTACTTCTTCAGCTCGCGGCGCGCCAGCGACCGCTTGTGCACCTCGTCCGGCCCGTCGGCCAGGCGCAGCGTGCGCACGCCCGCCCACAGCTCGGCCAGCGGGAAGTCCTGGCTCACCCCGCCGGCACCGTGGGCCTGCACGGCCTTGTCGAGGATCCACTCGACGGTGAGCGGCGTGGAGATCTTGATGGCCTGGATCTCCGTGTGCGCACCCTGGTTGCCGACGGTGTCCATCAGCCACGCGGTCTTGAGCACCAGCAGCCGCTGCTGCTCGATGCGCACGCGCGATTCGGCGATCCAGTCCTGCACCACCCCCGACTCGGCGATCGGCTTGCCGAACGTCTCGCGTGAGAGCGTGCGGCGGCACATGAGTTCCAGCGCCCGCTCGGCCATGCCGATCGCACGCATGCAGTGGTGGATGCGGCCGGGGCCGAGGCGGGCCTGGGCGATCGCGAACCCGGCGCCCTCGGTGGCGATGAGGTTCTCGGCCGGCACGCGCACGTCTTCGAAGAGCACTTCGGCGTGGCCGCCGTGGTCACCGTCGGTGTAGCCGAACACGTGCATGCCGCGCTTGATCGTCACGCCGGGGGTGTCGCGCGGGACGAGGATCATGCTCTGCTGCTGGTGCGGCTGGGCGTCCGGGTCGGTCTTGCCCATCACGATCATGATCTTGCAGTTCGGGTTCATCGCGCCGGAGATGAACCACTTGCGGCCGTTGACCACGTACTCGTCGCCGTCGCGGCGGATGCTCGTGGCGATGTTGCGCGCGTCGGACGAGGCCACGTCGGGCTCGGTCATCGCGAACGCGGAGCGGATCTCGCCGTCCAGCAACGGCTGCAGCCACTGCTTCTTCTGCTGCTCCGAACCGAACATGTGGAGCACTTCCATGTTCCCGGTGTCCGGCGCGGCGCAGTTCACGGCCGTCGGCGCGAGCCGCGGGCTGCGGCCCGTGATCTCGGCCAGCGGCGCGTACTGCAGGTTGGTCAGGCCCGCGCCGTCCTCGCCCGGCAGGAAGAAGTTCCACAGGCCGCGCTTGCGCGCCTCGGCCTTGAGCTCCTCGACGATCGGCACCGACGTCCACGGGTTCTCCCGCTGGGCCAGCTGCTCCTCGAAAACCGGTTCGGCGGGGTAGACGTGCGAGTCCATGAACTCGAGGAGCTGCCCGCGCAGCTCCTCGGTGCGGGAGTCGAACGCGAAGTCCATGACTACTTCTCCTCTTTGAGCGTCTCGTAGCCGTGCGAAACCAGCGGGGCCACGGCGTCGCCGATGCCCTCGAACCCGGCCCCCACGGTCTGGCCCTTGCTGTAGCGGAAGTAGATGCCTTCCAGGATCACCGCGAGCTTGAAGAACGCGAAACTCACGTACCAGTTGAGCGCCGACACGTCGCGCCCGGAACGTTCGGCGTAGCGGGCGATCACCTCGTCGGGGCTCGGGTAGCCGGGCGCCGAGCTGGCGTTCGACACCATCTGCAGCGAAACCTTGTCGCGCTCCGCGTAGGCCACCAGCAGCGCGAGGTCGGTTAGCGGGTCGCCGAGCGTGGACATCTCCCAGTCGAGCACGGCCGTGATGCGGTCGTCGCCGTCGACGAGCACGTTGTCGAGGCGGTAGTCGCCGTGCACGATCGTCGCCGCGGGCGAGGCAGGCAGCTTCGCGGCGAGGCTGTCGTGCAGCTCGTCCGCGCCGGGCAGGTCGCGGCTGCGGGAGCCGTCGAGCTGCTTCTTCCAGCGCCGCAGCTGGCGTTCGAGGAAGCCGTCCGGCCGCCCGAAGTCGCCGAGCCCGACGTCGGCGGGGTTCACGGCGTGCAGGTCGACGAGCGTGTCCACGAGCCGGTGGCCGATCTCGCGCGTGCGCTCGGTGCCCAGCTTCGCGAGCTCGGCATCGGTGCGGTACGGCGTGCCCGCCACGAACTCCATGACGTAGAACTGCGCGCCGAGCACGTCCGGGTCCTGGCACAGCAGGACGGTGCCGGGCACCGGGACCGCCGTGCCGGCCAGGCCGGAGATCACCTTGAACTCGCGCGCCATGTCGTGCGCGGTCGGCAGCACGTGCCCGAGCGGCGGGCGGCGCACCACCCAGCGGCTCGAGCCGTCGTCCACGATGTACGTGAGGTTCGACCGGCCGCCCTGCACCACCTCACCGGTCAGCTCGCCGGTGACCAGGCCGGGCCGCTGCTCGTCGAGGTACGCGCGCAGGCGGGCCAGGTCGAGGCCTGGCGGGTCGGACGGGGTCATCGGGCCTCCTCGGGGTTCGACGGGTCACGCTACCGACTAGTCGGTATGTCGTACAGCCACCGGCCCGGGGTGTCCCCGGGCCGGGTGTTCAGGCGATCAGCCGGGCGACGAACTCGGCGACGCAGGCCGGCTTGGCCTCGCCGTCGATTTCGACCGTCCACCGCACCACAGCTTGCTTGCCACCGGCCACGTCTGTCACCTCGAGCAGGTCCGCGCTGCCGCGCACCTTGGCGCCGACCTTCACCGGCTGCGGGAAGCGCACCTTGTTGAGGCCGTAGTTGATGCCCATCTTCAGGCCGTCCACGCGGTAGGCCTGCGAACCGAAGTGCGGCAGCAGCGACAGCGTGAGGAACCCGTGGGCGATCGTCGTGCCGAAGGGGCCCGCGGCGGCCTTCTCGGTGTCGAGGTGGATCCACTGGTAGTCGTCCGTCGCTTCGGCGAACTGCTGCACCCGCTCCTGCGTGACGGTGAGCCACTCGCTCTCGCCGAGGTGCTCACCCGCGGCGGCGGCGAACTCGTCGATGTTCGCGAACACGCGCATGGCCATCAGTCCTTCGGTCCGCCGGCGACGTAGATGACCTGGCCCGAGACGAAGCCCGCGCCTTCGCTCACGAGGAACGAGGTCACGTGCGCGATGTCGTCCGGGGTGCCCACGCGCTGCACGGGGATCTGCGACGCGGCGGCGGCCTTGAAGTCCTCGAAGTCCATGCCGAGCCGCTCCGCGGTCGCCGCGGTCATGTCGGTGGCGATGAACCCGGGGGCGATCGCGTTGGCGGTGACCCCGAACTTGCCGAGTTCGATGGCCAGCGTCTTGGTGAAGCCCTGCATGCCGGCCTTGGCGGCGGAGTAGTTGACCTGGCCGCGGTTGCCCAGCGCGGACGTGCTGGACAGGTTGACGATCCGGCCCCACTTCGCTTCGGTCTGGTACTTCTGCACCGCGCGGGTCATGAGGAACGAGCCCTTGAGGTGCACCCCGAGCACGGAGTCCCAGTCGTTCTCGGTCATCTTGAACAGCAGGTTGTCGCGGGTGATGCCCGCGTTGTTCACCAGCACGGTCGGCGCGCCGAGCTCCTCGGCGACGCGCGTGACGGCGCCCTCGACCTGGTCGGCGTCGCTGACGTCCAGCGAGACGCCGACGGCCTTGCCGCCCTCGGCGACGATCGCCTCGGCGCCGGCCTTCACCGCGGACTCGTCGAGGTCCAGCAGTCCGACGGCGAACCCGTCGGCAGCGAGGCGGCGGGCCACGGCGGCGCCGATGCCGCGGCCGGCACCGGTCACGATGGCAACTCGGGAGGGGGAATCGGTCACGAGGACCTCCTCGTCGTTCTCGTCGTTGAGCAAGAAGCGGTCGGGCACGCAGTCTGCCTGACTAAGCGCCCGCTCAGGAAGATACCGGTGCGGGCCGGCGCCACCACTGTGACCCGGTTCATGTTCGCCCGGACGGGCGCCTGAGTTTTCAAGTCACGACTAGAAAACCTAGGCATGACTCCGTAAAGTGAGCTGGGTCTCAGCTACCGGCGATCGGCGGGGAAGGAGGCGCGGATGCCGGGCGAGGAGCGGCGCCGGGTGGCCGGCGTGCTTCGGGCGGTGCGGTCCCTGGACCACGTCGACGTCGCGTTCGCCGCCTCCGTGGACGGCGGCGCCGGGACCTTCGTGCTCGACCGGTTCGACGGCGCGCGCACCGATCTGCTGCGGAACCTGGTCATCCCGATCGGCGACGGCGTCGGCGGCCGCTGCATCGCGCTCGGCCGGCCGGTGTTCGTCAAGGACTACGTGGCGGCGCGCGGCATCACGCACCGCTTCGACGGCGCGGTGGCCGGCGAGGGCCTGAGCGCGATGTTCGCCGTGCCCGTCACGAGCGGAGGTGCGGTGCGCTTCGTCGTGTACGGCGCCGCGCGCACGCCGGTGGTGTTCGGCGAACGCCTCATCGACCGCGCTGTCGACCTCGTGAAGCGGTCGGCCGCGCCGCTGCGCGAGGATCCGCCGAAGCAGCTCACGGTCCGGGAAGTCGCGTCGGAGCTCGCCGAGCTCGCCGCGGCCGTGCCGGATCCCGCGGTGGGCCGGCGGCTGCGCGAGCTGGGCGCGTGCCTGTCCGGACGGCCGGCCGAAGAAGACCTGCCGGTGCGGTTGTCGCCGCGCGAGCTGGACGTGCTCACGGCCGTGGCGATGGGGGACGGCAACGTCGACGTCGCCCGCCGGCTCGGGCTGACCGTGCAGACCGTGAAGTCCTACCTCAAGAGCGCGATGGCCAAATTGGACAGTCACACCCGCGGCGAAGCCGTCTACCGCGCGCGCAGGGCCGGCTTGCTACCGTGACGGCGCTCGCGCGGGGCAGGAGGCAGCCGATGACCGGGCGGACCGAAGACGTGCCGGTGACCCGGGCCGAGCGCAAGCGCGCCGACCGACTGGCGCGCCTCGAACGCGTCGCGGCGCGGGTGTTCGCGAAGCACGGCTACGAGGGGACGAACCTCGACCTCATCGCGGCCGAGCTCGACCTGCGGGGCGCCAGTCTCTACTACTACGTCTCCTCCAAGGAGGAGCTGTTCCTGCGCTGCCTGCGCAAGTCCGCGGCCGACGTGTCCGCGCGCCTGGGCGCGATCGCCGCGGCTGAACCCGACCCGGCGCGGCGGCTGCGCTTGCTGTTCCGCGAACAGGTGCTGATCGAGGTCCGCGACTACCCGGAGTACGTCCCGCTCTTCTTCAAGGCGCGCGTGAGCGTCGAGCGGCTGGCCGACGCGGTGCTGAGCCTGCGCCGCGAACACGCGCGGCTGTTCGAGGAGACGGCGCGCGAGCTCGGCACCGATCGGACCAAGACGCGGTTGTGCCTGGAGATCGCCTACGGCACCCTGGCCTACCTGCCGGACTGGTACGACCCGGAAGGTGGGCTCGGGCCGGGCGAGCTGGCCGACCAGCTCGCCGGGCTGCTCGTCGAGCCGTTCCTGGCCGAGCGGGACTGAGCCGCTTCACCACCCCCGCTCGTGGGTATCTGCGGGGAGCGGGCCCGACCTACCGTTGCTCCGGATGGCCCAGCGCGGCCGCAGGATCGGAAGAACGGGTGATGCCGAATGACCGCGACCACCGCGAACGCCGTGCGGGGTGGCCACGTCGTGGACCACGGGTACGAACTGCCGTGGGCGTTCACGCCGGAGCACCTGCAGTGGCGGGACACCGTACGGGAGTTCACGGCCGAGGTCGTCGCCCCGGAGGCGGGCCGGCGCAGCATCGAGTCGCGTTTCGACGCGGACCTGGTCCGGCGGGCCGGGCAGCTCGGGGTCTTCGGCCTGCTCGTGCCCGCCGAGTTCGGCGGCGCGGGTGCCGACCTGCGCACCCTGTGCCTCACGATCGAGGAACTGGCCACGGTGGACTCATCGCTGGCGGTGACGGTGCACGTCCAGGCGATCTGCGCGGCGCTGCTGGCCCACCTCGCGGCCGACCGGCCCGAGCTGTGCCGCGAGATCCTGCCGTTGGCCGCGACCGGCGAAACGTTCATCTCGATCGGTCTCACCGAGCCCTCGGGCGGATCGGACGCCGGCAACATCAGCACCGTCGCGCGCCAGGACGGCGACGGCTGGATCATCAACGGTGCCAAGCAGTTCATCACGAACTCCGGCACCCCGTTCTCGCGGTACGTGATCCTCATGGCCGCGGTGGGGGACGGCGACCGCGGCCGGCCACCGGTGTCGGCCTTCCTCGTCCCGCTGGACGCGCCGGGCGTCACCGTCGGCAAGGCGTACCCGAAGCTGGGCTGGCGCTCGTCCGACACGCACCCGCTGTTCTTCGACGACGTCCGCGTGCCGGGCGACGCGTTGCTGTCCGAACCGGGGCACGGGTACCGCGACGCGCTGGAATTCCTCACCTGGGCGCGGTTGCCCATCGCCGCGATGAGCGCCGGGCTCGCGCGCGGCTGCCTCGCCGACACGCTGCGGTTCGTCGCGGAGCGCTCGTCGTTCGGCCGGCCGCTCGGCCACCACCAGGCGGTCGCGTTCCAGACCGCGGACATCGCCGCGCTCGCCGCCACAGCCCGGACGCTGACCTACGACGGCGCGTGGAAGTACGACCACGGCCTGCCGATCCGCGAAGCCGCCGCGACCGCGAAGCTCGTGGCGTCCGAAGCGGCGAACAAAGCTGCGTACGTGGCGACGCAGCTGCAAGGTGGGTACGGCTTCATCGAAGAAACCGCGGCGACGCGGCACCACCAGGACGCCCGCATCCTCACCATCGGCGAAGGCACGTCGGAGGTGCAGCGGATGCTCATCGCCCGCTCGCTGGGGCTCGCCGTCTGACGAACCCCGGCCCGACGCAGGATCCCGACGCACCCATCCCGACACACAAAGGAGTGTGACCCGTGGCCGACAGCGTGGAACAGCTGATCTCCGTTCCGGTGCAGGAGCTTCCCGAGCGGTGGCGCTCACCGGACCGGGCCGCGGAGATCGCGCGGGCGCGGGCGCTGCACGACCGGGACCCCGACGAGTACTGGGCGTGGGTCGCGGGCCGGCAGCGGTGGACCCGGCCGTGGGACGAGGTGCGCACCGGGAACCTGCCGAACTTCCGGTACTTCACCGGCGGGCTGATCAACGTCGCGGACAACTGCGTCGACCGGTGGGCCGAGGACCCGGCGACGGCCGATCGGCCCGCCGTGGTGTGGGAGGGCGAGCCGGGGGACACCCGCACGGTGACCTACGCCGAACTCGCGCGCGAGTCGTCCTCGCTCGCCGCCGGCCTGCTCGAACTCGGCATCGGCAAGGGCGACGTCGTCGCGATCTACCTGCCGAACCTCGTCGAGGCGTTCACCGCGATCCACGCCTGCAACCGGATCGGCGCGATCTACACGGTGCTGTTCTCCGGGTTCGGCAAGGACGCCGTGGCCGCGCGGCTCAAGGTGTCCGGGGCGAAGGCGGTGGTCGTCGCCGACGCGTCCTACCGGCGCGGGAAGCTCGTGCCGCTGCTGGACACGCTGCGCGCGGCGCGGGCGGGCCTGCCTTCGCTCGAGCACGTGGTGGTGCTCGACCGCACCGGGCGCGCCGTGGAACTGGAATCCGGTGAAGTCTCGTACGCGGACCTGGTCGCGCGGCACCCCGACGGCACTCCGGCCGTGCCGCTGGAGGCGAACGACCCCGCGTTCCTGATCTTCACCAGCGGCACCGAGTCGACCCCGAAGGGCGTGGTCCACTCGGTGGCCGGGTTCCTGGTCGGCACGTGGGCCAACGCGTACTGGCAGGCGGGGCTCGAGGAGGGCGACGTCTACTGGGTCGCCGCCGACGTCGGGTGGCTGACCTTCCCGATCCAGGCCGTGATCGGCGGCCTGGCCTGCGGAACCACGATCGCGTGTTACGAGGGCGCGCTCGACACCCCGACCACCGCGCGGTTCTACGAGTTCTGCGAACGCCACGAGGTCACGAAGGTGCTGGCCGCACCGACCGTGCTGCGGATGCTGCGCTCGTTCGGCGAAGAGCTGCGCGCGGCGCACCCGCTGCCCAAGCTGCAGCTGGTGACCGTGCAGGGCGAGCCGCTCGACGCGGACACGTTCACCTGGGGCCTCACCCGGCTCGGCGTGCCGATCGTCAACGCCTACGGGCAGACCGAAACGGGCTCGACCTGGACCTACCCCGTGACGGGCGTCGACGCGCTCAAGGCCGGCTCGGCGGGGCGGCCGCTGCCGGGCCACGGCTGTGAGGTCGTGGACGACGACGGTGTGCCCGTGCCCGCCGGGACCAAGGGCAACCTGGTGATCACGCGGCCGTTCCCGACGCTCGCCCGCACCGTGTGGCACGACCACGAGCGCTACCTCTCGGCGTACTTCACGCGGTACCCGGGCAAGTACTGCACGAACGACGAAGCGGTGCTCGACGCCGACGGTCACCTGTGGGTGCTCGGGCGCGCGGACGACGTCATCAACGTCGCGGCCCACCGGATCTCCACGATGGAGATCGAGGGCGTGGTGACCGCCGACGACCGCGTCGCCGAGGCCGCCGTGGTCGGCGTGCCCGACGCGACGAAGGGCACGGTCCCGGTCGCCTTCGTGACACTGCTGCCCGGCGCGGACGCCCGCGCCGTCGCCGACGACCTGATCCGCCGGGTGGGCGCGGAACTCGGCGGGTACGCGCGGCTGGCCCGCGTCTACCCCGTCACCGCGCTGCCGAAGACCCGCACGGGCAAGACGATGCGGCGCCTGCTGCGCGACGTCCTCGTCGAGGGCGGGCCGAGCGGTGACACCAGCGCGATGGAGGACCCGGGCGCGCTCGACGCGGTGCTCGCGGCCGTCTCCACGGCGGGGTGACCTCGGGCGGGCGCCCGCTGTCGGCCGACCGATAAGCTGGCGCCCGTGTCCGAGGGGCGAGAGGTGTCGACCGTGACCATCTGGAACGACGTGACCAGTTTCGTGCGCCTGCGCTACGAGGTGCTCGAAGACCACGACGGCTGGCTGCGCTTCCGCCTCCCCACCGAGGACGGCCGCACCCAGCAGGCGACCGTGCACCTCCTGCCCGACCACAGCGGGGTCGCCTGGGCCGAGCTGTCGTCCCCCGTGGGCTGGGCCGACCGCGTCGACCTGCGCCGCCTGCTGGAGCTCGTCGGCGCCGAAGGCGTCGGCGGGGCCGCGATCGTGGACGGGGTGGCGCTGATCAAGCACACCGTGCCGCTCGCGTCGCTGGACATCGAGGACGAGCTGGGCCGGCCCCTGCGCATGCTCGTGGCTCGCGCCGACGAGCTCGAGCGCGAACTCGGCCAGGGCGACGAGTTCTGATCGCTGCTCGAGGGCCGCGTCAGGGTGTGGCGGGTGCCGGTTCGTCCGGCGCCTGAACTCTGACCGGCGCCGCCAGCGCGGCCAGCGCGACGAGTTCCGTCAATGCCATCCCGCGTTCCACGATGCCGAGCGGGATGAGCTGCCACCAGCGCTCGTCGTTCACGGCGGCGACCGCGACGGCGCCCAGGATGATCCCGAACCAGCCCAGTGACAGGACGGCGAGCAGCCGGGCGGCGAAGCGGCGGCGAGGCGAGCGCGGGAACGTCGTGCGCGCGGCGATGAGCACGGCGAGCGGAAGGCACACGAACGCGACGACGCTCGCAACGCGGTGCAGCGTGCCACCCGCGCCGGAGCCGGTGGCGCTCGCCCAGTTGGTCTTCGGGAAGGCCACGATGACGAGCAGGCCGATCGTCCACAGTGCACCGAAGACGGCCGACACCCCGGGCAGCCGGCGTTGCAGGCGCAGCACGGCGAGCGTCACGGCGGAGCCGACCGCGACCAGGACCACGGCGAGGTCGAACACCCACTTGTTGTCCGACAACCCGTACTCGCTGATCGTGCGGCTGGTCACGCTGATCTCGTCGGTCGGGGGAACGAGCTGCAGCAGCAGGACCAGGGCGGCGCCGACCGCGAACAGCGTGATGCCGGCGATCGACAGCACCACGGGGCGGCGGTCCTGGGCGAGGGTCGTCATCCTTCGAGATTAACCACCGGCCCCATGTGCCCGCTGTGAGCCGATTGGTCCAGTACTTCCGGAGGTTACCCGGGGCGATTTGCGCCGATATGGTCGTTCGCTGCCGGAGCGTCCCGGCCCCGGCTCGGCCCCTGGGAGGTCCGTGATCGTGGGGAGTTCACCTACAGCCAGAAGACGGAGACCGCTGGTCCTGCTGGCCGCGGCTGGCGTCGTGGCGGGCGCGGTCGTCGCCCTGCCGACGTCGGCCACCGCCGCGCAGAACGTGTTGCACGCCGACCGCGCCGTGACGCGGTCGTGTTTCGCCGCCCTGCAACCGCAGGGCGCACCGGGTACCGACCGCCGCGAGCTCGCGTCGACGGTCGACGGCCTGGTCCAGGCCCGCCTGACGCCGGGTGCCGGCGCCGAGGGCGACTGGGACCTCGCCGTGTTCGACAAATCCACCGGCGCACTCGTCGCCGCCTCGGCGGCGCTGCGCAGCCACGAGCTCGCCGAGAGCTTCGTGAAGAAGGGCCAGCAGCTCGTGGTCCAGGGCTGCCGCTACGCCGGCAACAGCAAGAACGTCAGCCTCGGCGTCGATTTCCTCGCCCTGACCCCGCAGGGAACGCCGACCGAAAAGGCCGAGCTCGTCCGCGTGCACACCCCGTCTCGCGCGGACAAGGACAAGCTGCTCGGCCTCGGTCTCGACGTCACCGAGAAGGGCGACGCCACGGGCATCGAGGTCGTGCTCGCCGGCGACGCCGACCGCCGCACGCTCGCCGCGAGCGGGCTCAAGTCCACCGTCGTCGAGGCGGACCTGTCGGCGAAGTCGATCCGCGACGCCAAAGCCGACCGCGAGTACGCCGCCAAGACGGCCGCGTCGGCCCTGCCCTCGGGCCGGACGAGCTACCGCCACCTCTACGACTACGAGTACGAGATGAAGGAGCTCGCGCGCAAGAACCCCAAGCTGGTCAAGGCGTTCACGCTCCCCGAGCCGACGTGGGAAGGCCGTGACGTCGTCGGCCTCGAGATCGCCACGGACGTCGCCAACACCGCCGACGGCAAGCCCGTCGACTTCACCATGGGCGTGCACCACGCGCGCGAGTGGCCGGCCGGCGAGACCGCGATGGAGTGGGCCTACCAGCTGATCAACGGCTACGCCCACGACACCGAGCTGCGCGGCCTGGTCGGCAGGACGCGCAACATCGTCGTCCCGATCGTGAACCCCGACGGCTTCTCGATCTCCCGCGAAGCCGAACCCCGTGGGGACTTCACGAGGTTCGACTACGAGATGAAGAGAAAGAACTGCAACGCCGCCGATTCCCCGCCGCAGTACGCGACGGGCGTGTGCAAGGCCAATCCCGGCGGCGCGCAGCGCGGCACCGACCCGAACCGCAACTACGCCGGCTTCTGGGGCGGCGGGGGAGCGGGCCTGACGTGGAGCAGTGAGACGTTCCGCGGTTCGGCGCCGTTCAGCGAACCGGAATCGCGCAACGTGCGTTCGATCGTGTCGTCGCGGCAGGTCACGAACCTGATCACGTTCCACACCAACGCGGCGCTCGTCCTGCGGCCGCCGGGTGTGGCCGACGTCCGGCCGCCGCTCGAAGACCCGGCGTACGAGGCGCTCGGCGCGAAGCTGGCCGCGCACAACGGGTACACGAACGAACCGAGCTGGATGCTGTACGACACCACCGGCACCACGGAGGATTGGTCCTACTGGGCCACCGGCGGCTGGGGTTTCACCATCGAGATCGGTGGCGCCGGGTTCCACACACCGTACGAAGTGGGTGTGGTGGCCGAGTACGAGGGCTTGGCCCCGTCGTCCGGCGCGGGCAAGGGCGGCAACAGCGGCGCACTGGTGGAGATGCTGCGCAACACCGCCGACCCGGCCGCGCACTCGACGCTGATCGGCACGGCGCCGAAGGGTTATCAGCTGAAGCTGCACAAGACGTTCCAGACGCCGACGTCGCCCGTGGTGCAGCCCGACGGCTCGACCAAGCCGCCGCTGTACGTCACCGACAACCTGAACTCCACGTACACCTCCGGTGGCGGGCGGTTCGCGTGGTCGGTGAACCCGTCGACGCGGCCGTACGTCGCCGGGCGCTACGGGCGCGACCCGCAGGGTCCGGCGCAGGCCGGGTACGCGGTGGCGAACCCGGCGGGCGTGCCGCCGATCAACCAGTCGTACCCGGACGACCAGGCGTCGGAGAGCTTCACGTTCCACGTCGACGGGCTGCCCCAGGTGGACAACGGGCGGTTCAGCGTGGACGTGAACTGGGCGAACCCGGACACCGACTGGGACCTGTACGTGTACGACGCCGCGGGCAACCTCGTGACGTCGTCGGCCAGCGGCGGCACGACGTCCGAGCACGCCGTGCTGTTCGACCCGCCGGCCGGCGACTACCGGGCCGTGATGGTCAACTACGCGCAGGCCGATCCGGCGCAGGTGGACGACTGGACCGGGGGCGTCTCGTTCGCGTCGCCGGTGCCGCCGACGTACGGGTCGAAGGAGGCCTACCAGCTGACCTGCACCACGGCGAAGGGCAAGCTGGCCGGCATCGCGGACGTCTACCTCGACCGCGGCCAGACCGTCGACGTCGGTGAGGTCTGCACCGACTCGGCGCGCGCGGCGAAGCGGCGCTGATCCGGTTCGCGGGGTGGGGGCTTCGCTCTCACCCCGCGACCGCCAGCGCCACCCCGAGCACGACCAGGACGGTGCCGACCACGCGGTTGAGCGCCGGCCGCGCCCGGTCGTACCAGCGCTGCGTGGCGGGGGAGGAGAACAGGAGCGCCACGGACAGGTGCCACGTCGCCGACGCCAGCACGATCAGGCCGATCGCCGCGACCTTCGTCGCGGTGGGTTCCGTCGGGGGCAACGTCGCCGTGAGGACGCTCCCGAAGAACACCGCGGCCTTCGGGTTGGTGACGTTGCTCAGCACCCCCTGCCCGAACGCGTTCCCCCGCTCCGGCGGCGGTTTTCCTTCGGGCGCCCGGGCTTTCAGCCACAGCCGCACGCCCAGCCACGCCAGGTACAGCCCGCAGACGACGCGCAGCGCCGTCGCCAGCCACGGCGTCGCCGCGAGCACCGCCCCCACCCCGAACACGGCGACCGTCGCGAGCAACCCACCGGCCACCACCACGCCCAGCGCCACCGCGAGCGCCGCCCGCCTCGACCCGGCCGCCGCCGTGTGCGCGATCAACACGAAGTTCGGCCCCGGCGTGACGGCCGCGGGTGCGTACACGAGCAGGACGGTGCCGAGCGTGGCCACGGTGTTCACGCGGTCACCGGCCCGGTGAGGTGGTGGGGGCGCACTGTGCCGAGTATGGCGGTTGCGGTGCTCGCCCGGTCTACGTGGGCGCGGGGTCCAGCCGCCGCGAGTGCGCGTCGCGGCGCTGTGAACGGCGTCTTTTCGCGGGCGCTCGGGGTGCGTTTCTCCGCAAGGTGTGTGCGAAGGTCACCGGCTCAGGTTCTCGCGCCACCACCCAGCGCGGGTGAGAGCGCGGTGTGTCCAGCTGACACAACTCTCGAATCGCCGCTGACCGGCGTGACCCGGTGACAGCGAGCGTTCGTGGCGGTGCGGGTCTCGGTCGCATCGTGGCTCGGTCGGCCGCCGCATGTGGGAAGTCGGTTCGGTGTTGTTGCTGTGGGCGCGTTCTGATGCTCGTTGGGGGACACTTGACGTGCGTCGGCTCGCACGGTCTGTGCGAAAGTCGCCAGCGCAGGTTCTTGCGCTACCACCCAGCGCGGTTGAGAACGTCGTGTGTGCGGCTGACACGGCTCTCAAGTTGCCGCTGTCCGGCGTGACTCGGTGATAGCGCGCGGTTGTGGCGGAGCGAGCCCCGGTCGCATCGGGGCCGGTCGGCCGCCGTAAGGGGATGGTCGGTTCGGTGTTGTTGTTTCGGGCGCGGTCTGGTGATCGTTGGCGGGCGCTTGAGGTGCGTTGCCCCGCATGGTCTGTGCGAAGGTCACCGGCTCAGGTTCTTGCGCCACCACCCAGCGCGGCTGAGGGCGCGGTGGGTGCGGTTGAAACAAGTGGAATCGCCGCTTTGGGCGTCACTCGGTGACAGCGCGCGCGGTTGTGGTGGAGCGAGCTCCGGTCGCATGGTGGCCGGTCGGCCGCCGCATGTGGGAGGTCGGTTCGGTGTTGTTGCTTCGGGCGTGGTCTGGCGCTCGCTCGCGGACGCTTGACGTGCATCGGCTCGCACGGTCTGTGCGAAGGTCACCGGTTCAAGTTCTCACGCCACCACCCCGCGCGGCTGAGACCGCGGTGGGTGCGGTTAAAACAACTCGGATCGCCGCTGTCCGGCGTGACTC
Organism: Amycolatopsis sp. NPDC051903; assembly: GCF_044452505.1. Taxonomy (NCBI): domain Bacteria; kingdom Bacillati; phylum Actinomycetota; class Actinomycetes; order Pseudonocardiales; family Pseudonocardiaceae; genus Amycolatopsis; species Amycolatopsis sp. NPDC051903. The sequence goes on along the minus strand of NZ_JBITBT010000004.1, from coordinate 264,351 downwards.
GGTGACAGTGAGCGGTTGCGGCGGACCGGGCCCCGGTCGCATCGTGGCCAGGTCGGCCGCCGCATGTGGGGCGTCGGTTCGGTGATGTTGTTTCGGGCGCCGTCTGGTGATCGCTGGTGGACGTTCGAGGTGCATGGGCTCGCATGGGGTGTGCGAAGGTCACCGGTTCAGGTTCTTGCGCCACCACCCAGCGCGGCTGAGGGCGCGGTGGGTGCGGTTGAAACAAGTGGAATCGCCGCTTTCGACATGACCTGGTGACAGTGAGCGGTTGCGACGGAGCGGGCCCCGTTCGCATCGTGGCCCGGTCGGCCGCCGCATGTGTGGGAAGTCGGTTTGGTGCTGTTGCTTTGGGCGTGGTCTGGTGATCGCTGGTGGACGTTCGAGGTGCATGGGCTCGCATGATGTATGCGAAGGTCACCGGTTCAGGGTTCTTGCGCGACCACCCAGCGCGGTTGGTAGCGCGGTGTGTGCGACTGAACAACTCGAATTGCCGCTGTTCGGGGTGACTTGGTGATCGCGAGCGGTTGTAGTGGAGCGAGCTACGGTCGCATCGGGGCCGGTCGGCCGCCGCATGTGGGAAGTCGGTTCGGTGTTGTTGCTTCGGGCGCGGTCTGGTGATCGCGAGCGGACGCTTGACGTGCATCGGCTCGCATCGCCTGTGCGAAAGTCGCCGGTTCATGCGCTCCGGCCACCACCACCGCGCTCGTAGCACAACAACGCACCGGCTGCCGCCCGTCAGGCGGCCCGGCCGCTCCCGACGACTTGCGCGCGCATCGTCCGCAGCGCGTCGTGGTCCACAGTGGACGGTTCGGCGGACAGCCAGGTGCCGATCTCGTGCAGGAACTGCTCCGGCGTCATCGGCGGGCCGGGTTCGGGGCCCGGGTCGGCCGTGGTCAGGGCGCCCGCGCGGCTCGGGTAGACGATCATCGCGCCGCGCAGGGCCACGCCGGGGAGCAGGGTGCGGTAGGCGGTGAGGCTTTCGGCGAGGCGGGAGCCGCCGCCGCGGAAGGGGCGGCCGTTGCGGAGCAGGCGGCCGTCGTCGGCGGTTTCGTAGTGGCCGGGCAGCCACTGCTTGGACTCGATGAGCACGACGCGCTTGCCGCACAGGACGGCGTGGTCGACGTCGGCGAAGACGGAGCCCGGCCAGGCCAGGCCGTGGAAGATGCGGGCGCCGGGCAGGCGCGTCAGGTAGCGCTCGAGCAGGTCGGCGGTGAGCCGTTCGGGGAGTTCGTCGGCCTCGACGCCCGGACTGCCGAACACCGCGCCGCCGCCGAATTCGGCGGCGAACTCGCTGCGGGCGCGCCGCGCGGCGAGGTAGCCGCGGGCCAGCCGCTGCACGAGCAGCGCCGTGCCCGCCGTGAGCACCAGCCACACCACGAGCACCGGCGGCGTGAAGTCCACCCCGAACAGCAGCGGCGCGAGCACCAGCACCAGCCCGGCGACGGCCGCGACCACCGGCGTGTGCCCCGGTCCGCGGCGGCGCCCGTGCCGCATGCGCGGGTCCTGGGCCGCGAACTCCCACCACTCGAGTTCGTCCGGCACCAGGTCCAGCGGTTCCGGCACGAACCCGGGCTCTTCGCTGAACCGGCGGCGCTTCGGCTTGGCCGGCGGGCGCGTGTGCACGGCCGGGATGCCGGCGTCGTACCCGGCGCGAGCGCGGGGATCACTCAGCGTGTCGTACGCCTCGCGCAGCAGCTGGAACGTGCCGACGGTGCCGCCGGCGTCGGGGTGCAGCGTCTTCGCCAGCCGGCGGTAGGCGGCTTTGATCTCCGCGGGCGACGCCGTCTTCCCCACGCCGAGCACCGCGTAGTAGTCGACTTCGGGCACGTTCGCGTTCCACCTCCGAATGGCTGCCGCGCAACGATATGGGGTCCGTGATCGCGATGGGCAACCGCCTCCGCGGCGCGCCGGGGTGAACCGTGTTCAGCGAAGCGGCCCACCGGCCACAGTGGACGGTTGACACCACGGTCTGGCTGCGGCGTGTCCCTCGATCGGGTTCCGCTCGCCGATCTACGCTGTAGACCGGCCGGCCCGCGGGCACACTGCGCGGGGTGCGCAAGCTCAAGACCGCCCGCCGGTCCGAGATCCTGGGTGCCGCACTCGACCTGGCGGCCGAACGCGGCCTGCCCGCCCTCTCGATGCGCGGCGTCGCGGCGCGCCTGGGCCTCACCCCGATGGCGCTGTACGGCTACTTCCGCAGCAAGGACGATCTCCTCGACGGCCTCGCCGCCCACCTGCTCACGCTGCTGCCCGTGCCCGACGCGGACCTCGCACCGCTCGCCCGCCTGCGCGAGCTCGCCGGGGGAGTGCGCGCCGTCGCCCTCGCCCACCCCGCCGTCGCGAGCCTGTTGTTCACGCGCCCGGCGCCGTCCGAGCACTCCCTCGGGTACGTCGACCGCGTCTACTCCGCGCTGCTGGCCGCGGGCGTGCCCGACGCCGACGTCCCGCGCCTCGAACGCCTGCTGTCGACGTTCGTCCTCGGCTTCGTCCTCTCGGAGGTCGAGGGCCGGTTCACCGCGGGCAGCCGCCTCGCGCGCTCGCGCCGCGTCGCGCTGGGCCCCGCCGACCTGCCCGCTCACCACCGCCTCGGCCCGCTCCCGGACGTCGACGGCGACGCCGAGTTCGCGAGCGACCTCGAAGACCTGCTCACGATCGTCGCCAGGGCGAGGTGACGCTCAGGCCTCCACGGCCGTCCGGCGCTCGAACACCAGCTCCCGCGCCGTGCCCACCGCCGTCGTGACCGCACCCGCCAGCACCGCTTCCGAACCCAGCCGGCCCGGCACGATCTCGGGCGCGAACGGCGTCGCCACGGCCAGCGCGCGGCGCATCGGCTCGGCCAGCAGTGGCGCACAGCCGCCGGCCAGCACGATCAGCACCGGGTCGAGCACCGCCGTCACGGCGGCAACCACGTGCGCGAGGTGCTGCGCCTCCTGCTCGACCACGCGCAGCGCGACCGGATCGCCGTCCTGCGCGAGGCGGAAGACGTCCTTGGCGGACCTCGCGGCGGTCAAGCCGAGCGCGTGCGCGCCGGCCACGATCGCGTGCGCCGAAGCGACGTCTTCCACCGGCCCGGGACGGTGGGGCCGCACGCCCGGTACACCCGTCGGCAGATCCGCGACCTCGCCCGCCGCACCGTGCGCGCCGCGGAACAGCTTGCCGCCCACCAGCACACCCATGCCGATGCCCGTCCCGACCGTGAGGCACACGAGCACGTCCACGCCGAGCGCCGCCCCCAGCGCGTGCTCGCCGACGGCGCACAGGTTCGCGTCGTTCTCCACCACGAGCTCGGAACCGTGCGCGCACAGGCGCTGCGCCAGCCGGTGCAACAGCCCCTTGCGTTCCCAGCCGGGCAGGTTCGGCGCGCGGTGCACGGTGCCGGACGCGCGGTCCGGGATGCCGGGCGTGCCGACGACCGTTGCCACGACGTCCTCCGGGGCGAGCGCGGCCGAGGCGACCGCGTCGGGGACCGCCTGGACGAGCGCACTGCCCGAGCGGCACCGGTTCGGTTCGTCCAGCCGCGCGACGACCCCGCCGTCCAGATCCGCGATCGCCACGCGGATCGAACGCCGCCCGATGTCCACGCCCGCCACGTGGCCGGCTTCCGGCGCCGCGCGGTACACGACGGCCGCGCGCCCCGGGCCGGCCGGGCTGTGGCCGACCGCGCGGACGAGCCCGCACTGCTCCAGATCGAGCAGCGCCTGGCCGACGGTCGGTTTCGACAGCCCGGTGCCCGCGGCGATCTGCGGCCGCGTCGCCGAACCACCGGCGCGCAGCCGCTCCAGCACCAGCCGCTGGTTCTGCTCGCGCACGTTCGCCGGAGTCCCGACCCGCATGCTCCCACCCTCGCCCGGACCGTGTTTCCACAACTTTACGAACGGAGCCCTTTCGGCCCCGCAAATCTTATGTTAAGAACCTTTACTAACTATTGGACGGAGGCGCGACGTGAGCTCACCCACCCGTTCGGGGGGTTCCGGGACGGCGGATCTGCCCCGGACCGGCCTCGAACGCAGGATCGGGCCGCTGCAGGCGACCGCGATCAACATGACGCAGATGTGCGGGATCGGCCCGTTCGTGACGATCCCCGCGATGGTCGCGACCATGGGCGGCCCGCAGGCGATGTTCGGCTGGATCGTCGGCGCGATCATCGCGCTCGCGGACGGCCTCGTGTGGGCCGAGCTCGGCGCCGCGCTGCCCGGGGCGGGTGGCACCTACATCTACCTCCGCGAAGCGTTCCAGTACCGCACCGGCCGGCTGATGCCGTTCCTGTTCGCGTGGAGCGCCGTGCTGTTCATCCCGCTGATCATGTCCACCGGGATCATCGGCCTCGTCCAGTACCTCGGTTACCTCGTCCCGGGCGTGGTCGACGACGGCGCCGTCACCCCGCTCGGCAAGATCATCGGCATCGTGATCGTCGCCGTGATCGTGCTGGCCCTGTTCCGCCGGATCGGCCAGATCAGCAAGCTCACCACCGTCCTGTTCGTGATCATGCTGATCGCCGTGCTGACGGTGATCATCGCGGCCTTCTCGCACTTCAGCGGCGGCCAGGCGTTCGCCTTCACCCCCGGCGCTTTCGGTTCGGGCGGCGCGTTCTGGACCGGTCTCGGCGCCGGCCTCGTGATCGCGATCTACGACTACCTCGGGTACAACACCACCGCCTACCTCGGTGGCGAGGTGCGCAACCCGGGCCGCACGATCCCGCGCTCGATCATCTTCTCGATCCTCGGCATCATGTCGCTGTACTTCCTGCTGCAGGTCGGCGTGCTCGGCTCGATCCCGTTGGAGGAGCTGAAGAACGCGACGTCGGTCGCCTCCACCGTGCTCGAGCGGGCGTGGGGTTCGGTCACCGCCAAGGTGATCACCGTCTTGATCGTCATCGCGGCCATCGGCTCGGTGTTCGCCGGCCTGCTCGGCGGCTCGCGCGTGCCGTTCGAAGCCGCGCGCGACAAGGTGTTCCTGCCGGTGTTCGGCAAGCTGCACCCCAAGCTGAACCTGCCCACCGCCGGCGTGCTGACGATGGGCGTGATCACCGCGATCGGTTCGCTGTTCACGCTGACCGACGTGATCAACGCGGCCGTCACCGTGCTCGTCATCATCCAGTCGCTCGCGCAGGTCGCCGCGATCTGGGTGCTGCGCCGCCGCCAGCCGGGGCTGCGCCGGCCGTACCGCCAGTTCCTCTACCCGATCCCGACGATCATCGCGCTCGCCGGCTGGGTCTACATCTACATCTCGGCCACGACCCTCTCGATCATCCTGTCGGTCGTGTGGATCGTGCTCGGCGTCGTCGCATTCGGAATCTACGCGGCGGCGGAGAAGACGTGGCCGTTCGGGCCCAAGGAGATCCGCGAGGCGTTCGTCCTCGCGCAGCAGCAGACCGAAGGGGCGTGAGGGATGAGGAAACCACTCGTCGCCGGGATCGCGGCGGCCGCCGCGCTGGTCCTGGTGCCCGGGGTGGTGAGCGCCACGGCGTCCGCGCAGGCGCCCGCCGCGCAGCCGCAGCACCACCAGCCCCACGAGCAGGGGCGGTCCACGATCGGCACCGCGGGCTGGCAGGTGCTGACCACCGCGAGCGTCAAGGACGGCGGTGACCGCGTCTCCCAGCCGGGCTACTCCACGAAGGGCTGGCTGCCGGTCAAGCCGGACGACGCGGGCGCCCCGGGCACCGAGATCACCGCGCTGGTGCAGAACGGAAAGTGTCCCAACGTCTTCTACTCCGACAACCTGCGCAAGTGCTTCGGGTACGTGGACAAGCTGGGCCCGGTGACCACGAAGCCGTTCGCCGACCCGTGGTGGTACCGCGCGGACTTCGATCCCGGTTACGCCAAGGGCAAGAACGCCAAGCTCACGATCCCCGGGATCGTCGGCGAGGGTGACGTGTGGGTCAACGGCACGATGGTCGCGAGCAAGGACGTGGTGAGCGGCGCGTTCGCGGGCCACACCTTCGACGTCACGAAGCTGCTGAAGCCGGGCAAGAACACCTTGGCCGTGAAGGTGTACCCGAACAACCCGCTGACCATGTACACCCTCGACCAGGTTGACTGGGGCCAGATCCCGCCCGACAACAACACCGGCATCCAGTACCCGCCCACGCTGCAGCTGTCCGACGCGCTCAGCGGCGACAACGCCCACGTGGTGCAGGACAACGCGGCCGACCTGTCGACGTCCTCGCTCACGGTGAAGGTCGACGTCACCAACGACGCCGCGGCGGCGCAGACCGGTGACGTGAGCGCCACGATCACCCCGCCGTCCGGCGGTGCCCCGATCGCGGTGAAGCAGAGCGTGACGGTGCCCGCGCACACCAAGCAGACGGTCACGTTCACGCCGGCGAAGTTCGCCGCGCTGAAGATCCGCAAACCGCAGGTGTGGTGGCCGTACTCGATGGGTGCGCAGCCGCTGTACACAGTGGACACCGCGGTGGCGCAGGGTGGCGTGGTGTCGACGTCCTCTTCGGACACCTTCGGCATCCGCACGGTGACGTCGAAGCTGGTCGGCAAGTCGGCGCCGCTGCCGCAGGGTGCGCGGCTGTTCGCCGTGAACGGCAAGGACTTCGTGTTCCGCGGCGGCGGGTTCGCCCCGGACCTGTTCCTGCGCTACGACAAGGCCGACACCGCCCACCAGCTGGCGCTCATCAAGAACATGGGCCTCACCGGCGTGCGGCTCGAGGGCCACGACATGCCGCAGGACTTCTACGACCAGGCCGACCGCGCGGGTCTGCTGGTGATCGGCGGCTTCCTGTGCTGCGACGCCTGGCAGCCCGAGGACGCGTCGAAGCTGACCGACCGCGACTACCGGATCATGCACGACTCCGCGTACTCGATCGCGCAGCGCGAGCGCAACCACCCGAGCGTCTTCAACTACGGCTGGAGCGACAACGAGCCCGTCCCGCGGCAGGAGAGCGAGACGCTCGCCGCGTTCAAGGACGCGGACTTCCAGGTGCCGGTGATCGCTTCGGCGGAGTACAAGAGCACCCCGACACTCGGCGTCTCCGGTGAGAAGGAAGGCCCGTACGACTGGGTTCCGCCGGCGTACTGGTACGACGCGTCGCACTTCGACTCCGGTGACTCCAGCCGCACCAACGCGGGCGGTTCGTGGGGCTTCGCGAGCGAGCAGAGCGCGGGCCACACGGTGCCCACTTTGGACTCGCTGAAGCGGTTCCTCTCGCCGGAGGAGCAGGCGAAGCTCTGGCAGGATCCGGCGTACAACCAGTACCACGCGAACTTCGAGCCGGACCACGGTGGCTACGCGTTCGGCACGCTGTACACGTTGGACAACTCCATCACCCAGCGCTACGGCAAGTGGGACTCGCTGGAGTCCTACGTGGAGTCCGCGCAGATCGCGAACTACGAGAACACGCGCTCGCAGTTCGAATCGTTCATCGCGCACTCGACCGACAAGGACAACCCGTCGACCGGGGTCGTGTACTGGCAGCTGAACAAGGGCTGGCCGACGCTGCTGTGGTCGCTCTACAACGACGACGGGGACCAGCCGGGCGCGTTCTTCGGCGCCAAGAAGGCCAACGCGCCGGTGCACGCGAGCTACGGCTACGACAACGGCTCCGTGACCGTCGCGAACCTCGGCGCCGGTACGCAGTCCGGGCTTTCGGTGCGGGCCAAGGTCTACGACACCGCGGGCAAGGTGCTCGACGACCAGACGGCCGAGAACGTGTCGCTGAACTCGCAGGGTGTCGTGACCGGTCTCCTCGAGCCGAAGGTGCCCGCCGAGACGAAGCCGCCGGCCAAGGCGCAGGTGTACTTCGTGGAACTGCAGGTGAGCAGGGGCGGGCAGGTCGTGGACCGCAACGTCTACTGGCTCTCCACGCAGAAGGACGTCGTGGACTGGAACAAGACGCTGGGCGAGCCGCAGGCGACGCTCAGCCAGTACAGCGACCTGTCCGCGCTGCGGGACCTCCCGAAGGCGCAGGTCAGCGTACAGTCCTCGACGAAGCGTGTCGCGGGCCCGGACGGCGCCGACACGGCGACCACGGTGACGGTGACGAACACGTCGAAAACGCCGGCCGTCGGGTTCTTCCTGCGCGCCGACGTCCGCCGGGGCACCGCCTCCGGTGGCGTGGCCTCCGGCGACAACCAGCTCGCGGCGGCGACGTGGGACGACAACGACATCACGCTGTGGCCCGGTGAGTCGCAGACGCTGACGGTGACCTACCGCTCCGCCGACCTGCACGGCGCGCCGGCCGTGATCACCGTCGACGGGTTCAACACCGGCAGCGTGGTCGTGCCCGCCTCGCGGGGTGACCACGGCGTGCGTCCGCCGCTCGTCGAGGGGACTCGCGAGTGACGGACGGAGAGCTGATCCTGGGCATCGACTTCGGCGGCACCAAGGTGGCGTTGGGGCTCGCCGACCGCGCCGGAACCCTGCTGGCCACGCGCCGGCTGGACACCGACGCCGAGGCGGGGGCCGAGCAGGTCGTGACGCGCGCGCTCGCCGGGGCCAGGGCACTGGTGGCCGACGAAGGTGCGCGCGTCGGGGCCGTCGGTGTCGTCAGCCCCGGGATCGTCCTGCCCGACCGCATCCTGCTCGCGCCGAACGTGCCGGGCTGGGAGCAGTTGCACCTGGCCGAGCTCGTGGCCGTCGAATTCGCCGACGCGCCCATCACCACCGGCACCGACGCGAAGGCGGCGGCGCTGGCCGAGTGGACGTGGGGCACCCTCGCCGGCACCGACCCGGCGGTGTTCCTCTCGCTGGGCACCGGCATCGCCGCCGCCGCCCTCGTCGGCGGCGTGCTCCTCGGCGGCGCCAACGGGGCGGCCGGCGAGATCGGCTACAACCTCCGCGCCCCGCACGACACCGACGGCTTCGCCAGCGGCGCCGCGCCACTGGAGGAAGCCGTCGGGGGGCGCGGCCTCGCCACCCGCGCGCGCTCGGTCCTGGGCCGCGCGGTCACGGCCGCGGAACTGTTCTCCCTGGCCCGGACGAACACCCAAGCCAAGGAACTCGTCACGGCGGCTCTGGACGAACTGTCCATGCACGTGGCCAACCTGGCCATCGCGCTGGACCCCGAACGCATCGCCGTCGGCGGCGGCCTGGTGCGCTCGGCGGACGTCCTGCTGCCGGCCTTGCGCGACCGGCTCGCTGCGGCGGTGCCCTTCCCACCCGAGCTGGTGGCGGCTCGGTTCGACCAGGACGCGTCATTGCTGGGCGCGGTGGCGCTGGCGCTGGGGTCAGGTTCGGGCTGACAGACTCCCGACGGTGTGCCGGTGCCCCGACCCCCGGCACACCGCCGGGACCCCACTTCCTGCGGGGCGGTGCCGGTTTTCGGCGCCGCCCCTCTGGGCTTTTCGAGGTTGTGGCCTGGTGGCTCGGACGGGTTTTCGCCGTGCCGGCGCGTCGAAGCAGCCGACGTCGTAGTAGGTCAGGCGGGGCGGACGCGCGTCGACTCCCGGACGACGAGCTCCGGCGTGAACACCACCTGGCGGTGCGGCGCCGGCTCCTCTTCCGTTTCGGCGAGGAGCTGTTCGGCGGCCGTGCGGCCCAGGCGCAGGGCGGGCTGGCGCACGGACGTGAGCGGGACCGCCGCGGCGCCGGCGAACTCGATGTCGTCGTAGCCGACGATCGCCATTTCGTGCGGAACGCGGATGCCGGCGCCGACCATGGCCTGCAGGACGCCGAGGGCGAGCAGGTCGTTGGCGCAGAACACGGCCGTCGGACGGGGGCTCATGCCGAGCAGCCGTGCGCCGGCGTCGCGGCCGGAGGCGACGTCGAGGCCGATCGCCTCCACCACCGACAGCTGCGCGCCCGAGCCGGTGAGCGCCGAGCGCACGCCCTGGTCGCGGTCGCGGCACTGCGTGAGGATCATGGGACCGTTCACGAACCCGATGTGCCGGTGCCCGGTTTCGAGCAGGTGCCGCGCGGCGAGCGCGCCGCCCGCGACGTCGTCAACCGATACCGAGCTCGCGTCCTCCGCGGGCACCTTGCGGTCGACGAACACGTACGGGATGCCGCTGCGCCGGAACGCCTGCATCGCGTCGCCGGCCGTGTCGACCGGGCTCAGCAGCACCCCGCGCACGCGCTGCTCGGCGAGCATCGAAAGGTACGACGCCTCCGTCTCCACCCGCTGGCCGCTGTTGCACGTGATGATGTTGAGGCCCCGCGCGTGGGCGGCCTCCTCGGCGCCGCGCGCGACGTCCACGAAGAACGGGTTCCCGAGGTCCAGCACGAGCAGCGCCATGATCCGCGAGCGCCCGGCGCGCAGCTGGCGCGCGGACTCGTCGCGCACGTACCCCAGCTCTTCGATCACGGACAGCACGCGGTTGCGCGTGGCCGTCGCGACCACGTGGGGCCGGTTGACCACATTGGACACCGTGCCGATCGAGACGCCCGCCCGCTTGGCGACGTCCTTGATGCCGACCACAGCCCTCCCCTCGCCCGCGAGACGGTCGTGAGCCTATCACGCGCGTGAAACGTTTCATGGCAGCGAAACGCCCGGCTGCGACCGAATTTCCCGCCGCGAACCGCGCGCAGGTGCGGCGCCCGCGTCGGCAGCGGATCAAGTGTGCCCGACGACGATCGCGGTCCGCCCGCCGCCGTCGCCCGCACGCCTCGCGTCAGCCTAAAACGATTCACCACGTTCGGACAACCGGCTCACAAGCCTTGTTCGACGTGGTGCGACTGGGTACTCTCGCATCTACCGCATGATTGATACGTTTCAAAACGTGATCGAAATTCCTAGCTCAACGGCGACTAGGAGATGGCGTGACATCACGCGAACCGGTCCGGGTGACCAGCGCCGAAGACGGCGAGGCGGTCAGCCGGCAGCAGTGGAAGTGGTCCGTTCTGGCCGGCATGGCCTCCTACCTCGACGCCGGGTCCATCGTGGCGCTCGGCGCCGGCCTGGCGCTCTTCCAGACGTACCTCGGGCTCGGCAGCGGCGCCGTCGGGGCGCTCGCGGCGATCGGGCCCAACGCGCTGGGCTGCGCGCTCGGCGCGTTCATCGGCGGCCGGCTTGGTGACCGGCTGGGCCGCAAGCGGATCTACAAGTACGACTTGCTCGTGTACGCCGCCGGCATCGCGTGCATCATGCTGGCTGTGAACGCGCCGATGCTGTTCATCGGCACCGTCGTGGTCGGCGTCGCGGTGGGCGCGGACGTGCCGACGTCGCTGGCGCTGGTGGGGGAGTTCTCGCCGGCGAAGGCGCGCGGCAAACTGCTCGGCTTCACGCAGGTGGCGTGGAACGCCGGCCCGGTCGTGGTTCTGGTGCTCGCGCTCGCGCTGTCGCCGCTGGGCCTGCTGGGGATCCGGATCGTGTTCGCGCACCTGCTGGTGGTCGCCGTCCTCACGTGGGCGCTGCGGCGCGGGCTGGCCGAATCGGCGCGGTGGCGCACGGCGTCCACTTCGGCCGCTTCGACCGTCCACAAGCTACGGGCGCTGTTCACCGGCGGGAACCTCAAGGCTCTCGGGTGGACGGCGACGATCTACGTGTTCTGGAACGTCGCCGCCGGCACCAACGGGATCTTCACGCCCTACATCATCAAAACCCTCAACGCGGGCAGCCAGGCGGCGAGCGTCGCCCTGTCGTGCGCGGGTTTCGTGATCGGTGCGCTGGCCACGGTGCTGTGGTTCATGCGCTACGCGGACCGGGGCCACCGGACCCGCCGCACGCTGTGGGGTGTCGGGGCGGTGCTGCAGGTCGTGGCGTTCCTGCTCTACCTGCTGCTGCCGTTCACCGTGCCGGTGATCCTCGCCAACATCGTGCTGTTCGCCGTCGGCGGCGCGCTCGCCGGCGAGGCGTTCTACAAGGTGTTCAGCCAGGAGCTGTTCCCGACGATGCTGCGCGGCACCGCGCAGGGCTTCACGTTCGGCGTGGCCCGCACGGTCCTCGGCATCTGGAGCTTCTTCGTCCCGGCGCTCGCCACCGCGGGCATCGGCCCGGTGGCCGCGCTGCTGGCGCTGTTCCTGCTGATCAGCGGGGTGGCCGGGTACTTCTTCATGCCCGACACCTCCGGCAAGTCGCTGGAGCAGATCGAATCCGAACGCGCCGCTCTCGCCTGAAGGAGAATCTCTTGACCGTCACCGCCGTCCGCTTCGAACACCGCGACAGCGCGCTGGGCGTGGGCACCGCCGAGCCCCGGCTGTCGTGGCAGTTCCGCACCGACGAGCCGGGCTGGGCGCAGACCGCCTACGAAGTGCAGCGCGACGGCGGCGAGGTCGTCCGGATCGACTCGGCCGAGCAGGTGCTGGTGTCGTGGCCGTTCGCGCCGCTGGCGGCGCGGGAACGCGCGACGGTGCGGGTGCGCGTGGCGTCCGGTCCGGAGTGGAGCGACTGGAGCGAACCGGCCACTGTGGAGGCCGGGCTGCTGACCACTTCGGACTGGCGGGCGAAGTTCGTCTCCCCGCGGACGATCGGCGCCATCGGGCAGCGCGCGCCGATCGTGTCCCGCACGTGGACCGCGCGGGGTCCGGTGGCGTCGGCGCGGTTGTACGTCACGGCGCACGGGCTTTACGTGGCCACGCTCAACGGCTCGCGCGTCGGCGACGAGGTGCTCGCGCCGGGCTGGACCAGCTACCGCAATCGCTTGCGGTACCAGACCCACGACGTCACGGCGTTGCTGCGCGACGGCGAGAACTCGCTCGACGTGCTGCTCGGCAACGGCTGGTACCGCGGCCGGCTCGGCTGGACCGGGCGCCGCGGCGTCTACGGTGACCGCGCCGCGCTGCTGGCCCAGCTGGAAGTGACCTACCGCGACGGCACGACGGAGGTCGCCGCCACCGACGAGCGGTGGACGGCTCGGGAGAGCTCCATCGTGGACGACGACCTCTACGACGGCCAGCGAACGGACCTGCGGCCGCAGGAGTCCGTCGTGGACGGTGTCGAGGTGCTCGACGCGGATCTCACCACGCTCGTCGCGCCCGACGGCCCGCCGGTGCGGGTGACGGAGGTGCTGCCGGCGGTGTCCCTTTCGAAATCACCGTCCGGCAAGACGCTGGTCGACTTCGGACAGAACTTCGTCGGCTGGGTGCGGCTGCGCGTGCGCGGTGCGAAGGCCGGCCAGGAGGTGGTGCTGCGCCACGCGGAGGTGCTGGAACACGGGGAGCTGGGCACCCGGCCGTTGCGCAGCGCCCGGGCGACGGATGCGTATGTCCTCGACGACGCCGGCGAGGTGGTGCTGGAGCCCGAGTTCACGTTCCACGGGTTCCGCTACGCCGAGGTCAGCGGTGTCGACGGGCTCACCGTGTCCGATGCGGAGGGGGTGGTCGTGGGCAGCGATCTGCGTCGCACCGGGTGGTTCGGGTGCTCGGAGCCGTTGCTGGAACGCTTCCACGACAATGTGGTCTGGAGCATGCGCGGCAACTTCGTCGACCTGCCCACCGACTGCCCGCAGCGCGACGAACGGCTCGGCTGGACCGGGGACATCCAGGTGTTCTCGCCGACCGCTTCGTTCCTGTTCGACAGTGCCGGATTCCTCTCGTCGTGGCTCAAGGACCTCGCCGCCGAGCAGTTCGCGGACGGTTCGGTGCCGTTCGTGGTGCCCGACGTGCTGAACACCGAATCGCCTGCCGCCACCGCGTGGGGCGACGCCGCGACCGTCGTGCCGTGGGTGCTGTACCGGCGCTTCGGCGACGTCGAGGTGCTGCGCCGGCAGTTCGCGAGCATGCGCGGCTGGGTCGACCGCATGGCCGCGGCCACCACGGGCGGCGTGTGGTCCGGCGGCTTCCAGTTCGGCGACTGGCTCGACCCGACGGCCCCGCCCGAAAACCCGTTCGCCGCGAAGACCGACCCCGACGTGGTGGCCACGGCCTACCTCGCGCACTCCGCGGGCATCGTCGCGGACGCCGCGCGCGTGCTCGGCGTCGACGGGTCGCACTACGCGGACCTCGCGGCCCGCACGCGGGAGGCCTTCGCGCGCGAATACGTCACCGGCGCCGGCCGCGTGCTGAGCGACGCGCAGACGGCGTACGCGCTGGCCCTCGAATTCGCGCTCCTGCCCGACGCCGCCCAGCGCGAAACGGCGGGCCGCCGCCTCGCCGACCTCGTCCGCTCGACCGGTTTCCGCATCGGCACGGGGTTCGTCGGCACCCCGCTCGTGGCCGACGCCCTGACCACGTCCGGCCGCCCCGACCTCGCCTACCGGCTGCTGCTCGAGCGCGGCAACCCGTCCTGGCTGTACCCGGTGACCATGGGCGCCACCACGATCTGGGAACGCTGGGACTCCCTGCTCCCCGACGGCACCGTCAACCCCGGCGAGATGACGTCCTTCAACCACTACGCCCTGGGCGCCGTGGCCGACTTCCTGCACCGCACGGTCGCCGGCCTGGCCCCCGACGCGCCCGGCTACCGCTCCCTGCTGATCCGCCCCGTGCCCGACGCGGCCCTCACCCACGCCTGGGCCCGCCACGACACCCCGTACGGCGAAGCCTCGGTCTCCTGGCGCCGCTCCTCCGGCCGGCTCACCCTGGACCTCGTCGTGCCCCCCGGCGCGACGGCCACCGTGCACGTCCCCGGCGGCCCGATCGAACACGTCCGCCACGGCCACTTCTCGTGGTCCGTCGCCGACCCCTGCGCGCCGGCCCCCGCCAAGCCCACGACGGTCCGCTCCCTCATCGACCACCCCACGCTGTGGCCGGACTACGCCGCGATCCTCGTGAACTTCACCTTGGCCACGGACGCCACCGACCTGGCCCGCCAGGCCACCCCGTACCTCGACTTCCCCCCGGCGGACCTCCCGGTCTACCTGGCCCGCAAGGACTTCGCCGGCCTCGGCCAGGAAGCGCGCGCCGCGGTGGAGAAGCTTCTCGCCGAGTAGCCGGCCCGCCAGCCCCAGCGGACATGTCCCAGCCCTCCCCGGCGGGGTTCCGGCAAAGTCTTTGTGTTGTTTGGGTGGGTTTCCGGGCAGGGTGGGGGCTCGGGTGGGGTTGCGGGTCAGGTGGGGTGGTCCGGCGGGGATGTTGGTCCAGCCGGTGTGGCGTAGGGCGCTGGTGGTGGGGTTGCGCGGGCTGGCCGTGACGCGGGGTGCGGTGCCGGTGCGGACGCGGGAGGTGTCGTCGGTGCAGGTGAGGTCGCGGACCGAGCGGAGTTTGTTTTCGGTGTGCCAGTGGCTGCGGGCGTGGTGTCCGATGTGTGGTGGGTGGGCCCAGGTTCCGGTGAGATTGGTGAGGCCGGGTGCGGTGTGGGCGCAGTGTGTGCGGTTTGCGGCGAGGCGTCCGCGGCCCATTCCCCGATCGCGGCGAAGGACCGTGCTCCGGCCGCCACCGCCACCGCGGCCAACGCCAGGACCGACCCGACCCGGTGTCGCACACCACGCCGATGCCGCGGATCAGGGACCCGATCCAGAAACTCACGCAGGCCAGCAACCCCGCCCGAATCCCCCTCAACACCGATGAGCACGCCCAGACGATCAAACACGGCAGGGATCACGCAACGATGAGACAGCGGGCACGGCACTCACACGATCATGGGACTTCGACAATCACATGATCAACACAGACCACGCCCGCCCTGCAACCAGCTCCACCAGACATGCCCCCGCCCTCCCCAGGGGGGCGTCCCACGTCCAGTGTATCGGCGACCACCGACAGTTTCCGGAAACACCGCGCAAAGTGGCGGAGCTGTCCACAACTTGCATGCCCTGTGGACAGCCTGCCTGCGTGACCACATACGGCCCCTTCGGTTGCGGGGAGTCGGTCCTGGGTTGTCGGTGCTCAGCGTCAGCTCTGGATTGCCGGCTGCCGTGCTGTCGACGCTGGATTTGCCAGATCGAATCTGGCGGCCCACTCGCCGCGTCTGGCGCCCCCAGGGTGTGCAGGAGGACTTGAGGGTCGCGGTCGTCGTGGGGAGTACGCGCGAGGGGCGGGTCGGCGGGGACGTCGGCGGGTGGTTCGTGCGGTGTGCCGCCGCGCGGGCCGGGGTGGTGGTGGACGTGGTGGACCTCGCCGAGTTCGCGATCCCGGTGTGTTACCCGGCCGCGCCGACGGAGGCGATGGCCCGCTTCGCGCGCCGGATCGCGGCGGCGGAGGCGTATGTCGTGGTCACGCCGGAGTACAACCGCAGCTTCCCGGCGTCGCTGAAGCAGGCCATCGACTGCGCCTACGACGAGTGGCGCGCCAAACCGGTCGGGTTCGTGTCCTACGGCTACCGCGCGGCGGGGCGCTACGCGGTGGAGCAGCTGCGCGGCGTGTTCACCGAACTGCACACCGCGACGGTGCGCGACGCGGTGTGCCTCGACCTGCTCGAGTTCGACAGCACGAACACCGACCGCTACGCGCACGCCGTGAGCACGCTGCTCGACGAGCTCGTCTGGTGGGGGCTC
The DNA here is from genome assembly GCF_044452505.1 of Amycolatopsis sp. NPDC051903. Lineage (NCBI taxonomy): Bacteria > Bacillati > Actinomycetota > Actinomycetes > Pseudonocardiales > Pseudonocardiaceae > Amycolatopsis > Amycolatopsis sp. NPDC051903. The sequence goes on along the minus strand of NZ_JBITBT010000004.1, from coordinate 248,092 downwards.
GCCCTGCGCGACGGGCGGCGCGCCCGGCCCTACTGCGCCTGATCACGAACAATCCCGAAAGGACAGACATGAGCAGTCCCGCGATCGAGACCACCGGACTCGTCAAGGTGTTCGGCGAGACCCGCGCGGTCGACGGCATCGACCTCGTCGTCCCGGCGGGCACGGTCTACGGCGTCCTCGGCCCCAACGGCGCGGGCAAGACCACCGCGGTGCGGATGCTCGCGACGCTCACCCGGCCCGACGGCGGCGAAGCGCGCGTGTTCGGCAAGGACGTGGTGCACGACGCCGACGCCGTCCGCAGCCGCGTGAGCCTCACCGGCCAGTACGCCTCCGTCGACGAGGACCTCACCGGCACCGAGAACCTCGTGATGCTCGGCCGGCTGCTCGGGCACCGCAAACCGGCCGCACGCGAACGGGCCGCGCAGCTGCTGGCCGCGTTCGGCCTCACCGACGCGGCGGGCAAACAGGTCAAGAACTACTCCGGCGGCATGCGGCGGCGCCTCGACATCGCGTCGAGCATCGTCAACACGCCGGACCTGCTCTTCCTCGACGAACCCACCACCGGCCTGGATCCGCGCAGCCGCAACCAGGTGTGGGACATCGTGCGCGCGATCGTCGCGCAGGGGACGACCGTCCTGCTCACCACGCAGTACCTCGACGAAGCCGACCAGCTCGCGTCGCGCATCGCGGTCATCGACCACGGCAAGGTCATCGCCGAGGGGACGAAGGGGGAGCTCAAGGCGGCGGTCGGCGTCGGGGCCGTGCACCTGCGGCTGCGCGATCCGGCTCAGCGGCCGGCCGCGGCGGAGGTGCTCGCCCGGACGTTGGAGGCGAGCGTGCAGCTCGAACAAGACCCGGTGGCCGTGACGGCGCGGCTCAGCGCCGACGCGCACACCGGAGCGGCCGATCGGGCCTCGATGGCGTTGGCGGAACTGGCGAGAGAGGGAATCACCGTGGACACGTTCTCACTGGGGCAACCGAGCCTCGACGAGGTGTTCCTGGCGTTGACGGACCACCCGGCCGGCGAGGGGGTGGCGGCGTGACCACGGTTCGGGAAGCGGACGTCGAACTCGCGGCGCCGAGGACGGAGGACCTCGCGGCCGTGCTGGTGTCGGTGGAACGGCCACCGCGGCCGAGCGCGCTGTCGACGTCGATCACGTTCGGGCGCCGGGCCGTGTTGAAGATCAAACACGTGCCGGAGCAGCTGTTCGACGTGACGGCGTTCCCGATCATGATGACGTTGATGTTCACGTACCTGTTCGGTGGTGCACTGGCCGGGTCTCCTGGGGCGTACCTGCAGTTCTTCCTGCCGGGGATCCTGGCGTCGAGCGTCGTGATGATCACGATGTACACCGGGCTCGCGGTGAACACCGACATCGAGAAGGGCGTCTTTGATCGATTTCGGACATTGCCGATCTGGCGGCCGTCGGCGATGGTGGGATATTTGCTCGGCGACGCGCTGCGGTACCTGATCGCGTCCGCGGTGATCATGGTGGTGGGGCTGATCCTGGGGTTCCGGCCGGCCGGCGGGATCGTCGGTGTGGTGGCCGGGGTGGCGTTGCTGCTGGTGTTCTCCTTCGGGCTGTCGTGGGTGTGGACGATGTTCGGCTTGTTGCTGCGGTCGGAGAAGTCGGTGATGGGCGTGAGCATGATGGTGATCATGCCGCTGACGTTCCTGTCCAATGTGTACGTCGATCCGGCGACGATGCCCGGGTGGTTGCGCGGGGTGGTCGAGGTCAATCCGATCACGCAGTTGGTGAGCGGGGTGCGGTCGATGATGGGGGGATCGTGGGATCTCGGGGCGATCATGTGGACGTTGATCGCTGCGGTGGTGCTGACTGTTGTTTTCGGGACGTGGACTATGCGGTTGTACAACAGGAAATGATGGTGTTGGTGGGCGGCTCGTTGCGCTGGCGCGCAACATTGCACCCTGAGGGTGAGAGGCACCCCGATTTTTGATTGTTTCTACGGTTCTGGGCTGGTTGTCAAGGCTGGAAAGCGTGCCTTGACAACCAGCCCAGAACCGTGAAGGGCGCGGGGATCGAGGTGCGGGGGGTGGGGCTGGGTGCCTGGTGGGGTTTCGTAGAGCGGTGGCAGTGGGGTTCTGCTTTGTGGGATTGAGGAGTGGTTACAGCGGAGGCGGCTGCGTAGTGGGCGTTCGGCTTTTCGGGGGCACAGGGTGTCTTAGAGGCCCGGCGGTTGCGTGTGGTGTGCGATCACGGATTCCGCCTGGGGAGTGGTGGGCCCCGTTCGCCAGGCGGTGTGCGGTCGTTCGGCGGGGCGGTTTCGTCTGGTGCTGCCGGCAGTCAGGTGGCACGTGGTGGTTCCCGGGGGCGTGATGTCAGAGCCGCCAGGTGATCGAGTCCTGTGGTGCGTAGGAACAACTGGAGCCCGTGGTGATGGTCTCCTGAAGGTGGGCGGCGAGAGTGGGGTGCTGTTCGGCCAGTTTGCGGAGGGTGTCGCGGATCCGGGCGGTGACGGCCTTGCGCGCGCGTTCCGAGTGGTCACCCAGGCGGCGGGTGCGGCCGGCGAGACCGGAGGAGCGCCGCAGCTCCGTGAGGAGGGCGGCGCGTTCCTCGTCCAGCGCAGCGGCGCGGGTGTCGTCGGCGAGGGTGGTGGCGTGGTCGATGGCGGAGTCGAGTTCGGTGAGGCGGTGGCGGTAGGCCGCTTTGGCCGTGTCGTCCAGGACGGGGTCGCCGGTGTAGGAAGCGGCGGCGATCGTGGTGGGGCCGGCGGCCGGGTCCAGGAGGGTGGTGGCGGGGACCTCGGTGCCGGGGCGGCCGAGGAGGAAGTGGAGGTCGCGCAGGCCCTTGGTGTCGGGGACGTGGACGGCGACGCCGGCGTAGCGCAGGGACCAGACGGCATCGGTGCGGCGGAACTCGTTGGCGGGCAACGCTTCCGTCCGCGCGGAGCGAGCACGGTCGGCGATGTGGTGCATGCCGATTTCGGCCGCTTCCGCGGTCACCTCGGCGAAGAGCGTCGCGGCGCGGTCGGTGTCGCCGCGGGCGTGCAGCGCGGAGGCGAGGTGGGTGCGAGCCTCGATCGACCACGGACGGGCCCGCAGGCGGTCGGCGGACTGCGCGGCGGCCGTCAAGAGTTCGACGGCCCGGTCGTGCTCGCCCAGGGTGTGCGCGAGCAGGCCCGTCCAGAGGTCGACGGGGCCGCTCAAATCGCAGCCGTACAGGGAAACCAGCCATTCACCCGAGTACGGCGACAGTTCGGCGAGCAGGCTTTCGGCCGCGGGCCGGTCGGCCAGGACGGCGGCGGCCTGCACCTGGCAGCGCAGCCACAGCGGCGTGAACTCCCGTGAATACGGCGCTTCCGCAGCGGCGTCGGCCATCCGTTCGCGCGTGGCGGCCGCGTCGCCGGCATGGGCGGCGGCGAGGGCGCGCAGCAGGCCCGGGTGCTCGTGGCCGGCCGCGGCCATGCGCCCGGGCAGCTCGGCGAGCTCCGCGAACCGGCCCTGCAGCAGCAACGCGCTCCAGCGCAACTGATCGGCCATGAACCCGAACTCGCGTTCGTTGCCGCCGGTGTAGACGGCGAGCGATTCTTCGAGCGTGGCCTCGCCCTCGGCGAACCGGCCGTGCAAGCACTGGATGATGCTGCGGTCGATCATCGCCGCGAGCTCGGCGCCGCGCAGGCCGATTTCGGCCGTGAGGGACTGGAACGAGCGGAACTGGTCGAGGTAGCGCGGATCGCCCTGCTCCAGCAGCGCGACCCACTTCAGCGACGACGCGAAGTACTCGTTCTCGCGATCACCGGTGCGTTTCGCGATCGCCGCCAGCTCATCGGTGAGCCGCTCGCGTTCGGCGCCGCTGCCGGGACCCCAGATCGCGTCGTGCCGCGCCCACAAGGAAAACGCCAGCGCGTGGTCGTCCTTGTCGTCGCGCGCCAGCATGGCGGCGCGCGCGGTGAGCTCCAGCGTGACGCGGTCCAGCGACAGCTGTTCGCCGGGCGTGCCCCCGCACAGGCGCCGATGGGCCTCCAGCAGCAAGTCGGCGATGAGCTCATGGCGCACCCCGCCGGGGTCCGCCCGCACGAGCGTGAGGCCGGCGCGCGCGATCAGCTCCGCGTCGTCGAGCTCACGGACCTCGGCGACGGCCGCTTCGAAGTGCTCCCACGCCGCGTCCTTCTCGTCGAAGCGCCACAGGATCGTGCCGAGCTCCAGCGCCACCACGGCGCGGGTGCGGCCCGTCGGTGCGAGCTCCAGCGCGCGGCGCAGGTGCCCGACCGACTCCTCGATGGCCAGCCGCGCACTCGCGTCCCGCGCGGCGGCGAGCAGCAGTTCGACGGTGCGGGCGGCGTCCACGAGCGGTCCCGCCGCGTACGCGTGGCGCGCGCGTTCAGCGGGGCCGACGAGCGAGGGGTCCGCCCGCGAGGCAGCGGCGTGGCGCCGTTGTGCGTCTTCCGGCCGGAGATCCGCGTACCGCGACTCGCGGACCAGGTCGTGGGCGAAGGCGAAACGGCCCTCGCCGAGCGAGACCACGAGCCGCGCGGCGACGGCCTGCGCGAGCAGGTGATCGACCTGTGGCACGGGCGCGCCGGCGACGGTCGCGAGCAGCCGCAACGAGAACTCCCGCCCGAGCACCGACGCGTCCGTGAGCAGGTCCGCGACCGGCGCGGGCAGCAGCGAAAGGCGGCGCTGCAACGCGTCGGCGACACCCGGCGCGACGGCCGACACCGGGCTGCCGCTGCGCCACAGCCGCGCGGTCTGTTCGACGAAGAAGGGGTTGCCGCCGGTGCGCCGGTGGACGTCGGCGGCCAGCTCCACGCCGGGATCCGTGCCCGCCGTGCGGACCATGAGCTCGGCGACCTCCGCCGGTGCCAGGCCGGTGAGCGTGACGGTGGTGGCCTTCGCGACCAGCGGCAGCACGAGCGGGTGCAGCGGGTGGTCGGCGGCGTCGACCTCGACGTCGCGGTAGGTGCCGATGAGCAGCAGCCGCTCGAACCACGTGTGGCGGGCCGCGAAGTCCAGCAGCCGCAGCGAAGACGGGTCGGCCCAGTGCAGGTCGTCGAGCACGACCACCACCGGCCGGTCGTGCGCCAGCGTGACCAGCGCGCTCGTGACGGCGTCGTGCAGGCGGAAGACGTCCCCGGGCTCGGGAGACTCGCCGAGCAGGGCCGACAGCGTCGCCGAATCGGCGGCAGCCCACTCGTGCGGCTCGGCGGCCCGGCGCAGCGCGCGCACGACCTGCACCCACGGCCAGTAACCGGGCGCGCTGCCCGATTCCCAGCACGTGCCGGTGAGCACCAGCGCACCGCGTTCGCGAGCCTCGTCGGCCAGCCCGCTCACGAGCGTGGTCTTGCCGATGCCCGCTTCGCCGGTGACCAGCACGAGGCCGCCGTGGCTCGCCATCGCGCGCGCCAGCTCGGCGCGCAGCACCGAGGCGGGGTGCTCGCGCCCGATGAGCGCCGCCGTCATGTCCGATTCCTCCCCTTCCTGAAGTGAGCCTCTCACGTCGTCCCGTCGTTCGTCGTGCCCTTTCCGTCCGGCGGCCCGTCGACCGGAGCGAGGCCCGGGCCGGTCCCAGTCTGGCGGGCGGCACCGACAAACCAGGCGCCCCGGCGTGCATCGCGCGCGTCATCCGGCAATCCGACATTCGGGTGGGTTACTACTCATACTGGCGGTTTCTTCCGGGTGGCGAGCGTGGCACATTGCGAAGTGGCTCCGGCTCTCACAAGGCTGTCGGATGAACTGGGGGGATCGGCGCGTGGTGCACACCATTCGCGAGCCGGGCGCAAGCGCAACGGCCCCCTCCTTCACGGAAGGCGGTTGCTGATGGCGCTCGGCATCGACATCTACCGCAGGTTCCAGACCGTGACCAGCTGGCCCCGGGTCAAACAGGCCGGCGTCACGTTCGTCTACGTGAAGCTGACCGACGGTGGCGGCACGCCCCTCGGCGGCACGGGGGACAACGAGGTGAGCGGCGCCAGATCGGTCGGCATCCCGGTCGGCGGTTACCACTTCGTCCAGGCCAATCCCGGCGCGGAAGCGCAGGCCGACATCCTGCTCGGCGAGGTGGCCCGGCTCGGCGCCACCGGCTGCGTCCCGATGCTCGACCTCGAGGACAACCCGGCCGGTTCGGGGATGCCGAACATCCCCGACAGTCAGAAAGCCGCGTTCGGCAAGGCGTTCTGCCGGCGGCTCGACGCCCGCGGGTTCCGGCCCGGTGTGTACATGAACAACGCGCTCGCGACTTTGCTGCGGCCGGACAACTGGGGCATCCCCGGGCTCGTGATCTGGATCGCCCGCTACGGCGCGCGGCCCGCCGCGGCGGCCGGCCGCTACGACATCCACCAGTACAGCTCGTCCGGCTCGATCCCCGGCATCACCGCCGCCGGGGTGGACCTGGACGAGTCCTACACCAGCGCGCACCTCGGCGCGTTCAAGGCCCCGGGAGACGAGGAGGACGAAGACATGAGCAGCGACCGCGGAGAAGCGACCGAGAACGGCGAGTGGGGCAAGCTCCACATCCCGGTGAACGGCGGCCGGTACCTGAGGCTGGCGTCGAGTTACAACGACCCGATCACCATCGACGGCATCTCGCTCGTGGGGGACACCCCCGGTCTCGCGGGCCGGGACGTCGTCACGGTCCAGGCCGGCGGGAAGGTCGACCCGGACCGGCCGGGCCCGTGGGATCTGGCCGGGGCCAGCGGCGACTACGCGAACAAGTCACACGTGGTCGTCCGCTACCAGTGCGCGAGTGCGGTGAAGGGCTGGGTGAACAACCGCGGCTGACCCCGCGCGCGAAGGGACGAGCGGTGGCGCGTCCGGTCGCCGCCGCCGGCGGCCGGTCGCGCTTCCGGCACCGGTGATCACGGCCTGGTCACGGCACCTGTCGTGATCCCCAACCGCAGGTGACAGGCGTCGCCGCGCGGATCACCCGGATGCCGGGTGGGGTAGTGTCGCCGCCATGGGGAGTCTCCGCTCGCGTGTCCTCGCCTGGGCAGGCCGCCGGTACATCGCCCGGCAGCAGAAAAAGGGCTTCGACCTCGAAAAAATGGCGTTCCTGCCCGATTCCGCGCTGGAGCCGCTGCGGCGCGTGGGGCTGGACCCGGTGCCGTCGCTGGGCGAGCGCCGGGCCGAGGCGCCCATCAGCAAGCTCGACCTGCCGTTCGGCATGAACGCCTGGCTCGTGACGGGGTACGAGGAGTCCAAAGCCGTCCTCGGGAAGGTCACGGAGTTCAGCAACGACTTCACGAACCTCGTCGGCAGCGCCGGCGTGACCGAGGACCAGAACCCCGGCGGGCTGGGCTTCGCCGACCCGCCGGTGCACTCGCGGCTGCGCAAGCTGCTCACGCCGGAGTTCACGATGCGCCGCCTGTCCCGGCTGACGCCGCGGATCGACGAGATCGTGGCCGAGCAGCTCGACGCGATGGCCGCCGCCGAGGGGCCGGTGGACCTGTGGGAGTCGTTCGCGCTGCCGATCCCGTCGCTCACGATCTGCGAGCTGCTCGGTGTGTCCTATGAGGACCGCGCCGACTTCCAGCGCCTGAGCACCGCGCGTTTCGACCTGTTCGGCGGCGCGGGCGCGTCGCTGGGCGCGATCTCGGAATCGCTCACCTACTTGCTCGACATCGTCAAGAAGCAGCGCGAACAACCGGGCGACGGCCTGCTCGGCATGCTCATCAAGGAACACGGCGACGAGATCGACGACCGCGAGCTCGCCGGCCTCGCCGACGGTGTGCTCACGGGCGGCCTCGAGACCACGGCCAGCATGCTCGCCCTCGGCGCCATCGTCCTGCTGCGCGACCCGGCCGCCTTCGACGCCGTCCGCGGCGACGAGGACTCCGTGCACCGGTTCGTCGAGGAGCTGCTGCGCTACCTCACGGTGGTGCAGATGGCGTTCCCGCGCTTCGCCAAGGAGGACATGGAGGTCGCCGGCGTCTCCATCGCCAAGGGCGACATCGTGCTGGTGTCCCTCTCCGTCGCCGACCGCGACCCCGCTCTGGGTACCGGCATGGAACAGTTCGACGCCACCCGCGAGCCCACGTCGCACCTCGCGTTCGGCTACGGCATCCACCGCTGCATCGGCGCGGAACTCGCCCGCATGGAACTCCGCACGGCCTACCCGGCCCTCGTCAAGCGCTTCCCGGACCTGCGCCTGGCGGTGGCGCCGGACGAGCTGGAATTCCGCAAGGTGTCGATCGTCTACGGGCTGGATTCACTGCCGGTTCACGTGCGCTGACGGCGCGGGACCGGTCTCGGCCTCACCGGACCCCTCGCGGCCGGAACTGGATGCTGATCCGCGGCCCCACCCCCTTGCCGGTCTTGGGGATGGCGTGTTCCCACGTGCGCTGGCACGAGCCACCCATGACGATCAGGTCGCCGTGGCCCAGCGGGTAGCGGAGGGACTCGCCGCCACCGCGGGGACGGAGGGCGAGGTGGCGCGCTGTGCCCACCGAGACGATCGCGACCATGGTGTCTTCGGCGCTGCCGCGGCCGATGGTGTCGCCGTGCCACGCGACGCTGTCGCGCCCGTCGCGGTAGTAGCAGAGGCCGGCGGTGCGGAAGGGTTCGCCGAGCTCGCCGGCGTAGTGCTCGGATAGCCGGGAACGCGCCTCGGTGAGCACCGGGTGCGGCAACGCCTCGTCCTCGCGGTAGAAGCACAGCAGCCGGGGCACCGCCACCACCCGGTCGTACATCTGGCGCCGCTCGGCGTGCCACGGCACCTCCGAAACGAGCTGTGTGAACAACTCGTCGGAGCCGGACAGCCAGCCCGGCAGCACGTCGATCCACGCGCCGCGGCTCAGCTCCGTGCGCCGGGCACCGGCGAGGGAGCTCAGCGAAACCCCCGTCGACGCGGAGCCGAAGAGTGAACCCTGGAGTGCGTGACTCATGCACTCCACCGTACACGAGGATCGAACACCTGTTCGGGTGTCTGAATTTGAGACCGGCGTCCGGCCGGAGCCGTCGTAGCGTCGAGGGTCGGCCGAACCCGGAGGTGGCGATGAAGGCGCTGGTCTATCACGGTCCCGGAAGCAAGGCGTGGGAAGACGTTCCCGACGCAACCGTCCAAGAGGTGACCGACGTCGTGGTGAAGGTCGACACCACCACGATCTGCGGCACCGACCTGCACATCCTCCACGGCGACGTCGCCGCGGTCACCGACGGCCGCATCCTCGGGCACGAAGCCGTCGGCACCGTCACGGCGGTCGGCGACGCCGTGGGCAGCTTCAAGGTCGGCGACCGGGTGCTCGTCCCGGCCGTCACGCGGTGCGGGCGCTGCGACTACTGCCAGCGCGGTATGCCGTCGCACTGCCGCACGGTCGGCGGCGTCGGCTGGATCTTCGGGCACCTCATCGACGGCACGCAGGCCGAGTACGTCCGCGTGCCCTTCGCCGACACGTCGCTCTACCACGTGCCGGCCGAGGTCACCGACGAGCAGGCCATCTTCCTCGCCGACTCCCTGCCCACCGGCTACGAGGTCGGCGTGCTCGCCGGCCAGGTGCGGCCCGGCGACACCGTCGCCGTCGTGGGGTCCGGCGCGGTCGGGCTCGCCGCGATCCTCACCACCGGCCTGTGGGGCGCGTCGAAGGTGATCGCCGTCGACGCCAACAAGTTCCGCCTCGAGAAGGCCCTCGAGTTCGGGGCGACGGACACCGTCGCCGCCGGGCCCGACACCGTCGCGGAAGTCCTCGCGCACACCGACGGTCTCGGCGTCGACGTCGCCATCGAAGCTGTCGGCTTCCCGGAAACCCTGCAGACGACCGCGGCGCTCGTGCGGCCCGGCGGGCACGTCGCGAACATCGGCGTGCACGGTGTGGGGGTCGAACTCCCGATGCAGGACCTGTGGATTCGCAACATCACCATCACCATGGGGCTCGTGGACACCGTCTCGATCCCGACGCTGCTGAAGATGGTGGCGAGCGGACGCATCCCCGCGGAGAAGATGGGCACGCACACGTTCACCTTCGACCAGCTCGACCAGGCCTACGACGTGTTCGGCAACGCCGCCGACCACCAGGCCCTGAAGGTGATCATCCAGCCTGCGTAGCAGGCGGCGCCGCGGGTTTCGGGTGTGCGGACACCACCAGCCGGTGGGTTCGCGCACCTGGCGCCGTTTCGTCGTGGTAGCGGGAAACGAGGTCGGCCACCACCGTGGTGAGTTCGTCGGTGAACGCCGCCCGCTCGCGCGCCGAGCGGAACGCGATCTCGGTGTCCAAAGCCAGTGTCGGCAACGGTTTCCCGGCTTCGGCGGCGCGGCGCACGAGCCCGGCGAGCTCACGCACGGTGCGGCCCGCGACCGCGAGCAGGTACCCGGACGACAGGCGGTCGGGCTCGATCGTCGGCGTGCCGGCTTCGCCGAGCGCGGCGGGGGAGACCTGGTACGACGTGGCCGTCGCGGTGAACAGGCGCTCGGTCAGGCCGCCCCAGCGGCGTTCGCCCGCGGGCTCGACGAGGCCGTGGGACTCCAGCGCGCGCAGGTGGTAGTTGATCTTCTGCCGGGTGAGCCCGAGGCGCGTGGCGAGCGCGGCCGCCGACGCCGGTTCGGCCAGCGCCGCCAGCAGGCGCGCGCGAACCGGTTCCAGCGCGACCGCCGCGGCGGCCGGGTCCTCGATCACTTCGACGTCCCGCATCCGTCGAGCCAAGCATTGACAAAGTTTGTCGTCAAGGGTCGCGAATTCGGCTCTTGTCTGTTTTCGCCCGTGCTCGTACAGTGATCACCCAGGTTCGACGAAGTGGTCTGGACCTGTCCCACAACCGCCGCCCTGAGTTGCACGGAGGTTGGCAAGTGCGCGGAAGATTACGCATCGGTGGGGTGCTCGCCGGGGTCGTGTGCGGGCTGGCGGTTCTCGCGCCCGTCGCGAGCGCGCAGGTGGGCACGGGCCCGTGGAATTCGTGGTCGCCGGGGTACTCCGAGCAGGAACGCGGATGCGGGCAGATCAACGGGCTCACGTTCCAGCTCACCTGCTCCACGGGCAGCGGTGACCAGCGGGCTGAACGCCGGTACGACACCTACACCGGCGGCACGCACCAGTTCGAGGGTTCCTTCAAGATCACCAGCATGAGCGGCTCGCGCATCAGCGTGAAGCAGACGTTCCGCGACGGGTCGAACGCCGGCCCGTATTTCCTGCTGGCGGTGGAAAAGGGTGGCCGCATGTACGCGGTGGAAGGCGGGCAGACGCTCGCCAGCGGTGCCACCGTGGGCACGTCGGTGCGGGTGAACACCATCAACCAGGTGGGCAGTACGCACAAGGTCTACATCAACGGTTCGCTGAAACAGACCATCGACAGCCCCAGCGGTAGTTATTACGACAAGTTCGGGTCGTATCGCACCTCCAGCGGTGCGGGTCCGATCACCGTGCAGTGGAGCGGTGTGAAGTTCTGGACGAAGTGAGTTCGCGCGGCGCCCTTGCCTGTTATGAATCCGACCAAAAGTAAGCGGCACCCCATCAGAGCCTACTTCGGGTGCCGACGGTTTCCGCCGTGACTGTCGTCGGATTGGTCACGAACGGCACTGTACGGCGGGGGCGCCGCCCACTCGTCGAGGGAATCCCACGCGGTGAGGCGGAGTGCGCTGGTGAACCTTCGATGTTCGCCGGTGACCGGATCGTCGAATTCGAGCACCTTTGCCAGCAGCTGCAGCGGTTTCGTGAAGTCGTCGAGCGGCTTTTCGTTGAGCACCGGGTAGAAGTCGTCGCCGAGGATCGGGATGCCGAGGCGGCTCAGGTGCACGCGCAACTGGTGCGTGCGGCCGGTGGCGGGCAGGAGGCGGTAGCGGCCGAGACCGTCGCGGCGCTCCACGAGCTCGACGCGGGTTTCGGCGTTGGGCGGTCCGTCGACCTCCTGCGCCGCAAGAACTCCCCGTTCCTTGACGATCCGGCTGCGAACCGTTCGCGGCAGTTCGAGTGCGGGGTCGTACGGTGCGATCGCTTCGTATTCTTTCTGCACGCGTCGATCGCGGAACATCGTCTGGTACTTCCCGCGCACGTCGGGTGTGATCACGAACATCACCAGTCCTGCGGTGACGCGGTCGAGCCGGTGGGCGGGGGACAGTTGCGGGAGGTCGAGGTCGCGGCGCAACCGCACGAGTGTTGTTTCGAGAACGTGCCGACCGCGTGGGATTGTTGCCAGAAAATGGGGTTTGTCGACCACTAAGAGGTGTTCGTCGCGGTGCACGACGGTCACGTCGAACGGCACCGGCACCTCGTCGGGCAGGTCGCGGTGGAACCAGATGAACGTGCCGGGCTCGAACGCGGCGTCCACGGCCACCGGTCCGTTGAGGTTGTGGATGCGCTCCTCCCGCAGCATCTCCTCGATGCGCGACGGGTCCAGCCGGGGAAGCCGCTCGACGAGGTGCTCGAGCAGCGTTGCCCACGAACCCTCGTCGGGCAGCCTCAACCGCGCCGGGTCCAGGCCGTGGCGCTGCGGCAGCGGACCGCGAAGCTTGCGTCTCATCGGACGCCGAGTCTAGCCGCGCGGGTCAGTCGGAGCCCTGCGGCGGCGTGGTTCCCGTGGCGGGTGTGCTCTGCTCGCCCGTGTTCTGGCGGTAGATCGCGATGTAGCGGGCCTTCGCCTCGGCGTCGGCGGCTTCGGCGGCCTCGCGGCGGATGCGCTTGCCGGTGCCGGGCGGGAAACCGTTGCGCGCGAGGCGGTGCTCGATGCTCTCCTCCATGTACACGCTCGAGTAGAAGTACGCGACGAGCGCCGCCATCAGGACGATCGCCAGGCGCAGCGCGATCGGCCCCGGCAGCAGCAGCCACACCAGGCACAGCGGGATCAGGCCCACCGAGCTGCGGACCACGTGCCGTGCTTTCCAGTGCTTCGACGTCGTGTCGTGCAGGATCCAGTCGTGGTAACGCTCGGGCAGCCGGCCGCCCACCGCGTACCAGAACCAGCGGAACACCCCGGGACGATCCATCACGCCTCCTCTTCGGCTACCGATACAGTACACTAATGATTAGTACGCTAATCGATGGCGTTACCGAGGCCACAGCACTCCGATAGGGTGGCCCGGACCAGGAGGAGGACGCGGTGGCAGAGATCGACCTGGGTGAGGACCCGCTCAAGCTCGACCGCCAGGTGTGCTTCGCGCTGTCGGTCGCCTCGCGCAGCGTCATCGCGATCTACCGCCCGTTGCTCGAGCCGTACGGGCTGACGCACCCGCAGTACCTCGTGATGCTCGCCCTGTGGGAGAAGGCACCGAGGTCGGTGAAGGACCTCGGCGCCGCGCTGCGCCACGAACCCGCCACGCTGTCCCCGCTGCTGAAGCGCCTGGAAGCCATCGGCTACGTCACGCGCGGCCGCAGCCGCTCCGACGAACGGCTCCTCACGGTCGAGCTGACCGAGAAGGGCCGCGAGCTGCGGGCCGAGGCCGAGAAGATCCCGTACCGCGTGGTCGAAACGCTGGGCATGGAGGTCTCGGAACTGGAGGCCCTCCACGCCGCCCTGGGCCGCGTGATCGAGGCGACCGCCTGAGTTCGGCTGGGCTCTGGGGGCCTTCCGCGACTCCCCTGCGGATCGCCCTCGCCGGGCTGGTGGTCGCCGTCGTGCCGGCCCCTGTGCTGAGGTCTTCACTGCCGCGCCGCCGCGGTCAAGGGCTTTCGCTGGGTTGTCCACACCGGGGCCGAGTTGTGGACAGCCTGGCCCCGGATCGGCTTGCGGGCCGTTTTCGTCGGTGGTGGCCGATAGAATGGAGTCGGGACGCCCCCTGGGAGGGCGGGGGCCTGTCCGGCCGGGGGTGTGCTGCACACCGGCCAGGGCCGCCACCGAAGTGCGCCTGCTCGCCGCGATCGCCCAGGAGTGGGCGACGGTGCTCGGTGAACCGTGGGTCGCGGGCGGTGGCAGCGAAATCACCTGGCACCCTGCTCGGCATCCGCCCCGGAGCACCACCAACCACGACTTTGCCGGAACCCCCGCCCGAGGAGGGCGGGGGCCTGCCCGGCCGCGGGGGTGCCGCGCGCCGGGCAGGGCGCACCGGCCCGAGTGCGGTCAGCCGGCCGGGGGTGCGACGAGCACCGCGTCGATGGTGATTTCCACGTAGCGGCCCACCACAGCGCGTGGTGCGCGCATCCCGAGCGGGGCCCGGTCGAGCGTCGCGTGGGCTTGGACGTCGACGGAGGCGCCGGTGGGGGCGCCGGGGCAGGTGATGGTGAGGGTGAGCGGGCACGAGGTGCCGCGAAGGGACAGAAGGCCGGAGGCCTCCCAGCCGTCGGGGGTGGGGCGGAGGTCGGCGGCGGTGAAGGTCATCACCGGGGCCGACGCGCAGTCGAACCAGGTCTTGCTCTGCAGGTCGCGGTCGCGGCGGCGGTTGCCGGTGTCGACCGCGGTCAGGTCGAGTTCGGCGCGCACGGCGGCGGGCGCGCCGGCGGAGTTCACGTGCACCGTCGCGGAGCGGACGGGGATCGTGCCGTGCACGCGGTGGAAACCGAGCTTGCGCACGGTGAACGCGGCCGTCGTCCGTCCGGTGTGGACGGTCCAGGTGCCGGGACGCGGGCGGGTGGTGGTGGGCGTGCTCATCGGGTACCTCCGAGGGTGACGTGGGTGGGCAGGGTTTGGTGGACCACGCGGTGCAGGTCGATCCGGTCGGGCCCGGTGAGCAGCGCCGGATCCTCACCCGGCAGCAGCTCGGTGGCCAGCACCGCGCGCTGGATCGCTTCGATCGCGGCGACGGACTCCGCCGACCTGCGCGGCCGGTTCGCGGCCGGCGCGGCGGGCACCGGCGTGCTCGTGCTGCTCGGCGGGCCCGCCGGCATCGGCAAGACGACGCTCGCCGAAGCCGCCACCCAAGGCCTGCCCACGGTGTGGGGCCGCTGCGTCGACGACCCCGGCGCGCCGCCGTTGTGGCCGTGGCGCCGGGTGCTCGCCGCGCTGCCCGAGGTCGGCGCCGAGGTCACGCGGGCCCTCGGTGACCTCGACGAACGCGCCGGTACCGACCTCGTCGCCGCGCGGTTCCGGTTCGTCGCCACCGCGGCCGACGCCCTGGTCGCGGCCGCCGAACCCGCCGGGCTCGTCGTGGTGCTCGAAGACCTGCACTGGGCCGACGAAGCGTCGTTGCGGCTGCTGCGCCACCTCGCCGGCGAGCTGCGCCGCTCGCGGCTCGTGGTGCTCGCGACCTACCGCGACACCGGCGTGGCCCTCGACGCGGCGCTGCCCGGTCTGCTCGGCGGCCCCGCCACGCACGCCGTGACCGTCACGCCGCTGGCCGAACCCGACGTACGTCGCTACCTCACCGAGGTGGCGGGCGCGGCCGTCGGTGACAGCGAAGTGCGCGACGCGCTGCGCCGCTCCGGCGGCAACCCGCTGTACCTGCGCGCCGTCGCCCGCTCGGCGGGGTCCGGCGGCGGGCAGACCGAGCTGCGCCACCTCGTGCGCACGTCGGTGGCCGGGCTCGCGCCGCAGACCCGGGAGCTGGTCGAGGTCGCGGCGGTCCTGGGGGAAGAGGTGGACGCGGCGGTGGTCGCCGCCGTCGCGGGCCGGCCGGTCGCCGACGTCGTGCCGTTGCTGGACGACGTGGTGCGGGCCGGTGTGCTCGTGCCGGTCGCGGCCGGCCGCCGCCGCTTCGCGCACGCGGTGGTGCGTGACGGCGTGTACGAAGACCTCGACCAGGGCGTGCGGGAAGCCTGGCACGCCAAGGCTGCCTTGGCCCTCACCCCGCACGCCGAGCGCGACCCGGCGGACGCGGGCGTGGTCGCGGCCCACTGGCTGCGCGCCGCGGCCGACCCGGAGTCGCTCGCCCGCGCGGCCGGCTGGGCGGTGGTCGCCGCGCGGGAAGCGACGCGGACGCTCGCGTTCGCCGAAGCCGCGCGGTTCCTGACGTTCGCCGTCGACTCGACACGGCGCGCGGGCCGGACCGACGGGATCGCCGCGCTGCTCGTGGACCTGGCGACGGCCGAGTACCGTTCGGGCCGCTTCGCCCGCGCGCTCGACCACGCCGAGCTGGCGGCCGAGCGCGCGCCCGACCCCGCGACGGTCGCGGCCGCCGCGCTCGTCGTGCAGGACCTCTCGGCGCCGGAGTTGTTGCCGCGCCTGGGAAAGCTCGCCGAAACCGCGCTCGCGCGCGACGTGCCGGACGCCGTGCGCGTCCGGCTGCTCGCGCAGGCCGCCTCCGTGGCCGCCGACGGCGGGAACGTCGGGGAAGCCCGCGAGCGAGCCGACGAAGCCCTCGCGCTGGCCGGCCGCGCGGGCGATGACGAGGCGCTGCTCGACGCCGTCCGCGCGCGGTTCAAGATCCTTCCGATCGAGCTGCCGCTCGAAGAACGGCTGCGGCTGGGCTCGCTGGCCGTGCGGCTCGGCGACCGGCGGCCGCTTTCCGCGCTGTGGGGCCACAAGTGGCGCATCGACGCCGCGCTCGAAACCGAGGCGATGGCGGTGGTCGACCAGGAGATCGCGGCCGTGACGGCGCTCGCGGCGACCACCCGGCTGCCGCTGGTGCGCTGGCACGACCTGCGGCTGCGGACGTCGCTGCTCGCGTTCCGCGGCGCGTTCGCCGAAGCGCGCGAGCTCAACCGGCAGGCGGCCGCCCTCGCGCGGGCGGAGCTGGCCGACGACCGCTCGGCCGTCGGGATGTCGTCCGCGTTCACCCTCCAGCTCGCGTTCGTGACCGGCGACGGGAGCGACCTCGACGACTCGTACGACGCGCAGCTCGCGGCGCTGCCGACGGTGGCCATCGCCGTGGTGTCGCGCCCGCTCATCCACCTCGGGCGGGGGGAGCGCGACGCCGCGCGGTCGACCTACGAAGCGGCGCTGCACCTCACGCGCCACGACAGGTTCGCGCTCCGGGCGGGCGGGGTGGGGCCGGCCCTGGTGGTGCTGGCCGAGGCGTTCGGCGACGTCGAGACCGCCCGCTGGCTCGAGCCGGTCGTGCGCGCCGACTCACTCGTCATGAGCGGCGGTGCCGGCGTCTTCTGCTCCGACTGCGCCCCGAGCTGGCGGGCCCGGCTCGCCGTGCTCCTCGGCGAACTCGACGACGCCGCGCGGCTGTTCGAAGCCGCCATCGCGACGGACGTGCGGGTCGGCGCACGGCCGTTCGTCGTGCAGAACCGGCTGGGGCTGGCGCAAGTGCTCGCGCGACGGGGCGAGCCGGCCCGCGCGAGGCCGCTCGCGCGGCAAGCCCTCGACGAAGCCCGCCGGCTCGGGATGCCGGGCCCCGCGGGCGCCGCCGGGGCTCTGCTGGCGCAGCTGACCGAGGCGGGCCCGCTGACCCCGCGGGAACGCGAGATCGCCGCCCTGGTGGCCGACGGGCTCGCCAACCGCGCGATCGCCGGGCAGCTGGTGCTCTCGGAACGCACGGTGGAGAGCCACGTCCGCAGCATCCTCGCCAAACTCGGTCTGGCGAACCGCACGGAGATCGCCGCGTGGACCCACCGCGGCGGTGGTGGGTAACCAACCCACGGCGCCGGCCGGGGACAACGGGCACAAACGTTCATGTACGGCTCTTGTACAGCCGCGTTCCACGATGGAGCCGCTCGGCCGGGACCGGAGTGGACACCGGTCGCCCCGAGCCGAAGGCCTCCTTCCGGCCCCCATCCGGGAGGGGGCCTTCGCCGCGCGGCGACCGTTCGAAGGTCAGAACTCGATGATCAGCCGGCCGCGCACGCCGCCCGCTTCGAGCCTGCGGTGGGCTTCAGCCGCTTGCGCCGGCGGGAACCGATCGGCCACGCGCAGGGTCAGCGCGCCCGCGTCCGCCAAGCGCCGCAGCAGGTCGAGCTTGTCCGGGCGCTCGTCGTACGCGTGCACGAAGGCCACCACCAGGCCGATGCCGCGCTCGGCGGCCGCGCGCGTCAGCGTGTCCTGCTCAGGCGGGGTGCGGACCAGCGCCAGCCCGCCGCCGGGCCGGACGCCGTCGAGCAGCGGCGCGCCGATGAGCGCCGCGTCCACCACGGCATCGGCGCCGTCCGGGGCGAGTTCACGGAAGCGCAGGGCGACGTCGGCGCCCCGCTCGACGACCTCGTCCGCGCCGAGACTCCGCACGAGCTCGGTATCGCCCGGCGAAGCGTCGGCCAGCACCCGGTGGCCCGCCGCTTTGGCCAGCTGCACCGCGTATCCGCCGACGGCTCCGGCCGCACCCGTCACGGCCAGCGTGCTGCCCGGTGGAAGACGCAGCTGGTCGAGGGCGTGCAGTGCGGTGAGCCCGTTCATGGCCAGCGTGGCGGCCTCGGCGTGGTCGGCCCCGGCCGGCGCGCGCACCACCGAGGCGGCGGGCAGGACGACGCGTTCCGCGTAGCCGCCGCCCGCCGGCCGGGTCGGGTTGACCATCGCCAGCACGCGGTCGCCGACGGCGAGACCGGTCTCCGTACCCGGACCGAGCTCGTCGATCGTGCCGGCGATGTCCAGCCCGGGGATGATCGGCCGGTCGCCCCGGGGCCGGAGGGGAGAAGCGCCCACCCTGATCAGGGTGTCGGCCGGGTTGACCGCGGCGGCGCGCACCCGGACGCGGACCTCGCCCGGTCCGGCGTGGGGGTCGGGCAGCTCGACGACCGAGAGCACCTCGGGTCCGCCGAACCGCGTCAGGCCGATCGCCCTCACGCGGCCGCCTCGGTTCGCCGGTCCTGGCTGATCCCGGTCGCCGAGGCCCGTTCGACGGCGTCGATGAGCCGGTGCCGCTCCAGAGCGTGGGCGAAATCCGGGACGGTGCGGGTGTTCCCGGCCAGGTCGCCGGCAAGCGCGGCGTACAGACGGGCCACGTTCGCGGCGGGTGTGCCCGCCAGTTCAGCGGGTACGTCGCCGGTGTAGGACGCGGGCACCGCGAGCGGCGCCGCGCTCGTTTCGCCACCACGGCCGCCGGTCAGCGTCAGCCCGGCCACCTGCATGTTGCCCCAGGCCGAGGTGATGACCAGGTCGCCCTCGGTTCCGTTGATCTCCCACCGGAAGTTCTCACCGCGCGACGTGCCGCCGCGGTAGAACACCGACGCCGCGGCGCCGCCGGTCAGCGTGCCGATCACGGAGACCTGGTCCGCCACGGTCACCGGGACGATCGTGCCGTCCTCGGCCACCCGCGCTTGTTTGCGTCCGACGACGAGATTGGCGGCCACCGCGTCGAACTCGCCGAGCACGAAGTGCAGCGGGTCGAGCGCGTGCAGCGTCGGCGAGGTGAGCGGGGAGGCGCCGTTCGCCTTGTCGAACCAGTAGGCCTGGCCGTGGGTGGGCACCTCGCCGCTCCAGACCATTCCGGACCCGACCACCGTGGTGCCGAGCACGTCGCCGACGTAGCCGTCGCGGATGAGCTCGCGGGCGTAGCGGACTTCGGGCGCGTAGCGGCCTTGCAGCCCGATCACGGTGCGCACCCCGGCGCGTTCGGCCTGCGCCGCGAGGTCTTCGGCCTCCGCCGAGCCGGCGCCGAGCGGCCATTCGCTGTAGACCATCTTCCCCGCCGCGAGAGCGGCCGAGATCAGCTCGCGGTGTTCGGTGACCTTCACCGACACGACGACCAGGTCCACGCCCGGGTGGGCGATGAGGTCCTGGTGACCGGCGTACCCGGGCACGCCGTACTTCGCCGAAGCCGCCTCCGCCGAGCTGCGCCGCGTCGTGCTGATCGCGCGCAGTTCGAACGCCGGTGCCGCGGCGATGGCCGGCAGGTGCGCCAACGACGCCCAGCCGCTGGTGCTGCCGCCGATCACACCGACTCCGATGGGGTCCATGACTCTCCTCTTTCTTGGTTGACTGTTACAGAATTTTGGGACGAAAAGGCCCCAGCTCGTCGGGCCGCCATCAGCTGAGACAGGTCAGCGCGACCTCCGCCGACCTCGTGAGCGCGTCGCGGTCGGGGTCGATCGCACCCATCACGCGCAGCCCCTGCAGGCTCGTCACCAGGAACGCGGCGAGATCGGCGGGGCTGCGGTCGCCGGGGATCTGCCCGCGCAGCTGGCCTTCGGCGAGCACGTCGAACAGCGCCAGCTCCAGCGCGCGGGTGGTGGCCTTGAGCCGTTCGGCGACGCGCTTGTCGTCCCGGGCCCGCTCCATCGCCCCGGCGACGATGAGGCAGGCCAGGCGCCGGCTGTCGCCCGCGATGTCGTCGACCGTCGACAGGAAGACCTCGCGGATCACCGCGGGGGCGTCTCCGTGGGCCCGCAGCAGGTCGATCAACGGCACGGCGTAGCGCTGGCGGTAGAGATCCAGTGCTGCCAGGTAGAGCCCGTCCTTGCTGCCGAAGGCGGCGTACAGCGATCCGCTGCCGACGCCCGTCGCCTCCGCGAGGTCGCGCATCGACGTGCCTTCGTAGCCCTTGCGGCGAAACGCTTCCATCGCCGCGGCCACGGCTTGGTCGGTGTCGAACTCCCGGGTGCGTGCCATGAGCACACGCTAGCCCTATCTGGAACGTTCGTCAAAGAATTCATCGCGGCGATGGTGGCACTCTTGAACGGGAACGAGCCGATTCGAAAGGGAGCACGTGGTGGGCGAGGAAGTGAAGATCCGGCTGGGGGTCGCGCCGGCGCCGGGGACCGGGGCCGCGGAGTTCGCGGGGCTGGCGGAGACGCTCGAGGCGGCCGGGATCGACTCGCTGTGGCTGTCGGAGCTGGTGTACGCGCCGGAGGTGGATCCGGTGGTCGGGATGGCGCACGCGCTGGCGCGCACGGAGAAGCTGAAGGTGGGCACCGGGGTCGCGATCCTGCCGGGCCGCAATCCGGTGCTCGTCGCGAAGCAGCTGGTGACGTTGGCCGGGCTGGCGCCGAAACGGGTGCTGCCGGTGTTCGGGCTCCGGCCCGCCAACGCGGCGGAGCACGACCTGTTCCCGGTGCCCGGCAAGCGCGCGGCGGTGTTCGACGAGGCGCTCACCCTGCTGCGGCTGCTGCTGGAACAGGACGACGTGCACTTCGCCGGCGAGTTCTACCAGGTCGAGGGCGTGACGATCGGGCCGCGGCCCGCGAAGCGGCTCGACGTGTGGCTCGGCGGCAGCGCGCCCGCCGCGTTGCGCCGCGCCGGGCGGCTGTCCGACGGCTGGCTCGGCAGCTTCCACTCA
The DNA here is from genome assembly GCF_044452505.1 of Amycolatopsis sp. NPDC051903. NCBI lineage: Bacteria > Bacillati > Actinomycetota > Actinomycetes > Pseudonocardiales > Pseudonocardiaceae > Amycolatopsis > Amycolatopsis sp. NPDC051903. The sequence continues at coordinate 227,189 of NZ_JBITBT010000004.1, read as the reverse complement.
CCCGAGCAGGCCCGCGCCGCCCGGCTGGCCATCCAGGAGGCGGCCGCCGAAGTGGGCCGCGAGATCGAGGCCGACCACTTCGGCCTGAGCCTCGTCGTGGCGAGCGAAGGTGTTGCCGACCAGCTGCTGGCTGTCGCGGCGAAGCGCCGGCCGGGCACGCCGGTGACGGACTTGGTCGCCACGAGCTGGGCCGAGGCGCGGCGGCTGCTGGAGCAGCACATCGACGCGGGGCTGTCGAAGTTCGTGATCCGGCCCGGCCATTCGGCCGACTACCAGCGGTTCCTCGACGGCCTGCACCGGGAACTGCTGCCGCTGCAGAACTAGAACTCCAGCTGCTCCGTCTTGCGCGGCATCAGGGCCAGCGCGACCAGGCTCAGCACCCCGACCACGACGATGCCGACGAACACGTTGTGCGTCGCGCCCGTGAGCGAGTCGCGCACGAAGTTCGCGGTGGGCGAGTGGTCGTCGCCGCCGAGGACGAGGCTCGTCGCGTCGGCGCTGTCGGGCAGGCCGGTGACGCCGGTGGGCGGATGGGCGAAGCGGTCGGCGAGGGTGGCGTTGGCGATGGCGCCGAACACCGCCGCGCCCACCGCGCTGCCCAGCGACCGGCCGAACATGTTCGTGGCCGTGACGACTCCGCGGCGTTCCCAGCCGACGCTGGACTGCACCGCGACCACGGTGGGACTCGACGCGAGGCCGAGCCCCAGCCCGAGCAGGAACGCGGCGCCGGCGACGAACCAGATCGAGGTGCCCTCGCCGAGCAGCGTGGTGAGCGCGCCACCGCCGAGGATGAACGCGGCCCCGATCAGCGCCGTGTCGCGGAAGCCGATGCGCATGTAGAAGCGGCCGGAGAACGACGCCGCGAGCGGCCAGCCCGCGGACATCGCGGCCAGGGCGAACCCGGCCGTGAGCGCGTCCTCACCGAGCACGCCCTGCGCGTACGTCGGCAGGAACGAGCTCATCCCCATCAGCGTCGCGCCGACGACGAGGGCCACGAGCGTGCCGCCGACGAGCGTGCGCCGCGTGAAGACCCACAACGGCAGCACCGGTTCGGGCGCGCGGCGCTCGGCCAGCACGAACCCGGCCAGCGCCAGGACAGCCCCGGCGAAGATGGCGATGCTCGGCACCGAGGCCCAGCCCCAGGCCACGCCGCCCTCCAGCAGCGCGAGGATCAGCAGCGTGCAGCCGCCGGTGAGCAGCGCGGCGCCCGAGTAGTCGATGCGGTGGCGCGTGCGCTCCACGCGTTCGGTGAACTTCCGGTACAGCATCCACGCGGCGACCGCGCCCAGCGGCAGGTTGACGAAGAAGATCCAGCGCCAGCTCAGGTACTCGGAGAACACGCCGCCGAGCGTCGGGCCGATCACCGACGCGACGGCCCACACGCCGGCCACGTAACCCTGCACCCGGGCGCGTTCCTCGACGGTGTAGAGGTCGCCGACCATCGTCATGCTGATCGGTTGCACCGCGCCGGCGCCGATGCCCTGCACGGCGCGGGCGGCGATGAGCACCGGCATGCTCCAGGCGGCGCCGCACAGCACCGAGCCGAGCAGGAACGCGGCGATGCCGAAGAACATCACCGGGCGGCGGCCGAGGACGTCGGCGAACTTGCCGTAGAGCGGCACGGTGACGGCCTGTGTCAGCAGGTAGACCGAGAACAGCCACGGGAACTGCGAGAACCCGCCCAGATCGCCGACGACGGAGGGCACGGCGGTGGCGATGATGGTGCTGTCGAGCGCGACGAGCCCGGTGCTGAGCATCACCGCCGCGAGCACCGGCCCGCGCTCGGAGCGCAGGCCGACGGCCGTTTTCGTGGTCGCCGGCTTCTCGGCGGCGGGGGTGCTCATCGCGCGGTGCTCCTCGGTGTGCCCATGGTCGTTGAAAACTGTTTCGCAACGGTAAGCATTCCACGAACGAGTGAGTGCCGGACAGGCTTCACCCGACCGGCCATGATGAGGGGATGGACACGTGGGTGCGGCCGATCCGCCGCGGGTGGGTGGTGCGCGGCGAGGTGCCGGGCCCGGACGTCGACGAGTTCGCCGAGCCCGACGCGGTCGTCGCCGCCCTCGCGGCCCCGGGTGCCGCGTTGGACACGTTGCTGGCCGTGCAGCACCCGGCGCGCACGCCGGCGGCGCTCGCGCGCGGGCTGGACCTGCCCGCCGCGCTGCCGTCGGCGCGGGCCGCGCTCGCCCGCATCCGGGCGCGCCACTACCGGTCGATGGCGGGGTTCGTGGCGCCGTACCGCATCGAAGGTCTGGACGGCACCGCCGTCGGGGTGCTGTGTCTGGTCGACGTCCGCGAACTCACCGCGGGTGGTTCGCACGTGCGCCACACGGAGGACGTGTACCCGCACGTGGTCGCCGAGCGCGCCGCCGTGCTCAGCGGCCTCGGGTGCGCCACGAGCGCCGCGCTGCTCGTGCCGTCGAGCGGTGGTGAGGCCTTGACGGAGGTGGTCTCCGAGGTGTGCGCGGGTCTCGGCCTGCCGGACGTGTCCACAGTGGATCAGTCGGGCCGCCGCCACGAGCTGTGGGCGGTGCCCTCGGGCACGGTGCAGGGACGCCTGCTGCACGCCGCGGCCGCCGCCGACCTCCTCGTCGCCGACGGCAACCACCGCGTCGCCGCGGCCGCGCAGACGGGTTCCCTGCTCGCCCTCGTGACCGCCGGCCCGCAGCTGCGGATCGGCGCGATCCACCGCGTGCTCACCGGTACGGGCCTGTCGTCTTCCGCCTTGGCGGACGCCTGGCGCGCGGTCGGTCTGGACGTTGCTCCGGCCACCTCCAGCACCCCACCGGACCGGCCGGGCTCCGCGGTGGTGCTGGCGCGCCCGGCGAACCTGCGCGTCACCCTGCCCCCGGCCGACGAGCTGACCATCGACCACGCCGTGGTCGAGCACCTCCTGTTCGCCCGCGCCCTGGGCCTCGACCTCGACGGCCCGCACGTCCACCCGCTGCCCGCGGGCCGCCCGGCCCCACCCGGCGCGGACGCGGTGGTCCAGCTCGCGCCGGTGGCCTTCGAGACGGTCCTGAAGGTCCACGCGGCGGGCTTGCGCATGCCCCGCAAGGCGACGTACTTCACGCCCAAACCCCGGGGTGGGTTGGTGCTGGCGGAGATCTGAGTGTTCGTCTTTCGTCGACGGGGGATCGGGATGTGTTCGTGGTACGCCGTTCGTTGCTTGTTCCAGTGGTCTGAAGCGCCCTTGGCGCCCTTTGAAGAACGCATCACGTTGTGGCGCGCGGGCGACGTCGGGACGGCCATCGAGTCGGCGGAACGCGAAGCAGTCCGTTATGCCGAGGAGAACGCCGCTACTTACCTTCGTTTCGCTCAGGCTTACGCCCTCGGTGAGTCCGGGGAGCTCCAGCCGGGCGCGGAGGTCTTTTCACTGCTGCGCGACAGCTCGCTCGGGTCGGAGGAGTACGTGACAGCGTTCTTCGACACGGGTGGTGAGCACCAGATGCGCGAGAGCTGACTATTCGGTCGCGAGACGTGACGGTCAGCTTCGCGAGATCTGGCGTGCGGCTTGCGAGACCCGAGGGCCGGGCTTGGGAGATCTGACTTCTCGGCTTGCGGCCTGGCCGGCCGGCGGTTCCGGTGCACGTGTTCGCGGATGCGCGGGCTGCGTCGGGTCGTTTTGCGCTCATCCAGCGGCTTGTTGATCACCGCCTGCTCGGGGTGTGGACAACGTGAACTCCGGTCCGGCATCGGTCGGTCTTCTCGGGGTGGCCGATGGACTCGGCGTGGGACGCTCCCCTCGGGGAGGCCGGGGTTGGTGCCGGCGGAGATCTGAGCGCGGCTCGGCCGTTCGGCGTTGGGCTGTGGGTTGGTGCCGGCGGAGATCTGAGCGCGGCTCGGCCGTTCGGCGTTGGGCTGTGGGTTGGTGCTGGCGGAGATCTGACCGTCCATTGTCCCGCGCTCATCTCCGCCACCTGAGCGCGGCGTTGGGCTGTTTCGCGCACCTCTCCTGGTTTTCGGGTTATCACCACCCGTTCGGGATGTGGACAGCTTCGACCCCACGACCGCTTCGGCCGATTCTTGTCGGTGGTGGCCGATAGACTGGACGTGGGACGCCCCCCAGGGAGGGCGGGGGTTTGTCCCGGCGGTCGGGGTGGTGCCACACACAGGTGCACTGCCCCGAGCCTGCCGCGCGGGGTGAGGTGGATCCTTCCGCCGCGGAACAGGGGAAGGTCGCCTGCACCGCGGCGCGCGCGTGACCCGATCTGTCCACAGTGGAGCGTCAATCCAGTGGGAACACCGACGCGGCGTTGGTGTAGATCTTCGCCCGCACCTCGTCGCTCAGGTCGGCCTCGTCGAGGACCGAGACGGCGGTCCGCGGGCTCCAGCACGGGTGGTCGGTGCCGTACAGGACGTGGTCGGCGCCGTAGTACTCCAGGGCCGTGCGGATGGTCAGGGCCTGGGGGGCCACGGTGTCGACGAAGGTGCGCCGGAGGTAGTGCGAGGGAAGCGAAGGCAGGCCTTCGATGCGGGCGTTCTTGTCGATGCGCCCCGCCTGGTACGGGAGCAGGCCGCCGGCGTGGGTCTGGACCACGCGCAGGTTCGGGTGGCGCTCCAGGACGCCGCTGAAGACGAGCCGCAGGACGGTGACGCTGGAGTCGAGCAGGCGGCCGAGCGAGCGTTGCAGGCCGTCGGCGTAGCCGGTCAGGACCTCGTTGAACGCGAGGTCCGTCGGGTGGATCACCAGCGGCACACCGAGTTCCGCGACGCGCGCGTAGAACGGTTCCAGCCGCTCCTGGTCGACGGTCTCGTCGCCGATCATCGACGGCAGGTTGACGCCGCGCAGGTCCAGCGTGCGCACCGCGTGGTCGAGCACGGCCAGCGCAGAACCGGTGTCCTGCAGCGGGACCGCCGCCGTGCCGAAGAACCGGCCCGCGTGCGTCCGTTGCGCCTTCGCGATTTCCTCGTTGTACGCGTACGCCTCGTCGAGCGCCTCGGCCGCGGGCATCTGGTCGAGCATCCCGGCCAGCACGCCCGTCGTGCAGACGACGACGGTGTCCGGGCCGGTCGCGGCCGCCGCGGTTTCGAGCCCGAGGTCGAGGTCGAACCAGATCGCCGGGAGCGGGATGAAGCCGCGGCCGTCGTGGTAGCGGTACTTGTAGCCGTCGCCGACGCGTTCGGTGCGCGGGTAGGAACTCCGCGCCGCCATCGTCTCGAAGTGGGACCGGGGGAACCAGTGGAAGTGCGAGTCCACCACGCGCATGTTCGAGTCTCCTCAGCTCATCCGGTGTTCGGCCAGGATGCCGGCGAAGATCCGGTCGGCATCTCCTCGGTAGGTCTCGTGCAGGGTGCGGAACAGTTCGTGGCAGCGCGCGGCCGGCCAGTCGGGCGGCAGGTGCTCGGCGGGCAGCCGCGGCGTCTCGCGCAGCAGCTGCCGCCACGCGGATTCGAGGACGAGGTCGCGGCCGAGGTCGTCGGTGGCTTCGGGCACGGGGTCCGCGACGTCCCACGCGCGCAGGAACCGGTGGTAGCGCGCCGCGAGCTCGTCGAGGTGCCAGGTGCGGGAGATCATGCCCTCGACGTCGGCGAACCTCGGGTAGGCGGTGAAGACCTCGACGTGCTGGTCGACGCCGGCGCCGGGCAGCTGCGCGAGGATCGCCGAGACGTCCCGCTCGCCCGGCGCGATCCACACCCCGTCGCGCAGCAGCCCGAAGCTCTCCCACGCCAGCCGCCGTCGCAGCAGGTGGCGTTCCTTGCGGTGCGTCTCGGGCAGCGTGAAGGACAGGATCGTCCACGCGCCTTGGGGGTCCGGGTTTTCGACGGCGTCGTGGAACGTGTGCTGCTGCTGCCGGCGCACCACGTCCAGCCCCACCTCCGACGCGCGGAAGTACGCGGCGCGGCCCCGGCGCGAGCGCTCCAGCAGCCCGCGTTCGGTCATCCGCGACACGGTGAGCCGCGTCGCGTGCGCGGACACGCCGATCCGCGCCAGCACGTCGACGTACCCCGTCGTCGAGATCTCGGGGTTCTCGTCGAGGCAGTAGCGGCCGATCATCGTCAGCAGCACGGTCTGCGGGGTCGGAGCCCGGCTCAGGTCGGGTTCCGGCAGCTCGGTGGTCAGGACGAACCCCCTGTTCTCGCGCCGGCCGCCGCGTTCTCGGGCGGTCGCACGAACGTACCGCCGAGCAGCGGCAGCACGTGCTCGCGCAGCGCCGAGACCCCCGAACCCGGCCGCAGCAGCGACTCGGCGACCGCCCGGGCCCGCACCGGGCCGAGCTCGCGGCGCGCGAGCGTGGTGAACTTCGCGACGATCTCGTGGTGCGCCAAGGGGTTCCCCGGATCGCCGCGCGCGTCGAGCCGGTCCGCGGTCACGACGCCCGACGCGGTGGTGAGCTCGACGCGGGCCCCCCACTTCGCCGGGTACGCCGCCGTGAGGTCGTCGGCCGATTCGACGCGCACGACCCGCGCCAGCTCCAGCACGGCGTCGTCGCGCAGCGCCGCCTCCTCGAAGTCCCACGGCGTGCAGTGCCCCCGGATGGCCGCGATCGCCAGCACGAACTGAGCGCTGCCCAGCGCGCTCAGCGGCGAGCCGAACGGTGGTGGCCGGTCCACGATCCCGGCCAGCTGCGCCGGCAGCAGGCACCTGAGGTGCCGCACCTCGCTCGGCTGCCAGCCGCCGGCCCGGCGCAGCTGGAGCACGGCGTCGATCGCGCCCTGCAGGTGTTTCGCGCCCGCGTGGGGTTTCAGGCTCGTCTCGGGCGTCAGGTACGGCTCGGGCAAGGCGTGTTCGCGGCGCAGCGGGGAGCGCGGGTCGTCGAGGATGTCGAGCGGGCCGGTCCAGCCGGAGTCGGCGGCGAGGAACGCGGTGACCGCGCGTTCGGCGGCGAACCCGGCCAGCAGGTACTTGCCGTCGGCCCGGTCGGTCGCGCCCGCGATCGAGCCGCCCGCGTGCTGCGCGGCGAGCGCGATCGCCGACGCGGTGACCTCCGGCGGACGCTCCAGCAGCACGGCGGCCGCGGCGGCGGCGCCGAGCGGGGCCAGCAGCGCGGTCGGCCACCAGCCCCGCCGGATCTGCCGGTCGCCCCCGATCGCCGCCGCCGCGGCCAGCGCCACCTCGTAGCCCGCGAGGTAGGCGCGTTCGAACTCATCAGCCGACGCGCGGGGCCGCGCGGGCAGCACGGCGAGCGTCGCCGGCAGCACCACGCAGCCCGGGCACAGCACCGAACCGCGGTGGATGTCGCCGGCTTCCCACGCGTGCGCGTACACCCCGCCGACGAACGCCGTGCGCCGCGCGGCGCCGAACTCCGGCGACAGGGTGCGCGCGAGCCCGGCCACCGAGCCGCCCAGCGTGGTGCGGCCGGCGACCAGGGCACCGACGGCGTCGGTGAGGTGGGCCCGGACGGCGGCCCGGACCGCGGGCGGCACCGCCGCCGCGGCGACCGAGTGCGCCCGGGCGGCGAGCTCACCGACGAGCGACATCGGCCTGCGCGGTCCGGAGCCGCCCGGTCTCCGGCTCGTCGACGCGCCCGTCGGCCGTGAGCGCGACGCCGTAGTGCTCACGCGCGGCCGCGGCGGTCACGAACCCGTCGGCCACGTCCTCGGCGACGTCGGTGGCCGGCCGCTCCCGCGGGTCGCCCCAGCCCCCGCCGCCGGCGGTGCGGAAGGTGACCTTCGACCCCGCCTGCAGCGCCAGCCCGGTGTGCTTCTTCACGTGCTCCGGCTGCCCGCCGGGCTGCGTGACGATCGTGTCGTTGACCGCGCCCGGCTGCCCGCCGCGCAGGCCCCACGGCGGGCAGGTCGTGCGCTCGTTGGCGATGTTGGTGAACATCGCCTGCTGGGGCTCCACGTCGATCTCGAGCCCCAGCCCGCCGCGGTGGCGGCCCGCGCCGCCGCTGTCGGCGCGCAGCTCGTGGCGCGTGAACACCAAGGGGTAGCGCGCTTCCTGGATCTCGATGGGGATGTTGCGCACGTCGCCCTGGCACACTGACACGCACGCGCTCGGCCCGTCGCCGACGGGCCGTCCGCCCCAGCCGCCGCCGTTGATGTTGAGGCACACGAACCGCGAACCGGTCTTCTCGTCGATGCCGTGGAAGGTGAAGCCCGACATGTCGCCCTTGTGCGCCGCGGGGACCTGGTCGGGCAGCGCTTCGGCCAGCGCGCGGATGATCGTGTCGACGACCGTGGGCAGCGAGATGCTCCACTGGCCCAGCGCGGCCGGGGACTTCGCGTTGAGCAGTTTTCCTTCCGGCAGCACCACGTGCAGGTTGCGGAACGACCCTTCGTCGACCGGGTGCGTCGGCAGGGTCAGCATCTTGAACGCCACGCGCGCGGCCGCGACCCCGCCCGACTTCCCGGAGTTCAGCGGGCCCTTGACCTGCTCGTTGATGTCGGAGAAGTCGATCGTGAGCTCCTCGCCCTTCACGACCACCTTGATGTCGAGCGTGATGCGCTTGTCGAGCACCTGCCCGTCGTTGTCCATCCAGGCCGACGCGGTGTACTCGCCGTCGGCCATCTGCGCGACGGCGTGGCGCGACAGGCGTTCGGACTGGTTGCGCATCTCGGTGATGCATGCCATCACGGTGTCGAGGCCGTAGCGCTCGCACAGCTCGGCGATGCGGCGCTCGCCGAGGCGGCAGGCCGCGATCGCGGCGCGCAGGTCGCCCAGCGACGATTCGGGGATGCGGATGTTGTCCTTGAGGATCTGCATCACGTCGGCGTCCCACTCGCCGGCCTTCAGCACCTTGATCGAGCGCAGCTGCAGGCCCTCGGAGTAGATGTCGGTGGTGGCGGTGGAGCCGAACCCGATGCGCGAACCGCCGATGTCGACCCAGTGGGCGCGCACCGCGGGGAACGCGACGACCTTGCCGTCGACGAAGATCGGCGTGTACACCACGACGTTGTTGAGGTGCTGGCCCGCGACGTACGGGTAGTTCATCACGAGCGCGTCGCCGGGTTCGAAGCCGTCGAGGCCGTGGCGCTCGATGCCGTCGGCCACCGACACACCGAGGTCGGCGAGGAAGATCGGCAGGCCGCCGAGGTTCTGCGCGATGAGCTCGCCCGCGGTGTCGACGAGGCCCACGCAGTAGTCCTGGACCTCGAAGATCATCGGGTTGTAGGCGGCGCGGCGCAGCGCGGTGGCCATCTCGTCGGAGTACGCCACGAGCGCGCAGCGCACCACTTCGAGCGTGATGGGGTCGATGGTTTCGGTCATGCGGGGCTCCCCACGGAGACGACGAGCGAGAGGTCGGGGGCGACGGTCAGCGCGTCGCCGGAGTAGAAGACGACCGACGAGGTGGCTTCCTGCACCACGGCCGGGCCGGTGATCCGGTGGCCGGGCAGGAGCGTCTCCCGGTCGTAGACGGGACAGGACACGGGCTCGGGGCCGCCGCCGTGCAGCACGACGGGCCGGTGCTCGACCGGCTCGGGCTCGCCGGCCGCGGCTTCGGCCTCCGTCGCGGTGCCCGCCGCGGTTTCGAGCGGCAGCGTGATCACCGTGCGGACGCCGACGGCTTCCACGGTCTCGTCGGCCGCGTGGTGCCCGTAGAGGCGGTCGTGCAGTTCGTCGAACAGCGCGCGCACCGCGGCGTGGTTCGCGGTGGACAGTCCCTCCTCCGGGACCGGCACCGGGATCGTGAACTCCTGGCCCTGGTAGCGCAGTTCGAGGAAGTGCTGCAGCACGGGCGGGTGCGCCGGCTCGCCGACGTCGGCCCGCAGCCGCGCCCACGCCTCCGCGCCGAGCGTCTTGATCGTGATCGCGTACTGCTCCACAGTGGACGGTTCGAACTTCGCCAGGGCCGTGCGCGTGAGGTCGTGGCGGACCTCGGAGTAGAGCATGCCCTTGGCCGAGAACTGGCCCGGCAGCACGGGAACCACGACCGTGCCGATGGTCAGTTCGCGTGCGATCGACACCGCGTGCAGCGGCCCGGCGCCGCCGGTCGCCACGAGCGCGAACGTGCGCGGGTCCTCGCCCTTCTCCACCGACACGGCGCGCACGGCCAGCGACATCTGCGCGTCGGCGATCGTCACGATCCCGCGTGCGGCCGCCAGCAGGTCCAGTCCCAGCGGCTCGGCGACGTGCGTGCGGATGGCCTGTTCGGCCGCCGCGCGGTCGAGCGGCATCTCACCGCCGAGGAACCGGCTCGCGCCGAGGCGGCCGAGCACGAGGTTGGCGTCGGTGACCGTCGGGCGGTCGCCGCCGCGGCCGTAACACGCGGGGCCGGGGGCGGCGCCGGCGCTGACCGGGCCGACCTTGAGCGCACCCGCCGGGTCGACCCACGCGATGCTGCCGCCGCCGGAACCGACCTCGACGATGTTGACCACCGGCAGCGCCATCGGGTGGCCGGTCGCGTAACCGCCGATGAAGTACCCCGGGCTGATGTCGACCTCGCCGTCCTTCACGAGGCTGGTTTTGGCCGTGGTGCCGCCCATGTCGAACGAGATCAGCCGCGGCAGGTCCAGACCCGCGGCGAGCGCCGACGCACCGATCACACCCGCGACCGGGCCCGACTCCATCATCCGCACCGGGCTCTGGCGCGCGGTTTCGACGGACATGATGCCGCCGTTGGACTGCATGATGAGCAGCCGCCCGCGGAAGCCGCGGTCTTTCAAGCGTTTGGTGAGCGAGTCGAGGTAGCGCGACACGACCGGGCCGACGTAGGCGTTGAGCACCGTCGTCGACGTGCGCTCGTACTCGCGGTACTCGCGCATGATCTGGTGCGAGAGCGTCACGTACGCCTCGGGCCACAGCTCGGCGAACAGCCGGCCCAGCTCGAGTTCGTGCTCCGGGTTGGCGTACGCGTGCAGCAGGCACACCGCGACCGACTGGACGCCGGACTCCTTCAGCTCCGCGATCAGCTGCCGCGCCGCGCCGACGTCGAGCGGGGTGCGCACGCTGCCGTCCACGAGCACGCGCTCGCGCACCTCGCGCCGCAGCCGCCGCGGCACGAGCGGGTCGGGCTTGCCGAAGAACAGGTTGTACGGCTCGGACCGGTTGCCGCGCCCGATCTCGTAGACGTCGCGGAAGCCCTCCGTCGTGATCAGCGCGGTGGCGGCGCCGGCGCGCTGCAGCACGGTGTTGATGGCGATGGTCGAGCCGTGCAGGAACAGTTCGGTGTCGGGCAGGTGCGCGCCGAGCTTGTCGAGCCCGTCCAGTACGCCCTCGGCGTGGTCGTGCGGCGTGGTCAGGGTCTTGGCGGTGCTGAACACGCCGTGCTCGTCCACGGCGGTCAGGTCGGTGAACGTCCCGCCGATGTCGGCGGCGATCTGCTTCACGGGATACCTCTTCTTCGCAGGGGGTTCAGGGGAGTTCGGTGCGCCAGGAGTCGGCGAGGGATTCGAGCTTGCGGGCCAGCACGTTGAGCAGGACGCCGACGACGATCACCACGAACACCGAGGCGAGCACGTCCGTGGTGCCGAGGTGGCCGGCGAAGAAGCTGATGTTGTAGCCGATCCCGCCGTCGCCCGCGAAGAACTCGCCGACGACGACGCCGACGAGCCCGCGGCCGACGCCGAGGCGCAGCCCGGCCATCACCGTCGGCACCGAAGCGGGCAGGATCACCTTGCGCAGCAGGGAAGCCTCGCCCGCGCCGAACGACACGGCCGTGCGGATCAGCAACTTGTCGACGTTGCGCACGCCCTGGGCCGAGTTCACGATCACCGGCACCACGGACATCAGGAACGCGATCGCGATGACGGTCGGGCTGCCGAGGCCGAACACGAGCACCAGCAACGGGAACATCGCGATGATCGGCGCCGAGTACAGCAGCCACACGTACGGCTCGACCACGTAGTCGACGTAGCGGTAGCGGCCCATCAGCAGGCCCACCGCGACCCCGACGACGGCCGCGATGCCGAACCCGATGACCAGCTCGAGCGCGCTGCGCCCGAGGCTGCTCAGCAGCAGGCCGGAGCTGATCTGGTTGCCCAGCGCCGCGGCGATGAGCGCAGGCGAGGACGTGAGGAACGGGTTCACGAGGCCGGCCCACGCGGCGATCTGCCACAGCAGCGCGACGAGCACGAGGAACCCGCCGCCCAGCAGGACCGGCATCGCCTTCTCCGGCACGCGCCGGCCGGTGGCCTGGCGACGCGGTGTGGTGGTGGTCATCGATTCACCTCTCCCACGACGTGGCGGCGGCACCGAGCACGCGCAGCAGCTGCGTGACGACGTACCCGAACACGGCGACCACGAGGGTCAGGAACATCAGCGTGGCGACGTCGAAGTTCTGGCCGTAGGTGGCGATCAGCTGGCCGACACCGTCGGTGCCGCCGTAGAGCTCGGCGACGATCACGGCGATCACGCCGCGCCCGGCGCCCAGGCGCAGCCCGGCCATGATCGTCGGCAGCGCGCTCGGCAGCAGGATCTTGCCGAACATCGCGCCGCCGCCCGCGCAGAACGCCCGGGCCGCCTGCACCAGCTTCGGGTCGGTCTCGCGGATGCCGGCCATCGCGTTCACCGCGATCGTGATCACGGCTTCGATGAACACCATCGCGATCTTCGACGCCTCGCCGATGCCGAGCGCGAGCACCACGAGCGGCAGCAAGGCCAGCGACGGGGTCACGTACAGCGCGACCAGAGCGGGTTCGAGCGTCTGGCGGATCCGCAGCTTCCAGCCCATCAGCATGCCCACCGGCACCCCGACGACCACGGCCAGCGCGAAGCCGGCGAAGAACTCCACGAGGGTGGTCTGCGCGTTCTCCCACAGCTCACCTGAGCTCAGCAGGTCGCCGCCGGCCCGCACGATCGCGGCGGGGGTGCTGGTGAACTGCACGTCCACCAGGCCCGTCTGGCCGGCCAGCTGCCACAGCGCGAGCACCACGACGACGCTGCCGAGCACGTACCGGGCGCGGATCGGCGGCAGCCAGCGCAGGCCCACGGCGCGGTGCGGCGCCGCCGCGGCGACCGGGCGCGGCGGCCGCGTCCGCAGACCCTGCGTCATGACGTCACCGCTGCCTTGGCCTGCGCACCCAGCAGCAGATCGGCCAGGTGCGCGCGGTACTTGCCGAACGCCTCGCTCGCGCGCACGGCGGCGTCGCGCGGGCGGGGCAGATCGATCTCGATCACCTCGACCACGCGGCTCGGGCTGCCGCCCATCACGAGCACGCGGTCGGCGAGGAACACGGCCTCGTCGATGCCGTGCGTCACGAACAGCACCGTTTTCCGGTCCAGGTCCCAGATCCGCAGCAGCTCACCCGCCATCAGCTCGCGCGTCTGCGCGTCGAGGGCCCCGAACGGCTCGTCCATCAGCAGCACCTCGGGGTCGGTGGCCAGCGCGCGGGCGATGCCGACGCGCTGGCGCATGCCGCCGGAGAGCTGGTGCGGGTGGGCGTCCTCGCGGCCGGCCAGGCCGACCAGCTCGATGAAGTGCCGCGCCCGGTCGAGGCGAGTGGTCTTGTCGACCCCCTGCATCTCGAGTCCGAACGCGACGTTCGCGAGGATCGTGCGCCACGGCATGAGCGACGCGTCCTGGAACACCACACCGCGGTCGGGTCCGGGTTTGGTCACGACCTGCTCGCCGATGCGGATCTCCCCGCCGGACGGGCGCAGCAGGCCGTCGGCGGCGAGCAGCACGCTGCTCTTGCCGCAGCCGCTGGCGCCGACGATCGTCACGAACTCGCCGTCCTCGACGCGCGCGTCGAAGCCGTCGACCGCCACGAACGGTCCCGCCTTGCCGGCGTAGGAGATCTGCAGGTCGGCGAAGGTGATGTCTGCCATCGGGGTCCTCCGCTCAGCTGGTCTTGGGCAGGAAACGGGTGTCGAGCCACTGCGAATCGGGCAGCCGGCGCTGGAACACCTTGCCCTGCAAGCCCATCTGCCAGAAGTCGTCCATCGCCTTCGCCGAGGGCATGCGGCCGTCCGGGTAGAGCTGGTCGATCCACTCCGCCATGCTGGCCTTCGCGTCGTCGGTGCTGATCTTGAGGTTCTTCGCGATCGACTTCACCGCGTCGTCGGGCTGGTCCTTGGTCATCTTCATGGCCTGCGACAGCGTGTCGACGAACTTCTTGGCGCGGTCGGGGTTGTCGTCGACGAAGCCGGGCTTGCTCCACGTGACGTGCATCGGGTAGCTGTCGACGAGGTCCTTGAGGTCCAGGATCTTGTTGTAGCCCGCCTTCTGCGCGTAGACCGTCTGCGGCTCGGTGAAGATGTTCGCCTGCAGCTGGCCCGCCTTCATGGCCGCGAGCCGCGCCGCGGACGCGCCGCCCTGCACGACCTTGATGTCCTTGTTGGGGTCCAGGCCCGCCTTCGCCGCGGCGAAGCGCGTGAGCAGGTCGGTGGACGAGCCGATGGTCGTCACGCCCCAGTTCTTTCCCTTGCCCTGGGCCACGGTGTGGATCTCGGGCACGGCGTACCAGGAGAACGCCGTCATGTCGAAGCCGCCGTAGATGACCTTCACGTCCTGGCCGGCTTCCTCGGCCGTGAGCGGTCCGGTCAGTGAGCCGACCGCGACGTCGACGTCACCGGACAGCACGGCCTTGGCGAGCTCGGCGTCGCCCTTGAAGGTGACGGGCTTGACGGTGAGGCCGTGCTGCTTCCAGAGGTTCAGGTCGTCGGCCAGGTAGACCGGCGCGAGGGTGGTGGCCTGCACCGGCAGGCCGAGGGTGATCGTGTCGCCGCCCGAGGAAGCACCGCCCGAACCGCACGCGGTGGCGGCGAGGGCGAGGGCGAGCAGCGATAACGCGAGCCGGATCCGGCGGCGGAGTGGTTTCCATGGCACGGTGGGGAACCTCGATCATGTCCGGAGGGAGGCCGGGACGCGGGGGAGCTGGAAGGTGTCCCGGCTGAAATCGGGCGAGGTGTCGACCATGAGAAGCGTCAGGAGGTGCACCTCTTTGTGCTCCGGTCAGTGTGACTCCGGATCTCGACGCGCGTCAAGAAGTTGAGAAACATCATTCCGGCCGGTTCTCGGGCACCCGGCCGCGGGCGCGACGAAACCCCCGGCGGACCGAAGCCCTTGCCCGCCAGGGGATTCCGTGGTCGCCGTCCGTCCTAGCGGAACACCTCCGGCCGGTTCTTCGCGAGGTTGATCAACCCGCCCGCCTCGAGCATGTCGACGAGGAACGGGTCGGCGGCCGCGCCGCGGATCGTGGTCTGGGTGGTCAGGTTGGTGAACTCACCGGTGGCGAGGTCCACCCGCACCCGGTCGCCGTCGGACGCGAAGTCGGGGTTGAGCCCGACCTCGAGTGCGGGCAGGCCGACTTCGAAGCAGTTGCGGTAGAACGTCCGGGCGAACGTCTCCGCCACCACACAGCCGATTCCGGTGGCCTGCAACGCCTTCGTCGCGATCGCCCGACCCGAGGACTGCCCGAAGTGCTTGCCGGCGAACACGATGTCACCGGGCTGCACCTTCTTCGGGAACTCCGGGTTGAGGTCTTCGAGCACGTGCTGCACGAGGATCTCCATCGGCTCGAACACGTACTGCGTCTTCACGAGCCGGTCGGTCGGGATGTTGTCCCCGAACCGCCAGCAGCGGCCCTCGAACTTCACGCTTTCCCTCCCGTGTGGACGGACGAGGCGATGACCCCCGCGACGGCCGACGCGGCGACGGTGGCCGAGGACGCGAGGTACATCGACGCGTCGGGGCTGCCGTTGCGGCCGGGGAAGTTGCGGGCGTGGGTGGAGATCATCGTCTCGTCGGACGCCATCGCGCCCATGTTGTAGGCCTGGTTCGAGCCCGTGCTGGGCGGGAACCACGTGGCGCCGGCCTCGTGCAGCGCGAGCACCAGCCCCTCGCGCGCGGCCTCCGCGAACACCTCGCGGCTGGAGGGCACGAGGTGGAACCGCGTGTCCGGGTGGACTTTGTGCCCGGCCAGCACCTCGGCCGCCGCGCGGAAGTCCTCGAGCCGGCCGCCGCCGTGGCCGCCCAGCTCGGCGTACTGCACCGGCGTGCCGGCGACCTCGGCGACGGGCTTGACGTTGCCGACGGTCGGCGGGCAGGCGACCGTCGGGTCGACCTCGCCGACGTCGAAGCGCAGCACCTGGGCCGCTTCCTCGCCGTCACCGTGCACCAGCAGGCCGGCGTCGCCGCCGGGCAGCGTGCGCACGAACGCCTCGGTGACCTCGTCCGGTTCGACGAAGCTGCACTTCGCGCCGAGGTCCACGCACAGCAGCGGGAACAGCCAGCGGTCCCAGAAGGACAGTGCGCGCACGTACGGCCCGCCGAACTCCACGGCCCGGTAGTTCAGCGCGCCCTCGCCGATGCGCCCGACCAGCCACAGCGCGATGTCGCGCGGGGTGACGCCGGGTTTCGGCGTGCCTTCGAGGTGCACCCGGGTGGTCTCCGGCACCTTGAACCACGCCTTGCCGTACGGCAGCACGGTCCCGGCGTGGGAGTCGTTGCCCAGCGCCACCGCGAGCGCGCCCATGGTGCCGTGCACCGGCGTGTGGCTGTCGGACCCGACCACGATCATGCCGGGCTTGATGTGCCCGTTGCGGACGACCGCGTGGTGCAGGTTGCCGTTGCCGCAGTCGTAGAGCTTCAGGCCGTGCTTGCGGGCCCAGCGGCGGTTGTGCTGCAGCACGTCCGCCTGCTGTTCGGTCGGCGGTGCGAAGTGGTGGTCGAACACCATCACGGCCCGCTCGGGGTCGGGGATCGGCACGTTCACGCGCTTCTCGTACACCTGCGAGGTGAGGTACCCCGACAGGTCGTGCATGATCAGGCGGTCGACCTTGGCCACCACGATCTCGCCGGGCTCCACGGAGTCGCGGCCGCTCGCGCGGGCGAGGATCTTCTCGACGAGGTTCACGCCACCACCGCCGTCGCGACGATCTCGCGCGGGTCGGTGATGACCCCGCGGATGGCCGAGGCCGCCGCCGTGGCCGGGCTCGACAGGAAGATCTTCGAGTCGTAGCTGCCCATCCGGCCCTGGAAGTTGCGGTTGGCGGTGGACAGCGTGGCTTCGCCGTCGGCCATCGCGCCGCCGTTGCCCGCGCACGCGCCGCAGCCCGGGTTGGTGATCATCGCGCCCGCCTGGATCAACTTCGAGAGCACCCCGCTGTCCGACGCCTGCGCCATGATCTTCGCCGACGCGGGCGTCACGATGAGCCGAAGCCCCGGGGCGACGCGGTGGCCGTCGAGCACGTCGGCCGCGATCACGAGGTCGTCGTACTTGGCGTTGGCGCACGAGCCGATGAAGACCTGGTCGAGCTTGGTGCCGGCGACGTCGCCGACGCCCACCACGTTGTCCACCGTGTGCGGCACCGCGATCTGCGGCGCCAGTTCCGGCCCTTCGAGCTTCACCGTGGCGCGGTAGGTCGCGTCTTCGTCCGGCAGCAGGACGTCCAGTTCGCCGCGCGGCACCCCGGCCTCGTCGAGGTAGGCGAGCGTGGTGTCGTCCGGGGCCACGAAGGCGTTCTTCGCGCCCATCTCCATGGCCAGGTTGCAGAACGTCATGCGCTCCGACACGGACATGCCCTCGACGTAGGAGCCGGAGAACTCGACCGAGTCGTAGGTGAGCCCGTCGGCGCCGAGGTCGCCGATGAGCTTGAGCATCACGTCCTTGGCGTAGACGCCCGGGGCGAGGTCGCCGTCGATCACGACCTTCACCGACTCGGGCACCTTGACCCACAGCTTGCCGGTGACCCACGCGGCGGTGATCTCGCTGAACCCGACGCCGGTGCCGAACGCGCCCAGCGCGCCGTAGATCGTCGAGTGCGAGTCGGTGCCGATGATGAACTGGCCGGGCCGCACGAGCCCGTGCTCCATGAGCACGATGTGCGCGATGCCGCTGTTGACGTCGAAGAAGTTCTTCACGCCCATCTTCTGCGCGAACTCGCGGCACAGCGCGTGGTCCGCCGCCGTCTTCGCGTTCATGGCGGGGGAGAGGTGGTCCATCACCATCGCCACGCGGTCGACGTCGTAGAGCTGTTCCACGCCCATCTTCTCGAGCGTCCGGATGCACCGCCAGCTCGCCGTGTGGCTCATGTACAGGTCCGGGTACGCGTCGACGATCTGCCCCGGTTCGAGGTTCGCGACCCCGGACGCCCGTTCGATCGCCTTCTGCGCGAAGGTCTTGCCCGTCACTTCTTCCCTCCTGCCGCGAAACTCGCCATCAGGTGCGGGATCAGGCCGCCGTCGGCCATGATCTCCCGCAGCACCTGCGGGTACGGGCTGAACGGGAAGGTCTGCCCGCCCGTCTCGACCGTGCCCGCGTCGTAGTCGACCCACATCTCGCCGCCGTCGGCGGCCGCTTCCGCCGCTTCGGGCGACTCGACCGCGACGAGCCCGGTGTTGATCGCGTTGCGGAAGAACACGCGGGAGAAGGAGGCCGCGACGACCGCCTTGATCCCGGCGCCGATCAGGCACGTGGCCGCCTGCTCCCGCGCGCTGCCGCAGCCGAAGTTGCGGCCGGCGACGACCACGTCGCTCGCCCGCAGGCGTTCTTGCGTTTCCGGCCCCAGCGGCTCGAAAGCGTGCTCGGCGAGCTCCGCCGGGTCGATGCTCACGAGGTAGCGGCCGGGGATGATGACGTCGGTGTTCACGTTCTCGCCGAAGGTGATGACTTTTCCTCCGACGCGGTGCTCACTGCCCATGGTGGGTCTCCGCTCGTGGTTCCGGTGCTGGTTGACGACGTCCGCTCACGGGCTCGTCTCTTCCAGGAACCAGTCCGTCGGCACCGTGTGCCCGAGCTCGCGCTGCTCGGCCAGCGCCAGCGCCCGGGCGCAGACGGCCGCGAACTGCACGCCCATGCCGGTGTTGTTGGCGAACACCGTGATGTCCTCGGGGCTCGTGCGGCCCGGCGCCTCGCCCAGCAGCAGGTCGCCCAGCTCGCGGATGTCGTCCCACTCCATGAGGCCCCGGTTGACCGGGCCGAGGATGTCGTACTGCTTGTCGTGGTGCACCTGCTCGCGCGAGAGCACGGTGATGCGTGCGGCGCGGTCGAACGTGGTGTCGTCCAGCTCGCGCCGGGTGGCGGTGCCGTCGGGGGAGGTGATGGCCGTGACGTGGGTGCCGGGGTCGAGCCAGGCGCCGTCGAAGCACGCTTCCATCGCCGCGGTCGCGCAGGTGACGATCTGGCAGCCCGCCACGGCGTCGCGCCGCTCGTCCACGGCCACGATCTTGCGCCCGGTCTTCTCGCTCCACACCTTCGCGAAGTGCTCGCGGTGCTCGGGAGTGGGGCTGTACACGCGCACTTCTTCGATGTTCGGCCGCACCATCAGCAGGCACTCGAGGTGCGCCTCGGCCTGCCAGCCGGAGCCGAACATGCCCGCGACCGTGGCGTCCGGATTGGACAGTTCCCGGATGCCGAGCGCCGACGTGGCGCCCACGCGCATCTTCTGGATGAAGCTGTCGTGCATCATGGCGAGCGGTTCGAGCGTGGTCAGGCTGTACAGCGTGACGAGCCCGACGTACTTGCCACCCGGCGCGGCGGGGATCAGCCGCCGCCGCTGCACGCCGCTGGGCAGCGTCTCGACGCCGGCGATGTCGGAGGTGATCCGCAGCGCCCACACGCCGCTGGAGACGTTGCCGCCCTCCTGCGACTTGAACCGGTAGCGGAAGCCGGGGTGGCGGCTGTCCTCGACCGGGAAGTACGTGTGGTTGCGCGGCCGGTTGGCGCCCTGGCCGGAGTTGAGCTCCTTGTACGCGGTCTCCAGCGCGTCGAGCGTCTCGCCGGCGGTGAGCACCTGCTCGATGTCGCCGTTGGAAAGGATCCTCACCGCTGTGCTCCTGTCAGGTGTTCGGGTTCGCCTTCGGTCACGCGCACGGTCTCGGCCACCGCAGCGTTGCCGCCGTCGGCGAACGCGACCTCCACGGACACCGCGCCCGCTTCGCCGTCGGCCAGGACGGTGGCGGGGTCCTGGTTGCGGAATTCGCCGCCGGTCGACAGGTCGGCCTGGTTGACCCAGCGGACCTCGGTCTTCGCCCCTTCGGGCAGCTCGGCCAGCGCGGGTGCGGCCGCCTCGGCGAGGGAGCCGACGGTCGCACCGGCCTTCGCCGCGGCGATCGCCTTGGCGAGCGCGTCGTTCAGCGCGCCGGGCCAGCCGGCGCCGTCACCGAGCACGCGGCTGGAGTGCACCCAGTTCATGCGGTACTGGCCGGTGACGCCGAACGACGTCACCCCGTCCGAAGTGGACAGCGAGCTCGGGTACAGGTCGAGGAACCCGCCGCCGCGCAGCGCGCGTTCCACGGTCTCGACGCGGCTGCCCGCGGTGCTGCCCTCGACCGTCGCCTTCGCGGCGGCGTCGTCCAGGATCCGGCCGGCCGCGCGCAGCAGCTCGGTCTCGGCGGCCGACGGGACGAGGCGCTGCTCGCGCACCAGCCCGCCGAGGCGGCGGACCTGCCAGCCGGGTACCGCGTCGACGATCTCTTCGGCGACGTCGGCCGGCCACAGCGCGGCGTCGACCAGGCCGAGGGTGCCGTTCTTCTTGCCCAGCAGGTACTTCGCGACGAGGTCGGCGAAGTTCTTGCCGCCGCTGAACTCCGTGACGGTCGACGAGCGCTTCATCCAGTTCTGCACGCGCAGGGAGAGCTTCGTCAGGAACGTGACGGGCCCCTCGGCGGGGATCGCCAGCACGCCTTCGTTCCAGTACAGGCACAGGTTGGTCAGGTAGGCGAGGTCGTCGGAGCGCGACACGTCGGCGTAGACGAGGGCGACGTCGACGCCCTGGGCCGCCATGGCCCGCTGCAGCGCGGCGACGCGGTCCTGCCACTCCTGCTCGGGGGTCTCCGCGGGGTCGAGTACGTGCAAACCTCGTTTCACGCCACGTCTCCTGTCTCGAACAGCTTGCGTTCGGTCGTGATCAGCACTTCACAGCCGTCGGCGGTCACGCGCACCGGGTCGCCGAGCACGTGGTAGCCGGCCAGCGGCGTGTAGGTGTTGGGGTGGATGATGAACACGGAGTTCTCGGGCAGCACCGTGTGGTTGCCCTCGATGATCGGCGTCTCGTCGAGGTGCAGGCCGTGGCCGTGGCCGCGCACGCGGGTGTAGTTGCTGCTGCAGTACTCGCCGTAGCCGTACTTGCGGAACACGTCGTTCTCCGCCACCGCCACCTCGTGGGCGGTGATGCCCGGGCGCACCACGGAGATGCCGGCTTCGACGGCCTCGTTGAACAGGTCGAACGACTTGCGCTGCCCGTCGTCGGCCTTGCCCACCACGGCGGAGCGGCAGATTTGCAGCCAGTAACCGTCCATCTTGGGCGTGAGCTCGGTGCGCACCATGTCGCCGGCTTCCAGCAGGCGGTCGCCGGGCGGGGTCATGCCGCGGACCTCGTCGCGGCCCGATGCGATGAGCATGAAGTTGTCCTCGGCGCCGAGGTTCTTCAGCCGCGCCTCGACCTCGGCGACGATCCGGTACTCCGGCAGCCCGGGTTCGAGCACGTCCACGAAGGCTTCCCAGCCCGCGGCGCACACCACGGCGCTGCGGCGCATGCGGGCCAGCTCCCACTCGCTCTTCACGAGCCGGGCGGTGTCGAGCAGCTTCGTCGCCGAGACGACTTCGGCGCCCGGCGCCGCGGCGCGGATCGTCTCCATGAGCACGAGCGGCACGAGCTCGTGGTGGGCGATCCCGATGCGCCGCGGCGCCAGCTCCTTGAGGACCACGCCGAGCTCCGCCGGGTTCGCCGGGTCGAGCCGGCGGGCCTCGCCGACCCAGCCCTGCGCCGTGAACGACGTCAGGTCCGACGGCCGGGTGGAGAAGGCGACCGCGTCGCCCTCGGCCGGGAAGACGACGAGCGCGGCGCTGCCGGCCGGGGTCACGTCGGTGAAGTAGCGGATGTTCTCCCGCCGCCAGGCCGGCCCGTAGGCCAGCACGACGTCGAGGCCCTGCTCGGCCATCGCGTCGCGGATCTTGCGGTGCCGCAGCTGCAGCTCCGCGAGGTCCTCGGGGGACGGGCCCGCTCCGGCGGGTGCCGGGGCGTGGTCGATCGTCATGGGTTCCTCCACGGTGTTGTGGTGGGTGATCGGACGGTCAGGAACTAGCCGGGGTCAGCGCCGAGGGCGCCTCTTCCCCGGCGATCTCCCGGGTGATCTGCTCGACGGTGCGCCCGCGGGTCTCGAAGGTCGCCACGAGCGCCGCGATCCCCGCGAGGATCGAGATGACGCCGAAGAGCAGGAAGAACAGGAACTGCGAGGCGTGCAGGGCGAGCACGAAGCCGACCAGCACGGGCATGATGAGGCCGCCGACCTTCTGCCAGGCGGCCGCCCAGCCGAGCCCGGTGGCGCGGCTCGCGGTGGGGTAGAGCTCGCTGGCGTAGGCGAACAGCGTGCTGCCGGCCAGGCCGCTGCCGAAGAACGTGGCGAGCGAACCGAGGATGACCACCGCGGCCGTCGCCGCCGTGGTGCCCCAGGCCAGGCAGAACAGTCCACTGAGGACGAACGCCCCGCCGAGCACCACGCGGCGGCCGATCCGGTTGATCAGCTGACCGGCCAGCAGTGCGCCGACCACGCCGGCCGCGGTGATGATCGCCGTGTAGCCGAAGCTCTTGAGCAGGTCCACGCCCTGCTTTTCGAGCACCGACGGCAGCCAGCTGGACAGGCCGTAGAGGAACGCGCCGGCGCAGACCTCCATGAACCAGATCGCGATCGTGTAGCGCACGTAGTTGCGGGCCACCAGCGTGCGCAGCGTGCCGGTTTCGGCCAGCGGCTCGGGTCCGGCGTGCTGGGCCGGTGCCGTGGTGCCCCGGCACAACGCGCCGACGACGACCTCCGCGGCCTGCGTGCGCCCGCGGCGCAGCAGGTAGCGGACCGATTCCGGGAGCGTGGCCAGCATGAAGACGCCGACGACCACCGGCACGGTGGCGATCACGAACATCGCGCGCCAGCCGAACGCCGGGACCACGGCCGTGCCGACCGCGGCCGCCGTCGGCAGCCCGATCAGCCACGCCGCCGTCGCCGCCGTGACCAGCGGGCCGCGGTGGCGCGAAGGCACGAACTCCGCGATGTAGGGGAGGACGACGGCGATCTCGGCACCGAGCCCGATGCCCTGCAGAGCCCGGAACGTGACGAGGGCGCCGAAGCTGGGCGCGAACACCGCGGCGAGCGAGAACACGGCGTAGACCATCACCGTGATGGCCAGCGGGACCTTCCGGCCGAACCGGTCGGACACGGTGCCCGCGACGGCCGCGCCGACGAGCATGCCCGCGAACAGCGCCGAGGAGAACGCGCCGGCGGCCTCGCTGGTGAGGTGGAACGTCTTGATGACACCCGGCAGGATCACGCCGGTCAGGTTGATCACGAACCCGCACAGGAAGTGTCCGATCAGGACGGTGACGTAGATCCTGAGGTGCCGTGCGGTGAACTCCGACTCGTCGAGCCGGCCGAGCAGTGAGCGGGACGCGGTAGCGGGGGACGGGGGCATGGCGAGGCCACCTCCTTGTGGCTTTGGTGCAACCCAGTGGCTTGTGTGCAACCGGTGACTCGTCCACGGTGACGTGGCCGAGTGCCGGAACGCTCAGGTGCGGACGGCGGTCGCGGACCGCGTCGCGGGGGACGCGGTGGAGGACCACCGTGGCGAGCCGTGTCGCGTGGCCGCGGTGAGACGGCCGCGCGAGTCGAACCGGTGAAACCCTTGGCCCGCGTGAGCGCGGTGCGCTCCAGCGGACCCCCCTCGGGTCTGGTTCCTCCTTCCTCCTCCGTTACCGGTCGTCCAGGTTCCCCTGGACGCCGAAGTACAGCTGGGAGAGCGCGGGCAGCAGTTGCTCGCGCACCTCGGGGGTGAGGCCGGCCGTGAGTTCGGCCGCGAACTTGTCGAGCGTGCGCCGCGCGGTGTCGCGGGCGCTCACCCCCTTGGGAGTGAGCTCGAGCTGCATCGTGCGCCGGCTCGTGGCCGACGGCCGGCGGGACAGGAATCCCTGGTTGACCAGCTTGTCGACGCTTTCGGACATGGTCGAGGGGTTGCGGTGCGCGAGTTTGCACAGCGCCGTGAGCGACGTGTGGCCGCTCCCGACCCTCGACAGGATCCGGTACTGGCGGATGGTGAGCGGCTGCTCGATGTCCGCCAGCAGTTCGGTCTGGAGCCGGGTCAGCCGCCCGCCGAGGGCGAGCAGGACCTCGCCCAGGGAGGCCTGCGGCCCCAGCTCGTCGAAGGTCTCGGTGTCTCGAGTGGTCATTTTGGTCCCCGTACGTTCCGGTACCCGAAATAACGTTGGCGCCGACTGTACGTCCGCCGACCGCCCGCTGGGAAGGGGTGATTTCGTGACCGACGGAGTCTTTCAGCCAGTGAAAACACCGATGGCCGCCGTCGCGGCCCGGGTGAGAGCTTTCGGGTGCCGAACCCCGACCGAAGGAGCTCTGAGGCGTAATGGCAGCGTTCGCCCGAAACCAGTGGTACGTCGCCGCTTACGGCCGCGAGGTGGGGCGGGAGCTGTTCGCCCGCACGGTGCTCGGCGAGCCGATCGTCTTCTACCGCACCGAATCCGGCGAGGTCACCGCGCTCGCCGACCGCTGCGTGCACCGCCGCTACCCGCTGTCGGAGAGCCGGCTCGACGGCGACAAGATCGTCTGCGGCTACCACGGCTTCACCTACGACAGCGCCGGTTCGTGCGTGTTCGTCCCCGGCCAGGCCCGGATTCCGCGCACCGCAAGGGTTCCGTCCTACCCCGTGGTGGAGCAGGACTCGTTCGTGTGGGTCTGGATCGGCGAGCGCGAGCTGGCCGACCCGGCCGCGATCCCGCGCGCGCCGTGGCTCGCCGACCCGGCCTACACCACCGTGTGCGGCATGGAACCGCTCGCCGCGCGCTACGAGCTGCTGGTGGACAACCTGCTCGACCTCTCGCACGAGACGTACCTGCACGGCGGTTACATCGGCACGCCGGAGGTCGCGAACACGCCCATCACCACGGAGGTCGACGAGGACCGCCGCATCATCTACGTCAGCAGGCACATGGACGACGCCGAATGCCCGTCGTTCTACGCGAAGTCCACCGGCATCGAAGGCCGGATCACGCGCTGGCAGGACATCGAGTACCACCCGCCGTGCCTGTACCTGCTGCACAGCCGGATCGCGCCCGTCGGAGTGCTGCCGAACGAGGACGGCACGGACCCGGACGGCTTCCACGTCGAGGTCGTCTACGCCATCACGCCCGAGACCGAGCACAGCACGCACGACTTCTGGGCCGTGGCGAGGGACTTCGCGCTCGAGGACCAGGGCGTGTCCGATTTCCTCGCCGAGAGCAACCGCACGGTCGTGCTGCAGGACGTGCGCGCGCTCGACATCCTCGAAGGCGTGATCGCCGCGGAACCCGAGGGCTACCAGGAGCTTTCGGTCAACATCGACACCGGCGGGCTGGCGGCGCGGCGCATCCTCAAGAAGCTGGCCGCCGGTGAGAGCACACAGGTCGTGCCGTCGTGAGCGAGCGCGTGGCGATGCTCCACGGCGACACCGTCGTGCGCATCCACTGGAAGCTCGGGACCGACGTGCTGGTCGGCGTGTGCCACTGCGGCGCCGAGCACGAGTCGGAGGACCCGGTCGAGCTGTGGGAGTGGCTGCTGGCGCACCCCGACGGGCACGACCGCCCGGAACCGGTGGTCCCGCGCGAGCCGGTGCTGTCCGCGGCGCAGGGCTGAGGAGGAACGGATGAGCGTGGCCACCGACCTGGAGCTCGACGTGGTGCTGGCGGCGAAGGAGCACCTCGCCGACGGCGTCGTCCGGCTGACCCTGCGCGATCCGGCCGGCGCGGCGCTGCCGGAGTGGGCACCGGGCGCGCACCTCGACCTGGTGCTGGGCCCGGACCTCGTGCGGCAGTACTCCCTGTGCGGCGATCCGGCCGACCGGACCGTGCTGCAGGTGGCCGTGCTGCGGGAACCGGCCGGCCGCGGCGGCTCGGCGCACGTTCACGAGAAGCTGGCCGGCGGCGAAACCCTGCGCGTGCGCGGGCCCCGCAACCACTTCGCGCTCGAGCCGGCGCCTCAGTACCTGTTCGTGGCGGGCGGCATCGGCATCACGCCGCTCGTGCCGATGATCGCCGCGGCCGAGGCGGCGGGCGCCGAGTGGCGGCTGCTCTACGGCGGCCGCACACGGGCGTCGATGGCGTTCGCCGAGGTGCTGCGGGAGACCTACGGCGACCGCGTCGAACTGGTGCCGCAGGACGAGCGCGGGCTGCTCGATCTCGACGCCGCGCTGGCCGCCGCGCCCGGCGCCGCCGTGTACTGCTGCGGCCCCGAACCGCTGCTGGCGGCGATGGAGCAGCGGTGCGCACCGGGCTCACTGCACGTGGAGCGGTTCACCGCGAAGCCCGACACCGAGCCGAAAGCGGCGTTCGAGGTGGAGCTGGCGCAGTCGGGCCGCACACTGGAGGTGCCGGCGGACCGGTCGATCCTTTCGGTGGTCGAAGAGTCCGGCGTGCCCGTCTTGTCCTCGTGCCAGGAAGGCACGTGCGGCACGTGCGAGACCGGTGTCCTCGAAGGCACGCCCGACCACCGCGACGCCGTGCTCACGGCCGCGGAACGGGAAGCCGG
This sequence comes from Amycolatopsis sp. NPDC051903, assembly GCF_044452505.1. Classification (NCBI taxonomy): domain Bacteria; kingdom Bacillati; phylum Actinomycetota; class Actinomycetes; order Pseudonocardiales; family Pseudonocardiaceae; genus Amycolatopsis; species Amycolatopsis sp. NPDC051903. Next base: position 200,859 of record NZ_JBITBT010000004.1, on the reverse strand, counting down.
CGACGTGATGATGATCTGCGTGTCGCGCTGCGCGGGCGCGCGACTGGTATTGGATCTGTGATTCGCCGGGTAGCGTGAGGCGATGACCCGGCAAGCCCCGAACGGTGCCGGCACCTCGGTGACGAGCAAGGTGCTGGCGCTGCTCGAGGCGTTCACCCCGGACGCCGCGGACCTCAGCCTGAGCGAACTCGCCCGGCGCTCCGGCGTCTCCCTCGCCACCGCGCACCGGCGCGCGGCCGAGCTCGTCGAGTGGGGTGCCCTGGAGCGCGACGCCACCGGCCGCTACCGCATCGGGCTGCGGCTGTGGGAGGTCGCGTCGCTCGCGCCGCGAGGGCTCGGCCTGCGTGACGCGGCGATGCCGTTCCTCGAGGACCTGTACGAGGTGACGCACGAGAACGTGCAGCTCGCCGTGCGCGAAGGTCTCGAAGTCGTGTTCGTCGAACGCATCGCCGGGCGGGACGCCGTGCCGGTCTGGACGCGGGTCGGCGGCCGGTTCGCCCTGCACGCCACCGGAGTCGGGCTCGTGCTGCTCGCGCACGCGCCCGCGGCCGTGCAGGAGGAGGTGCTCGGCGGGCCTCTGCACAGCTACACCGCGAAGACCGTCTCCGACCCCGCGCAGCTGCGCCGCGTGCTCGCGGACGTCCGCAAGCTCGGCTACTCGGTGAGCGACGGCCAGGTCACCATCGACGCCCTCTCCGTCGGCGCCCCCGTTTTCGGCGCCGACGGTTCGGTCGCGGCCGCGGTGTCACTCGTGGTGCGGGCCGACAGCGCACAGCCGGGCACCCTCGCGCCGCTGGTGATGGCGGCGGCGCGCGGGATCCGCCGGACGCTGGCGGGCGGGTCGTCGCGGGTGTTCCCGGCCGGCCGGCCGCGATGATCGCTAGCGGCAGCGTGCGGGCCGTCAGGTTCCACCCCCCTTCGCCGCACCGGGGAAACTTCTTCCCCATCGGGCGAGCGCGGGCAAAACGCTGCAGGTCAGGGTCGTGGCCGCCTAGGATCGGGCGGGTGGAACTGCCTGTGATGCCGCCGGTGCGGCCGATGCTCGCCAAGGCTGTGCACGAGGTGCCGAGGACCGAGGGGTTCTGGTACGAACCCAAGTGGGACGGGTTCCGATGCGTCGTGTTCCGCGACGGCGACGAGGTGGAGCTGGGCTCGCGCAACGACCGCCCGCTCACGCGCTACTTCCCCGAGCTCGTCGACCTGCTGAAGGCCGCGCTGCCCGACCGGTGTGTGGTCGACGGCGAGATCGTGCTGGTCACGCCGGGGGGCCTGGACTTCGAGGCGCTGCAGCTGCGGCTGCACCCCGCCGCGAGCCGGGTGCGCAAGCTGGCCGAGGAGACGCCGGCGAGCTTCGTCGCGTTCGACCTGCTGGCGCTGGGAGAGCGGGACCTCACGGCCGAGCCCTTCCGCTCGCGGCGGCGGCTGCTGGAGGACGCGCTCGGCGAGAACCCGGGCGGCGGCCTGCGGCGCGTCCACCTGACCCCGCTCACCACGGATCCGGACACGGCCGAGGACTGGTTCACGCGGTTCGAGGGCGCGGGTTTCGACGGCGTCATGGCCAAGCCCGCCGACCAGCCGTACGAGCAGGACAAGCGCGTGATGTGGAAGGTCAAGCACGAGCGCACGGCCGATTGCGTCGTCGCCGGGTTCCGGTGGCACAAGGACGGCCACGGCGTCGGCTCGCTGCTGCTCGGCCTGTTCGACGACGCGGGGGCGCTGCACCACGTCGGCGTCGCCAGCAGCTTCACGGCCGCGCGACGCCGGGAGCTGGTGGACGAACTGGCGCCGTTGCGGGAGAACGCGCTGGAAGGCCACCCGTGGCGCACGTGGGCCGAGTACGAACCGGAGCCGGGCCGCCGGCCGGGGGCGAACAGCCGGTGGGCGCCGCAGAAGGACCTGTCGTGGGAGGCGGTGCGGCCGGAGTGGGTCGCGGAGGTGCGGTACGAGCACTTGCAGGGCGGCCGCTTCCGCCACGGTGGCCGGCTCGTGCGCTTCCGGCCGGACCGCGATCCGGCGTCGTGCACGTACGCGCAGCTGGAGGAAGCGCCGCCCGCGGAGCTGGCGACGCTGTTCGGGGAGGCCGGATGAGCGGTGGCGTGACGCTGGACGTCGACGGGGTGGAGCTGACGATTTCCAGCCCTGACAAGGTGTATTTCCCGGAGCGGGGTGAGACGAAGCTCGATCTCGTGCGCTACTACCAAGCCGTGGCGGGCCCGCTGCTCGATCGGCTGGGTGGGCGCCCGGTGCTGCTGGAGCGCTATCCGGACGGTGCGGGCGGGAAGAGCTGGTTCCAGAAGCGGGTGCCCAAAACCGCGCCGTCGTGGCTCACGACCACGGTGGTGTCCACCCCGAACGGGACGACCAGCGACGCGCTCGTGGCGGCGGATCTCGCGCACGTGCTGTGGGCGGTCAACCAGGGGTGCCTGGGCTTCCACGTCTGGCCGAACCGGGCGGCGGCGCTGGAGATCGCGGACGAACTGCGGATCGACCTGGATCCGTCGCCGGGCATCGGTTTTCCCCAGCTGCGGGAGGCGGCTTGGCTGGTGCGGGCGTTCCTCGAAGAAGTGGGGATCGAGGTGCACGTGAAAACGTCGGGGTCGCGCGGATTGCACCTGTACGCGATTCTCGAGCCGCGGTGGGACGGCTACCAGGTGCGGGCCGCGGCGGTGGCGCTGGCGCGGGAATTGGCGCGGCGGCATCCGGAACTGATCACGGCGCAGTGGTGGAAGGAAGAACGCGGGTCGCGGGTGTTCGTGGACTTCAACCAGAACGCGCCGCACAAAACGGTTTTCGGGGCTTGGTGTGTGCGGCCGAGGGTCGGTGGTCAGGTTTCGACGCCGATTGCCTGGGAGGAGCTGGATTCGGTGGAGCCGGATGCGTTGACGTTGTCGACGGTGCCCGGGTTGGTTGCGGAACGTGGGGATCCTTGGGGTGGGGTGAATGGGCGGCCGCAGTCGATTGAGGTGTTGCTGGAGATGTCGAGGAGGGATTTGGCGGAGGGGTTGATGGATGCGCCTTGGCCGCCGGTTTATCCGAAGATGCCTGGGGAGCCGCCGAGGGTGGCGCCTAGTCGGGCTCGGAAGGGTTGAGGGGGGTGGGTTTTGGGTCCTGCGCGGGGCGGTTGGGTTGTGGTGTGGGATGCGGGCCCTCGCGGGGCGTGTTGCGTGGCGTAGGCACCCCGAAGCTTGAGTGTGACTACGGCCGCTGACCCCGTGTCAAGGCGGGAAAGCGTGCCTTGACACGGGGTCGGCGGCCGTGTGGAAGCTTCGGATCGAGGTGCCGGGCAGGGGCTGGGCGCATCCTCAGTGGGGTGGTTGGGCGGCGGTTGCGTATGCGCGTGATCGGTCGCCGTTCGACGTGCCGGACAGGGGCTGGGTGCAGGACTTGCTGCGTAGTTTGGCGGCGGTTGTGTAGGTGACTTTGCGTCGCCTTTTGAGGTGCTCGGCAGGGGCTGGGTGCATCCTCGGTGGGTCTGTCGGGCGGCGGTTGCGTAGTGGGCTGTCCGTCGCCGGTCGAAGTGGGCAGGGGCCTGGCCATCCTCGGCGGGTCTGTTGGGCGGCGGTGTCGTATGAGCGTGGTCGGTCGCCGTTCGAGGTGGTGGGCAGGGGTCGGGCGCATCCTTAGTTGCCTAGTTCGGCGGCGGTTTCGTACGCGTGGTGCGTCGCCGTTTCGAGGTGGCGGGCAGGGGCTAGGCGCATCCCTTGGTGGGTAGTTCGGCGGCGGTTGTGTAGGTGGCTTTGCGTCGCCTTTTGAGGTGGCGGGCAGGGGGTGGGTGCATCCCTCGGTGCGTGGGTTGGCGGCGGTTGTGTATGCGTGTGGTGCGTTGCCGTTTGAGGTGCGGGACTGGGGGAGTGCGTCCCATGCTGCGTTGCTTTGTTGCGGTGCGTAGGTGAGGCCGTTCGGCTTGCGTCGTCTTCTGGTGCTGAAATTGTTGTGCTGCAACGATTACAGGCGGACTTCGGTGGTGACGCGGCGGCCGATGTCGCGGGCCCATTTTCGGATGAGGTCCCAGTCGCGGAAGTCGCCGGCGCGGGGGCCGCGGGCCATGAGGCGGGCGAGGAGGCCGTGGGCGGTCGCGGGGTCGAGGCGGCCGCCGAAGGTGGTGGTGCGTTCGGCGTCGATGCGGGCGGCGAGGAGGGCCACGTTGGCGGGCAGGCTGACGTGCGCGAGTGGCGCGCCGGGGCCGCACGGGCCGCTGTGGAAGAGCCAGACGTGGCGTTTCAGCAAGGCGCCGGCGTGGGTGTGGAGGAGGCGGACGGCGGAGGGGCGCCAGCGGGAGTAGTAGAGGGCGCTGCCGACGACCACTGCCGAATACGGGGTGACGTCGGCGACGTCCGCGGCGTCGCGGGTGTCGACGTGGTGCCCGAGGGCGCGCAGCTCCTCCGAGATCACCTCGGCGATCTCGCGGGTGCCGCCGTTCTTGCCCGCGTGGGCGACGAGCACTGCGGTCATGTCCACCATTCTCCGCCCTCCGCGGGCGGGTGGCGCCGCGGCTCGCCCACGATCCGCCGAACGGGCGTTCGCCTTAACCAGGCGGCAGGAACGCCGGCCGCGCCGCGGGGTCGGGCTCGTCGTAGTAGCGGTGGAACACGGCGGTCTGCGCACCCGACAACGGCGGCACCACCCAGCTCCAGTCGGCCGGGCACGAGCGGCCCGCTCGCTCCTCCCGCGCCACGTGCGTCAGGAACCGCCGCGACTCCGAGTGGTGGTCGGCGACGGTGACGCCCGCCGTGTCGAACGAGTGCTGCACGGCGAGCGTCAGCTCGACCAGTGCGCGGTCTCGCCACATCGTGCGGTCGTCGTCCGTCTTCAGCCCCATCAGGCCGGCGATCACGGGCAGCAGGTTGTAGCGGCCGACGTCCGCGAGGTTGCGCGCGCCGATCTCCGTCGCCATGTACCAGCCGTTGAACGGCGCCGCCGGATAACGCACACCACCGATCTCCAGCGGCATGTTGCTGATCGCGGGCACGGCGTGCCAGCGCAGGCCCAGCCCGTCGAACCAACGGTGATCGGGGTGCGTGAGCGGCACCTCCAGCACGGCGTCGGCGGGCAGGCTGAACAGCCGCGGCGAGCCCGGCTCGGCCTCGATCAGCAGCGGCAGCACGTCGAACGAACCCCGCCGCTCCGGCGCGCGCCAGCCCAGCCCGCGCACGGTGTCCGTGAAGCCCGCGTACTGCGGATCGCCCAGTACGGAGCCGTCTTCGAGGCGGTAGCCGGCGTAGCGGATGAGCTGGTCGTTGCGGATGCGCGGACCCGGCGCCGCCGGGCCGTCCGGCGCGAACACCGTGAGCGTGGGCCGGATCCGGCCTTGCCGCGTCGCTTCGCGCAGGTGCGTCACGCATTCCCCGGCGATCCCGGCGGCGTCGCGCACGTGCCGGCAATCGCGCACGCGCAGGCTGCGCCAGTAGAGCCGGCCGATGCAGCGCGCGGAGTTGCGCCACGCCACGCGCGCGCCGTACGCGAGTTCGGCCTGCGTGTGCCGGTAAGAACCGGTTTCGGCGATCTCCTCCTTGATCTGCGCCAAGCGATCGTCGACGCGCAAGCCGGGCAACGCGCCTTCGGCGGCGCAGAGCCGGATGAATTCCTCGGCTTCCGCGTATTCGACGGTGGTCACTCGATCGTCGGGTATCGGCTCATCGACCTTCACTCGAATGGACGAAGCGATCAACGGGCTACTCCGCTCGTGGCCGGCAGAACCCGCGACACGCAGGGATGAACCACTCTTCCTCCGTCATTCGGTGCGGTCCCGAGGTGCGCGCGAAAACCCCGTAGCCCCAGGGGTTTCGCCAAGCGGGGAAGAGTACCCGAAGTGGCTGCCGAAGCAACCGCCGAATGTGTCCGGCGCCGCCGGGAAATTCGATAAGCGCAGGTGGGCGGTGGTGGAAAAAAATGCGTTACGACGACTTCGCGGAAAGTGTTCGGAAAATTGATCACGACCTGGAAGCGGTACCGTGAACGGCCGCCCCAGCGCGACTCATGCGTCTTTTCGAGTGTATTCGAGCAGTGGCCTTCTCCGGCGGGTCCCGCGGAGGTATGGCGCCGGCGGACGGTAGGGTCGCGGCGACGGCAGGAGGGGTGCACGGTTGGCCAGGCAGCGGATCCCGGTGGTCCTCGTCGCGGGGTTCCTCGGCTCGGGCAAGACCACGATGCTCAACCACCTGCTGGCCAATCGCCAAGGCGCTCGGGTCGGCGTGGTGGTCAACGACTTCGGCAGCGTGAACATCGACGCGCTCGCGGTGTCCGGCCAGGTCGACACCATGGTCTCGCTCGGCAACGGGTGCCTGTGCTGCGCCGTCGACGCGAGCGGGCTCGACGCGATGCTCGGCAGGCTGGCCGGCCCCGAGACCGGCATCGACGTGATCGTGGTGGAGGCCAGCGGCATCGCCGAGCCGCGCGACCTGCTGCGGCTCATGATCGCCAGCGAGAACCCCGACATCCGCTACGGCGGGCTCGCCGAAGTCGTCGATGCCGCTGAGTTCGCCGCCACGCGCGAGCGTCACCCGGAACTGGCCGACCACCTGCGGATCGCCGACCTCGTGGTGGTCAACAAGGCCGACCGCGTCGCTGCCGACGAGCTGGCCAAGGTGACGGCGACCGTCGAAGAGCTGGCGCCCGGTGTCCCGGTGCTGGTCACCGACCACGGCCGGGTGGACCCGGAGCTGTTCTTCGACCCGAAGCCGCGCGAGGCGTACGGCCAGCTGTCGTTCGACGATCTGCGCGAAGACAACCACTCCCACCACCTGCACGCGGCCTACCAGAGCGTCACGTTCACTTCCGAACGTCCGCTGTCGCCTCGGCGACTCGTGGCGTTCCTCGAACAACGCCCGGCCGGGCTCTACCGGGTGAAAGGGCACGTGGACCTGGGCGCCACCGGTCCGCGTTCGCGCTTCGGGCTGCACACCGTGGGCTCGTTCGTGCAGGTCGACCGGTCTTCCTGGCCGGCGGGGCAGCTGCGGCGGACGCAGCTGGTGCTCATCGGCGCCGGCCTCACCGCCGACGACGTCACGCGGCGACTCACCGAGTGCGTCGCCGCCGACGACATCGTCGACGAGCGGGGGATGCTGCGGATTCTCCGTTATCTCGACGAACCCGTCGCTGACCAGGGAGAACAGTCGCCCGGGGACTGAGCGCGCCACGCCGAAGACTCCCAAACGCTCCCTTTCCGCCGAATTGCGGCGCACGATGGAGGTGGCGAAGGAGTTGAAGCTGAACCGGCCTCCCAGGAGGACAGTTCCATGGCGACCACCCACCCCGTCCCCGGCGCGACGCGCTGGTACCTCGTCGGCGCCCTGCCCGACGACGCACCCGTCGCCCACCTCATGACCCGCTCCGGCGACCTGCGCTACCGCCGCTCCGCCTGCGGCGACCGCGAGTCCCGGACCTGGACGCCCGTCGACCTCACCGCGTCGGGCACCGGTCACATCACGCCGTGTCCTTCTTGCGCGGCGACGCTCTCCGGCGCGCCCGCCACGGGTGACGGTGTCGAACAGCTGTCGTTCGACCTGCCGTTCGGCTGACTTTCGGGATCGATCAGGCGCTGTTTCCGTTCTGCCGAACGGCCGCACCAAAACGGAAATACCACCAAATATTGTTTGAAAACGCGCAAAGTACTTCGGTTGCCCACCCTCGGTCTCGGGTGTAAACCAACACCGGCCCCATCCGGTAACACGCCAACGAAATCGGGGGATCTCCGGTGACCGACGCCCGTGCGGGGACGAAACGCAAACTCACCTCGGATCAGCGCAACTCGTTCATCGCCGCGTCGCTCGGCTGGACCATGGACGCGTTCGACTACTTCCTCGTGGTGTTCGTGATCGCGGACATCGCCAAGGACAAATCCTTCGGGGCGACCGCGACGCAGCTCGCCTTCATCACCACGGCGACCCTCGTGATGCGGCCGGTGGGCGCGCTCGTGTTCGGGTTGTGGGCGGACCGGGTCGGCAGACGCGTTCCGTTGATGGTCGACGTGTTGTTGTACTCACTCGCCGGAATCCTGTGCGCGGTCGCGCCGAACTTCACCGTGCTGCTGATCCTGCGGTTCATCTACGGCATCGGCATGGGCGGTGAATGGGGGCTGGGCGCGGCGCTGGCCATGGAGAAGATCCCCGTGGAGCGCCGCGGGTTCTTCTCGGGGCTGCTGCAGGCCGGTTATTCGATGGGGTACCTGCTGGCCGCGCTGGCGTACCTGCTGTTCCACTCGGCGCTCGACCTGGATTGGCGGTGGATCTTCGTCCTCAGCATCTTCCCGGCGCTGATCAGCCTGCTGATCCGGGCGCGGGTGCGTGAATCCGAGGTCTGGGAAGCGGCGCAGGAGAAGATGCGGGTGACGCGGACGTCCGTGAAGGACGTGGTGCTGAACCCGAAGGTCATCCGGCGGTTCGCCTACCTGATCGTGCTGATGACGGCGTTCAACTGGCTCAGTCACGGCACCCAGGACGTCTACCCGACGTTCCTCAAGTCCACCGAACACGGCGGCGCCGGGCTGAGCGCCGCGACGAGCACGTGGATCGCCGTGCTGTACAACATCGGCGCCATCATCGGCGGCCTGGTGTTCGGCGCGCTGTCCGAACGGTTCGGCCGGCGCATCATGATCGTCGCCGGCGCGGTCCTGGGGTTGCCGATCATCCCGATCTTCGCGTTCGACCACGGGGCCGGCATGCTGGCGCTCGGGTCGTTCCTCATGCAGATCATGGTGCAGGGCTCGTGGGGCGTCATCCCGGCCCACCTCACCGAGATGTCCCCGGACGCCATCCGTGGCTTCTACCCGGGCGTGACGTACCAGCTGGGCAACCTGCTGGCCGCGCTCAACCTGCCGATCCAGCAGAGCATCGCCCAGTCCCAGGGCTACTCGGCGGCTCTCTTGTGGACAGTCATCCCCGCGCTGGTCGGCGTCGCCGTCCTGACCGCGATCGGCAAGGAAGCCAAGTCGATCAAGTTCGGCAGCACTGCCGCGACCACCGCTCCGGCGAGTTCGGGCACTTAGCCGCCCTTCGGTTCTCTGACAGCGGCACGAGCTTCGGCTCGTGCCGCTGTTGTTTTTCGGTCGCTGACCTGTGCGTTTGCAGTCGATAGGATGGCGATATATCGTGGTCATGTCGACGATACAACCACGGAAGGACGGCCCATGACCGACACAGCAGGCCCCGCCCACCTCTTCTCCGGCTTCGGCGGCCCCCACCACCCCGGCCCTGCCTCTGGCTTCACCCACCACACCCCGGCCGACCACGTCCGCCGCTTCGGCTTCACCCACCACCGCCCCGGCCCCGACCCGCACCACGGCCCCGGCGAACCGGGCGGCTTCGGCGGCCACCACGGCCCGGGCGGCTCAGCAGCAAACGCCCACGGCCCGGGCCCGCACGGCCCAGGCGGGTTCGGCGGCCACCACGATCCGCACCATTCAGGCCGCGCCGATCAGGACGAGTTCGGCGATCACCACGATTTCGGTTACCCGCGAGACTTCCCCAGCCACCACAGCGCTGGTGGCCACGGTGCGTTCGGTGGCCGCTTCGGCGACCCTCACGGCTTCGGAAGTCACTTCGGCTTCGGCAGCCCGCACGGTTTCGGCGGTCACCGGGATGCTCGTGGCCACAGCGAATTCGGCGACTACCACGAGGTCGGCGAACCGGGCGGCTTCGGCGGCCACCACGGCCCGGGCGATGGGGGTGGTTTCGGTGAGCACCACGGCCACGTCCGCGACGCCGCTCACCACTTCGGTGGCCACCACGGCCCCGGTGATGGGGGTGGTTTCGGCGAGCACTACGGCCACTTCCAGCACGCCGCTCACCACTTCGGTGGCCACACCGGCGCAGGTGATGGGGGTGGTTTCGGCGAGCACCACGGCCACTTCCAGCACGCCGCTCACCACTTCGGTGGCCACGCGACCCCGTTCGGTTTCGCGCCGGACGCGGCGCGGGGACCGGGCGGGTTCCCCCCGCCGCCTCCGGCTCCGCCGGGACCGCCCACCCCGCCGGGGCCGGGTTTCCCCGGCGGCCCGGGCTTCCCGGGCTTCGGCGGCTTCCCCGGCGACCCCCGCGCCTGGTTCGGCGGCGGCCGGCAGTGGGGCGGCCGGGGTTCGCGCGGTCCGGCTCGGCCCGTGCGCCCGGCGGTGCTCGCGCTGCTCTCCGAGAGCCCGATGCACGGTTACCAGCTCATGCAGGAGATCCGCCGCCGCTCGAACGAGGAATGGCGGCCCAGCCCGGGTTCGATCTACCCGATCCTGCAGCAGTTGGAAGACGAGGGCCTCGTGCGCACCGTCGAGGAAGGCGGCCGCCGCGTCGCGCAGCTGACCGACGCGGGCCGCGAGCACGTCGCGGGCCGCGAGGAGGAGTTCGCGGCGCTGTGGGAATCCCACACCCCGGACGACGATCCCACCGCCGACCGCTTCACCGCCCTCCACAAACAACTCGGCGATCTCTGGGCCGCCGCGGGCCAAGTCGCGTACACCGGCACCGACACCCAGGCCGCCGAAATGCGCAAGATCCTCTCCGACGCGCGCCGCCGCCTCTACGCCCTCCTCGCCGAAGACCCGAACGACGAAGACTGACCCCGCCGGCCGCCGGGTCCACACCGGACTCGGCGGCCGCCGGGCCTTTCCGCTGCAGCGATCATGTCGGCTAGCCGGGACGGGGACGCCCTCGGGGAGGACGGGGGCTGCTGTCCCGGGGCTGGGGGCGTTTTCGCCCCGGCAGATCAGGTCGGGCGGCCGGGTGGGGGTGCGGTGGCCCAGCCCAGGAGGGCCGACACCGCGGCCGCCGCGGTGGCGGTGCGGTGGCCGGCCGCGGGGAGGCGGGAGCCGATGCGGGTGTGGGGCGCCGAGATGTTCAGGGCGGCCACCACGCGGCCGCGGTAGTCGCGGACGGGGGCGGAGACGCCGGACAGGCCGGGCTCGAATTCTTCGGCCACGCAAGCGAAACCGTCCGCTCGGGCGCGGCGGATCTTGGCCCACAGGGTGGGCAGCTCCGCCAGACCGGGGAAGCGCACGTACAGCTCGTCCGGGGTCGCGTCGAGGAGGAGCACGCGGCCGGCGGAGGTGCGGGCCGCGGGGACGCCCCGGCCTTCCCACTCGCGGACCCGGAACGAGTGCCCGGACACCGAAAGCAGGGTCAGCACCTCGCGGTCGCGCAGCACGCAGAGGTGGCTGGTCTCCTCGAGGTCCTCCGACAGGGCGTGCATCGCCGGCTCGGCGGCGCGCACGAGGCGGTCCTCGGCCGTGCGGGCGACCAGCGAGAACAACCGGCGGCCCATGCGGTAGCGCAGGGTGTCGGGGTCGCGTTCGACGACGTCCTCCGCGGCGAGCGCCGCCAACGCCCGGGAGACCTGGCTCTTCTCGCGCCCGGTCAGGGAAGCGAGCCGCACGACGCCGAGGCCGCCGCAGCGCTGCGCCTCGTCCGACGCGAGGGCCTCGAGCAGATCGAGGTCGCGGCGCAGGCCGTGGCCCAGTGCACGGGACATGTCCGAACCCTAAACCGAGTTGGCGTGAGCGCAAGACACGTTGCGATGTCTTGGCACCCGCGCGCACCGCTCGTAGCGTCGGAACGGATGAAGATCACCGGCATCACCCTCGACCACCTGCGGCTGCCACTCGACCCGCCGCTGCGCGCGGCGTGGGACCCCGAGCCGCGCCGCCACTTCGACGCGACGGTCGTCCGCGTCCACACCGACGAAGGCGTCACCGGCATCGGCTCCGGCGACACCATGGCGGGCTTCGAGGCCGTGCGGCACCTGTTCGTCGGCACCGACCCGCTCGACATCGTCCGCCACGTCAAAGCCCTCGAAACGGCCAACTTCCACGGCGGCAGCTACTGGCCGCTGGAAGCCGCGCTGTGGGACGTCATCGGCCAGGTCGCGGGCCTGCCCGTCGCGACGCTCTTCGGCAACGCCGCCCGCTCCCTGCCCGTCTACGCGTCGACGGCCGAGCTCAAACCACCCGCCGAACGCGTCGAAGCGGCGCAGCGAGCGCGCGAAGAAGGGTTCCGCGCGCTGAAGATCCGCATCGACCGTGACCGCGTCGCCGAGGGCATCGAGACCGTCGCCGCCGTGCGCGAGGCCCTCGGTCCGGATTTCGACATCATGGTGGATCTCAACCAGTCCTGGCGCATGGCCGGTGACACCGCGCCCGCCACCGACCTCGCCGCGACGCGCCGGATCGTGCGCCGCCTCGCCGAGCTCGACGTGTTCTGGGTCGAGGAACCCCTGCCGTACGCCGACATCGACGGCTTCCGCACCCTGCGCGCCGAGAACCCCGGCGTGCGCATCGCGGCGGGAGAAATGCACCACTCCGTACCGGAACTGTTGCGCTATCTCGAACACGATGTGCTCGACGTCTACCAGATGGACGCCGTGCTCGCGGTGGGCATGCACCGCGCCCGCACACTCGCGGAGGTGGCGTCGGTCAAACACCGCGCGTTCACCCCGCACAGCTGGACCAACGGCATCGGCCTGCTCGCGAACCTGGCCCTCGCCGCGGGCGTCGGCGCCGGCCCGTACCTGGAGTTCCCGTACGACCCGCCGGGCTGGACCCCGCAACGGCGCGATTTCATGCTCGCACAGCCCCTGATGATCAACGAACAAGGCGAGTTGTCCGTTTCCCACCAGCCGGGGCTCGGAGTCGAACTCGACGAGGAGGCGGTGGAGCGGTGGCGCATCTGACGCCCGAAACCCGGCCAGCCGCGGCGGAAATCCTCAAGCCCGGTTCGGCCAGGTCGAGCCAGGTGGGTTTCACCGCGGTGTCCGCGCCGAGTGCGGGCAGCGATTAAAAGTTGAGTTGTCGACTTGTCCACCTCGCTCGGGAAGGGGCGTGCCATGGCGCGGACGGAATTCGGTCCCGGGATGGTCGAACGGCTGCCGGAGTTCATCGGCGAACACGGCGCCCGCGTGTTCGTGGTGACCGACCGCGGCCTGCGCGCGACCGGCATCGTCGGCCGCGTCGAGACGATCTTCGCGAAGGCCGGCGTGGAGTGCGCGGTGCACGAGGACATCGGCCCCAACCCGGCGACCACGGAACTCGACCGCGGCGCCGCGCGGCTGCGCGAGTTCGGGCCCGCCGTGGTCGTCGCGCTGGGCGGTGGTTCCGCGCTCGACGCGGCCAAGGGCATCTCACTGTTGGCCGGCAACCCCGGCGCGGAAGCGGCCGACGCCGACGCGCTGTGGGACGCCCTCGACGGCCGGCCGATCATCGCCGTGCCCACGACGTCGGGCACCGGCGCCGAGACCAACGGGTTCGGGGTGGTGGAAGACGTCGTCGCGCGGCGCAAGGTCTACATCGGACACTCTTCGGTCGTGCCGCGGATCGCCGTGCTGGACCCGGAACTGACACTCGGCCTGCCCGCCGCGATCACCGCCGCCACCGGCCTCGACGCGCTCGTCCACGGCGTCGAATCCCTCGCCTCCCGCGGCGCGGACAGCGAGTCGGCCGCCCACGCCACCCGTGCGGTTGCCCTCGTCGGCGAGTGGCTCCCCGTCGCCTTCCGCGACGGCACCAACCTCGAAGCCCGGGCCCAGCTGATGCTCGGCGCGCACCTCGCGGGCCACGCCCTCACCCGCTCCGGTCTCGGCCTGGTCCACGGTCTCGGCCACGCCATCACCGCCCGCACCGGCACGCCCCACGGTGTCGCTCTCGCGGCCGTGCTGGAGGAGGTGATGAGGTTCAGCGCGGAAGCCGCAGCGGGCCCGTACGCGCAGGTCGCCGACGCTCTGCACGCACAGTCCGCAGTGGACGCCGTCGGCGCGATCTCCGGAGCCATCGGCATCAAACGCCCGCTGCGCGACCTGGGCCTGACCCGCGAAGACCTGCCCGCGGTCGCCCAGGCGGCGCTGGCGGACGCGGTCACCAAGAACACGCCGAAAGCACCGCACCAAGCCGAAGTCGAAGAACTACTGGCCTCTGTGTACTGACGAAAGCGCCGGGCCCGAAACCGGACCCGGCGCTGTCGGCGTTCTACCTCAGCGCTTCAGCCCGTGCTCGATCGCCTCGACGATGCGGGGCCGCAGCTCGGCGACCGACACGATCGCGTCCACCGAACCGACCTCGACGGCCCGCTGGATGCTGTGCACGCGGTCGAATTCGGCGGCCACCTCACCCAGCTTCTCGGCGCGCACCGACGACTGCACCTCCGCCAGTTCGGCGGCGCACGCGGCCCGTTCGGCGCCCGCCAGCTCACCCAGCCGGGCCTGCAGCGTGGCGACGCGCGGGTCGTTCGCGGTGCGGGTGTTGACCTCGCCGGAGAACACGGCGGCCGCGGCGGGCGCCCCACCCAGCACGGAGGCGAACGAACCTTCGAGGGCGAGCACCGTCATGTTCGGGTTCAGTGCCTTCGAGAACACCACGAACGCCCCGCCGTGGTAACGCGAGATCACGGTGAACACGATCGGACCGTCGAAGTTCACGATCGCACGGCCGATCTCGGCGCCGTACTCCAGCTGCAGCTTGCGCATCGACTCCGGGGAGCCGTCGAAACCGGACAGGTTCGCCAGCACGACCAGCGGCCGGTTGCCGCTCGCGGAGTTGATGGCGCGCGCCGCCTTCTTCGACGACCGAGGGAACAGCGTGCCCGCGGTGTAGGTGTCGGGGCCGTCGGTGGGCGGGAAGCCGCGGCGCGGCACCGACCGCGACTCGATGCCCAGCAGGCACACCGGATGCCCGCCGATGTGCACGTCCTGCACCGCCGCCGTGTCGGCGTCCGCCATGCCGGCCCAGCGCTCCAGCACCGGGTGGTCCTGATCGGACAGTGCGCGCATCACCGTGCGGATGTCGAACGGCTTCTTGCGGTCCGGGTTGTGCTGGGCCGAGAAGATCTGGCCCACCGTGGTGAAATCGCTGCCGACGATCGCGTGCGGGTAATCCGACACGTCGCGGTTCACCGGGTCCGCGGTGGCCGCGGCGCGCGGACCGGCTTCGCCCGGCACCACGTAGGTGTGGTCGTAGTGGGCCATCAGCACATCACGCGCGCCCGCGAGGTTCGGCGCCCAGTACTGCGCCTGCCCGTTGGGACCCATCACGCGGTCGTATCCGCCGATGCCGAAGTTGTCCTCGGCCGAGACGCCACCGGAGAAGTCGAGCGCCTGCTTGCCGGTGAGCACCATCGCCGAGTCCGGCGTCATGACCAGGATGCCCTTGGTGTGCATGAGCATCGTGGCTTCGGCGTTCCAGTACGGCTGCGCGCCCACGGTGATGCCGGCGACGACGATGTTGATCTCGCCACCCGCCTGCGTGAATTCGACGATCCGCTTGAGCGCGGCCGCGACCCAGTCCATGTTCTCGGTGCCGGAGTCCATCGAAATGCGGGCGCCGGCCGACAACGCGAACCACTCGAGCGGCACCTGCATCCGCTCGGCGAGGTTCAGCGCAGCGATCACGCGCGCGCACTCCGGCTCGGACAGCGCGCCGAGCGCCTTCGTCGGGTCGCCCAGCAGCACCACGCGCTGCACACCCTCGGGCACGCGCTCGGTCGGCGTGCTCACGACACCCGCGACGATCGCGGCCTTGTTGCGCCCCTTCGGCCGATCGACCGGTACCAGCGCACCCGTGTCGTCGAGGTCGTGCTCGGCGAAGGTGCCCTCGCCGGCCAGCAGGTCGATGAGCTCGTACGGGTAGACGGTGTCGCGGCGCGCCGCGCGCAGCACCTTCTGGCGGTAGTCGTCCAGCGGCTGCACCGGTTCCCGCGACGGCTCGCCGACGGACAGGCGCACGCCCGAGCCGACGACGTTGCGGATCGTCACAGCGAGGTCGGTCAGCTCCCCGGTCTCCGGGTTGCGCCGCCGGGCCAGGAACTGGATCTCCTCGACGCCCGCGCCGGCCGTCGACGGCAGCACACGCTGAGCGAGCAGGTTCAGCTCGTCCATCGTGAGGTCGCTCGGCGGCCACACGTAGACGACGATCCGGTTCGTGTCGAAGCGTTTGCGCGCCGGCCGCTGCGCCTGCACGTTGCGGATCGCGTCGAGGCAGGCGGCCAGCGTGTCCTCCGCCGCGGGCAGCGACACGAGCCGGCCGTCGGCTTCGCGCAGCGGGGTCAGGTCGCGCACCTGCGCCAACGCGACCAGCCGCTCGTCGGCCGGGTTGGCCTGTGCGGTGCACTTGAACAGGTAGACCTCTTCGTCGGCCGAGGGCAGGCGCGTGAGGTCGAACTCCTGCAGCCGCTCGAGCTGCATGCGCTCGGCGACGCGCGGGTGCAGGCCGCGGATCAGCCGGTCCTCCGCGAAGCCGCCCGACCCACGGCGGAACGTGAAGTGGTGGTGCATCACCGCACCGCCACCACCGGCGACCGTGGTGGTGATGCGCGTGATCGCCTCCGGCAGCGGCTGTGCGGCGATCACCTCGCCCAGGCGCGCGGCCATCGTGTCGATGTCGGGCTGGTCGGCCCACGTCACGTAGATGTCGGCGACGGCGTACGTGCTCGCGTCGCCGGCCAGCTCACCGGCGGCCCGCATCGCGTTCGGCAGCTGTGCGAAGTCCACCGCCGTCGTGACGACGCGTGCGGGCTCGGCGTGCTCCGCGGTCACGAAAACACACTCCGCGACTTCGCGCCGTTCGATTTCGGACAGGCTCTTGTTGCCGTAGTAGCGCCGGGTCAGCACCTCCAGCAGCGGCGCCGGGTCCGTGCCCGGGCGGCCGATGCGCTGGCCGAGCAGCCGCACGAGCGGTTCGGAACTGGACACCATGTGCGCGATGCGCTCGGCGCGGTCGGGTGCGTCCGGGTGCTGGTCGAGGTAGCGCAGGCTCTGGCGCACCTCGGCGTAGACCTCCGCGCGCGCCCGCCGCAGCAGCGGCTGCGCGAACCAGCGGAACACGACACCGCGCGCGAGGTCGCTCACGGCCGGGTGCCGCAGCTGCGTGGCCGCCACGAGGTGTTCAAGCGCCAGCCCGGCCTCCTCCCGCAGGTCGCCGGTCGGCGGCGCCTCCGTGAGCCACTGCCGCAGCAGCGCCGTGACGATCGCGACGTCGGACGAAGCCCGTTGCTGGGCGAGGAAGATGCGGAAGACCGCTTCCTCCAGCTCCGGCGTGCGCTCGAGATCCGCCACGCCGTAGTGACCGAGCACGCGGCGCAGCCGCGCCTGGTACGACTCGGGCAGGCCGGCGCGTTCGACGTCGAGGCTCTGCAAGTACGTGTGGAAATATTCACGGGCGCTGTGCACCGGGCTCGCCGCGCTGACGTCCTCGCCCGACGGCTTGTTGCGCATCAGCTCCGACAGGTCCGCGAACACGCTCAGCAGGCCGATTTCGCCCGTGAGCGGCCGGTTTTCTCCCAGCTCGGCGCGCGCGGCGAGGTAGCCGGCGAGCGTGCGGCGCTGGTCGTGCGGGTCGACGTCGAAGCCGAGCACCAGGCTGCGCAGGTCCTGCCGGCCGCGTTCGGCGCGGTCGGCCGGCGCCGTACCCGTGGGCTCGGCGGGCAGCTCGATCTCGGCGGCCTCGGTCGCCTCGGCGGCTTCGTCCGCCTCGTCGTCGTCGGCCAGCGGTTCGAGGCGCATCAGCGCGGCGCCGGTCTCGACCTGGCTGCCGACGGACACGGGCAGCTCGCGCACCCGCGCGCGGAACGGCGCGCGCAGCACCGTCTCCATCTTCATGCTCTCCAGCACGAGGATAGGCGCGCCGGCGTCGACCTCGTCGCCGACGGACAGCGGCGTCGCGACCACCAGCGCGGGCGCGGGGGAGCGGACGACCCCGCCCTCGTCGCGGCTCACGCGGTGGGTGACGCCGTCGACCTCGACCAGGTGGATCGGGCCGTGCGTCGCGGCGACGAGGCGGAAGCGCGTGCCGTTGACCGTGATCTGGCCGCTGTGCTCGTCGAAGCGCTCGATCTCGACGTCGGCCGGGTGCACGTCGCCACCACCGCTGATGCCGACGCGGAAGCGCTTCTGCCCGACACGCGCCACGCTCACGCGGTAGGCGACGCCGCGCAGCTTCAGGTCGAGCGGGCGGCCGCTCTCGTGCTGAACCTGCGGACGGCCGCCGTGCGCGGTCGAGAGCAGGCGGACACGGGCGATCTCCTCCTCGTCCTCGTAGGCCTCGATGGCCGCGGCGGCGAGCGCGATCGCGGAGTGCTTGCTGGTGACCAGGCGGCCTTCGGCGCGCACGCGGTCGATCCAGCCCGTGTCGGCGCTCGCGTCGATCACCTCGGGCTGGTCGAGCAGGTCGAGCACGAAGCTCTTGTTGGTGGCGCCGCCTTCGATGATCACGGTCGTCTCGGCCATGGCGCGGCGCAGCCGGGCGAGCGCCTGGTCGCGGTCGCGGCCGTAGGCGATGATCTTCGCGATCATCGAGTCGAAGTCGGCGGGGATCGTGTCGCCCTCGCTCACGCCGGTGTCGACGCGGATGCCCGGGCCCGCCGGCAGCAGCAGCCGCGCGATGTGGCCGGGGGAGGGGGCGAAGTCGCGGTCGGGGTCCTCGGCGTTGAGCCGCGCCTCGACGGCGTGGCCGAGCTCGGCCGGCTGCTCGCCCTCGAGCTTGCCGCCCGACGCGACGTGCAGCTGCAGCCGCACGAGGTCCGTGCTCGTGGTGATCTCGGTGATCGGGTGCTCGACCTGCAGGCGGGTGTTCACCTCGAGGAACGCGAACAGCTTCTCGCCCGGGTGGTAGAGGAACTCGACCGTGCAGGCGCCGCGGTAGCCCACCTTGACCGCGAGCCGCTCGGCCGACGCCTTCAGCTCCGCCGTCTGCTCCGGCGCGAGGACCGGCGACGCCGACTCCTCGATGATCTTCTGGTTGCGCCGCTGCACCGAGCAGTCGCGCACGCCCAGCGCCCACGCGGTTTCACCGTCGGAGATCACCTGGACCTCGACGTGGCGCGCGCCCGTGACGAGCCGCTCCAGGAACACGACACCCGAGCCGAACGCGCGCAGTGCTTCCTGGCTCGTGCGCTCGTAGGCGTCCGCGAGCTCTTCGCCCGACGCGACCTTGCGGATGCCGCGCCCGCCGCCACCCGCGGTGGCCTTGAGCATCAGCGGGTAGCCGATCTTGTCGCCGGCCGCCAGCGCGTCCTCGAGCGTCGCGACCTCGCCGCGGCTCCACGGCGCGACGGGGACCCCCACCTCTTCGGCGATCAGCTTCGCGCCGATCTTGTCACCGAGCTTGCGCATGGCGTCCGCGCTCGGCCCGACGAACGTGATCCCGATCTTCTCGCACAGCTGGGCGAACGCCGGGTCCTCGGCGACGAAGCCCCAGCCGACCCACGCCGCGTCCGCCCCGGCCTCGACCAGCGCCTTCTCCAGCTTGGCGAGGTCGAGGTACGGCCGCGCCGACGCGGGGCCCAGCGGGTAGGCCACGTCGGCCTCGCGCACGAACGTCGCGGACCGGTCCGCGTCGGTGTAGAGGGCGACCGTCTCGATCCGCGTACCGGTCTCCGCGGAAAGGTCTCGGACAGCGTGGATCAACCGCATAGCGGCTTCCCCGCGGTTCACGATGGCGACACGACTGAACACCGACTGAGCCTCCCAAAGCTACCCACGCGCAGCAGGCGACGTCCGGCCCCCGGATCGTCGCCTGTTTTCGCTTACACCCTGCTCCCTTACCGGCGGGTACACCAATGTCGTGCATGGCGCATGCCGGAGCCGCTGCATTGTGGGAACCCGCCAAAAAGCGGCCCAGGCCACACCCGCTGGGCCGCTGATTGCGCGAGGACTGCCACAAAGCACGTGGTGACCGTACGGGGTCCGGGGCGGCGCCGGGACAGGAGTGCGGAGAGTGGTGGCGGGGTGTCATCTGTTGTTCAGGTTGGCACTCGTCCTGTTCGCCGTGGGGTCGGCTCACCCACCCACGGGAGGAGTGGCGCGGGTGACGACATCCCGGCACCTGATGTTGTCCGCTTCGCAACATCGGGTTGCCGGTGCCCACGCGACGCGGCGCGAGTCCTGCTCCACCTGGCCCACTGCG
Source organism: Amycolatopsis sp. NPDC051903 (assembly GCF_044452505.1). NCBI lineage: Bacteria > Bacillati > Actinomycetota > Actinomycetes > Pseudonocardiales > Pseudonocardiaceae > Amycolatopsis > Amycolatopsis sp. NPDC051903. The sequence goes on along the minus strand of NZ_JBITBT010000004.1, from coordinate 180,995 downwards.
ATACCCCGTAACGGCGGGTTACGCGGCCTCGATAAATCCTGTTTTCAGCTGTTTCCACCAGTTGTCCAGTGACCCTTGACACACGCTGCGACCTGCCCTTACCTTCGCTGGTAATCGATTTCTCGACAGGCGGGATCGAGGGGGATGGGCGACCACGGCGTCGCGCTGGTCGAGCTGGCCGGCGTCAGCAAGGCCTACGGCGGGGTGCGTGCGGTTCGCTCGGTGGATTTCACCGTGTGGGCGGGGGAGGTGCACGCCCTGCTCGGGGAGAACGGGGCCGGCAAGTCGACCCTGATGAAGGTTCTCTCCGGGGAGGTCGCCGCCGAGGAGGGGGCGATCCGGATCGGCGGGGTGCCGGTCCGGTTCGCCCGCCCGGCCGACGCGCAGCGGGCCGGGATCGCCATGATCCACCAGGAACTGGACCTCGTACCGGCGCTTTCGGTGGCGGAGAACGTGTTCCTGGGGCGCGAACCGCACACGCGATACGGGGTGCTGGACCGCAAGCGCATGGTCGGACGAACGCGGGAGCTGCTCGAACGATCCGGTGTGGACCTCGACGCCACCGCCCCCGTCGAACGGCTGCGCACCGGCGAACAACAACTGGTGTCCATCGCCAAAGCGTTGTCGCTGAACGCGCGGATCCTGATCATGGACGAACCGACCTCGGCGCTTTCGCCCCGTGAGGTCGAGCGGCTGTTCGGGGTGATCGACCAGTTGCGCGCCGCCGGGGTGGCGGTGGTCTACATCTCCCATCGGATGGAAGAAATCGGACGCGTCGCGGACCGGGCGACGGTGCTGCGCAACGGCGAAGTCGTCGCCGAATTCGCGGCGCGCGAGCTGACGGCCGCGCAAGCCGCCGAGGCGATGGTGGGGCGGCCGGTCCAGCAGATGTTCAAAACCGACACCAAACCGTCCGATGACGAACACGTGGTGGAGATCGAACACCTGGTCGTCGCGCCGAAGCCGGGGCGGCGGGAGCCCGCCGGGGTGAGCCTCCGGGTAGGGGCGGGCGAGATCGTCGGTGTCGCCGGGTTGCTCGGGTCCGGGCGAACGGAACTGCTCGAAGCGCTCTACGGCGCGTCCGCACCGGCCGTCACCGCCGGCACGGTCCGGCTCAACGGCCGGGAATACCGGCCCCGGTCGCCACGCGACGCCCTCCGCAACGGCGTCGCGTTCGTCCCCGAAGACCGCCGCATCTCCGGGCTCGCGCTGGACCACTCGATCCTCGCCAACACCGTCCTGTCCGTGGTGGACGCGCTGGCGCGCTTCGGCATCGTCGCCGCCGGCCGGGAACGCGACACCGCACGCGGTTCGGCCGAACGACTGGGTGTCAAGCTGCGCGCCCTGGCCGATCCCGTCGGCGCACTGTCCGGTGGCAACCAGCAAAAGGTGGTTCTCGGACGCGCGTTGCTCACCAAACCCCAGTTGTTGTTGCTCGACGAACCGACGCGCGGGGTGGACGTCGGCGCCAAGGCCGAGATCTACCGGCTACTGGGAGAAATCGCACGCACCGGCGTCGGCATCTTACTGGCCTCGTCCGAACCCGCGGAGCTCGTTGGGGTGTGCGACCGCGTCGTCGTGTTGCGGGACGGGAAGACGGTGCACGAACTGGACACCGCGTTCGCCGGCGAAGGGGAGCTGCTGGCCGCGTCGATGGGAGACGTCCGGTGAGCGGGCGCGCGGTGCTCGCCGCGCTGTTCCGGTTCCAGAGCGTGTTCGGGTTGCTCGTGGTGTTCGCCGCCGCGATCGTGTTCTCGCCCTCCACCAACGGCGAACTCGTGTTCCTCGACAGCGAGAACCTGTTCAACGTCGTGCGCGCGATCTCCGAGATCGGCATCATCGCCGTCGGCATGACGCTGGTGATCCTCGTCGGCGGCATCGACCTGTCCGTCGGCTCGGTGGTCGGTCTCGCGAGCGTCGGCATCGCCGAACTGCTCACCACGAACGACTGGGCGCTCGTGCCCGCCCTCGTCGCGATCCTCGCCCTCGGCCTCGGTTTCGGCCTGGTACAAGGGATCGCCAGCGCTCGCTTCCGCATCCAGTCGTTCATCGTCACGCTCGCCGGCATGCAGATCGCCCGCGGCCTCGCGCGCATGTGGTCGGGCGGCGAGGGCGTGTCCATCACCTACGGCGACGGTCCCGGCCAGGCACCCGTGCCGTTCTCGCTGCTGGGGGAGCGGACGTTCAACGGCACCGTGCCGATCCCCGCGCTGATCTTCGTCGTGGTCGCCGCGCTCGCCGTGGTGCTGCTGCGCGTGAGCGCGTTCTCGCGGCACATCTACGCGATCGGCGGCAACGAGAAGGCCGCGCGCCTGTCCGGGGTGCCGGTGGTGCGGGTGAAGGTGCTCGTGTTCGGCCTCTGCGGGCTGCTTGCCGCGCTCGCGGGCATCGTCCACGCGGGACAGCTCAACTTCGGCGGCCCCAACGACGGCAACGGTTACGAGCTCAACGCGATCGCCGCCGTGGTCATCGGCGGCACGAGCCTCTCGGGCGGTCGCGGGTCCGTGCTCGGCACGGTCGCGGGTGCGCTGCTCGTCGGCGTGCTCGACAACATCCTCCAGCTCAACAACATCGACTCGAACGTGCAGCTGATCGTGGTCGGCGTGGTGATCGTGTTCGCCGCCGGCCTGCAGCGCCTGCGTCCGGGCCGGACGCAGACCGCGACCTGAGCGTCGGCAGGGAAAGGGGAGCTCATGTCCACCACCACTCGCCGCGGGCTGGTGCTCGCGGCCGCGGGCGTCGCCCTCGTCGCGACGGCCTGCGGCACCACGCACGAGAACGCGCCCGGCGGCTCGGCCGGCGCCGCGCCCGCCACGCAGACGGCCTGCAAGGGGCCGGGCGGGAAGTACACGATCGGCATGAGCCAGGCGAACCTCGGCGAGCCCTACCGCGTGCGGATGGACGACGACATCCGCAAGGCGGCCGCGGCCGTGCCGCAGTTCACCGTCCACTTCGCCGACGCGGCGCAGGACAATTCGAAGCAGGTGGAGCAGGTCAGCACGTTCCTCACGCAGAAGATCGACCTGCTGATCATCAGCCCCAACGAGGCGACCCCGCTCACCGGTGTCGTCAAGAAGGCCTACGACCAGGGCATCCCCGTGCTGGTGCTCGACCGCAAGGTCGACGGCGACGGGTACACGTCGTTCATCGGCGCCGACAACGTGGACATCGGCCGCCAGGCGGGGCGGTACTTCAAGGAGCACCTGCTGCCCCAGGGCGGCAAGATCGTGGAGCTGAAGGGATTGGCCGGCTCGACGCCGGCGAAGGAGCGCGCCGACGGGTTCGCCGAGGGCATCGCGGGGTCGGGCATCACGATCGTCGGCACGGCCGACGCCGACTGGCTGCGCGACAAGGGCCAGCAGCAGGCCGACGCGTTGCTGAAGGCGCACCCGGACGCGCAGGCGATCTTCTCCGAGAACGACCCGATGGCCGAAGGCGCGCGGCTCGCCGCGCAGAACGCGGGCAAGGCGACGCTGCCGATCGTCGGCATCGACGGGCTGCCCGTGCCGGAGGGCGGCATCAAGGCCGTGGAGGCGGGGCGGCTGTCGGCCACGTTCATCTACCCGACGGGCGGTGCGGAAGCCGTTGCCGCGGCGAAGAAACTGCTGATCGACTGCGCGACCGTGCCGAAGACGCAGACCCTCCAGACCCGCCAGATCACGAAGGACAACGCGACGCAGGTCTACGCCGAGCTCAACCAGGGGTGAAGGGGGCGCTCATGACGCGCATCGGGCTCATCGCCATCTCCGACGGACGCGACCACGTGCACCGGCGCAACACCGGGTTCATCAGGTCCAAAGTGGACGCATTTGCCGCGGCGCTCACGGCCGCGGGCCACGACGTGATCAGCGGCGGGCTCGTCGCCACGAACACCACGGCCACGGCGGCCGCGCGGTCCGTGGCCGCCGCGTCGGTGGACGTCACGGTTTTCTACTACGCCGTCTGGAGTTTCCCGCACTTCACGATGCTCGCGGCCGACGCGACGACGTCGCCGCTGCTGCTCGTCGCTTCCACCGATCCGACGGAGCCCGGCCTCGTCGGGATGCTCGCCGCGGGCGGTGCGCTCGACCAGATCGGCCGCCGCCACACGCGGTTGTGGGGCGCGCCGGACGAAGCCGCGCTGATCGAGGACGTCGGGGTGCGCGCCCGCGCGGCCGCCGCTGTCGGCTCGCTGCGCGGCTCGACGTTCGGGCGGTTCGGCGGACGGCCGATGGGCATGAACACCGCCGTGGCCAACACGGACCAGTGGATGCGGCAGTTCGGGGTGGACGTCGAGGAGATCGACCAGTACGAGCTCGTGCTGCGTGCCGAGAAGGCCGACCCGGGGGAAGCCACCGCCGGGCGCGAGTGGTTCGAACGGCACGCCACGGTGCACTACGACGGGGCGAAGCTCACGCCCGAGCTGCTGGAACGGCAGATCCGCGCGTACCTCGCGGTGCGCGACCTCGCCGCCGAGCGGCACCTGGACTTCTCCGGCATCAAGGCGCAGCCGGAGCTCACGGAGAACTTCGCGACGATGGACGTGGCGGAGGCGCTGCTCAACGACCCGTACGACTGGACCGGGCCGAAGGCCGTGCACGTCACCGCCACCGAGGCGGACATGGACGGCGCGCTGACCATGCAGCTCATGCACCGCATCACGGGCACGCCGGTGCTCTTCGCGGACGTCCGCCACCACCACCCCGACCGCGACGTGTGGGATCTGTGCAATTCCGGCCAGCACGCCACGTGGTTCGCGGCCCGCAGCGACGACCCGGCCGACAACCTCGCCAAGGTCCACCTGCACCCGGAGGTGTTCTTCTTCCCGGCCGGCGGGGCGTCCGTCGCGCACTTCGCCGCGCCCGGCCGCATGACGCTGGCCCGCCTCACCCGCCTCGACGGTGCCTACCGCCTGCAGCTGGTGCTCGGTGACTTCGAGTGCTACGACGACGCGACGAACGCCGCGCTCGCCGCCCGCTCCACCCCGGAGTGGCCGCACGCCTTCACCCGTCTCGACGTGCCGGCCGAGACCTTCCTCGCGAACTTCGGCGCGAACCACATCCACGCGGTGCCGGGGGACCGCCGCCGCGAACTGCGGGTGGCGGCGGAGTTGCTGGACGTGCGCGTGGAGGAGTGGACCCGGGAGGCTGCGCCGAGCCGCTAGCCGTGGCGACGCTCGTGCCCCGACGGTCGGCACGGTTCGCCCCCGGGGCACGACGGTCTGGACCGGCGCGGCGTGGACGTGCGCGTGGAGGAGTGGCCCCGGGAGGCGGCGCCGAGCCGCTAGCCGCGGCGACGCTCGTGCCCCGACGGTCGGCACGGCTCGGCCCCGGGGCACGACGGTCTGGACCGGCGCGGCGTGGACGTGCGCGTGGAGGAGTTGCCCGGGAGCCGGCGCCGAGCCGCTAGCCGCGGCGACGCTCGTGCCCCGACGGTCGGCACGGCTCGGCCCCGGGACACGACGGTCTGGACCGGCGCCGCCTGGACGCGGCGGCGGTCTGTACCGGTTGTGCCGAGAGGCGCCGGCCCCGCGTGGGGAGTGATCGCGAGCGACGGGCCCGGCTGACGGGCGTGCCCGCGACCACTGCCGACCACGCGGCAGCCGAGGGCCGGAGCGGCGAGCGCGTGAGGCGGTCGAGGCCCCGTCGCCCGGGAGTTCGGCGCCCACGAGCGTGGTCGTGGGGGCTACCGCGGGCGGCGGACATCGATTGAGTGGCGACTCATACCGATGAGTGAGCAGATGAGACGTCCGTCTCCACCAAAGGGGTGAAAGATCGCTTGTCGGGCAGCTCGTAGTCTTACGGGGCGTTACTCATAGAGGAACATTCACGTTGAGCCGTGAGTCCTTACGCACCACTATCACCATCGAGGAGGTACCGCCATGGGCACCGAGCCCCCCGTCGTCCGCGCGACGATCGTCTTCGGGCTGCGCACGTTCGGGAGCGTTCCGCTGCCGGTGCGCGCTGACCTCGAGTACGACCCGTCGGACCCCTACGCCATCTCCGTCGGCTACCACGCCGGCACCGGCGTGGTCCGCTGGCTCTTCGGCCGCGACCTGCTCGCCGACGGCCTCATCGCCCCCGCCGGAGACGGCGACGTGCGAGTGCGCCCGGCCGCCGACGACGCCCGCGTGGTCGTCGAGCTGAACGCCCCGGACGGCTCCGCCGTGCTGGAAGCCCCGGCCGACGAGCTGGCCGACTTCCTGGACCGCACCTACGACGAGGTCCCGGCAGGCAACGAAGCTCTCTGGTTCGACTTCGACCTGGAACTCGAGAAGCTCGCCCTGCGCGACTGACGCGGCCGGCCGCGTCAGCCCCGCCGTCCGGCCCACCGGACGGCGGGACCCATCGCCCACCCGGCAGCCACGAACCCCGTTCCGACGAGCAGCCAGCCGGGGGTGCCCCACTGCACCACCACGGTGGTCAGGAGCGCCGGGCCCGCCATGCGGGCCACCGAAGTGCCGGTGCCGAAGAACCCCTGGTACTGGCCTTGCCGTGCGGCGGGCGCGAGGTCGAACCCGATCTCCCACGTACCCGCCGACTGCAGCATCTCCCCGAGCACCTGCAGCAGCGCTCCGGCCACGAGCACCGCGACGGCCACCCAGGCCGACGAACCCGCGGCGGACAGCGCGAACGCGCCGCACGAAGCCGCCAGCAGCACCCCGGAGCGCCGCATCAGGCGGGAAGCCGAGCGCAGCCCCGTCACGCGCGTCGCCACGCGCACCTGGCCCAGCACGACCACGACCGTGTTGAGCACGAACAGCGCCGACACCGTCCACTCGGGAGCCGCGGTCCGCGAGACGATCCACAGTGGAATCGCGACGCTGAGCAAGGGCATGCGCAGCAACAGGATCGCGTTCAGGAGGGTCACGAGGACGTACGGCCGGTCGCGCAGCACCGCGGTCGCCGAGCCCCTCTCCCGCGGCAGCGGAAGCGCCGCCGGCGGCGCGAACGGCACCAGCCGCAGCAGGACCGCGGACACCAGGAACGCCACGGCGTCGAGCGAAAACGCCGCGACGTAAGCGGCCGGCGTGCCGGCCAGGAGGGCCAGGCCACCGAGCCCCGCGCCGATCGCCAGCCCCGCGTTGCCCGCCGACTGCAGGTGCGCCCGGATCCGCGTGCGCTGCCGCGGTTCGGCGAGCGCGGCCAGCAACGCCTGGCGCACCGCGGTCAGGCCGCACTGACCGGTGGCGTAGCAGCACGCGGCCAGTGCGAACGTCCACGCTGAACCCGCGACGAGGAACGCCGCGATCGCCAGCGCCGTGGCGACCGACAGCAGCACGCCCGCGCCCCGGGCGCCGCGCCGGTCGGCCAGGTGTCCGAGGGGCACGCCGGCGACGGACCCGACGGCCCACGCCAGCGTGAGGCCGAGCCCGACCTGGCCGGCCGTGAGCCCCACGACGCGCGTGAAGTACAGCACCGAGCAGGTGAGGAACGCGCCGTCGCCCAGCGAGGCGGCCAGCTGCGCCGCCGCGAGCAGGCGGCCGGGCCGCGCGGTGGACACGGCGCCGGACACGGGCTGCTCGGTCGTCGTCATGGCTCGACGCTAAAAGACCTTTTGGCCTGACACCAGAGCCAATTATCGACAAGTCTACGGAGCCAATATAGCCTCGGACGAGTGGACTTCCACGTGACGCTCGCCGGCCGCGGCGACCTCGGCACGCGCATCTACCGCGAGGTGCGCGACGCGATCCTCGACGGCCGCCTGCGCTCCGGCGAGCGCCTCCCGCCCACCCGTGAGCTGGCGACGCACCTGTCCGTGTCCCGCAACACCGTCGCCGTCGCCTACGACCGGCTCACCGCCGACGGGTTCCTCACCGGCCGCGTCGGCTCCGGCACGTTCGTGGCCGCGGACCTGCCGTCGCGCGGCGGCCGGGCGGCGCCGGCCGGTGACGCGATCCGGCCCCGCGAGGTCTGGCGGGCCCTGCCGCCGCTGGAAACCGCCGGCGAGCCGCCCGAATACGACTTCCGCGTCGGCATCCCCGACGCGCGGCTCTTCCCGCTGCAGACCTGGCGCCGCCTGCTGTCCGCGGAGCTGCGGGTCACCGGTTCCGCGCAGTACAGCCACCCCGCGGGGCACCCCGGCCTGCGCGCGGCCATCGCCCGGCACGTCGGCCTCTCGCGGTCCGTGCGCGCCGACGCCGACGACGTGCTCGTGACGCAGGGCGCGCAGCAAGCCCTCGACCTGCTGTGCCGCGTGCTCCTCGCCCCCGGCGACCGCGTGGCCGTGGAAGAACCCGGTTACCGCATCGCGCGCCTGCTGTTCCGTTCGCACGGCGCGGACGTCGCCGGCGTGCCCGTCGACCGCGAAGGCCTGCGGGTCGACGCGCTGCCCGCGCGCACGCGGTTGGTGTACGTGACGCCGTCGCACCAGTTCCCGCTCGGCTCGCCGATGTCGCTCGCGCGCCGCACGGCCCTGCTGGACTGGGCCGAACGCGCCGGCGCCGTCGTGGTCGAAGACGACTACGACAGCGAGTTCCGCTTCTCCGACCGGCCGCTCGAACCGCTGCAGAGCCTCGACCGCGCCGGGCGGGTCGCCTACGTCGGATCGTTCTCCAAAACGCTGGTCCCCGCGCTGCGCCTGGGGTTCCTCGTCGCGCCCCGGTCGCTGCGCGACGCGCTGCAGCACGCCCGGCAGCTGTCCGACTGGCACGGCGACCCGGCTGCGCAAGGGGCCTTGGCGCGCTTCCTGGACGAAGGCCTGTTCGCCCGGCACATCCGCAAGGCGACTCGCGAGTACGCGGCCCGGCACGAGCGCATCACCGAACTGCTGCGCGAGCGGTTCGCGGGGCTGCTCACCCCCGTGCCGTCGGCGGCCGGCCTGCACCTGTGTGCACTGTCCGAAGTGGACGTGGAAGCCGTTGCGGCGCAAGCGAACCGGGTCGGCGTCGGCGTGCAGACCCTGGCGGGGCTCTGCGGGGAACCGGCGCCGCGCGGGCTGGCCCTCGGCTACGGCTCGATCGCGCCGGAGAAGATCGAGCCCGGGCTCGCCGCGCTGCGGCGCGCGTTCGGCGCGGGTTGACCTCACCGCGCAGGGGCGTACCGTCGAAGACGTTGGCTGTTGTTCAGACACGTGCTCCGGTCAGCGCCCCAAGCAGGTTCCTGCGAGAGGAGCGCTCCATGAATAACCCGTTGTCCGTGGTCTCGGTACCGGCGGAACTGACAGTGACCACAACCGACCGACGCGGTGTCCGCGTGCTCACCCCGGTGGGCGACGTCGACGCCGCCACCGCAACCGGTTTCACCGAAACCCTCCTCGAGGCCGTCGAGACCGGCGCGCCCGTGGTGGCGGACCTCTCCCGCGTCGACTTCCTCGGCTGCGCCGGGATTCGCTCGCTGTTCACCGCGCGTGAGCGGGCCACGTCGTTCACCGTGGTGTGCGACGGCGTGCGCAGCGTCCGCCGCTGCCTCGAGGTGACCGGCGCCGACACCGTGCTCACGGTGCACCCCACGCTCGCCGACGCCCTGGCGGCCGCAGCCACCGCTTGATCGCGTTTCGCCCCTGAGGGCCTCGGGTAGGCCGGGAGCATGACCGCTCACACGACGAACGTTCCCGGAATCGAGCTGAACAACGGCGTCACCATCCCGCAGTTCGGCTTCGGCGTGTTCCAGATCCCGCCGGAGGACACCGCCGAAGCCGTGCGGACCGCACTCGAGGCTGGTTACCGCCACTTCGACACGGCGCAGATGTACCGCAACGAGGAAGGCGTCGGCGAGGGCATCAGGAATTCCGGCGTGCCGCGGGAAGAGGTCTTCGTGACGACCAAGCTCGCGAACGACGCGCACGGCCACGACAACGCGATCACCGCGCTCGAGGGCAGCTTGCGCCGGCTGGGATTCGACTACGTGGACCTCTACCTGATCCACTGGCCGTTGCCGCACCAGGACAAGTACGTGAAGACCTGGGAAGGCTTCGAAGAGCTCGCGCGCGCCGGCAAGACGCGGTCGATCGGTGTGTCGAACTTCCAGGTCGAGCACCTCGAAGAGCTCGCGCGCAGCACCGGCACGGTGCCCGCGGTGAACCAGGTCGAGCTGCACCCGGCGTTGCAGCAGACGGAATTGCGCGCCTACCACCGCGCGCACGGCATCGCGACCGAGGCGTGGAGCCCGCTCGCGCAGGCCGAAGTGCTGTCGGACCCGGTGCTCACGGAGCTGGCGCAGAAGCACGGCAAGTCCGCCGCCCAGGTGGTGCTGCGCTGGCACCTCCAGCTCGGCACCATCGTCTTCCCGAAGTCCGCGACGCCCGCGCGCATCCGCGAGAACATCGACGTGTTCGACTTCGAACTCGACGACGCGGACGTCGACGCCATCGGCAAGCTCGACGCGGACCACCGCACCGGTCCGCACCCCGACACCTTCCGCGGGTGAGCTTCGAGCTCGGTTTCCGGCCCCGACCAGGCGGGTAGCCCTGGGGCAGAGGCCGGAAGGAGGATGCCGGGATGAGCACGGAAGCGTACGTGTCGTTCCTCGCCATCGGAGTGGTGCTCGTTCTCGTCGACGGGCAGATCATCTACCGCAGCGGACGCGGGTATCTCGAAAGCTCGTACGGCGACGCCGCCGCGAGCGCGTCCATGACCAGGCTCGTCACGGTGCTGTTCCACCTCGTGACGCTGGGCCTGCTGGCGTTGCTGTCCACGATCCCCTTGGGGGACAGCGATCTGCCGGGTGTCGTCGGCCGGATCGGCGTGCTGCTGCTGGTGCTGGCGATCGTGCACGCGATCACCCTCGGCGTGCTGGGCCGCATCCGTGGCGAGCAGGTGGGCGAGGCCGTGGTGAACCGCAGGCTCTCGCGCCGGGAAGCCGGGCAACGGGCCGCGCCGGTGACCACCACGGCGGTGCCGTCGCAGGAGGCGAGCTACCCGGACGTGAGCCCGCCGCTGGAACACCGCGCGCCGTGACCGCCTTTCCTGCCTCAGACTTTCGTCAGGGCGACTGAGGAGTGGGTGGCATGAGGAGACCGGTGACCGAGCTCGAACGCGAGCGCAAGTACGAGATCGCGCCGGGGACCGCGGTACCGCGGTTCAGCGGCAACGGGACGGTGCGAGGACAGGACGCGCCGGTCGAGCAGCTGCTCGACGCGACGTACTACGACACCGAGGGGTTCGCGCTGGCCGCGGCGGGGATCACCCTGCGGCGGCGCGTGGGCGGCAAGGACGCGGGCTGGCACCTGAAGCTGCCGGTCGCGCAGGACACGCGTGAAGAGCTTCGCGTACCGCTCGACGCGGAGGACGCGAAGGTGCCCCGCGAACTGCGGCAGCTGCTGCGCGCATACACGCTGGAGGGCAAGCTGCTGCCGATGGCGCACCTGAAAACGGACCGGTTCGAGCACGAGCTGAGTGACGCGGCGGGCCACGTCGTGGCCACGGTGACCGACGATCACGTGACGGGGGAGGTCGGCGGCGAGACGGCCCGGCTGGACAGCTGGCGGGAGCTCGAGGTCGAGCTCGCGACCGACGCGCCGCCCGAACTGCTCGACGAACTGGAGTCCACGCTCGCGGACGCGGGCGCCCGGGCGTCGGCGTGGCCGTCGAAGCTGCGCCGGCTCATCGGGGACCGGGTGCCGGCCTCGCCGTCGCCCGGGAAGCGGCCGGACGCGGGTGAGGTCGTGGGCACCTACCTGCGTGACCAGCTCGCGGCCCTGCGGCGCGCCGACGTCGGGGTGCGCCGGGACGTCGACGATTCCGTGCACCAGCTGCGCGTGGCGTCCCGCAAGCTGCGCAGCGCCCTGCGGACCTTTTCGTCCATTGTGGACGACGAGCGCGTGGCGTCGGTCGCCGAAGAGCTGAAGTGGCTCGGCGGGGAGCTGGGTCCGGCGCGCGACAACGAGGTGACCGAGGCGCTGCTGCGGGACTGGTTCCTCGACGCGCCCGACGCACTGGTCGCCGGGCCGGTCGAGCAGTACCTCACGCGGCGGTTCTCGCGCGACGCCGTCGAACTCCGCGCCCGGGCGGTCACGGCACTGGAGAGCCGGCGCTACCTGGCTCTGGTACGGGAGCTGGACGCCGTCGTGGCCGAGGTGGCGAACGGGCGGGGGCCCGCGCGGGAGGTGCTGCGCGCGCCGGTGCGGCAGGCGGAGAGGAAGCTGCGGAAGGCGCAGCGCGCCGCCGACGGGAAGTCGGGCGCCGAGCTGGAACGCGCGTTGCACGACGTGCGCAAGAAGGCCAAGCGGGCCCGGTACGCGGCGGACGTGGTGCGGCCGGTCTACGGGACGAAGCTGCGCAAGTGGCGCACCGGGGTGAAGCGGGTGCAGCAGGCGCTGGGCGAACACCAGGACTGGGTGGTCGCGCGTCCGGTGGTCCTGCGGCTCGGCGTCGACGGGCGCGACGAAGGGGTCGGGTTCTCCTTCGGCGTGGTCTACGGCTCGGCCGACACGATCCTGCGGGCGAAGCGCGATGAGTTCACGACCCGGTGGGGCAAGCTGGCCAAGGGGAAGAGGCCGCGCTGGCTGTAGTTCCCGGAGCCGATTGAACCGACGGCCGCTCTCGTCCGTGTTGCTGGGTGAGAGCGGCTTGAGGAGGCACCGTGCGGAGTCAGCAGGCGGGGGACGTGGTGGCGTTCGTGCTGCCCGGCAACGTCGACGACGTCACCGAGCCCAGCGGTGGCAACACCTACGACCGCCGGATGTGCGAGAGCCTGCCGGGTGTCGGGCTGCCCGTGCTGCAGGTCGCCGTGCGCGGTTCGTGGCCCGAGCCGGGGCCGACGGGCCGCGCGCGCCTGGCGCGGGCGCTCGCGGCGCTGCCGGACCACACGACCGTGCTGGTCGACGGCCTGGTCGCGTGCGGTGTGCCCGACGTGGTGGTGCCGCACGCGCGGCGGCTGCGGCTCGGCGTGCTCGTGCACCTGCCGCTGGCCGATGAAACGGGGCTCGACCCGGTGCACGCCGCGGAGCTGGACGCGTGCGAGCGCGCGACGCTGCGGGCGGTGCGCCAGGTCGTGGCCACGAGCCCGACGGCGGCGCGCGCCCTCGTCCGGCGACACCGGCTCGCGCCGTCGACGGTGGAAGTGGTGGAGCCAGGCGTGGACCTGGCTCCGCTGGCGTCGGGGACCGACGGCGTGTCGCGGCTGCTGTGCGTGGCCGCGGTGACGCCGCGCAAGGGGCAGGACGTGCTCGTCGAAGCGCTGGCGAAGCTGCGTGACCTGCCGCTGACCGTGGACTTCGTGGGGTCGCTCACGCGCGCGCCGGAGTACGTCGACGAGCTGCGCTGGTCCGTCCGGCGGCTCGGCCTCGGTGACCGCGTGACCTTCAGCGGTCCGAAGGCCGGCGCCGAGCTCGACGCGGCCTACGACGGCGCGGACCTGGTGCTGCTGCCGTCCCACGCCGAGACCTACGGCATGGTCGTGACCGAAGCGCTGGCCCGCGGCATTCCCGTGGTGGCCAGCGACGTCGGCGGGGTGTCGGACGCGCTGGGCCGCTCGGCCGACGGCACCGCGCCCGGCCTGCTGGTCCCGTCCGGCGACGCCGGCGCGCTCGCCGCCGCACTACGCCGCTGGGCGACCGATGCCGGGCTGCGCCGAGACCTCCGCACCGCCGCGCTCGACCGCGGCAACGCCCTCGAAGAGTGGGACGGCGCCGCGCGCCGGCTCACGGAAGTCGTCGCCCGCTGGCGTTCCGTCCCGATCAAGGTGGCTTGATGCGTACGTTCTGGGTGTGGTTCCGGATCCTCGGCGGGTTCGCGATCATCGGGGTGCTCGTGTGGCGCCTCGGCAGCGGTGCCTTCCTCGACGGCCTGCGGGTGATCGGCCTCGCGCCGGTGCTCGCCGCGCTGGCGATCGGCGTGCTGACCACCGTCGTGAGCGCTTGGCGCTGGCGCGTGGTCGCCTCGCGCCTCGGCCTGCGCCTGCCGCTGCGCCGCGCGGTGGCCGACTACTACCGGGCCCAATTCCTCAACGGCGTCCTGCCCGCCGGCATCCTCGGCGACGTCCACCGCGCGGTCGAACACGGCCGCCAGTCCGGCGACGTCGCTCGCGGCGTGCGGGCGGTCGTGCTGGAACGCACCGCGGGGCAGGTCGTCGTCGTGGCCGCGGGGCTGGCCGTGCTGATCTTCCGGCCCGCGGTCCTGCCGGGCTTCGCGCACGCCGTGCTGACGGTGACCGGCGCCGCCGTGCTGGTGGTGGCCATCGCGGTCCTGACCACGGCCTCGGTGACTGGGGACCGCTGGCTGGTGAGCACGTCGAAGTGGCGGCGCGCCTTCGCGGTGTCCATGGCCGACGTGCGGGCGGGGCTGCTCGGCCTGCGCACCTGGCCGCAGGTTTCGACGCTGTCGCTGGTGGCCCTCGCGGGTCACCTCACGCTCTTCGTGGTCGCCGCCCGCGCGGCCGGCGCCACGGCGTCCCTGACGACGCTCCTGCCGCTGCTCGTGCTCGCCCTGCTGGCCATGGGCCTGCCGATCAACATCGGCGGCTTCGGTCCCCGCGAGGGCGTCGCCGCGCTGGCCTTCGCGGCCGCCGGGCTGGGCGCGCAGCAGGGCGTGACGGTCGCCGTGGTCTACGGCTTGCTCGGCCTGGTCTCCACGCTGCCCGGCGGTGCCGTGCTGCTCACCCAGTGGCTGCGGTCCTTCCGCCGCCGCCCGGTCACGGCCGCCGCGTCTTCCCTGCCGGTCGTCGACGTGGGGCTGCCGCCCGCGGCTTCGGTTCCGGTCGCCGCCGCAGCGGCTGCCTAGTTCCCGGTCGGCAGAAGCCCGGACGCGTCCGGGCTTCTGCCCTAAAGCTGCCCGACCGGCCCGCTCATCCCGCCCGCTCCGCCTGACGAAACTCTCCGCTCGACCCTCCCCCGGACACCCGTGTCCTTCGTCACAGGTAATCTTGCCTGACAAAATCCACCTGACAAAAGTACTTGACCGGCTACCTGTGGCCCGGGAAGCTGTCCCCGTCCAATCACGCCCTCGGGCGCCCAATGGAGGGAGACAGAGTGCGGATCGCGGTCGTCGGCTTGGGGGTCATGGGGCTCCCCATGTCGCTGAACCTCGTGAAAGCCGGTTTCGACGTCGTGGGGTACACGCGCACCGCCGAGAGAGGCCGGCCGCTGGCGGACGGGGGCGGTGCCCTCGCCGCGTCGCTGGCCGAAGCCGTCGCCGACGCGGACGTGGTCGTCACGGTGCTGCCGGACACGCCCGACGTCCAGGCCGTCTGCGCCGAGCTCTTCGAGCACGCGAAGGCCGGCACGGTGCTCGTCGACATGAGCACCATCCGGCCCGACGCCGCGCGGGAGCTGCACGAGCGCGCCGCCGAGGTGTCGATGCCGATGCTCGACGCGCCGGTCAGTGGCGGGGAAGCGGGAGCGAAGGAGGGCAAGCTGTCGATCATGGTCGGCGGCGCCGCCGAGACCCTCGAGCGCGTGCGGCCGGTCCTGGCGGCCATGGGCACCACGATCGTGCTCGTCGGCGGGCCCGGCAGCGGCCAGACGGTCAAGGCCGCCAACCAGTTGCTCGTCGCGGGCACGCTCCAGCTCGTCTCCGAAGCGCTGGTCTTCCTGGACACCCACGGGGTGGACCTCGAGCCCGCCGTCGACGTGCTCGGCGGCGGACTCGCGGGCAGCACGGTGCTCGCGCGCAAGGGCGAAGCGATGCTGGCGGGCAACTTCCAGCCCGGCTTCCGCGTGGACCTGCACCACAAGGACCTCGAGATCTACCGGTCGGCGGCCCGGCAGAACGGCGTGTTCTCCCCGGCCGGCGCGCTCGTGGCGGAGCTCATGGCGTCGCTGCGCGTGACCGGTTCGGGCGGGCTGGACCACTCGGCGCTGCTGACCCAGGTGGCCGCGCTGTCCGGCGTCGAGAAGTGGAGCGCCCGGTGACCGGCGAGGGAAAGCTCAGCCTGGTCGCCAACGTTTCCCTGCTCTTCGCGGAAGTCCCGTACCTGGAACGGTTCGCGCGGGCCGCGAAGGCCGGCTTCACGGCGGTCGAAACGTGGTGGCCGTGGGCCGAAGCCGTGCCCGAACCGAGCGAGGTCGACGCCTTCGTGCGCGCGCTCGACGAAGCGGGTGTGGCGCTGGCCGGGTTGAACCTCTTCGCCGGCGACATGCCCGGCGGCGAACGCGGGATCGTGTCGAACCCCGCGCGGCGCAAGGAGTTCGAGGCCAACCTCGACCTCGTCGCCGCGATCGCCGACCGCACCGGCTGCCCGGCGTTCAACGCGCTCTACGGCCAGCGCACGCCGGGCGGTGATCCGGCGCGGGAAGACGCCGTCGCGCGCGAACAGTTCGCCGCGGCGACCGGCAAGCTCGCGGGCACCGTGCTCGTCGAACCGCTGGGTCGCGGCCTCAACGGCGCGTACCCGCTCGAAACGGCGCGCGACGCCGTGCGGGTCGTCGAACAGGTCCGCGCCGACACCGGCGCGGCGAACATCGGCCTGCTCTTCGACACCTTCCACCTCGCCACGAGTGGGGAGGACCTCACGAAGGTCGTCGACGAGTACGCGGACTTCGTGGCCCACGTGCAGATCGCCGACGCGCCCGGCCGCGGCGAACCCGGCACGGGCCGGGTCGACGTGGCGGGGGTCGTGGAACGCCTGTGGCAGGCCGGTTATCGCGGCAAGGTGGCGTGCGAGTACAAGCCGACGGTCACGACGGAGGAGTCGCTCGCGTGGCTCTCGGGCGTGCCGCGGCTGGGCTGGTGACGCGGCTCAGACCGCCACGCCGGCCCGCTTCGCGGCGTCCGCGAGCAGCATGTCGCGGCAGCCGTGCAGGTCCGCCCGCATCGCCTCTTCGGCCACGGAGCTGTCGCCTTCGCGGATCGCGTCGATGATCGCGGCGTGGCGGGCGGTCAGCTCCACCAGGTCCGTGGAGGCGGTGCGGCGCACCTGCGCGATGCACAGCTGGGCCTCGCCCATCACGGTGCCGTGCATCCGCTGCAGGCGCGGGCTGCCCGCCGCCGCGACGAGCGCGCGGTGGAAGGCCACATCGGCCTCGGTGTGGTCGGAGTGCAGCGACTGCTCCGCGGCGACGCGCATCATGTTCAGTGCCTGCTGCGCGTCGCCGGGCACCGACTTCGACTCGGCGAGCGTGCGCACCGCCAGCGTCTCCACGGGCTCACGGCTGAAGTAGATGTCGCGGATGTCCTCAGTGGACAGCTGCGGCACGATCGAGCTCCGGCGCGGCCCCCGGCGCAGCAGTCCCTCGGCGCAGAGCCGGTCGAGACCGGCCTTGGCCGTCGGGCGCGCGACGTCGAAGCGGCTCGCCACCCACGCCTCCGTGAGCCGGAGTCCCGGAGCGACTTCGCCGCGGATGATCTGCGCGCGAAGCGCCTCGGCGAGCGACTCGGTCAAAGACGGTGATCCGAGTACCGACGACACCGCTGGCACCTCCTGTGGTTGATCCGTCGTGTGTCCGCCGCCCCCTGGACCGGTGCCGCAACCCCACGTCCCGGCCAGGGTGAGGCCGGGGAACGACAGCCCCTCCAGGGTAGCGGAGGCGCTGCTGCTCCGGTCGGACGAGGTACGACAAGTCCGGCCCTGCAGAAATACTTGTCAGACAAAATTGGTCAGTCAAGTACTTGACTCGACCGAATCCGGTGGGGCACTGTGAGCGCTGCTCGAAAGGCAGCTCAACAGCGCCGTTGGACTGAGGAGTCCCCATGAAGAAGCTGGTGCTCTCGCTGGCCGCAGGTGTCGCCGTGGCGACCGCACTGAGCGGCTGCTCGAACACAGACACCCCCGTCGGCTCGCCCGCCGGATCCGCCGGGCCGCAGCCGGCCGCGGCGTCGGTCGCCCCCGCCGCGGTGGACCCGGCCGTCAAGGCGCTGGTCCCCGCGGACATCGCCGCCGCGGGCACGATCAACGGCGGCGCGAACTTCCAGGCCGCCCCGATGGCCATGTACGAAACCGGCACGAAGACCCCGACCGGAGCGGTGGTGAAGCTCGTGGAGCACGCCGCCGGGATGATGGGGCTCAAGGTCGCGTGGCAGCAGGTGCTCTACCCCGACCAGCTGCCCGCGATGCAAGCCCACAAGATCGTGGTCAGCGGCTCGGCCAGCGCGGCCAACGCCGAGATCATCGCCAAGGCCAACGTCGTCGGCGCGTTCAAGAACCTGCAGGGCATCCTGGCCACGGCCGACAAGGCCTCGCAGTTCGAAACGCTCGACGCCGTGTGCGGCAAGAAGATCGGGCTCGGCAAGGCCGCCGCCGCGACCGTCGCGATCTTCAACGACATCGCCGCGCACTGCACCCAGGGCGGCAAGCCCGCCCCGCAGATGATCGGCCTGTCGGCGACGGCGGACATCGTGCTGGCCGTGCAATCCGGGCGCGTCGACGGCGGCATGATCCCCACCCCGACCGTGGTCTACACCGCGCAGCAGTCGCAGGGGAAGCTGGTGGCCACCAAGGCCAACGACGCCATCGCCGCGGAGATCGACGAAGGCGATGAAGGGTTCACCATCGCCAAGGACCAGCCGAAGCTGGCCGCCGCGTTCCAGGCCGCCGTCAACGCGATGATCAAGGACGGCAGCTACGCCAAGATCCTCACCGGCTTCGGCCTGCCGCAGAACCAGCTCGTGCCCGAAGCCACGCTCAACCACCCCACGAAGTGAGTGCCGGAATGACCACGGAAACCCACCCCGGGCCGCGGTTCACGCGGGCCGACCCGATCCCGCAGCACCACGCGGTGCGCTCGCCCGTGGGCCGGATCGTCTCGTGGCTCGCGCTGGCGATCGTGCTGCTGATCATCCTGAACACGCTGCTGCACAACGACAACATCCACCTCGACGTGATCGCCCGGTACCTGTTCGACTGGCGCATCCTCGAAGGCGTGCTCGGCGCGATCGCGCTCGCCGTGGTGTCGTTCGTGTTCGCCTCGGTGATCGGCGTGGTCGTCGGGTACGCGCGGGTCAGCCGCAACCCGGTGGCGCGCACGGCGAGCTGGCTCTACGTGTGGTTCTTCCGCAGCGTGCCGCTGATCGTGTTCATCCTGATCTTCGGCAACTTCGCGCTGTTCCTGCCGAAGCTCGGCATCGGCCTCCCGTTCACCGACGTCAGCTTCTGGTCGGTGTCCACGAACTCCGTGCTCGTGCCGATGGTCGCCGGTGGCGTGGCGCTCTCGCTGGAGCAGGGCGCCTACCTCGCGGAGATCGTGCGGGCCGGCACGCAGTCGGTGTCGGAGTCGCAGCGCGAAGCGGCGGCGGCGATGGGGCTGAGCCCGTGGCAGATCGAACGCAAGGTCGTGCTGCCGCAGGCGATCCCGGTGATGATCCCGCCCGCCGGGAGCACGTTCGTGCTGCTGCTGAAGTCGACTTCGCTCGTCTACGCCATCGCCGGTACCGAGGTGCTGGGCGTCGCCGAGCAGATCGCGTCGCAGAACCTCGCCACGATGGAGATGCTGTTCGTCGCGTCGATCTGGTACCTCGTGCTCACGAGCCTGGCCAGTCTCGGCCAGCGGTACCTCGAGCGGCGGACCAGCGCCTACCGCCGGCGCGTCCGCACCACGGACGCCGCCGTCACCGCGCAAGCCGCCACGGAAGGAGACGCCGGTGCTCGCAGCGCATGAGAAGAACACCGCGGGCGAGGCGCCCGCGAAGCCGGCCCGCCCGGACCTGCTGGAGGTCGTCGGGGTCGGCAAGAGCTACGGCGACGCGAAGATCCTCGACGGGGTCGACATCACGCTCGGCGAAGGTCAGGTCGCGTGCCTGATCGGGCCCTCCGGCTCCGGCAAGAGCACGCTCCTGCGGTGCGTCAACGGGTTGCTCACGCCCGACGACGGCCACGTGCTGCTCGACGGCGAGATCGTCGGTCGCGTGGTGCGCGGCGGCAAACTGCACGACATGCCCCGCAAGCGGCTGCTCGCCCAGCGGCGCCGCTTCGGCGTGGTGTTCCAGCACTTCGAGCTGTTCCCGCACCTCACCGCGCTGGGCAACCTCACGCTCGCGCCGCTGTTGCACGGCGAGCTCGAACGCGAGGAAGCCGAGGAGCGCGCGCTGGCGATCCTCGAGCGCGTCGGGCTGAAGCACCGTGCGCACGCCCACCCGGTGCAGCTCTCGGGCGGGCAGCAGCAGCGTGTGGCGATCGCCCGCGCGCTGATGCAGCGCCCCGACGTGATGCTGTTCGACGAACCCACCTCGGCGCTCGACCCCGAACTCGTCGGCGAGGTGCTGCGCGTGATGCGCGAGCTCGCCGCCGACGGCATGACGATGGTCGTGGTCACCCACGAGATGCGCTTCGCGCGTGAGGTGTCCGACCAGGTCGTGTTCCTGGCCGAGGGCAAGGTCGTCGAAGCCGCCCCGCCCGCCGAGTTCTTCGAGAACCCGCGCACCGAACGGGCGCGCGCCTTCCTCAGCCAGCTCTGACCCCCCGATTTCCCGATCCGCCCGACGACTGGAGACCGATGTCCGGCACGTACGACCCGTCCACCGCACCGCGCGACCTCGAGCACGTGCTCTACGAGAAGAAGGGCCACGTCGCGTACATCACGATCAACCGGCCCGAGGTGCGCAACGCGCTGCACACCTACGCCTACCGCGAACTGCGCCGCGTGTGGCTCGACATGCAGCGCGACCCGGACGTGCGCGTCGGCATCCTCACCGGCGCCGGCAAGGCGTTCTGCGCCGGGCGCGACATCAAGTTCCTCGCCGGCTACCAGGCGCGCGGCGAGCAGACGCCGCACGAGGACCCGTCGAACCCCGAGTACTTCTGGGGCGGCGGCGGGATGCCTTACGACGCCAACCTCGACAAGCCGCTGATCGCCGCGGTCAACGGGTTCGCCGTCGGCGTCGGCCTGACGCTGGTGATGCAGTGCCAGCTGCGCGTGATGGCCGACGACGCGTGGCTCGGCGACCAGCACACCAACGTCGGACGGCTCGGCTCGCCGCAGGCCAAGTTCCTGGCGCTGCCGCGCGCGACCGCCGCGTACCTGACACTGTGCAACGGCCGGCTGACCGCCGAGGACTGCTTCAGCCAGGGCATCGTGAACAAGGTCGCGCCGCAGGACGAGATCATGGCGAAGGCCGAGGAGCTCGCGGCGATGGTCGTCGCCGGTTCGCCGAGCGCCGTGCAGGCCGCGACGCGCGTGTACCGCATCGCTTCGCTCAACCCGGCGCTGGACGAGTACACGCGCCAGCTCGACCGCGACGTCGCCGCCACCGACGACTCGAAGGAAGGCAGCCGCGCGTTCGTCGAGCGCCGTTCACCCGTGTGGCAGGGCAAGTGACCCCGCTGCAGCGCCTGCTCGCGCCGCGCTCGGTCGCGGTCGTCGGCGCGAGCGACCGGCAGGGCAACCGCGGCGGCACGGCCGCGGCGCTCATGCGGAAGTTCGGCTTCGCCGGCGCGGTGTACCCCGTGCACCCCACGGCGGAGACCGTCGCCGGCTACCCGGCCGTGCGGTCCGTGGCCGAACTCCCGTCCGAAGTGGACGTCGCGATCATCGGCCTCGGCGCTGCGAACGTCGCCGGTGTCGTGCGCGAGCTGCACGACGCCGGCGTCCCGGGCGCGATCGCGTGGGCCGGCGGGTTCAGCGAGAACGGCCCGGAAGGCGAGCGCCTGCAGGCGGAACTGGCCGAGGTCGTGCGGTCGACCGGGGTGCGGCTGATCGGGCCGAACTGCCTCGGTGTGGTGAACACGGCGCTCGGCTTCACCGGCACGTTCGCCACCTGGCTGCGCGGCACCGACCGGCTGCTCACGAGCGGCCTCGCGATGGTCAGCCAGAGCGGCGGGCTCGCGGCCAACGCGCACGCGTGGTCGCAGGAGTCCGGCATCGGCTTCCGGTACATGATCAGCACCGGGAACGAGGTCGACCTCGGTGTGGTGGACCTGCTCGAGACCGTCGTCGAGGACCCGGGCACGGAGATCGTGCTGGCGTACCTGGAAGGTGTGCGCGACGGCGCGCGCTTCGCGGCGATGCTGCGCCGCGCGCGGGAGCTGGGCAAGCCGGTGCTCGTGCTGAAGGTCGGCCACTCGGCCGCGAGCGCGGCGGCCATCGCCGCGCACACCGGCGCGCTGGCGGGCGAGACGCGCGTGTGGGACGCCTTGCTGGAGGCGGAAGGCGCCGTGCAGGTGCACTCCGTGGAGCAGCTGCTCGAAACCGCCGGTTACCTGCACGGCCGGGCGGGCCTGCCGCCGCTGCGCGGGCGCCGGGTCGTGATCATGGGTCACGGCGGCGGGGCCGGGGTGCTCGCGTCGGACCAGTGCGCGCTGGCCGGGCTGGAAGTGCCGGCCCTGTCGGAGGAGACGCGGGCGGCGATCGCGCCGACGATGCCGGAGATCGCGTCGACGAAGAACCCGGTGGACCTCACGCCGGAGGCCTACGTCCAGGACAAGTGGCGCCGGCAGCTGTCGTCCACTTTGGACGCGCTGGGTCGATCGGGTGAGGGGGACGTGCTGCTGACGCAGTTCAGCGTGGGCGAGAGTGTGCACCCCCGTGACGTCGCCGGTCCGGTGATCGACCTGCACCGGCGCGGAGAGCCGGCAGTTGCCGTCTACTCGCGCGCGACCACGCCGGACGCGGCGAAGCTGTACGCCGACGCGGGGATCCACGTGTTCACCGACCAGCGCGTGGCGGTGGAGACGCTGGGGCTGCTGACGCGGCCGCTCCAGGTGGACGACGCTGTGTCGCGCGCGGTGCTGGCCGACGCGCCCGGCCTCGTGTCGCCGGTGCGCGACGCCGCGCTGCCCGCGGTGGCGAGCGGCGACGTGATCGCCGAGCACGACGTGCACCGGTTGCTGGCGGACGCCGGTTTCGACGTGCTGCGTGGCGAAACCGCGCACTCGGCCGAAGAAGCCGGGGCGCTGGCGGAGAAACTCGGCTTCCCGGTGGTGCTGAAGGCGTTGTCGCCGCAGATCACGCACCGCGCGGCGGCCGGGCTGGTGCGGCTGGGCGTCGCGGACCGCGCGACGGCGGAACAGGTGTTCCGGGAGTTCGCGGCGCGGGCGGAGGCGCTCGGCGCGGACTTGATCGGCGTGCTCGTGCAGCAGTCCGCGGCCGGTGGCACGGAACTGCTCGTGTCCGGCTTTCGCGACCCGGTGTTCGGCCCGGTGATCTCGTGCGGTGCCGGGGGAGTGGCGACCGAGCTGATCGACGACGTCAGCTTCGCGCTGGCTCCGCTCGACGAGGCCGCGGCGCTGGCGCTGCTGCGCCGCCTGCGGACCACGGGCAAGCCGAAGGGGCTGTCCCTTTCGGACGCCGGCGCGCAGGCGGTGGCGTTCCTGGTGCGGTTCGCGCGGTTCGTCGAACGGCTGCCGTGGACGGGGTTCGTGCTGGAGCTCAACCCGGTTTCGGTGACGGCGGAGCGCGCGGTCGCCCTCGACGGGCTGCTGGTCGTCAGCGACGCCGCGGAGGTGGCCCGGTGACGGACTTGCTGCTCGTCGGCGGCGAGGTCGTCGACGCGGGTGCCGGGCTGTCCGGGCGGCTCGACGTCGCGGTCACCGGCTCGGTCATCACGGCGATCGGGCCCGGCCTCGAGCGCGCCGGTGCGGGCCGGGTGGTGGACGTGACGGGCAGCCTCGTGACCGCCGGTCTCGTCGACCTGCACACGCACGTGTTCGCGCCCGGTTCGGCGCTGAGCATCGACCCGGACGTCGCCGGTGTCCTGTCGGGAGTGACGACCGTGGTCGACGCGGGCAGCTCCGGCCCGGAGAACTTCGCAGAGTTCGCCGCGCTGCTGCCCGGTGCCCGCACCGACGTCGTCCCGTTCGTCCACATCGGACGGCGAGGGCTCGCGGTCAAGCCCGATGTGACCACAGTGGACGATCTCGATCCCGACGGGGTCCGGCGCGTGCTGAGCTCGTCCGGCGGGCTGGTGCGCGGGATCAAGGTGCGCATGGTGTCGCCCGCGTTGCAGGGGCCCGGTCTGGAGATGCTGCGGACCGCGCGCACGGTGGCGCGTGAGGCGGGCGTGCCGCTGATGGTGCACGTCGGCGACATCGGCGGGCTGGCCGGCCCGGGTGTCGGTCCGGAGACGCTGGAGCTGCTGGACGCCGGTGACATCGTCACGCACGTCTTCACCGCCAACCCGGGCGGCGTGCTGGACGCCGACGGCAAGCTCCTGCCCGAAGCCCGCGCGGCCGCCGAGCGCGGCGTGCTGTTCGATTCCGCACACGGCTGCAAGAACCTGTCGTTCGACGTGGCCCGCCGCGTGCTCGACCAGGGCCTGCCGCTGCACGCCGTGAGCACCGACCTGACGCTGACCGGGCACGGTGAGATCGTCTTCAGCCTCACCGAGGTGCTGAGCCGTTACCTCGCCCTCGGGTTCACCGTGCCGGAGGTGCTCACGATGGCCACCGCGGGCCCCGCCGCGGCCGCCGGCATCGCGGACCGCGCCGGCCGCCTGGCCGTCGGCCGCCCCGCCGACCTGTCGGTCCTCTCCCTGGCCACCGGCGACTGGTCGGTGTCCGACTCGACGGGCGCTTCGCTGCGGCTGGACCGGGCGTTCGTGCCGGTGCTGACGGTGCGCGCGGGTGCAGTGGTGGAGCCGGGTGAGCCGCCGCATCCGTGGGGTTGGGAGCCGACTTCGGTGGAGGCTTCGGCGTGTTGTTGAGCCGGCGGGGTTTTCTCGCTGGTGCTGGTGGCGCGCGTGGCTGTTCGGGTCTGTCGGGGTCTTGGGCGCTTCCGCGGCTGAGCCTTCGTGCGGGTAGCTGCGGGTGTGGTGGTGGAGCGGGGTGCGCCGCCGCACTCGCGGGGCAGGTAGCCGGCTCCTGGCCAGGTGCCGGCGCGGGTTGATCCAGCCGGGTTTTCGCCGGTGCTGGTGGTGCGCGGGCCTGTTCGGGTCTTGGGCACTTCCGCGCGTAAGCCTTCATGCGGGTAGTTGCGGTGTGGTGGTGGAGCCGGGTGAGCGGCCGCATCCGTGGGGTTGGGAGCCGACTTCGGCGGAGGCTTCGGCGTGTTGTTGAGCCGGCGGGGCATTCTCGCTGGTGCTGGTGGGGTTCGGGTCTTGGGCGCTTCCGCGGCTGAGCCTTCAGGCGGGCGCTTGCGTGTGAGCGGGTGTGGTGGACCGGGCGGTCCGCACCCGCGGGGCAGGTAGCCGGCTCCTGGCCAGTGCCGGCGCGGGTTGATCCGGTCGGGTTTTCTCGTCGGGCGTTGGTGGTGCGCGGGCCGATCCGGCTCCTGGGCACTTCCGCGCCTGAGCCTTTGTGCGGGTGTAGTGGTCGAGCCGCACCCGCGGGGCAGGTAGCCGGTAGCTGCGCAGGGCTGGTCCGGCCAGGCTGTTGCCACTCGGACGGCGCGGAGGCCGGTTCAGCCGAGCCGGGCTTCGGCGCGGGTCGGCTGGAAGAGTTCGACCGGGTTGCCCGCCGGGTCGTCGACGAGGGCCTGGCGGCCGCCGATGCCTTCGATGATTTCGCTGCGGAAGGGCACGCCGTCGGCGCGCAGGCGGGCGACCACGGTGTCGAGGTCGTCGACCTGGAGGGCGAAGCGGTTCCAGCCGCCGGGTTCGGGGACGCGGCCGTCGGGCATCGCCTGGCCGCCGCCGGGGCCGCCGCCCGGGGCGCTGAGCGCGAGGCGCAGGTCGCCGCGGGCGAGCATCGCGAAGGCCGGGGCGGGGTGCATCACCTCGGTGAACCCGAGGTGGTCGCGGTAGAACGCGATCGCGGCGTCGACGTCGTCGACGATGTAGCGGACGCTGACTGTGGCCATGGCCGCCTCCCGGCCTGCCACCTTACGCCGCGAAGGGTCACGCACGGCCGAATCTCGCGCCCCATTCGCGCACCCGGTCGCGCAGCTGCGCGGGCTCGACGATGTGGAAGTCGGCGTCGACGGCGCCGAGCGCGAACGTGGGCCACTCCAGCGCGTCGGCGGTCATCAGCACGCGGCAGCGGCCCGGGCCGAGCTCTTCGACCGTGGTCCACTGCCCGATCCGCTGCTGCACGACGGCGGCCGGGGCCTCGACGACGGCCTCGACCCGGTACGGCCGCGGCACGGTGACCAGGCGGGCGCGGACGAACTCGGCGGCGTCGTCGGCGGGCAGCTCGCGCGGGCGGAAGCGGGCGCCCGTGCCCTCCGGGCCGGTGATCCGGTCGACGCGGAAGCTGCGCCAGTCGTGGCGCTCCAGGTCGTAGGCGACGAGGTACCAGCGGCGGCCCACCGGCACGAGCCGCAGCGGCTCGACGTGCCGCCGCGTGGCCGCGCCGCCGGCGGCGACGTACGCGAAGCGCAGCCGTTCGCTGTCCCGGCAGGCGAGCGCGACCGCCGTCAGCACGCCCGGATCGACGTCGGCGCCGGTGGTGCCGTTCCAGCTGAACGGCACGGTCATGGCGCGCAACGCGTCGACGCGCCGGCGCAGCCGGGCCGGCATCACCTGCACGACCTTCGCCAGAACCCGCAGCGACGACTCCGCGATGCCCTCGACCGAACTCTGCGCCGCGGCCTGCAGCCCGACCGCGAGCGCGACGGCCTCTTCGTCGTCCACGACCAGCGGCGGCAGCGCGGCGCCCGGCGCGAGCTGGTACCCGCCGTCGACGCCGCGCTGCGCGTCCACGGGGTAGCCGAGCTCGCGCAGGCGGTCGACGTCGCGGCGCAGCGTGCGGATCGACACGCCCAGCTTCTCGGCGAGTTCGGCACCGGGCCAGTAGCGGTGGGTCTGCAGCAGCGAGAGCAGACGCAGTGTTCGCGAACTCGTGTTGGCCATGGACCCAGATTCTTCCCTATAACGGCCAGAAAGTGGCCTGAATAGGGTTTACCTTGGGTTTTACCAGCCGAAGACGAAAGGACGAAGCCGTGAACGAGACCCTCACCGCCGACGTGACCACCGGCGAACGCGCGGACCTGCTGGCGATGCTCGCGAAGCACCGGCACTTCCTGCGCTTCACCACCCGCGACCTGACCGACGAGCAGGCCGGCCGGCGGACCACCGCGAGCGAACTGTGCCTCGGCGGCCTGATCAAGCACGTGGCCTCGGTGGAACGCGGCTGGGCCGGCTTCATCGTCGACGGCCCCTCCGCCATGGGCGACTTCGACTCCATGACCGAGGCCGACTTCGCCCAGCGCGCGGACGAATTCCGCATGCTCCCGGACGAGACGCTGGAGGGCATCCTCGCCGACTACGCCGCCGTCGCCCGCCGCACGGACGAGCTCGTCGCGACCCTGCCGGACCTCTCCGCCACCCAGCCGCTGCCCAAGGCCCCCTGGTTCGAACCCGGCGGCGCCTGGTCGGCCCGCCGGGTGTTCATGCACATCATCGCGGAGACCGCCCAGCACTCCGGCCACGCCGACATCATCCGCGAGTCCCTCGACGGCGCGAAGAGCATGGGCTGACGCGGGGTGGCGGACACCTCGGCGCGCGGCCGGGGTGTCCACAATGGCCGCCGGGGCCGGCCCGCCGAGGTCTGCGGGCGACGCGGTTTGGCCGTGGCGTGCCAGGGTCGAACGATCCGGAGGTGGCCTGGTTTCCGGGGTTCGCGGGTCTGCCGAGCGAGTCGCTCGACACTGCGCAGCTGCGCGGGCTGACACGCGGCGGCGGTGACCGGCCGACCTACGGAGCGCGGTGGCATTTCGGGCTTGGTACTGGGGCGCCCCGCTCGAACGACTCGGACCAGGCCGGGTTTCGAGGGTCTGCGGAACGCGCCGCTCGACTCTCCGGAGCGCGTGGGCTGACGTGCACCTACCGCGTCCGGTGGCCTTGAGGACTTGGTACTGGGGTAGCGGGCTCGGAGGACTCGGAGGTGACCGGGTTTTGCGGGTCTGCCGAATGCGCCTCTCGACACGGCGAAGGGCGTGCCCGGGGGGCGGCGGCGGTGGGAAGAGTCGGTCGGCTTACGGAATCTGGCGGCATGGGGGCTTGGCGGTGGGGTCGCGGGCTCGAAGATCTCGGAGGAGGCCGGGTTTCGGGGGTCTGCGGAACGCGCCGCTCGACTCTGCGGAGCGCGTGAGGTGACGTGCGGCGGCGGTGCGAAGGGTTGTCCTGCCTACCGAGTCCGGTGGCAGTGAGGCTTTGGCGCAGGGCCACCGGGCTCGAACGGCTCGGAAGTGGTTTCCCGGCACCGCCCGGAAGCCGCGAGCCGCCGGCTGATGTCCGGTGGCGGACACCTCGGCACGCGGCCGAAGTGTCCACAGTGGATCAACCCACCGCAGCAGCTGTCCGGTAAGCGAAGGCGATGATCGGGCCCAGGGTGGCGCCGCCGGCCCAGTAGGCGCGGCCGGAGGCCGAGGCGACGCAGTTGCCGACCCCGTGGAGGCCCGGGATGGGGGCGCCGAGGTCGTCGAGGACGTGGCCGTCGGGGTCGGTGCGGGGGCCGCCCTTGGTGTCGAGGACGCCGCCGGTGACGAGGGCCGCGTAGTAGGGGCCGGTGGAGCTCAGCGGCCACATCGTGGGGTTGGTGCGGCCCGGTTCGTCCTTGACCGGGCCGTTGAACACGAGCTGGATGGCTGTCTCGCCGCGGGCGAAGTCCTCGTCGCGGCCGTTGGCGGCGAAGCGGTTGAACCGCGAGATCGTCGAGGGCAGGTTGGCGGCGAAGTCGTCGGCGAGGGTGAAGCCGCCGGTTCGCGCGCGCAGGCCGGCGAGGCGCTCGCGGATCTTCGCGGTGAGTTCGCCGAGGGTCGCGGCCTTCAGGACGTGGCTGTCGTCGCTGCCGGGCGGCACGATGAGGCGGCCGTACTCGGTGCTGGCGGAGTGGTCCTGGCTGCGCTGGTCCCACAGCTGCACGAGCACGAGGTTCGGGTAGTCGCCCGTCGCGGGGTCCCAGTGGAAGAACGTGCGCGCCGACTCGTTGTAGGGCAGCTTCTCGTTGGCCACGCGCCGGCCGTGGCGGTTGACCAGGATCATCGAGTCGCCGGCCACGGAGAACATGCCGACCAGGTCGGCGCGCCCCGCACCCTCCAGCGGCACCGGGCACATCCACGCGTGGTTCATCGTGCCCAGCTGAGCGCCGGTCGACGACGCGATGCGCAGGAAGTCACCTTCGTTGGTCAGAACCGCACATCCCGGGTACGCGGGCACACCGAGATGGTTGCGCCGCAGCTCGTCGTCGTGGGAGAAACCGCCCGTCGCGAACACGACACCTTTCCGTGCGAGAACGCGCACGGTCTGTCCGGAAGCGGTCGTGGCCTCGACCCCGGCAACCCGCCCGCCCTCGACGATCAGCCGCTGGACCCGGTGGCCCGTTCGCACGTGAACACCGTCGCGCGCAGCAGCGGCGGACAGCTGCGCGACGGCGACCTCACCACCGTCGGACATCGACTCCCGCGCGCCGGCGGGCACCAGCACCCGGCCCTTCTTCGCCTTGTCCTCCGGCAGTTCCGACCAGTAGTCGGGCACGTCCGGGCAGTGGCGGTAGGTCAGCGCGCCACGCTCGGCCAGCAGCTCGGCCGCCGGGCTCGCGCTGTCGTAGAACGCCCGCGCCATCGCGGCTTCCCAGTCGGACAGCCCGGCCGTCGGGCTCTCCGGATCGAACCGGGTCGGCTGCGAAAGGCGCGCGACGTAGCGCAGGAAATCCTCGAACCGGTCCTCGATGCCGAGCGCGCGCATCGGCTCGTTGTTCGGCACCCAATACCAGAACGCGGCCTTGCGGATCGTCCCGCCGAGCTCCGGCGCCTTCTCCAGCAGCACCACGTCGTTGCCGCGCCACCGGCTGAACAGGGCGGTCGGCAGGCCGGCCCCGCCACCGCCGACCACGACCACGTCGGTCTCGACGTCGCCGGCCGAAAGCGGCACGGGCCGGGCGCTTTCGCGCGGTGCGACAGCGGCAACAGCACCTGAATCCGTCATGCGGCCACCTTGCGGTCCTCCGGCCGCGCGCGGTTGTCTCACAATGAGACAGCCCGCAGACCCGGATCGTGGTCCACGATGGACCCGGCACCGGTCCGGTGAACACAACGGAGTGACGGCGGATGGCCTACGAGATCGAGACGCGCGACGGCCTGGCCCGCCTGCGCCGGGCCCGGGAGCTCTTCCTGACCGAACGGCGGGTGCCCCACGACCTGCCGGAGTGGCTGTCCGCCGCGTGGCGCCGTTCGTGTTTCGGCGAGCTGGACGTC
This sequence comes from Amycolatopsis sp. NPDC051903, assembly GCF_044452505.1. Taxonomy (NCBI): domain Bacteria; kingdom Bacillati; phylum Actinomycetota; class Actinomycetes; order Pseudonocardiales; family Pseudonocardiaceae; genus Amycolatopsis; species Amycolatopsis sp. NPDC051903. The sequence goes on along the minus strand of NZ_JBITBT010000004.1, from coordinate 151,139 downwards.
ACGCGCGAATACGTGCCCGCCGCGCCCGTGTCGCAGGAAACCCCGCTGGCGCGGGCCGCGGCCCCGGTGCTGACGAAGCTCGCCGGTGACCTCGCCGGCCTCGGTGCCGCCGTGGTGCTCAGCGACCGCCACGCGCGCGTCGTCGGCTGCTGGGCCGACGGCGAGGACGTGGGCGCGCACCTCGACCGCATCGACACCCGCCCGGGCGCGGACCTGTCGGAGAGTTCCACCGGCACCAACGGGATCAGCCACGTCCTCGACACCGGCGGTCCCTTCGTGATCGGCGGTCCCGAGCACATCTTCGGGCTGTACCAGCACACGGTCTGCGCGGGCGCGCCGGTCACGGATCCGGTGACGCGCAAGCTGAGCGGCGCCGTGGCGGTCGTGTGCGAGCTCGGTTCGCCGTTGCGCGTGCTCCACGCCGTGGCGATGACGGCGACCGCCGCGATCGAACGCGAACTGCTGCACGCCGCGTCGGCGCACGAACACCGCCTCCTGGAGGCCTACTTGCGAGCGGGACCGGGACGGTTCCCGATCGCCGTGCTGGACGGCCGGACCCGGCTCGTGAGCGACGCCGCCGCGAGCCTGCTGCGCCCGCGTGACATCGAAACCCTCGAGTCGTACGCGATCGAGGCCGCGCGCGACGGCGGCCTCCGCACCCGTGAACTGATCCTCGACGACGGCGTCAAAGTCCGGCTGCGGCACGCGCTGCCCGGCGACGCCGCCGGCCTGCTGGTCGTCGCCGAGCCGCCGCGCGCCGGTGCGCCGCGGCGGCACGACCGGCTCTCGCTCTTCGCCGGCGCCGGGCTCGTGGGCGGTTCGCCGGCCTGGCGTTCGCTGGAGCGGTCCGTGGTCCGGGCCGGCCAAAGGCCGCTGCTGCTCCTCGGCGAACCCGGCGCGGGCAAGGCCGAAGTGGCCCGCGCGGTGCTCGGCGAGCCCCTCGTCCTGACGGCGGCGGACGACGACGCGTGGCTCACCGAGGTCGAGGCCGCCCTGGCAGCTCCCGCGGTGCTCCTGCGCCACGTCGAACGCCTGCACCGAGAACGCGCCGCCCGGCTCGCCGCGCTCCTGGCCACCGGCCACTCCGCCCGCGTGGTCGCGACGTTCACGACCGGCGCCGGCTGCGCGGAGGTGCTGCGCATCGGCTGGTCGCCGGTCGAGATCCTCGTGCCGAGCCTGCGCGAGCGGACGGCCGACATCCCGGCGCTCGCCCAGCGCTTCGCCGAGGGCGCGCACTTCACCCAGGACGCGCGCGCGACCCTGCAGCGCCACGACTGGCCCGGCAACCTCGTGGAGCTCAAGGCCGCCGTCACCGCGGCGCGCGAGGAGGCAGCGGGCCCGACGATCAGCGCGCGCCACTTGCCGGGCCGCCTGCGGTCCTCGCCCGCGCACCCCCGCCTGACGGAGCTGGAGAAGGCCGAGCGCCAGGCCATCGCCGACGCGTTGCGCACGGCCGCCGGAAACCGCGTGCGGGCCGCCGCCCTGCTCGGCATCGGCCGGGCGACGCTCTACCGCAAGCTGCGACGGTACGGCCTGGCGTAGCGGTCAGGCGGTGCGGTCGCCGAAGGATTCGAGCAGGGTGCGCAGCGCGTCGGCCAGCGCGGAGCGCTCCAGGGGATCGAGCGCGTCGAGGACGCGGCGCCCGGTGGCGAAGTGGTCGGGCAGCACGCGGTCGATCAGGGCGCGGCCGTCGTCCGTCAGCGACACGACGATGCCGCGCCCGTCGGTGACGCTGCGGCTGCGCGTGATGAGGCCGCGGTCTTCGAGGCGGTCGAGCCGCTGGGTGACCGCGCCGGACGTGACCATCGCCGAGCGCATGAGCTCCGTGGGGGTCAGGTGGTGGGGCGGGTCGTTGCGGCGCAGGGTGGCGAGCACGTCGTAGGAGGGTGCGTCGAGGCCGTGCCGGGCGAACGTGCGCGACAGTTCCGAGTCCACCAGCCGGGAGACGCGCTTGAGCCGGCCGAGCACGGCCATCGGCGACACGTCGAGGTCCGGGCGCTGCTCAGCCCACTGCGCGAGCACGGTGTCCACGTGATCGGCCATGGCGCCAGCCTACGGGTGTCTCACCGGTGAGGAACCAGGGTGAGTGGTTGCTCCGTTTGGCCGCCACAGGGCGCTGACCTGCGACGATGTGGTCGATCAAGATCCCGCGCCGTGAAAAAGTAACAGAGCCCGGTAGGGTCCGGCCCGTGGCGGAGGCGTTCGGGGCGGCTCGGCGGCACGCGCTCGTCGCGGTGCTGCTCGTGTGCGTGGTGGTCGCGCCGGCGTGCGCGGCCTCGGTCGCGGCCGTCGGACGGCTCGGTGAGGTCGTGGAGACGGCCACCGGCGCCGTTCGCGGGATCTCTCAGCCCGATCACCGCCTGTTCCAAGGAATCCCGTACGCCGCGCCGCCGGTGGGGGAGCGGCGGTGGCAGCCGCCGGCTCCGCCCGCGCCCTGGCCGGGGGAACGCGACGCGACCAAGCCCGGCCCGCGGTGCCCCCAGGGCACCGGCCAGGGCACCAGCGAAGACTGCCTCTTCCTCAACGTCTGGGCGCCGCCGGCCTCGGCCGGGAAGAAGCCCGTGCTGGTCTGGATCCACGGCGGCGCCTTCCTCGACGGCGGCGGCGACCGCTACGACGCCCGCCGGCTCGCCGCGCGCGGCGACGTGGTCGTGGTGACGATCAATTACCGCCTCGGCACGCTCGGCTTCCTCGCCGACCCGTCGCTCGGCGCGCAGCCCGGGAACTACGGGTTCCTCGACCAGCAGCAGGCCCTGCGCTGGGTCCACGACAACATCGCGGCCTTCGGCGGCGACCCGGGCGCGGTCACGATCGCCGGCGAATCGGCCGGGGGCATGTCGGTGTGCGACCACCTCGTCGCGCCGGGTTCGCGCGGGTTGTTCCGCGCGGCGGTGATCCAGAGCGCGCCGTGCCAGGCGCAGGCGACGCTCGCGGCCGCCGAGAAGTCCAGTGTGGACTATTCGGCCGCGCACGGCTGCGCCGACCGCGCGAAGGCCGCCGCCTGCCTGCGCGCGTTGCCCGTGGCGAAGCTGCTCTCCGCACCGGTGTACGCGTCGATTTCCGGGGTCGAGTTCCCCGGCCCGGTCACGGGCGGGACCACGCTGCCGGTCGGCCCGGTCGCGGGCGTGGCGAACGCCGCCCCCGTCCCGGTGCTCATCGGCACGACCCACGACGAGTTCACGTACTTCCTCGCCCAGCAGCTCGCCGCCGGCGGCAAACCCGTCTCCGCGAGCGGGTACGCCGCGGCGCTCGGGCGCCTGTTCAAGGACAGCCCGGCGGTCGCGGCGCAGTACCCGCCGTCGGCCTTCGACGGCGACGCCACCCGCGCGTACGCCGCCGCCGTCACCGATTCCGCGTTCTCGTGCGTCGGCGACCGCCTCGCGGCGGCCCTGCCGTCGGCCCGGCACTACGAATTCGCCGACGCGACCTCCCCGGCCGCCGCCGGGCTCACGGCGCCCTTCCCGCTCGGCGCCGCCCACACGTTCGAACTCCCGTACCTGTTCGACCTCGACGGCAAGCCGGCCTCGTTCACCCCGGCGCAGCAATCCCTGGCCGACCGCATGGTCGCCACGTGGTCCGCGTTCACCGCCGGGAAACCGCTGCCGGACTGGCCCTCCGGTACCGTGCAGTCCTTCGCCGCCGACGGCGTCCACCCGGCTCCGGGCTTCGCCGCGGACCACCACTGCCCGTTCTGGCAGCAGAACAGCAAGTGACTCACTGACGCAGTTGCTCTGCCCCACGCGGGTGTTTCGCCCGTGCGGGGCGAGTTCGGCACCGTCCGCCGCTCCTAATGTCGGCTCGGGAAGGGGAGGGGAGGCCGATGCCGGGTCGGGAACGGGGTGCCGCGCCCGCGCAGCTCCTGCGCGCTCAGCCCGACGACGTCCTCGAGAAGGCCGCCGCGGGTGAGGGGGAGGCGGTCAGGCGCGTGCTCCCGGCCATGAAGCCGTTCGTGGTGCGGTACTGCCGCGCGCGCCTGGGCCGGCAGGAGGACGAGTTCCGCAACGCGGACGACGTCGCGCAGGAGATCTGCCTGGCGGTGCTGACGGCGTTGCCCGGCTACCGCGCGTCCGGCCGGCCGTTCCTGGCTTTCGTCTACGACATCGCGCGGCGGATCATCGCGAGCGTCCCGGGCGGTGCGGAGCCGGGAGGCGGGCGGCACGCGGTCGGCGGCCGGATGACGGAGCTGATGCGGATCCTGCCCGAGCGCCAGCGCGAGATCCTCGTGCTGAGAGTCGTCGTCGGGCTTTCGGCCGAGGAGACGGCCGAAGCGCTGGGCGCCACCGCGGCCGCCGTGCTCGTGCAGCAGGACCGCGCCCTGATCCGCTTGCGGGAGGAACTGCACCCCGCCGACGGCTGAGTGCGGCAGCATGGCCCCATGACCGTCACCGCCCAGGACGTCGGCTTCGCACTCGCAGCCGTGGAAACCGCGCTCAGCCCCACCGTCGCCGCCGAGTGGACGCGGCCGGCGGGCGAGCTCGACTGGGACTGCCGCCAGACCGCCGAACACCTCGGTGACACGCTGTTGTCGTACGCGGCCCAGCTGGTGGCCCGCCCGGAGGACCACTACGTGCGGTTCCTGGCGAAGACCGAAGAGGACGCCTCGGCCGCCGAGCTGCTCGAGTTCGTGCGCACCGGGGCGCGGCTGCTGGCGGCGGCGGTCCACGTGAGCCCGCCCGAAACGCGGGCCTACCACCCGACCGGGTACGCCGACCCGGCCGGGTTCGCCGCGATGGGCTGCGCCGAACTGCTGCTGCACGGCGAAGACCTCGCGCTGGGCCAGGAAACCACGATCGAACCGCCGCGGGACGTGTGCGCGCGGGTCGTCGCGCGGCTGTTCCCCGGCTCGGAGCCGGCGTCCGATCCGTGGGACGCGCTGCGGTGGTGCACGGGCCGGATCGCGCTGCCCGGCAGGTCACGCCGCACGGAGTGGCGCTGGCAGGGTGCGCCACTGGAGGTCTGAGCGTCCCGCAGTGTGAACGCGGCTGACCCGTGCCGGTCACGTCCGGTAGTCTCGGTCACTGAGGTCGAGAGGCGCTGCAACGGACCACGACGGTCCGCCACGCTCGGCCCGACGTCGAACCGCAAGGGCGCCTCCGTGACGACTCCGGAGGTGGCATGACCCAGCAGCGTAGGACTCAAAACGTACGGGACCTGCTCGACCAGCGCATCGCCGTGCTCGACGGCGCGTGGGGCACGATGCTGCAGGGTGCCGGTCTGACTCCCGAGGACTACCGCGCGCCGTGGCTCGAAGGCCACCCCAAGGACGTCACCGGCGACCCGGACCTGCTGAACCTCACCAAGCCCGAAGTGGTCCTCGACGTGCACCGCCAGTACCTGGCCGCGGGCGCCGACATCACGACGACCAACACGTTCACCGCCACGAGCATCGGCCAGGCCGACTACGGCCTGCAGGGCCACGTGCGCGAGATGAACCTGCGCGCCGTCGCCCTGGCGCGCCAGGCCGCCGACGAGTTCGGCGGCCGCTTCGTGGCCGGTTCGATCGGCCCCCTGAACGTCACGCTGTCGCTTTCGCCGCGCGTGGAGGACCCGGCGTTCCGCGCCGTGACGTTCGACGAGGTCAAGGCCGCCTACGCCGAGCAGATCAAGGCGCTCGCCGACGGCGGGGTCGACCTGCTGCTCATCGAGACGATCTTCGACACGCTCAACGCGAAGGCCGCCGTCACCGCGGCCCGGGAGGTCGCGCCGCACCTGCCGCTGTGGATCTCCGTGACGATCGTGGACCTGTCCGGCCGCACGCTCTCCGGGCAGACCGTCGAGGCGTTCTGGAGTTCCATCGCGCACGCCGAGCCGCTGGTCGTGGGCGTGAACTGCTCGCTGGGCGCCGCCGAGATGCGCCCGCACGTGGAGGAGCTGGCGAAGATCGCCGGCACCTACACCGCGTGCCACCCCAACGCCGGGCTGCCCAACGCGTTCGGCGGCTACGACCAGACGCCCGCCGAGACCGGCCATATGCTCGGCGAGTTCGCGGGCGAGGGCATGGTCAACATCGTCGGCGGATGCTGCGGCACCACGCCCGCGCACATCGCGAAGATCGCCGAAGCCGTGCAGGGCCTGGCGCCGCGGCCCGTGCCCGAGCAGCCGCACCGCACGCGCTTCAGCGGGCTCGAGCCGTTCGCGATCGGCGAGGACACCGGGTTCGTGATGATCGGCGAGCGCACCAACGTCACCGGCTCGGCGAAGTTCCGCCGCCTCATCGAGGGGGACAAGTACCAGGAGGCGGTCGACGTCGCGCTCGAGCAGGTGCGCGGCGGCGCCAACCTGCTCGACGTGAACATGGACGCCGACCTGCTCGAATCCGAGGAGGCGATGACCAAGTTCCTCAACCTCATCGCCACCGAGCCCGAGGTCGCGCGCATCCCGGTGATGATCGACAGCTCGCGCTGGCCCGTGCTCGAAGCCGGCCTGCGGTGCGTGCAGGGCAAGGGCGTGGTCAACTCCATCAGCCTCAAGGAGGGCGAGGGCCCGTTCCTCGAACAGGCCCGCCGCATCCGCGACTACGGCGCCGGCGTGGTCGTGATGGCCTTCGACGAGAAGGGCCAGGCCGACACCACCGAACGCAAGGTGTCGATCTGCGCCCGCGCCTACGACCTGCTCACGCGCGAGGCCGGGTTCGCGGGCGAGGACATCATCTTCGACCCCAACGTGCTGGCCGTCGCCACCGGCATCAGCGAGCACAACGGGTACGCCAAGGCGTTCATCGAAGCGCTGCCGCTGATCAAGGAGCGCTGCCCGGGCGCGCACACCTCCGGCGGCATCTCGAACCTGTCGTTCTCCTTCCGCGGCAACAACGTGGTGCGCGAGGCGATGCACTCGGCGTTCCTGTTCCACGCCGTGCGCGCCGGGCTCGACATGGGCATCGTCAACGCGGGCCAGCTGGCCGTGTACGAGGACATCCCGAAGGACCTGCTGGAGCTGGTCGAGGACGTGCTCTTCGATCGCCGCGAAGACGCCACCGACCGGCTCGTCGAGTTCGCCGAGACGGTCAAGGGCAGCGGGACCAAGCGCACCGTGGACCTGTCGTGGCGCGAAGGCCCCGTCGCCGCGCGGCTCTCGCACGCGCTGGTGCACGGCATCGTCGACTTCATCGAGGCCGACACCGAAGAGGCGCGCCTGCAGTTCGACCGGCCGCTCGAGGTGATCGAGGGCCCGCTGATGGACGGCATGAAGATCGTCGGCGACCTGTTCGGGTCCGGCAAGATGTTCCTGCCGCAGGTGGTCAAGAGCGCGCGCGTGATGAAGCGGTCGGTGGCCTACCTCGAGCCGTTCATGGAGGCGGAGAAGGAGAAGATGCGCGCCGAGGGCCGCATCGACACCTCCCGCGGCCAGGGCAAGGTCGTGCTCGCCACGGTGAAGGGCGACGTGCACGACATCGGCAAGAACATCGTCGGCGTGGTGCTGGGCTGCAACAACTACGAGGTGATCGACCTCGGCGTGATGGTCCCCGCCGCGCAGATCCTCGACACGGCCGTGGCCGAGAGCGCCGACGTGGTCGGGTTGTCGGGGCTGATCACGCCGTCGCTCGACGAGATGGTCGCGGTGGCCACGGAGATGCAGCGGCGCGGGCTGAAGCTGCCGCTGCTCATCGGCGGTGCCACCACGTCGAAGCAGCACACCGCGGTGAAGATCGCGCCGGTGTACGACCACACGACCGTGCACGTGCTCGACGCGTCGCGCGTGGTGGGGGTCGTGTCCGACCTGCTCGACACGGACCGCTCCGACGCGCTCGACACCGCCAACCGCGCGGAGCAGCAGCGGTTGCGCGAGCAGCACGAGAACCGCCACGCCACGCCGTTGCTCACGCTGGAGCAGGCCCGGGCCAACCGCGAGCGGGTTTCGTTCGACGACCTGCCCGTGCCCGAGTTCACCGGGCTGCGGGTCGCCGAGCCGTCGATCGCCGAGCTGCGCGAGATGGTCGACTGGCAGTTCCTGTTCCTGGCGTGGGAGCTCAAGGGCAAGTACCCGGCGATCCTCGAGCAGCCCGTCGCGCGTGAGCTCTTCGACGACGCGAACACGCTGCTGGACCAGATCATCGCCGACGGCTCGTTCACCGCCCGCGGCGTGTACGGCTACTGGCCCGCGCACGCCGAGGGCGACGACATCCTGCTCGACGGCGAGTACGCCGGCCGCGGTTTCCCGATGCTGCGCCAGCAGACGCAGAAGCCCGAGGGCCGCGCGAACCGCTGCCTGGCCGACTACGTCGCCCCCGCCGGGGACCACCTCGGCGGCTTCGCCGTCGCGATCCACGGCGCCGAAGACCTGGCCGCCCGCTACGAAGCCGAGCACGACGACTACCGCGCCATCATGGCCAAGGCACTGGCCGACCGCCTGGCCGAAGCGTTCGCCGAGCACCTCCACCTGGAGGCCCGCCGGCGCTGGTTCGAGCCGGACGCGCGGCCGAAGCTGGAGGACCTGCACGCGGAGCGCTTCCGCGGCATCCGCCCGGCGCTGGGCTACCCCGCGAGCCCCGACCACAGCGAGAAGAAGGACCTGTTCGACCTGCTCGGCGCTCGTGAGCTCGGCATCGACCTCACGGAGTCGTACGCGATGACCCCGGCCGCCGCCGTCAGCGGCCTGATCTTCGCGCACCCGCAGTCGCGCTACTTCACCGTCGGCCGCCTCGGCCGCGACCAGGTCGAGGACTACGCCCGCCGGCGGGGTCTCGACCTCGACGAGGTGGAGCGCTGGCTGCGGCCGAACCTGGCCTACTGACGAGGGCTTCCCGCCGAGACTGACGGCGCCGGGGGGGGGGGGGGGGGGGGGGCCCCCCCCCCCCCCCCCCCCCCGGCGCCGTTGCGGCGCGGGAGAAATCCGGACACAGGGCCCGAACCGGGGCCGGCCGGCCGAGACCGCAGCCACACCGACCTGCGCCGCGGCACGGCGGCGGCTACCTTCTCCCCGTGCGTGGATTCAGTGCGGTCAGGTTCGGCGCGGTCGCGCTGCTCGTGGTGGTCGCGGCGGGAGCCGTGGTGGTCGGCGCGGCCGTGAGCCCGTGGTGGTGGTTCCTCGCGGCACCGCTGCTCGGGCTCGCGCTCACGGGGGTGTACGACGTCAGCCAGCGCCGCCACTCGGTGCTGCGGAACTACCCGGTGCTCGGCCACGCGCGCTTCCTGCTGGAGGCGATCCGCCCGGAGCTGCAGCAGTACTTCGTCGAGCGCAACTTCGACGGCCGCCCGTTCGACCGCGACGTGCGCAGCATCGTCTACCAGCGCGCGAAGGGCACGGACGCCGAGCAGCCGTTCGGGACCGAGCGCGACGTGTACGAGAGCGGCCACGAGTACCTGGTGCCGTCGATGGCGCCGGTGCCGCAGCCCGAGACGCCGCCGCGCGTGCGGATCGGCGGGCCGGACTGCGCGAAGCCCTACGACATGGCGCTGCTGAACGTGTCGGCGATGAGCTTCGGTTCCTTGTCCGCCAACGCGATCCTGGCGCTCAACCAGGGCGCGGCGCGCGGCGGGTTCGCCCACGACACCGGTGAGGGCGGCGTCTCGGAGCACCACCTGCGCGGCGGCGGTGACCTCATCTGGGAACTCGGCACCGCGTACTTCGGCTGCCGCACGAAGGACGGCGACTTCGACGCGGGCGAGTTCGCCGAGAAATCGGCGCACGAAGCCGTGAAGTGCGTGTCCCTCAAGCTTTCCCAGGGCGCCAAGCCCGGCATCGGCGGCGTGCTGCCGGGGTCGAAGGTCAACGCCGAGATCGCGCGCGTGCGCGAAGTCCCGATCGGACAGACGGTGATTTCCCCGCCGTACCACCGGGTTTTCACGACGCCGCGCGAGCTCGTGCAGTTCATCGCGCGCATGCGGGAGCTCGCGGGCGGCAAACCGGCCGGTTTCAAGCTGTGCGTCGGGTCGCGGCGACAGGTGCTGGCGCTGTGCAAGGCGATGGCCGACGAAGGCGTCACCCCCGACTTCATCGTCGTGGACGGGTCCGAGGGCGGGACCGGTGCCGCCCCGCTGGAATTCGCCGACCACCTCGGCACGCCGCTCACCGAAGGGCTGATCACCGTCCACAACGCACTCGTCGGCACGGGCCTGCGGGACCGGATCCGCCTGGGCGCCAGCGGAAAGGTCGCCACGGGCGCCGACCTCGTGAAGCGGCTCGCCCAGGGCGCGGACTACACCAACGCGGCGCGCGCGATGATGTTCGCCGTCGGCTGCATCCAGTCGCAGCGCTGCCACACCAACAAGTGCCCGGTCGGCGTCGCGACGCAGGACCCACGGCGCGGGCGCGCGCTCGACGTCGCCGACAAGTCCGAACGCGTGCACCGCTACCAGCGCTCGACGGTCGCGGGCGCGCTGCAGATCATGGCCGCGATGGGCGTGGCCGACCCGGCCGAGCTCCGGCCGCACATGCTCCGCCGCCGGATCGACCCGCACACCGTCCGCTCCTACGAGGAGCTCTACGACTGGCTCGAGCCCGGGCAACTGCTCGCCGAGGCACCGCTCGAGTGGGCGGCCGACTGGAAGGCCGCCGACCCCGACCGGTTCACCGTGTAGCGGGACACTCCGGCATGTCCGGCATAGGCCCCACGAGCGGGCCGGGCTAGGGTGAGCGGAGGTTGAAAAGGCAGCCTTCGAGCCCGGGAGCGGATCTCGCCCGCACCAGGGCTCTCCTTCGTGCCGCCCGGGCACCGCGTGGCGGGGCCGGCGCGTATCCCGAAAGGCTGGTTGCTCTGTCGAACGCACTGGAGCGGGACACCACCCCGGTGGTCCCGAGAAACGGTCCGGTGGCGCCCGGGGCGCGGCTGCGGGTGCTCCTCATCGAAGACGACGACGGCGACGCGCTGCTCGTCGAAGAGATGCTCGCCGACTCCGCGGTGCGGGCCACGCTCGCCCGGGCGCGCACCCTCACCGAAGCGCTCGACGGCCCGGTTTCGGCCGACTGCATCCTGCTCGACCTGCAGCTGCCCGACGCGATGGGCCTCACCGGTCTGACCCGGCTGCGCCAGCACGCGCCCGCCACGGCCGTGGTGGTGCTGACCGGCCAGAACGACGAGACCACCGGCGTCGCCGCCGTCGCGGCCGGCGCGCAGGACTACCTCGGCAAGAACCAGGTCGACGGGCCGCTGCTGGGCAAGGCCCTGCGCTACGCCTGGGAGCGCAAGCGCGCCGAGCAGGTGGAGCAGCAGCTGTTGCAGCAACAGCTGCTGGCCAGTGAGAACTCGCGCCTCGAACGCGGCCTGCTGCCGACCCCGCTGCTGGCCGACCCGTGCCTGCACCTCGCGTCGAAGTACCGCCCGGGCCGCAACGGATCGCTGCTGGGTGGCGACTTCTACGACGCCGTCGAGCTCACCGACGGCACGGTGCACCTGGTCATCGGCGACGTCTGCGGCCACGGCCCCGACGAAGCCGCGCTCGGGGTCGCCCTGCGCATCGCGTGGCGCGCGCTCGTGCTGGCCGGGATGCCGATGGCCGAGGTGCTCGCGACCGTGGAACGCGTGCTCGTCCACGAGCGGATCCGCCCGCTGTTCGCAACACTCTGCACGGTCGTCGTCGCGCCCGACCGCCGCTCGTTGCGGATGAGCCTCGCCGGCCACCCGCCACCCCTGCTGATCTCGCGCGACGGCACCGGCCGGCTGCTGCCGGGGGACAAGCTGGGCGTGCCGCTCGGCGTGGTCCCCGACGCGCGCTGGGACCCGCTGGAAGTCGCGCTCGAGCCCGGCTGGTCCCTCGTGCTCTACACCGACGGCATCTTCGAAGGCCGCGTCGGCCCCGGCCCGGAGCGCCTCGGCCACGAGGAGATGGGCCGGCTGCTGGTGGACATCCTGCGCGAGGCCGGCCGTGGTGCCGACCACGCCGCGGTGCTCGACCGGCTCATCACGCGGGTCGAGGACCTCAACTCCGGTCCCCTCGACGACGACGTCGCGCTCACGATGCTCACGCACCTGCCGCAGCCGGGGGCGGCCGGATGAGCCGGTACGCCGACGCGCAGCCGCACTGGCCGATCCGCCGGTGGGTGACCGTGTTCGGGATCATCGAGGTCCTGCTGCTCATCGCCGCGCTGATCGGCGGGGGCATCGCCGTCCGGAACCTGAACGACGCGCGGACGCGGCTGCTCGACGAGACCGGACCGCAGCTGCTGCAGGCCAACGCGCTGTCGCAGGCGCTGCTGAACCAGGAGACCGGCATCCGCGGCTTCCTGCTCACGGGCCAGCGCGACTTCCTGCAGCCCTACGTGGACGGCCGGGAGCAGCAGGACGCGGCCGTGGACGAGCTGCGCCGGCTCGGCGCCGTTCCGGGCACCCCGGCCGGCGACGACCTCGCTGCCGTGCTGCGGGCCGCCGGCACCTGGCAGGCCGCGGTCGCCGTGCCGACCGCGCCCGGGGCGTCGCGGCCCGGCACCGGTGCGGCCGACACCGGCAAGACGTTGTTCGACCGAGTGCGCGGCACGCTCGACACGCTGTCCGCGCACCTGACCGTCGCGCGCGACGACAGCCGGGGCGATCTCAACAGCGCGGCCACGCAGCTGAGCGTGCTGCTGGCCGTGATCGCCGGGCTCGTGGTGGTGTTGTTCGTGTTGCTGTTCTTGTGGCTGCGCCGCACGATCACGAACCCGATCACGCGCCTGGCCGCCGAGGTCCGCGCGGTGTCCACCACCGACGACATCCACCGGCCCGTGCACGGGAGCGGCCCGCGCGAGCTCGTGGAGCTCGGCGCCGACGTCGACGCGATGCGCCTGCGGATCGTCGAAGAGGTCAACGAGCTCGAGCGCGCCCACGCTCTGCTCGACGCCCGCACGCAGGCCCTCGAACGGTCCAATTCGGACCTCGAGCAGTTCGCCTACGTGGCGTCGCACGACCTGCAGGAGCCGCTGCGCAAGGTCGCGAGCTTCTGCCAGCTGCTCGAACGCCGCTACCCGGGCCAGCTCGACGAACGCGGCGAGCAGTACATCGCGTTCGCCGTCGACGGCGCCAAGCGCATGCAGGCGCTCATCAACGACCTGCTGTCGTTCTCCCGCGTCGGCCGCCGCGCCGGCGAGATGACGGTGGTGGACACCGGGAAACTGCTCGACGAAGCGCTCGGCAACCTCGAGCCCGTGATCGAGGAGACCGGCGCTCGCTTCGAGCGCGGCGAGCTGCCCGAGGTGCGCGGCGAGGCGTCGCTGCTCACCGCGGTGCTGCAGAACCTGGTGAACAACGCCCTGAAGTTCCACGGCGAGGAGCCGCCCGTGGTGCGAGTGAGCGCCGAACGCGAGGGCGACGAGTGGCTGTTCTCCGTGTCCGACAACGGGATCGGCATCGAGGAGCAGTACGCCGAGCGGATCTTCGTGATCTTCCAGCGCCTGCACAGCAAGGCGGCCTACGGTGGGACCGGGATCGGGCTGGCGATGTGCCGCAAGATCGTGGAGTACCACGGCGGCCGGATCTGGCTCGACACCGACGTGACCGAAGGCAGCCGCTTCCGCTTCACCCTGCCCGTGCCGGGCGCGGCCGACAGCCCCGAGCACACCGAGACCCTGACCGCGACCGGGAACGAGGACGCATGACCGACACCATGGCCCCCATCGACATCCTCCTGGTCGAGGACGACCCGGGCGACGTGCTCATGACGCAGGAAGCGTTCGAGCACCACAAGATCCGCAACGCCCTGTACGTGGTGGCCGACGGTGTCGAGGCGCTGCAGTTCCTGCGCCGCGAGGAGCAGTACTCCGACGCGCCGCGGCCGGGCCTGATCCTGCTCGACCTCAACCTGCCCCGCAAGGACGGCCGCGAGGTCCTCGCCGAGGTCAAGGCGACACCCGAACTGCGCAGCATCCCGGTCGTCGTGCTCACCACGTCGGAGGCGGAGGAGGACATCCTGCGCAGTTACGACTTGCACGCCAACGCGTACGTGACCAAACCGGTGGACTTCGACCGGTTCGTGGAGGTCGTGCGGCAGATCGACGACTTCTTCGTCACCGTCGTGAAGCTGCCGCGCTGAGCGCCGGCAGTGGCGGAGGCACCGGGGATCCTGCACGATGGGAACCCGTGACGTCTTCTCCGCCGGATGTGCCCAGCCCTCGCGACAGCGGCGACCTGCTGGTCTCCGTGCGCTGGCGCGGGCCCGCCGCGGTGGTGACCGTGGCGGGCGAGATCGACCTGGTCACGGCTCCGGAGCTCGACGAGGCCGTGTCCGGTGCGGTCGACGACAGCCCGGACGTGCTCGTGGTGGACCTGCGCGACGTCACCTTCCTCAGCTCTGCCGGGCTGCAGGTGCTGGCGGCCGCGCACCAGCGTCTGGGGGAGCAGAGCCTGCGCGTGGTCACCACGTCCAACGCGACGTCGCGCCCGCTCACCAGCACCGGTCTCGACACGTGGATCGGCCTGTTCCCCACCGTCGACGAGGCTCTCGGCGGGGCCGCGGGAACGGAGGCTTGACCGTGGCCGTGCCCGAGGACGCTGTGCGGGAGGTGACTCCCTTGAGCTGCCCTGGCGTCGTGGCCGAGCCGGGTGCGCTGCGGACGTTGCGCCACGCACTCACGGCGTGGGTTCGCGCGGCTGGTGTCGAGGACGACCTCGCGCAGGACATCGTGCTCGCGAGTTACGAGGCGCTCGCGAACGTCGCCGACCACGCGTACGGCGACGACCCCGGCCTCGTCGACCTCGAAGCGGTGCTGCGCCCGGACCGCGTGGAGGTCGTGATCACCGACCACGGGCTCTGGCGCCTGCCGGTCGACGACCCGAACCCCGTTTCGTTGCGGGGCCGCGGTTTGCTGCTGTTGCGGGCGAGCGCCGACCGCGCCGACATCACGAGTGGCGCGGACGGCACCGTGGTCACCCTCGGGTGGCAGCTGAGCCCGGTCGGCTCGCGCTGACGGGCTCGGGTTCGGCGGCCTCCCCGGCCGCGCGGCGGCGCAGGAGGAACCGCTGGACCTTGCCACTGGGGTTGCGGGGCAGCCCGGTCACGAACTCCACCCGCCGCGGGTACTTGTACGGCGCCGCAACGGATTTCGCGTAGTCCTGCAGCTCCTTGACCTTCGCCGGCCCGGCGTCCGCGCCTTCGCGAAGCACCACGTACGCGGCCACGATCGAGCCGCGTGCCTCGTCCGGTGCCGCGACCACCGCGCACTCCAGCACGTCGGGGTGGCCCATCAGCACTTCCTCGACCTCGGGGCCCGCGATGTTGTAGCCCGACGACACGATCATGTCGTCGCTGCGCGCCCGGTAGTGGAAGTAGCCGTCTTCGTCGCGCACGTACGTGTCGCCGGTGAGGTTCCAGCCGTCTTCGACGAACACGGCCTGGCGGTCGTCGGCGAGGTAGCGGCAGCCCGTCGGCCCCTGGACGGCGAGGCGCCCCGGGGTGCCGTCGGGCACCGGTCTGCCCTCGTCGTCGACGATCCGCGCGCGGTAGCCCGGCACGGCGCGGCCGGTGCAGCCCGGCCGCGTGTCCTCGTCGGCGGCGGAGATGAACACGTGCAGCATCTCGGTGCTGCCGATGCCGTCGATGAGCCAGTGGCCCGTGGCCTCGTGGAAGTCGGTGGCGATGCTCGCGGGCAGCGCCTCGCCGGCCGAGACCGCGCGGCGCAGGCCGGCCAGCAGCGGGCGCCGGTCGGACGCGAGGATCGCGCGGTACGCGGTGGGCGCGGTGAAGAGCACGGTGACGTGGTGCTCCGCCGCGAGGTCGGCGAGCTCCACCGGGGTCGCGCGTTCGATGAGCAGCGTGGCGGCACCGGCGTGCAGCGGGAACACGAGCAGCCCGCCGAGCCCGAAGGTGAACGCGAGCGGCGGGGTGCCGGTGAAGACGTCGCCCGGTTCGGGTTTCACGAGGTGGCGCGAGAACGTGTCCGCGATGGCGAGCAGGTCGCGGTGGAAGTGCATGGTGGCTTTCGGCCGGCCGGTGGTGCCCGAGGTGAACGCGAGGATCGCGACGTCGTCCGCGGCGGTCTCGACGTCGTCGAACGTCGCGGGCTGCGCGGCGGAGCGCGCGGCGAGGTCGTCGGGGCCGTCGCCCCCGTAGGCGATCAGTGGCAGGTCGAACGGCAGCAGGTCCTCGGTGTAGCGGTGGTCGGCCAGCGCCAGAGTGGGGGAGGAGGCGTCGACGATCTTCGTGAGCTCGTGCGTGCGCAGCATCGGCATGGTGGTCACGGCGACCGCGCCGGCCTTGAGCACGCCGAGCCAGCACGCGGCGAGCCACGGGGTGTTCGGGCCGCGCAGCAGCACGCGGTTGCCGGGCACGACACCCAGGCTGCTCAGCGTGCCGGCGATCCGGTTGGCGCGGGCGAGCAGTTCCCCGTAGGTCCAGCTGCTCTCCGGCGAGAGCACCGCCGGGCGGTCGGGTCCCCACTTCGCGACCGCTCCGTCGAGCAGCCGGGTGGCGGCGTTGAGCCGCTCGGGGTAGTGCAGTTCCGGTAGGTCGAAGTGCAACTCCGGCCACTGGTCGAAGGGAGGCAGGTTGTCCCGGCAGAACGAATCCACGTGGGCACTGGGCGTGAGCTGCACGGCTGACCTCATTTCCCGTGGCGTTTCCCGTGGCGGCCGTCAGGAGAACGCCACTGTAATACAATTTACGATCGTCAGGAAGGCGCTAGAGCGGCCGAAGGGGGCCGGGCCATGGGTGCGGTCGTGAAACCCGAGGTCGACACGCGCGATCCGGACGAGGCGCGGTCCCGGCTCAGCGACGTTTACTGCCCGCACCGGCTCGACCTCGTCGGCGGTTCACGCGGGTTCGTCTGCCGGCAGAGCTCACGCGGGTTCGCCAAGGTGCGCCTGTTCGACCTCGTCTACGGCGGGGCCGAGGTGCGCGTGGACCCGGTGCCGTTCGACGACTTCGTGCTCGTGACGCGCCCGCTCAGGGGCCGGTTCGCGGTGCGGTCGGCTGCCGACGGGCTGGTCGGGGCGGGCTCCGGCGCGCTGGTGATGGACGCGTACGGCTCCTACCAGCTGCGCTGGTACGAGGATGCCGAGGTGCTCAACACCGTGCTGGACCGCGACGGGCTCGAACGCGTGGCCGCCGAGCTGCGCGGCTGGGACGAGCCGCGCCCGGTGCGGTTCGGGCTCGGCGCGCCCGCGTCGGCGGCCGCGGCGCGCCGGTGGGACACCGCGACCCGGCTGCTGCTGGACGAATCGCGCGCGGCCGACGGGATGGCCGGCAGCCCGCTGCTGGCCGCGCAGCTCTTCCGGCTCGCGGCGACGGCGCTGCTGGAGGCCTACCCCAGCACGTTCGCCGCCGACGATCCCGAGCCCGCCGGGCAGGTGTCGCCGGCTGCGGTGCGGCGGGCCGAGGCGTTCGTCGAGCTGAACGCCGGAGACGACATCGGGCTGCTGGAGATCGCCGCGGCGGCGCGGCTGAGCGTGCGCGGGCTGCAGGCGGCGTTCGCGCGGGCAGGGCGGCCGTCGCCGGTGGCGTACCTGCGGGAGACGCGGCTGCGGCGCGCGCACGCGGAGCTGCGGGAGCGCTCGCCGGAGGAGACGACCGTGGCGGCCGTCGCGGCGCGCTGGGGCTTCGGCAACGCCGGGCGGTTCAGCGCCGAGCACCGGCGGCTGTTCGGGTGCAGCCCGGCCGAGACGTTGCGCGGGGGATAGGCCGGTTCGCGCACGCCGGGGGACGGGGAGCGCACGCTGCGTTGACTGTCCGTCACGGTCCCGAATACTCCGCTGGACAAGCAACCCACGTCCCGCGGAGGAGGATCACCGTGCCCGTCGAACCGGCGCTCGCTGCCCACTACGAACCCCTGATCAACGGTGAGTTCCGCTCGTTCTCGCCCGAATCGTTCCCGGCGGTGGACGCCGCGACCGGCGGACAGCTCGCCACGATCACCCGCGGCGGCAAGGCCGACGTCGACGCCGCGGTCGCCGCCGCCCGCGCGGCGTTCCCGAAGTGGTCGGCGACGCGGCCCGAGGAGCGCGCGCTGCTGCTGCACCGCCTCGCCGACTGGATCGAGGCCAACGCCGAGCGGCTTGCGACCATTGACACGAAAGACATCGGCCGCACGATCTTCGAAACCCCGCTGGACCACCGGATCGCCGTGGGCCAGTACCGCTTCTTCGCCGCGGCGGCCGTGACGCACGACGGCTGGAACCACCCCGTCACCGGCGGCTGGGCCATCGCGAAGCGCGAGCCGATCGGTGTGGTCGGGCAGATCATCCCGTGGAACGTGCCGGCCATCATGACGGCGTTCAAGCTCGCCCCGGCGCTCGTGGCGGGCAACACCGTGGTGCTCAAGCCGGACGAGAACGCGTCACTGTCCACATTGGAGCTGTGTGTGAAGCTGGCCGAGCTCTTCCCGCCGGGCGTGGTGAACGTCGTGCCGGGCTTCGGCGAGGAGGCGGGCGCGGCGCTGACGGCGCACCCGGACGTCGACAAGCTCGCGTTCACCGGCTCCGCGGAGGTCGGCCGCCTCGTCGCGCACGCCGGTGCCGACCGGCTCGTGCCGGTGTCGCTGGAACTGGGCGGCAAGAGCCCGAACATCGTGTTCCCGGACATCGACGACCTCGACCGCGTGATCGACAACGCGACGTTCGCCGCCACCTACTGCAACGGCCAGTCCTGCCTCGCCGGCACCCGCCTGTTCGTGCACGACGACCTCTACGACGACTTCCTGGGCAAGCTGCGCGCGAGCTTCGAGGGCGTGCGCGTCGGCTCCCCGCTGGACCCCACCACGCGCCTCGGGTGCCTCGTGTCGGAGAAGCAGGGGCAGCGCGTGCTGGACTACATCGACTCCGGCCGCGCCGACTCGTCGCTCGTCACCGGCGGCGGCCGCGCCTCGGTCGCCGGCAGCGAGCACGGCTGGTTCATCGAGCCCACCGTGTTCGAGACGGAGAACTCCAGCCGCATCGCGCAGGAGGAGATCTTCGGCCCCGTGCTGTCGGTGATCCGCTGGAAGGACTTCGACGCCATGATCGACCAGGCGAACGGCGTCGAGTACGGCCTCGCCGCCGGCGTCTACACCACGGGCCTGAAGAACGCGATGCGCACGGCCGACCGCCTGCAGGCCGGCTCGGTCTGGGTCAACCAGTACTTCAACCTCGTCGACGGCTCACCCTTCGGCGGTTACCAGGGCAGCGGCCTCGGGCGCGAGTACTGCAAGGAAACGCTGGACATGTACACGCAGCTGAAGTCGATCGTCCTGGCGGAGGAACTGCCGCCACCGCTGTTCGGCTGAGGTGCGCCCCACGGCGGGCGGCGGCCGGTGTGGCCGCCGCCCGCCTTCGGGCGCGTGGTCCAGTTCGCGTCAGTTCCGCGCGTCGAGGTACTGCGGGTCCGGCGGTGGGATCGGGGTGTCGGGGACCCCGGCCAGCAGCGTGCTCATCGCGTGGAAGTACGGCGGTGCCGCCACCGTGCCACCGAACGCACCGTGCCCGCAGTTGCCGAGGTGGACGGGCGTGCCGGGACAGATCTCGGCCGGGTGGGGGCCGTCGGCGAAGACCATGGAGGAGACGGCGTAGTTGTCGACTCCACCGACGAACGCGACGGATTCCGAGAGCTGCGTGGTACCCGTTTTGCCGATGTCCGGGCGGGTCCAGCCGGCGGCGTGGGCCGCGGCGGCCGACGTGCCGATGGTGGTGTCCTGGGACAGCCCGGCCTCCAGCGTGTCGGCCACGCCCGTCGGGATGACCTGCTCGCACGCCGCCTGTTTCACCGGCACCGGCTGGCCGTTGCGATCGGTGACGGACAGGATCGGGTTCGGCGGGCACCACGTGCCGCCGCTCATCAGCGTCGCCGACACGTTCGCCATCTCCAGCGGGCTCACCGGGCTGTTGCCGAGCGTGAACGACAGCAGGTTCTGGAAGTACTGCGACTGCGGCTCGTCGTATTGCGGGTTCTTCGACCGCGCGTCCGACGGGTCGGTGATGGGCGGGCTGCCGGCGTCGTTCGTGGCCATGGTGTTGCGCAGCCCCAGCTTCCGGGCCATGTCCAGCACGGCCGGCATACCGACCTGCGATTCGAGCCCCACGAACGCGACGTTCGGCGACGTCGCCAGCCCGTTGGCGACCGAGATGGGGTTCGGGTAGCTCGTGCCGTCGTTGCTCACCGGGTAGCAGTGGGTGTACCGGTTCGCGTTCGGCGGCGTGAAGCAGTTGCTGAACGGGTTGGGCAGCGGCGTGTTCAGCCCCGCCTTGCCGGCCACCATCGCGGCGGCCGTGGTGAAGATCTTGAACGACGAACCGGCGCCGAACTTGTTGCTCGCGTTCGCGACGATGTTCGACGACGTCTCACCCTGGGACGCGTCCGTGCCGTAGTTGCGGTTGGCGACCATCGCGAGCACCTGGTGCCCACCGGTGCCCGGCTGCACGACGGCGAAGGTGTTGGCCACGCCGTTCTGCGTGGTCGGGACGTTCGCGTCCACGGCGTCCTTCACGACCTGGCTCACGTGCGGGTCCATCGTGGTCTTCACGACGTAGCCGCCAGTGTTGATCTGGTCGGCGGTCAAGCCCGCCTGCTCGAGGTAGTCCACCGCGTACTGGCAGAAGAAACCGGCGTCGGGCGCCGAGCCCAGGCACGTGCTCGACGGCGCCTGCGGGGCCGTGCCGACGACACCGAGCGAGGTCGCCTTCGCCTCGGCTCCGTAGGACGCGGGGATCGACTTCGCCGACACCATGGCGTCGATGACCACGTTGCGCCGCTTGAGCGCGTTGTCCGGATGCGTGTACGGGTTGTAGACGCTCGGGTTGTTCACCATGCCCGCCAGCAAAGCGGCCTGCGGCACGGTCAATTTGTCCGCTGTGGTCCCGAAGTACGCTTGCGCCGCCGCGCCGATGCCGTACACGGTGCCGGTGTATTCGACCACGTTGAGGTAATCGGCGAGCACGTCGTCCTTCGACACGCTCTGGCTCACCTGCACGGCCATCTTGGCCTCGCGCAGTTTGCGCGCCAGCGAGTCCTCGCGATCCTTTTCCTGCGCCGATTTGTCCCCGCGGTCGACGACGTTGATGAGGTAGTTCTTCACGTACTGCTGCGTGATCGTCGACGCGCCCTGCAGGTCGCCGCCCGAACTGTCGTTGACCGCGGCGCGCAGCATGCCCTGCGGGTCCACGCCGCCTTCGGAGTAGAAGCGGCGGTCCTCGACGTCGACGATCGCGGCCTTCATCGCGGGGGAGATCTGTGCCGCGGTGACCGGAATGCGGTACTGCGAGTACAAAGTCGCGATCGCGCCGCCAGTGCGATCCGTCACCGTCGTCACGAGTGGCGGGTCCGCGTGCTCCAGATCCGCGGAGATCGCGTCGACGGAGTCACTGACCTGATTGGACAGAACCCCCGCGCCGATCGTGACGGGGGCCAGCACGCCCGCCACCAGGACGCCCGCGAGGACGCACAAACCGAGGAACGGGGCTACCCCCTTGCCTTTTGCCACGGTTCCCAACTTACGACCGGACTCGTGTAAAAGCTGTGGGGTGTGGCGATGGGTGTTTCATCGGGTGTTTCATCGGGCCAACCTTCCGAGCAGTGCGGACGCGACGCCGATGGCGATGGCCGTCGCACCCACTAGGACGCCGAAGTCCAGCGCGAGGTTGGCCGGGGTGCCGATCAGAAGTCCGCGCAGGGCGTCGACCTGGTAGCTCAACGGGTTGAGGTGGCTCAGCACCTTCAGCCAGCCGGGCATCAGGGCCACCGGGTAGAGGGCGTTGGACGCGAAGAACAGCGGCATCGTGATGGCCTGCCCGATGCCCATCAGCCGTTCGCGCGACAGCACGATGCCGGCGATCACGATCGAGAAGCAGCAGAAGAACGCGGACCCGAGGATCACGATCACGACCATGCCCAGCAGCCGCAGCGGGTTCGCGGTGAGCCCGACGCCGAGGATCGCCGAGAGCACGAGCACCATCAGCGCCTGCACGAGCGCGCGGATGCCCGCCGCGAACGCCTTGCCCGCCACGAGCGCGGCCCGTGGCGTCGGGGTCACCAGCAGCTTGGCGAGCACGCCCGCGTCGCGTTCCCAGATGATCTGGATGCCGTAGAAGATCGCGATGAACAGCGCCGACTGCGCGAGGATCCCGGGCGCGAGGTAGTCGAGGTACGGGATCGAGCCCGTGGGGATCGCGTGGATCCGGGTGAACGTCTCGCCGAAGATCAGCAGCCACAACGCGGGCTGGATCGCGCGCGTGATGAGCTCGGACTGGTCGCGGCGCAGCTTCTGCAGCTCCACCAGGCACATCGCGCCGATGCGCGCCAGCAGGATCCGCAGCTGCTCGAGCGGCCCCGGGTCAGCCGAGACGACGGGCGGTGCGGCGAGTGGCACGGACATTGCGCATCCCTCCTGTTTCAGTCTCCAGCGCGTCACCGGTCATCGCCCGGAACACGTCGTCCAATGTGGAGTCCGGGCCCAGCTCCGCCTCGAGCTCGTCCGGCGTGCCGAGCGCGCGGATGCGCCCGCTGTGCATGAGCGCCACGCGGTCGCAGTACTGCTCGGCCTCGTCCATGTAGTGCGTCGTCACGAGCACGGTCATGCCGGTGCGCGTGCGGATCTCGGTGATGCGCTCCCACACGGCCGAGCGGGCCACCGGGTCGAGGCCCACCGTCGGCTCGTCGAGCACCAGCAGCCGCGGCGAGCTCACCAGTGCCTGCGCCAGTTCCAGCCGGCGGATCATGCCGCCCGAGTAGCCACCCACGGGCCGATCGGCGTCGTCGACCAAGCCCACGAGCTCCAGCGCGCGGTGCACCTCGTCGGGACGGCGTGAGCGCGGCACGTCGAACAGCCGCGCGAACAGCGCCACGTTCTCGCGCCCGGTCAGCGCTCCGTCGGCGGACAGCTGCTGCGGCACGTAGCCGATCAGCCGCCGCACGGCCATCCGCCGCTTCGCGACGTCCACCCCGAACACGGTGATCGTGCCCGAGTCCATCGGCAGGAGCGTGGTGATCATGCGGATCGTGGTCGTCTTGCCCGCGCCGTTCGGGCCGAGCAGCCCGAAGATCTCGCCGGGGCCGATCTCCAGGTCGACGCCGTCGACGGCCTTCTTGTCGCCGAACGAGTGCGCCAGCTCCGTGATCCGCACCGCCGGTGCCGGTTCGGTTTCGAGGTCGGTCACGCCTCCTCCTTCAGGACGTCCATCAGCTTTTCCAGCGCGGGCAGCGCCGCGGCGATCGACTCGGTGTCCGCTTCGGACAGGTTCTCCAGCGCGGCCGACACGAGGCCCGTGCGCGCCTTGCGCCAGCTCGCCATCCGCTCGTGCGCCGCGTCGGTGACTTCCAGCCGCGCGGCGCGCCGGTCGGCCGGATCGACCTCGCGGCGCAGCATCCCGGCCTCGACGAGCACGTTCACCAGCGTGCTCACGGAGTTGCCCGCCAGGTTGAGCTCGCGCGCCGCCGCCGCGACGCCGATTCCCGGCTGCCGCTCGACGACCCGCAGCAGCTCGGTCTGCGCCCCGGGCAGGTGCGGGCCCGACACCTCCGCCCGCACCCGTCGCCGGACGACGCGCCGCACGCCGAGGACGGCGGACATCAGCCGCTCGGCGAGATCGGGAGGAATACCCATGCCGTCAAGGTAGCTCTGACTCAGAGCTATTAGCAACGCGGAATGCCCCGTTGGTCGTGAATACGCCGCTTGTCCCTAGCTGTGCAGCTGCGTGACGAGCAGGGAGACGCCGAGCGTGGTCATCGTCGCCGCGATGAGCGCGTCGAGCACACGCCACGCGGCGGGCCGTGCGAACAGGCCCGCGAGCTGCCGGGCGCCGAGGCCCAGGGCGGTGAACCACACCGCGCTCGCGAGCGCCGCGCCCGCACCGAAGACCCAGCGCGCGTCGCCGCGGCCGGCGGCGACGGAGCCCAGCAGCAGCACCGTGTCGAGGTAGACGTGGGGGTTGAGCCAGGTCAGCGCGAGGCCCGTGAGCACTGTGCGGCGGGGCGAAACCGGTTCCACGGACCCGATGGTCAGCGCACCGGGCCGGAAGGCGCGGCGGGCGGCGAGGAAGCCGTACGTCACCAGGAACAGGCCGCCGACGACGCCGACGGCGGTGAGGGCGGCGGGCCAGCGGCGCAGGACCGCGCCGACGCCGCTGACGCCCGCGGCGATGAGGGCGACGTCGGACAGCGCGCAGAGCGCGATGAGCGGCACGACGGGTCCGCGGCGCAGGCCTTGCTGGAGGACGAACGTGTTCTGCGCGCCGATGGCGACGATGAGCGAGAGGCCGGTGCCGAAACCGGCCGCGAGTGCGGGAACCACGGCTTCGACGGTAAAGGCGGCCGACGACACCAGGCCAGCTCAAGATTCTTACGTAACATTAGCGTTCGTGATGTCGGATCTCCCCCTCGACCAGGTGCGGACGCTGCTCGCGGTCGTCGACGAGCAGTCGTTCGACCGCGCGGCCGCGGTGCTGCACGTGACGCCCTCGGCGGTGAGCCAGCGGGTGAAGGCGCTGGAGCAGCGCATGGGCCGCGTGCTGATCCTGCGGACGAAACCCGTGCGGCTCACCGAATCGGGCCAGGTGCTGGTGCGGTTCGCCCGCCAGCTCACGCGGCTGGAGGCCGACACGCGCGCCGAACTCGGGCTCGCGGACAGCGGCCCGACGACGCTGCCGATCGCCGTGAACGCCGACTCGCTGGCCACCTGGTTCCTGCCCGCGCTCGCCGCCGTGCCGCCCGAGCCGGCGATCTGCTTCGACCTGCGCAGCGACGACCAGGACCACACCGCCACGCTCCTGCGCGAGGGTCTGGTGATGGCCGCCGTCACCTCGGCGCCGCACCCCGTGCAGGGCTGCACGGCGACGCGCCTGGGACGCATGCGCTACCGCGCGGTCGCGGCGCCGGCGTTCGTCTCGCGCTGGCTCGCGGACCGGCCGCTGCGCCAAGCCCTGCCCGCCGCGCCCGTGATCCTGTTCGACCGCAAGGACGACCTCCAGGACCGGTTCGTCCGCAGCCTCACCCGCCGCCCGGCCACCGGCGGGGTGCGCCACTACGTCCCGTCCTCGGAGTCGTTCGGCGACGCCGTCGCCGCCGGTCTCGGCTGGGGCATGGTCCCGGAACTCCAGCTCTCCGCCCGCCCGCGCCACGCCGCCCCGCTCGTGGACCTCGCCCCCGACCGGCCCGCCGACGTCCCCCTCTACTGGCAGCAGTGGAAACTCGACTCACCCGCCCTCGCGACGGTCGCCGAAGCCGTCGCGAAAGCCGCGGGAGAGGTGCTGCGCAGCTGACCGTCCTGAGTGGACGGACTCGCCCCGGACACGAGGAAGCCCCCGGCGTTCACGATTCGCCGGGGGCTTCCTGTGGTGAACTACTGCTGGTGAGTTACTGCGCTTTGATCGTTTCGAGCAAACCCTGCCACCCGGCGCCGCCCAGTTCGAGGTACCCCGCGCGGGGGTCCTTCGAGTCCCGGATGCCCCAGGCTTCACCACGGCCCGCCATCGCGACCTCGACGCAGTTGCCCGAGGCATTGCTGAAGGTGGCTTTGTGCCACCGGCCAGCGAACTTGTCGCTCATCACGTGCTCCGATGATCGTTCCTTGCTTGCCGCACAACCTTAGTGCTGCGGTCGAAGTCGAGGGCGATCGCCTGGAGCCGGCTCCAGGCAGCTTCGTACACAGCCACATCGGCGCGATCTTCGAGGTAGATTCCGCCGGTGAGAGTGTCCTGGGTGGCGTACACAGCGCCGTCCGGTAGCTCGAACAGAGAGAACGCAGTCCCCATGGCGGGATGTCCGGTGATGTTCGTCGGCAAGATCTGCAGCGTGGTTCGCGGCTTGTTCGCGACCGCCGCCAGATGGTCGAGCTGGTCTGCCATCACTTCCGGTCCGCCCACAGGTCGGATCAGCGCTGCTTCGTCGACGATGTACCAGGTGGGAGTGGTGATCCGCGTCTGCCGGTCGAGGCGAAGCTGCACCCGTGCATCGATTTCGTCGTCTTCGACCTCCGGTCGAATGTGGCGAATCACCGCGTGGGCGTATTCGGGTGTTTGGAGTCGTCCCGGGATCAAGTCGAATTCGTACTGCCGGCTTCCTACTGCATCACTCTCAAGCTCGAGGAAGTGACTGAAAGATCCGAGTCCTTCACCGAGATGCGAGTCCCACCACAGGCGTTGCTTCGCGCTCCTCGCGAGCACCACGAGTGCGTTCGCGGTGGCCTCGTCCGCGCCCAAGGCGGTTGCCAGGGCGTAGGTGTCGTCGCCGTTGATCGAGCTCTTGAACGCCTCCACCCGCGACAGCTTCGCCTCGCTGAAGCCGGCAGCCTGCGCGGCCTGGGTGAGGTTGAGGCCGGCTTCTTCGCGCAGCCGGCGAAGGGCTCCGACCAGTCGACGCCGCCGAAGACCGGGCTTGTCGGGCATGCGGATTGATCCTTTCGGGGAATGCATCAGCTCACAAGTTGCATAAATTGCAGATCTTGTGATGTTGTCTCAGTGTAGGCGATGCGACACGGATCGTGGGGAGGAAGAGCGGCATGGCGGTGCGATTCAGGTGGCCGGACATCCCGGCAAGCAGTGCGGAAGCGCGGCAGGACGCCGGGCGTTTCCGGGCCGCGCGGTGACCGCGGGACCGCCGGTGCTCGACCAGTTCCACGCCGCCACGGAGCGGCTGGCCGAGATCCGCGTGGCGCAGGGCTGGGGACTCCGGGAAATGGGCCGGGCGCTCGGGGTGGGGGCGCCGACCATCCACGCGTACACGTCGCGGGCGTTGACCACGAGCACGTTGCCGCTTCTCGATGCGTACGCGCGGCAGCTGGGGAGCCGGGTGCGGGTGCTGCTCGTCGAGGACGACCCGGGTGAGCAGCGGCAGCCGTGGCGTGACCGCATGCCGCACGGTGAGGTGTGCGCGGACGCGCACGGCATGGCGGAAGCGTGGCGGCTGCAGCGGAACCTGCACCGGCTGCGCCGCGAAGCCGGGCACAGCCGTGACGAGTTCGCGGCCGCGCTCGGGCTGCGGCCGATCACGCTGTGGCGGCTGGAGACCAACCCGGCGGCCGCGGATGCCGCGTTTACGAACGTGATGGTGCTGGCCCGGTTCTTCGGCTACACGCTCCAGCTGCGGCTGGAACGGGAGCAAGCCCTCGCCCCCTGAGCTCCCGGTCGCCGCGCCGCGGACCCCGACGGCGGCGCGGCGGCCGGGTTCGACGATCGCCCGCCGGCGGTCGAGCCGGAACCCCCAGGCGTTCACGATCCTGGGGGTTTCGCGCTGCACCGGTGACCGGTCCGTCCTGAGTGGACTGTCGGGACCGCTTCCGCGCCGTCCGGGCGGGATGGTTGGATCAAGGCGTGGAACGGAAGAAATCACCCGAACGCCTCGTGTTCTTCACCGACGCCGTGGTCGCGATCGCGTTGACGTTGCTCGTCCTGCCGCTCGCGGACATCGTGCCGGAGCTGGTCGCGAGCGGCAAGGAACCGGTCGACGCGATCACGGAGAACTTCGGCCCGATCTTCAGCTTCGTGCTGAGCTTCGTGGTGATCGCGCGGATGTGGTGGGGCCACCACCGGATCTTCGAGGAGATCCGGGCCTACAGCGCGCCGCTCGTGTACGTGAACTTCGTGTGGATCTTCACCATCGCCGTGCTGCCGTTCCCCACCGAGATCACCGGCTCGTTCTCCGCGAACCGGTTCGCGGCGATGTTCTACACCGGCACGATCTTCGTCAGCAGCGCCGCCCAGTCGGCGATGGTGCTCATCGTCCGCCGGGACCGGACCGTGGCCATGAGCGCGGACTCCGTGACCGACCGGTGGCTCGCGAACACCCTGCTCTCCACCGGGGCGCTGCTCATCGCCTTCGTGGCGGCCGCCATCGAACCCACGCTCGGCTACTACGCCATGCTGCTGCTCATCGCCGCGCCGTGGGTCGCCGCGTGGCTCACCCGCGGCAGGGCCGAACGCTGACCGCTCACGTCTGCGGCAGCGGCCACAGGTCGTCGTTGAGCATCCGCTTGAGGATCTTGCCCGTGGCGTTGCGCGGCAGCTCCGGCACGAAGTAGACGTCTCGCGGCACGGCGAAGCGGGCGAGCCGCTGGTGGATGTAGTGCCGCACGTCCTCCGCGTGCATCCGCGCGCCGCGGCGCAGCACGACGTAGGCCGCCAGCCGCTGGCCGAACTCCTCGTCCGGCACGCCGACGACCGCCGCCTCGGACACCCCCGGCAGCGCGACGAGCGCTTCCTCGACCGGGCGCGGGAACACGTTCTCGCCGCCGGACACGATCATCTCGTCGGCGCGGCCGGTGACGAACAGCCGGCCCGCCGCGTCCTGGAAGCCGACGTCTCCGGTGGCCATCAGGTCTTTCGACCGCGGCACGCTGGACCCGTTGGTGTAGCCGTCGAAGAGCATGTCGTTGCCGACGAAGATCTGGCCCTCGTCGCCGGGCGGCACGAGCTTGCGCTCGTCGTCGAGGATCGCGATGCGCGTGCCCGGCGGGCAGCGGCCCGCGGTGGTCGGCGCGGCGCGCAGGTCGACCGGGTCGGCGATGCTCGCCCACGAAACCTCGGTGGAGCCGTAGAAGTTGTAGAGGACGTCGCCGAAGGTGTCCATGAAGGACGTGACGAACGCGCCCGACATCGCCGAGCCGCTGCTGGCCACGATCCGCAGCGAAGACAGGTCGTAGCGCGCCCGCACGCGCTCAGGCAGGTCGTGGATGCGCTGCAGCATGATCGGCACGGCGAACAGCGCGTCGCAGCGGTGCTCGGCGATCATGCGCAGCGTCGCCTCGGCGTCGAACCGGCGGATCAGCGACAGCTCCGCCCGCACGGACATCCCGATCTGCAGCGCCGCGAGGCCCCAGCTGTGGAACAGCGGCGCGGCGACGGCGATCTTGTCCCGTGCCCGCAACGGGATCCGCGCGAGCATGGTCGCCGCGGTGCTCAGGCCCTTCGGCGTCGGGCGGCGCGCGCCCTTCGGGGCGCCGGTGGTGCCGGACGTGAGGACCACGATCTGGCCGGGCCGCTTCACCGGCTTCGGCCGCGAGACCGGGGCGTCGCGGATCAGCTCGTCGACGGTCCGGTAGCCCTGCTCGGCGTCGTCCCACGTGCTCACGCGCGGGAAATCGCCCTGCACGTTGGCGATCGTCTGGGCGAATTCGTCGTCGGCCAGCACGGCCGCGGGCTGGTGCTCGGTGAGCACGTCCTCGACCGCGGCGGGGGAGAGGCCGGTGTTGAGCAGCACGACGTCGACACCGAGCTTGCTGCAGCCGACGAACGCCTCGACCATCGCCGCGTGGTTGCGGCACATCAGCGCCACGCGCTGGCCGGGCTCGACGCCCAGCTTCGCGAGCGCGTGGGCGAGCTGGTTGCTGCGCTGGTCGACGTCGCGGAACGTGCGGCTGTTGCGCTCGTCGTGCACCGCCACGTCGTCGGCCCCGCGCGCGGTGGCCGCGAGGTAACCGCCGGCGATCGTGGCGCCCCACTGCGACAGCGAGTTGAGCTGCTTCACGACCCGGTCGGGCCGGCCGGACTTGAGCACGCCCGCGCGCACGAGCGTGTTGGCCGTGCGCAGCGCGGTCGCGCGGTCGTACTCGGGCGGCTCGGCGGCTTCGCCGGACAGCTGCAGGTCGATCCGCTGCGTCAGCTCCTTGAGCATGCCCTTGACGGACGAGCGCGACAGCAAGTCGGCGCGTTCGGCCGGGAACGACGGGAGCATCATCCGCAGCACGAGTTCCGTGGCCCCGCGGTGCAGCGGGCGCAGCTCGAACGACACCCAGTTGCGTTCGTCGGGCAGCCCGCACCAGACCACGTGCTCGCCCGGCCGGTACACCACCGCGTGGATGCTGCCCTCGACGAGCGTGTCGCGATCCGGCGCGAGCCGGATCAGGCAGCGCGGACCGCGGCCGCGTTCCGCGGCGTCGGTCACCTCGCACCAGCTGATCGCCGGCACGAACCTCGGGTACAGCTCGGGCGAGCCGATGATCTGCCACACCGCGTCGGGCGGGTGTCCGATCGTGGAACTCGCCTCGACAACATCGTCTCGCATCGCGATCCGCCTCACCTCCGCGCGTGTTTGCGCTCCCCGGTACGTACCGGACACGCGTTCAGGTGCGGGGCACGCTACCAGCAAACGGCGTAACACCGGAACTGGAGAATGACCAGGAATACGGCCGGTTTGCAAATTACCGGCAAAGCCTCAGGCCAGGGTCGCGGGGACGGCCGGAACCGAGGCGAGCGCCGAACCGAGCGGGTGCCCGACCGCGACCCGGACCTCGTCGCGCAGCGCGGCGAGCTTCGCGACGTCGAGCCCCGTGGCGATGCCCTCGCGGTGCAGCAGGTGCACGAGGTCGTCGGTCGCGATGTTGCCCGAGGCGCCGGGCGCGAACGGGCAGCCGCCGATCCCGCCGAGCGACGAGTCGAAGCGGCGGATGCCGAGCCGCAGGCCTTCCCAGGCGTTGGCGGCCGCGAAACCGTAGGTGTCGTGCAAGTGCAAGCCCAGCGGCATCTCCGGCAGCTCGTCGCGCACGGCTTCGATCCCGCGGCGAAGCAGGCTCGGGTTGGCCGCGCCGATCGTGTCGGCGAGGTGCAGCACGCTCGTGCCGAGCTTCGCCAGCCGCGCGGCGGTGGCGGCGGTGCGCGCGGGGTCGGTGTCGCCGTCGAACGGGCACACGAACGCGGTCGCGATGGTCGCCTCGATCGTCACGCCGGCGGCGATGAGGATTTCCGCGCAGCTTTCCAGCCGCGCCAGCGCGCCTTCGGTGGGGACGCCGGCGTTGGCGGTGCTGTGGCCGTCGCTGGCCGAGACCACGAGCCGGACGGACTGGGCGCCGGCGTCGACCGCCTGCTGCGCGCCGCGTTCGGTGAACACGAGCGTGTGCAGCGCGGCGGGACTGCTGCCCGGGTCGAGGGTGCGCAGGAGCTCGTCGGTGTCGGCCATCTGCGGCACGCGCCGCTTCGACACGAACGAGCCGACCTCCAGGGCTTGGAAGCCGGCGTCGATCAGGCCGCGGGCGAGGCGGAGCTTGTCGGGCGTGGGCACGGTGCGGGCCTCGTCCTGCAGGCCGTCGCGCAGGACGACTTCGGTGATCAGGACTTCGTCGGTGCTGGGCATGGCTTCTCCTGTCGTCAGATCACGTGGTCGGCGCGCAGGCGCGCGCGGGTGTCGTCGTCGAGGCCGAGCTCGGCCAGCACGGCGTCGGTGTGCTCGCCGAGCTCGGGGCCGAGCGTCCGGACGCTGCCGGGGTGCTCGCCGAGCGCCGGGACGACGCCGGGGAAGGTGACCTCGACGTCCTCGTCGCCGATGCGCACGGCCCGGCGCTGGTGCATGCCGCGGGCTTCGAAGTGCGGGTCCTTGGTGATGTCCTCGGCCGTGAGGATCGGGCCGCAGGGCACGTCGGCGTTGCGCAGCGCGGCTTCGGCGGCTTCCTGCGAGAGCCCGGCCGCCCAGTCACCGATGACCTGGTCGAGGCGGGCGGTGTTGGCGACGCGGCCGGCGTTGTCGGCCAGCGCCGGGTCTTCGGCGAGGTCGGGACGGCCGATGGCGTGGGCCAGGCGGCGGAAGATGGCGTCGCCGTTGCCGCTGACGACGATGTACTTGCCGTCGCCGCAGCGGTAAGTGTTGGACGGAGCGATGCCCGGCAGCGCGGAGCCGGCGGGTTCGCGGGTCGCGCCGAACGCGTCGTAGTCCGGCACGAGCGATTCCATCAGGGAGTAGACGGCTTCGTACAGCGCGACGTCGACGACCTCGCCGCCGCCGTGCTCGCGTTCGCGGCGCAGCAGGCCCATGAGCGCGCCGATCACGGCGTAGAGCCCGGCGACGGAATCGGCGAGGCTCACGCCGACGCGCGTCGGCGGGCGGTCGGGGTAGCCGGTGAGGGCGCGCAGGCCGCCGACGGCTTCGGCGACGCCGCCGAAGCCCGGGCGGTCGCGGTATGGGCCCGTCTGGCCGTAGCCGGAGACGCGCACCAGCACGAGGCCGGGGTTGAGCTGCTTGAGCTCGTCAGGGCCGAGGCCCCAGCGCTCGAGCGTGCCCGGGCGGAAGTTCTCGAGCACGACGTCGGCCTTCGCGATGAGCTTGCGCGCGACGTCCTGGCCCGGGGCCGACCGCAGGTCGAGCGTGATCGAGCGCTTGTTGCGGCCGAGCGTGCGGAAGAGCAGGGAGGTATCGCCCGCGTGCAGGCGCCAGCGCCGCAGCTCGTCGCCGCTTCCGGGGCGTTCGACCTTGACGACGTCGGCGCCGAAGTCGGCCAGCAGTCTGCCCGCGGTCGGCGCGGCGATGAAGTTGCCCAGTTCGACCACCCGCACCCCGGTCAGGGGGCCTCGATCACTCATGTGTCCTCGCTCCAACCACATCGTGAGTTGTGTACTCAGAATACGGGTGCGAGTGTTGCCGTCAAGACGATCGAGACTGACTACACTCAGCTGAACAGTCGGGTGGGTCACAGAACGGGGCTTCGATGGCGGAAGAGCGGGGCGGCACCGCGCCGGTGCTGGTGCTGCGGAAGTTCAAGCAGATCCTCGAGTCGTTCACGATCGAGGCGCCGGAGCTGACCCTGCAGCAGATCACCCGCGCCACCGGGTTGCCCGCGAGCACCTGCCAGCGGCTCGTGCACAACCTCGTGCGCGAGGGTTTCCTCGACCGCTACGACGACACGTACCGCGTGGGCCTCGGGCTCGTGCGGTGGGCCGCGCCGGGGACCTTCGGGCTCGACCTGGTGCGCCTCGTGCGGCCCGTGCTCACCAAACTCCGTGACGACACAGGGGAAACCGCCTGCCTGTACGTCCGCGACGGTGCCTTCCGGACCGTGGTGTCCCTGGCCGAATCCCGGCACCCGGTGATCCGGCTGTTCGTGGTCGGCATGGTCATGCCCCTGCACGCCGGCTCCGCGGGCAAGGTCTTCCTGGCCTGGGACCGCCTCGCCCTGCGCGACGCCATCGGCCACGGCCTGTCCCGCTTCACCCAGCACACGATCGTCGACATCGACCAGCTGAACCAGCAGCTCGCCCAAGTCCGCTCCGACGGCTACGCCGCGTCCTTCGAGGAACGCGACCTGGGCGCAGCTTCGCTCAGCGCGCCGGTGTTCGGGCTCAACGGCGAGCTGAGCGCCGTGATCGGCATCGGCGCCCCCACGCAGCGAATGTCCCCGGCCGACGTGCCGAAGCTCGCGCCCCTGGTGGTCGAGGCGGGCATCGCGGCCTCCGAACGCTTCGGCTACCGCGCCGGCATGGCCCGCGACGTCTCCGGCTGACGGTTCGGTTCGTTTCCGCCTTTGCGCTGGTCGGCCGCCTGTTGGCGGGCGGGTTTGATTCTCGCGGGCGCCGCTTGGGGTGCGGTTCGCGAGTGTTGTGCTGGGTCTGGGTCGCGGGCGGAGCTGGGTTGGTGGCGCATCGCCGCGCCACAGCGTCCGAGCGTTTCGGGTACCGGGGCGTTATGGCCCGCGGCGTCGTCGGCTGGCGGCTGCACTCTGGTTTTGTCCAGGTCGGCGGCCTGCTGATGGGCGGTTTTGATTCTCTCGGGCGTCGCTTGTGGGGCGGTTCGCGAGTGGTGTGCTGGGTCTGGGGCGCGGCCAGAGGTGACTTGGTTGCGCGTCGCTGCGCATTGCGCCACGGCGTCCGAGCGTTTCGGGTACCGGGGCGTTATGGCCCGCGGCGTCGTCGGCTGGCGGCTGCACTCTGCTTTTGTCCAGGTCGGCGGCCTGCTGGCGGGCGGTTTTGATTCTCGCGAGCGCCTCTTGTGGTGCGGTTCGCGAGGGTTGTGCTGGGCCTGAGCCGCGGGCGGAGGTGGCTTGGTGGCGCATTGCCGCGCCACGGCGTCCGAGCGTTTCGGCTACCGCGCCGGCCCGGCCCGCGACGTCTCTGGCTGGCCGCCGCCTCTGCTTTTGTCCTGGTCAGCGGGCCAGTCGCGGGCGGTTGCGGCACTGGCGAGCGTCGCGGGGTGCGGTTCGCGAGCGTTGCCCTGGGTCCGAGTTGCGGCCACAGCCAACCCGGTTGCGTTGCCGGCTCGAGGTGCACCCTGCGCCGCCGAGGCAGCGCGTCGGTTCGGCGGCGTTCGGGGTGAGGTGACGGCGAGCCGGGCCGCCGGGTTGTCCCCGACGCGGTCGCCTATTCTGTTTGCGCTGGTCAGCCGCCATCGGCCATCGGGCGACCGCTGGTCCTTTTTGTCCAAATTAGCCGACAGTGCGTAATTCGCCGCATGTGGCACGTGCCGAAGATTTCTTGCCGTGCCTGCGCGGACCTCGCCGGGGCGGTCTTCGTGCTGGTGAGCGGCTTGTCACCCACCCGTGTGGCCCGCATCGCGCGAGGCGGCGGAGTGTCGTGACCCTTGACGTCGCGTGGTTGTCGCCACATGATGAGGCCACGAATCACATAGTGGATCCTGTGTTCGCTCGATCTGTGCGGCCATGGACAGTCAAAGGAGACGACGGATGGCGAACCCCCTCGACACGGCGGAGCCGGGGACGGCCGCGGTAGCCGCGCGGCTCGACCGGTTGCCGGTCACCCGCACCCACCGGCGCGCGACGGTCGCTGTGGGACTCGGGTTGTTCTTCGAGTTCTACGAGGTCTTCCTCACCGGCACGATCAGCTCGGTGCTGGTGAGCGAGTTCAAACTCAGCAAGGCCGCGCTCCCGCCGCTGCTGGCCTCGACGTTCCTCGGCATGTTCTTCGGCGCCCTGCTGCTCGGCCGGCTCGCCGACCGCTTCGGCCGCCGGGGCGCGTTCCTGCTGAACCTGGGCCTGTACTCGTTCTTCTCGTTGCTCGGCGCGTTCAGCGGCAACGCGATCATGCTGCTGATCACCCGGTTCTTCGCCGGCGTGGGCCTCGGCGCGGAGCCGCCGCTCGCGGACACCTACCTCACCGACCTGCTGCCCGCCCGCAAGCGCGGCAAGCTGATCGCGTGGGCGTACACGCTCGCGTTCTGCGGTGTCCCGGTCGTCGGGTTCCTCGCGAAGGGCCTCACCGAGCAGCCGATCCTGGGGATCGCGGGCTGGCGCTGGCTGTTCGTCATCGGCGCGCTCGGCGCCGGCGTCGTGTTCCTGCTGCGTCGCGGCCTGCCGGAATCGCCGCGCTGGCTGCACTCCGTGGGCCGCACGCAGGAGGCGAACACGGTCATCAGCGCGCTCGAGGCCGAGGCCGGCGAGGCGCCCGCCGTGCCGCTGAAGCAGGAGCACGCGCCGACCGCCAAGCCCGTGCGCAAGGCCGCACCGGTCAAGGACCTGTTCGGCCCGTCCTACCGCCGCCGCACGGTCATGATGACGATCTTCCACGTCCTGCAGACCATCGGGTACTACGGCTTCGGCACCATGGTCCCGCTCGTGCTCGCCGCGAAGGGCTACCCGGTTTCGCAGTCGCTGCTGTTCACGGCCCTCACGTTCCTGGGTTACCCGGTCGGCTCGGCGCTGTCGCTGCCGCTCGTGGAACGCGTGGAGCGCAAGTTCCTCGTGATCGGCTCGGTCTTGCTGATGGCGGTCTTCGGCCTCGCGTTCGGGCTGTCGAACTCCATCGCGCTGGCCATCGCGTTCGGCTTCATCTACACGGCGATCAGCAACGTGTTCTCCAACGCCTACCACATCTACCAGGCGGAGATCTTCCCGACGGGCCTGCGCTCCACGGCCTCCAGTGGCACGTACTCGATCTCGCGACTGGCCAGCGGGCTGATGCCGTTCGTGCTCGTGCCGCTGCTCGCCGCCTCGGGCGCGGCCGTGCTGTTCGTGGTGATCGCCGCGGCGCTCGTGCTCGTGGCGCTCAACATCGCGATCCTCGGCCCGCGCACCACGGGTCGCTCGGTCGAGAGCGTGGCCGGGGAGCACTGACCCGGCTGCCATGATGGCCGGGTGGAACAACTGGTCGAGGAGTACGGCCCGCGGTGGGAACCCGGACCGTACGAGCGGGGAACCGACGGACCGCGCGTGATCCTGGTCGGCACGGACACTTCGCCGACGGGGTTGCGCGCGGCCGCGTATGCGGCGGGTCTGGCCCGCCGCCAGCGCGCGCGGCTCGTGGTCGTGTACGTCGCGGCGCCGTCGCTGTGGGCCGGGCTCGCGGCGGCGGCCGTCGTCGACGTGCAGCAGCAGACCTTCGACGAAGAGATCGAGCAGCTGCGCTCCCAGCTGCGCGACCGCGCCGACGAGCTCGGCGTGCCGGTGACGTTCCTGGTCCGGCGCGGCGAGACGTACCCGGAGCTGCGCCAGACCGCCGAGGAGGTCAGCGCCGACCTGGTCGTGGTGGGCGCGTCCGAGCAGGGTGGGCACCGGCTCGTCGGCTCGGTGGGCAACCGCCTGGTGCGGGCTGCGGTCTGGCCTGTGGTCGTGGTGCCCTGACCTGGTTGTTTCCGGTCGTTCGTTGACACTCGCCGGAAAGTTGGTAAAAATTCTGAACCGGTAAGTTTCCTGAACCGGTCGGAGGACAACGGTGGGCACTCGCGACGACCTGCTCGACAAGGCGGCACCACTGGCGGCGGTGGCCGCCGACCACGCCGTGGAGACGGAACGGCGCCGGGCGCTGGCGCCCGAGGTCGTCGAGGCCGCCAAGGCGTCGGGCCTGTTCCGCGCCGGCCTGCCCGCGAGCCTCGGTGGCGCCGAGCCCACGGCGGCGGCCGTGCTGCGCGCGGCCGAGCGGGTGGCGGAGGCCGACGCGTCGGCGGGCTGGTGCGTCTCGATCGCGGCCACGAGCAGCCTGCTCGGCGCGTACTTGCCGGAGAAGGGTGGCCAGGAAGTCTTCGGCGACCCCGCTTCGGTGGCCGCCGGCGTGTGGGCGCCGCGCGGCAAGGCCACCGCGGTCGACGGCGGAGTGCGGGTGTCGGGCCGGTGGTCGTTCTGCAGCGGGGTGACGCACGCGGACTGGATCTTCCTCGGCTGCGTGCTCGATGCGAAGCTCGTCGTCGCGGCGATTCCCACCGCGGAGCTGGAAATCCACGACACCTGGCACACCTCGGGCCTGCGCGGCACCGGCAGCCACGACACGAGCGCTGCCGACGTGTTCGTGCCCGACCACCGGCTGCTGTCCGTTGTGGACGGTCCGTCGGCGGGTGCCGGGCAGCTGCACCGCTTCCCGCTCTTCGGGTTCTTCGCCGCGTCGATCTCCGCCGCCGCGCTGGGCAACGCGCGGGGCGCGCTCACCGAGCTCGCGGAGCTGGCCGGGGCCAAGCACCCCAGCGGGTCCCGCCGGTCGCTGGCCGAGCGCACCGCCACGCAGAGCGGGGTCGCCGAGGCCGAGGCTTCGCTGCGCGCGGCACGCGAGTTCTACTACCGCGCGATCGAAGACGCGTGGGACGCCGCCGCGTCGTCCGCCGCGGTGTCGGAAGACGCCCGCCTCGCGCTGCGGCTCGCGTGCACCCACGCCGTGCGCGTGTCGGCCGACGTCGCGCGCACCATGTACGACCTCGGCGGCGGCTCGGCCATCTACGAGACTTCCCCGCTGCAGCGCCGATTCCGCGACGCGCACACCGCCACCGCGCACTTCCAGGTCAACCCCGCCACCTACGAGCTCACCGGCCGCCTCCTGCTCGGCCTGCCGACCGAGACGGCGCAGCTGTGAGCGCGCTGGGTGTGGTCCGCCGTTCTGGCTGGATCGGCCGGCGGGTGAGGCGGTCGACCTCGCGGTGGAGGCGGAGTTCGCCGGGCGCGGTGGGTTGCGGGCTGGTGCGGTGGTGAGTAGGTGGGGTGTTGTGGCGCCGTTGTGGCTCGATCGGTCGGCGTGTGCAGTTGCCGGCCTGGCGGCGGAGGGCGACTGCGGTGGGGTGGGTCTGCTGGCTGAGGCGGTGCAGCTGTGAGTGCGCTGGGTGTGGTCACGCCGTTCTGGCTGGATCGGCCGGCGGGTGAGGCGGTCGACCTCGCGGTGGAGGCGGAGCGAACCGGGTTCGGTGAGCTGTGGATCGGCGAGATGGCGACGTTCGACGCCTTCTCGCTCGCCACGGCCGTCGGGTTGCGGACGGAGCGGATCGGGGTGCGGCTGGGGCCGTTGCCGATCGGGGTGCGTACGCCCGTCGCGCTCGGGCTGGGGGTGGCGTCGGTCGCGACGCTGGCGCGGCCGCCCGTGGGGCTCGCGCTGGGGGCCTCGAGCCCGGCGATCGTGAGCGGCTGGCACGACCGGCCGTGGGACCACGCGGCCGCGCGCATGCGCGAGACGGTGGCGGCCGTGCGGACCGTCCTAGATGGACAGCGGTTGTCGGTTCAGGGGAAACACGTGCGCAGCAAGGGTTTCCGGCTTCGAGAGGCGGTTCCGCTGCCGATCACGGTCGCCGCGTTCGGGCCGGCGATGACGCGCGTGGCCGCGGAGGTGGCCGACGAGGTCGTGCTGAACCTCGTGCCGCCGGCGCACGTTTCCCAGGTGCGCAAGGAGATCGACGGCCACGCCGCCGCCGCGGGCCGCACCCCGCCGCGCCTCGCCGTGTGGGTCCCGGTCGCGCTCGACCCCGGCGCGGCGACGCTGCGGCAGCTCGCGGCGCAGGTCACGGTGTACCTGAGCCCGCCCGGTTACGGCGAGATGTTCGCCGAGCTCGGGTACGGCGACCTCGTTTTCGCGGCCCGTTCGGGTACTCCGCGCGCGTCGCTGGCGGTGCCGCCTTCGCTGGTGGGCGACGTCGGCGCGATCGGCTCGGCGGCGCAGATCCGCGCCCGCATCGCGGAGTACTTCGCGGCGGGCGCCGACCACGTCGGCCTCATCCCGGCTACGGCGGAGGATCCCGCCGGCCGCACCCTGTTGCGTGAGCTGGCGCCGTGATGGACGAGCTGCGCCACCGCTTCACGGCGGAGTCCGTCGCACGGGCGCTGGACGTGCTGGGGGAGCGCTGGACCCTGCTGATCCTGCGCGAGTCGTTCTTCGGCGTCCGGCGGTACGCGCAGTTCGCGCGCAACCTCGGCATCCCGCGCCCGACGTTGTCCGCGCGGCTCAAGCAACTGGTGGAGCTCGGCGTGCTCGACCGCGTGGTCTACGCGACCGAACCGGACCGCCACGAGTACCGCCTCACCGCCGCCGGCAAGGACATCTTCCCCGCGCTGGTGATCCTGATGCGGTGGGGCGACGACCACCTGGCCACGCCGTCGGGGCCGCCGTTGGTGCTGCGCCACCAGCCGTGCGGCGAGCCCGTCGCGCCGCAGCTGGTGTGCGGCCACTGCTCCGAGGAGATCACGACGGCGAACGTGACGCCGGAACCGGGCCCGGGTTACCGCGAAGGGTGACCCGGCCCCGGTTCGAGCGACGGCCGCACCGCGTCAGAGGCTGCGGGCGACGATGTCGCCCCGCGAGGTGGTGGCGCGGATGTCGAGTTGGGTGGCGCCGTTGTTCTTCAGGGAGTTGCTGATGCGGCCGGACGTGGTGCCCGCGTCCAGCGCGGCCGACACACCGGCCGCGGCGGCGACCGAGATGTTGCCGGACTGCGTGTGCAGCACGACCGTGCCGCGCACGGCCTCGGCGATCCGGATGTCGCCCCTCGCGGTGCTGATCTCGGCGGGGCCGCCCAGCCGGCCGATCTCGACGTCGCCGTCGACCGCGGTCAGGTTCACGCGCCCGGCCTCGTCGATGGTGATCTCGCGATAGGCACCCTCGAAGGCGACGTCGCCGAGCCGCCCGACGCCACGGAGCTCGGCGCCGGCGGCCTTGCCCTCGACGCGGGAGCCGGCGGGCAGCTCGACCGTGACCTCAAGCGACCCCGACGCGCCGAAGACCTGGTTCTTGGGCTCCGCGGTGTGCACCCGCAGGACGCCATCGGCGTAGTCGACCGTGGTCTTCTCCGCCGCCTTCACGTCGCGCCCCTTAGCCGCGTCCGCGGGCCGGACTTCGACGGTGACGTCGGCCCGCTCCGCGGCGACGAGCCGGACGCGCCCGGCGGGGATGTCCAGGACGGCGGTGATCGGACCGGTGGTGGCAAACTTCTGCATGACGCTCTCCTGTGGTTTCGTTCGGCGCTCCCGTTGCTGGGGCGCCGGTGCTGGCTGCCGGTGTGATCGAGGAGCTGATCACGGAAACCACTCTCGCCCGCCGCGCTGACACGCCACGGGCACCACACTGACGCGGCTCTGACACGGCGTCAGCGCGGAGAACATCGAGGGGGTGCGCTGTCGTCGGCCGGGTGCTCGGGGAAGGTGTCCTTGCCGGCCGCGGTGAGGAGGCATCATGGCGGTCCGCTCGGTGGCTTGGACCACGCGGTCTAGCCTCGTCCCACCAGTTGCTTGAGTCCCGCACTGGTGATTCTGATGCGGTGTAACGACGACCACCGGGCCGGCACGGTCAAGCCACGCCCGCTCGTGCCGGTGGCCGCGTCGGCCTTGACGTACTTCGCGCGCCACCGCGATACCTACGCCGGCACCCACGTGGTGATCGTCCGGCCTGCAAGTGTCCACAGTGCACGGTG
The DNA here is from genome assembly GCF_044452505.1 of Amycolatopsis sp. NPDC051903. NCBI lineage: Bacteria > Bacillati > Actinomycetota > Actinomycetes > Pseudonocardiales > Pseudonocardiaceae > Amycolatopsis > Amycolatopsis sp. NPDC051903. The sequence goes on along the minus strand of NZ_JBITBT010000004.1, from coordinate 111,036 downwards.
AAGGTCAGATCTCCGTGGTCGAGCCTGAAACCCGTTGGGAGAGACAACCATGCCGCACGTGATCGCCGAGCCCTGCGGCGACGTCACCGACGGCTCCTGGCTGGAGGAGTGCCCGGTCGACCGCAGCCACGAGAGTGAGCGCAAGCTCTACCGCAACCCGCTTGGCTGAGGCTCAGCCGGGGTCGCCGCCCTCGATGAACCGGTCCCAGTGCCGCTGGGCTTCGTCGCGCCACTCGGCGTGGCGGTCGTGGAACAGTTCGCCGGCCTGGGTGCCGCTCCAGCGTTCGGGCAGCAGTTCGTGCGGCAGGCCCGGGTCGAGGAACGGGAAGCGGCGCCACTCGTGCACCAGCCGCGTCTGCGCGAGCAGCACGGCCTCGCCCGAGCGCGGCGCGAGGCCGGTGAACTCGTCGATGAACCGCTCGTAGTGGTGTTCGAGTTCGCGCAGGTCCCAGGCGCGGGCGACCATCTGCTGCTCGTCGCCGATCTCGGCGTAGCTCGCGACGAACGACATCGCCTGCCCGCCGTCGGTCAGCTCCGCGACGAGCCGCGCGGCCTCGGCTTCCGCGGCCGTGTTCGGGCTGATCCACACGCCCGGTGCCGGCGAGCCGAAGCCCGCCCAGCTCAGGCGGGTGCGCATGCGGTGGCGCAGGTCGCGCTGCGATTCCGGTACCGACACGAGCAGCACCAGCCACCGGCGGTCCCAGCCGCCCGCCTGCCGGCCGAAGCTGTAGATGCGCTCGGCGCCTTCGGTGAGCAGGCGGCGGCCCGGGGGAGTCAGCGACCAGCGCACACGGCGGCCGGCGCGTTCGGACTTCAGCCAGCCCTCGCCCGAAGCTCGTGCCAGTGCCTGGCGGGCCGATTTCTCCTCGACTTTGAACAGGCCGAGGGCGTCGACCAGGGCCGATGTCCACACCGGCTCCTGGCGCGGCAGCACGTACTCGCCGAGCACCGTCATCAGCAGCGACCGCGCGCTGGTGTGCGCCAGCTCGCGCCGCCGGGTCACGCTGGGCCGGATGGCCGCCACCTGCGCATCACCGCCTCTCACGGACTCTGGGACAAGCGTCCAGTCAGATTACCCGGTCGACGGTCACGCAGCGCGCACCCGCCGGAGAACGCTGACTCTCCTTCGGCCAGGTCAGCGCGAAGGCGACCCCGGCGGGTCGTCACGATGAGCCACCGCGGTCAGAGCGCCCCGATGGCCAGGTCCGCGAGCCGGTCGGGCTCGGTGATGATGTCGACCTCGGTGATGCGGCCGTGTTCGATCGTGAACGCCATCGCGACCTGCAGCCGGCCGCGCGGCGCCGCGATGATGCCCGGACGGCCGCCGACCAGCGCCGGGCGCGAGTACGCGGCGCGCCGGGCGAAGCGGCTGGCGCCGGTGGCGATGTTGCGGGCGCCGCGCACGAGCGTCGGGATCTCGCCGTCGGCGCGCAGCACCGCGTCGGGGTCGAGCAGGGCGACGAGCGCGGCGAAGTCCCCGCCGCGCGAAGCCGCGAGGAACGCGTCGACGACTTCGCGCTTGCGCGCCAGGTCGGTCTCCGAACCGGCGGGGTTTCCGCGGACGCGGCGGCGGGCGCGGCTCGCCAGCTGTCGAGCGGCCGCGGGATTGCGGTCGACGATCGGGGCGACCTCGTCGAACGAGAGGCCGAAGATGTCGTGCAGCACGAACGACAGCCGCTCGGCGGGGGAGAGCGTGTCGAGGACGACGAGCAGCGCCAGGCCGACCGAGTCCGCCATCACGGCTTCGGTTTCGGGGTCGACCGTGGTGGCACCCTCCGGGAGGTCTTCGCCGGTCGGTTCCTCCCGGCGGGACTGGCGCGAGCGCAGGAAGTCGAGGCAGACGCGGCTGATGACGGTGGTGAGCCAGCCGCCGAGGTTGGCCACCCCCGTGGTGTCGGAGCGGCTGAGGCGCAACCACGTCTCCTGCACGGCGTCGTCGGCCTCGGCGAGCGAGCCGAGCATCCGGTAGGCGACGGCCCTGAGGTGGGTGCGGTGGGCTTCGAACTGCTCGGCGAGGTCGTTCACGGTGGTGTCCTCCGGGGTGCGGTGCGTCGATTGTCTGACGGTCCGGGGGCGCGGGATGTGACCGCGGCTAGTGTTGCGGGTCCGGATCGGGGTGCGGGGAGGGTGCGTGGTCGCGCGCGGTGAACGGGTCGTCTCGCGGTTGCGGGCGGCCGGGTGCGTGTTCGCCGAAGAGGAAGCGGCGGTGCTGATCGAGGCCGCCGGGTCCGAGGCCGACCTCGAGGCGATGGTGGCGCGGCGCGTGGCGGGCGAGCCGCTCGAGTACGTCGTGGGCTGGGCGGAGTTCGCGGGCCGGCGGTTCGTGGTGGAGCCCGGGGTGTTCGTCCCGCGGCACCGCACGGAGCTGCTCGTGACCCTGGCCGCCGGGTTCGCGCGGGCCGGCGACGTCGTGCTGGACCTGTGCTGCGGATCGGGCGCGCTGGGGGCGACGGTCGCGGCCGAGGTGGCCGGTGTGGAACTGCACGCGGCCGACGTCGATCCCGTGGCGGTGCGGTGCGCGCGGCGGAACGTGCCGGGTGAGGTGTACGAGGGCGACCTGTTCGAACCGGTGCCGGAACGGTTGCGCGGGCGGGTGGCCGTGCTGATCTCGAACGTGCCGTACGTCCCCACCGGCGAGGTGGCGTTGCTGCCGCCGGAGGCGCGCGAGTACGAGCCGCGCGAGGCGCTGGACGGCGGGGCCGACGGGCTCGACGTGCTGCGCCGCGTCGTCGCGCAGGCGCCGGAGTGGCTCGCGCCCGGCGGCCGCGTGCTCTTCGAGACCAGCGAAGGACAGGCGGAGCCGGCCGTGGCCGCGGTGGCGCGCGCCGGTCTCGAGGCGCGGGTGGCGGAGTCCGAGGACCTGGGCGCGACGGTGGTCGTCGGGCGGAAGCCGTTGCTGCACAAGGAGTAATCGTGGTTCGGGCGAGCACGGGCCGGGTAGTCGACCGGGACCGCGAGAGGGGAGCGCCCCGATGAAGGTCTACGCCGACCGGCCGGTCCGCCGCACCGCGCAGGTGCTCAGCGACGCGTTCGCGGCCGGCCTGCTCGCCTTCGCGGGGTGGCTCGCGGCGCACGTGCACACCGAGGTCGAGCGGCTGCGCGCGCCGGGCGACGGGCTCGTCGACGCGGGTTCCGGGCTGCGCTCGACGTTCGATTCGGCCGCGGACAAGGCCTCCGGCGTCCCGCTGATCGGACACCCGCTCGCCGACGCGCTGCACTCCGGCTCGGCCGCCGGCGGTGACCTCGTCGACGCGGGGCACTGGCAGATCACGGCCGTCGAAGATCTGGCGTGGTGGCTCGCGGTGCTCGTCATCGCGGTGCCGGTGGTGTTCCTGCTGGTGTCGTGGCTGCCGCTGCGCTGGCGGTTCACGCGCGGCGCGACGGCGGCGGACCGGTTGCGCCGCCAGGGGACCGAAGGCCTGGACCTCCTGGCGCTGCGCGCGCTGGTCACCCGGCCGTTGCCGCGCCGGGCCTCGGCCGCCGCGGTCACGGCGGGCTGGCGCGATCGCGATCCGGAGGTGCTCGCGGAGCTGGCCGAGCGCGAGCTCGCCCACCACGGGCTTCGCGCGCCGGCGCGCGAACCGGTCAGCGGGAGGACATCCGCGTGAGTCGATCACGACACGGATTCGTCCCCTTCTCGTACTGCACCGGGCAGGCCGAGCCGATTAGGGTCGGGGCATGAAGGTCGGCCTGCTCACCCGGGAGTACCCGCCGGACGTCTACGGCGGAGCGGGGGTGCACGTCGAGTTCCTCGCCCGCGAACTGCGGTCGCTGGTCGACCTGGACGTGCACTGCTGGGGACCCGATCGCGACGACGGCGCCCACGGGCACCGCGACGCGCACGGGTACGCCCAGACCGCGTTCGCCACCATGGACATCGCCGTGTCCATGGCGAACGCGCTCGAAGGCCACGACCTCGCCCACAGCCACACGTGGTACGCGAACCTCGGCGGGCACCTCGCGAAGCTGGCGCACGGCATCCCGCACGTCATCACCGCGCACTCGCTCGAACCCCTGCGCCCGTGGAAAGCCGAGCAACTGGGCGGCGGCTACCGCGTCTCGTCGTGGATCGAGAAGGACGCCTACGACGCGGCCGACGCGATCATCGCCGTGAGCGCGGGCATGCGCGAGGACGTGCTCACCGCGTACCCGGCCGTCGACCCCGCGCGCGTGCACGTGGTGCACAACGGCATCGACACCACGCTCTACCGCCCGGACCCGGGCCGCGACGTGCTGGCCAAGCACGGCATCGATCCGGACCGGCCGTACGCGCTGTTCGTCGGGCGCATCACGCGGCAGAAAGGCGTGCCGCACCTCGTGCGCGCCGGTGCTTCGCTCGCGGACGACGTGCAATTGGTGCTGTGCGCCGGCGGCGCCGACACCCCCGAGCTCGACGCGGAGTTCCGCGGTCTCGTGGCGGAACTGCAGGAGAAGCGCACGGGCGTGCACTGGATCCCGGAGATGCTGCCGCGCACCGAGGTCGTGCAGCTGCTGACGCACGCGACGGTGTTCGTGTGCCCGTCGGTGTACGAGCCGCTCGGCATCGTGAACCTCGAGGCGATGGCGTGCGGCACGGCGGTGGTCGCGAGCGACGTCGGCGGCATCCCCGAGGTGGTCGACGACGGGGCGACGGGGCTGCTCGTGCACTACGACGAGCACGATCCGGCGGCGTTCGAAGCGGGGCTCGCGCGGCGGATCGACGAACTGGTCGGCGATCGCGAACGGGCCGCCGCGATGGGGCTGGCCGGGCGCGAGCGGGCCGTGGGAGAGTTCGGCTGGTCGGCGATCGCCGCGAGGACGGTCGCGATCTACGAGGCGTGCGGGAGGGTTTCGTGATCGACGGATCCGACGTGCTGGGGATCGTGCTGGCTGGTGGCGAGGGCAAGCGCCTGATGCCGCTCACGACCGACCGGGCGAAACCCGCGGTGCCCTTCGGCGGGGTGCACCGCCTCGTCGACTTCGTGCTCTCGAACCTCGTGCACGGCGGCATCCGGCGCATCTGCGTGCTCACGCAGTACAAGTCGCACTCGCTCGACCGCCACATCTCCACGACGTGGCGGCTCTCGTCGCTCACCGGCGAGTACGTGACGCCGGTGCCCGCGCAGCAGCGCCTCGGCCCGCGCTGGTTCCAGGGCAGCGCCGACGCGATCCACCAGAGCCTCAACCTCGTGTACGACGAGTCGCCCGCGTACATCGCGGTGTTCGGCGCGGACAACATCTACCGCATGGACCCGCGCCAGATGATCGACGCGCACATCGCGTCGGGCGCGGGTGTCACCGTCGCCGGGATCCGCGTGCCACGGGCCGACGCCAGTGCGTTCGGCGTGATCCAGACCGGCGACGGTACGAGGATCGACGCGTTCCTGGAGAAGCCGGCGGACCCGCCGGGGCTGCCCGATTCGCCCGACGAGGCGTACGTGTCGATGGGCAACTACGTGTTCACCACGCAGACGATGCTCGACGCGCTGCACGCCGACTCGAAGAACGTCGGGTCCAAACACGACATGGGCCGCGACATCATCCCCGCGCTCGTCGAGACGGGCGAGGCCGCCGTGTACGACTTCAGCGGCAACCTCGTCCCCGGCGAGAGCGAGCGCGACCACGGCTACTGGCGCGACGTCGGGACCATCGACAGCTACTACGAAGCGCACACCGACCTGATCTCGACGTACCCGATCTTCAACCTCTACAACCGCAAGTGGCCGATCCTCGCGCACCCCGGCCAGCGCGCCGCGGCGAAGTTCGTGGAGGGCGGCAGCGCCACGCAGTCGATCATCAGCAACGGCTGCATCATCTCGGGCGCCCAGGTCGTCGATTCGGTGCTCTCGCCCGACGTCGTGGTCGAGAACGGTGCGGTCGTGCAGGGTTCCGTGCTGCTCGACGGCGTTCGCGTGGGCCGCGGGGCCGTGGTGCGCCGGGCGATCCTCGACAAGAACGTCGTGGTGCCCCCGGGTGCCCACATCGGGGTCGACCTCACCCGCGACCGGGAGCACTACCACGTGAGCCCGGGCGGGATCGTGGTGCTGGGCAAGGGGGAGTGCGCCATCTGACCGCCGTCGCGGGCGGCTCGGGCGGGCGGTTCTTGGCGAACTGGTGGTGCGGCGAGGAAACCTCTTACCCGACGTCGCGAGTGCCGGGGCGAGTGTGTCCGGCGTCACGTCGGCGGGGCGGCGCAGCGGTCCGCGGCGGGTGTGTGGGCCGGAAACGGCAGCTCACCGGCCGTGGTGGGTGGCGGTGCGGGGCGCCTCGGCGGCCGGCCGCCCGCCGGCCGGGCGGTGCGCGGGCAGACCGGCTGCCCGAAAACTCACCTTTCGTTACCAGGCCTCATCCGGTGGGGTAACAACTGTCCGGTGTGGAGCGATTCAGGCGCAGACGCTCCCCGTTCCCCGAAAGGTCCCCGACGATGCGCAGAGCCACGATCACCAGAATCACCGCGTTGCTGTCCCTCGTGGGGCTCGGCCTCGGGGTGTCCGCGGTGTCCACGGCGTCCACCTCGGACGCCGGCCAGGAGAGCACGTGGTGCACGGCCAAGAACAACATCGCGATCGTCGGCACTTCGGCCGACACCGGCTACGGCACCACCGGCTACGGGTCCACCACGGACACCTACTTCCCCACCACGTACGGCTGGACCACCAAGCTGGCCAACGACGTGCACGCCCAGTGGGGGACGAACGTGGAGAACTACTCGCACAACGGTGCCCTCGCGGCCGACTACCTGCCGGGCGGGCGCTGGGCGGGCACGACCGGCGCGATCGCCGACATGACCGCCAAACAGCCCGACCTGGTGCTCGTCGACCTCGGTGGCAACGACCTGTGGGCCCAGAACGACCCGGCGAAGTTCCAGACCGACCTGAACAACGTCATCGACGGCATCCGCGCCGCCCGGCCCGGCGTCGACATCCTGATGTCCATTTACGCACAGCTCAAGTGGACGCCGAACCCGTACGGCGGCACCACGCAGAAGTACACGTGGGACCAGTACGCGTCCGTGATCTACCAAACCGCGGTCGCGAAGGGAACGGCGTTGGTGGATCTCCGCCAGTACATCCCGCCGGCCGGGGCGGCGAACCTGCCGAACCCGAGCCCGTGGACGTCGGACAACATCCACCTCAACGACGCCGGCAACCTCGCCGAGTACGGCATGTGGTGGGGCTGGACCGCGAGCCTGGGCAGCATCTGCCAGTGACGCCGGGGGTCACGCGACGGTCAGGCGACCGTCGCGTGGGCCAGCACCGACAGCCCGGCCGGGCGCAGGGCGTCGGTGCGTGGCCAGACGTCGTGGTCGTGCTGGCGGACGTGCCGGACGGGGCCGAAACCGTTGTCCCGCAGCAGGTCCGTCAGTGATTCGGGGGAGAAGCAGCTGAGCCAGGGTTCGCCGCGTTGCGCGGCGACCGGGGCGACGAGGCCGGCGTAGGACGCGCCGGCCTCGTCGCGCAGCTGCGGGAGCAGGAAGTAGTCGGCGACGAGCTGCGAGCCGGGCGCGAAACCGCCGAGGACCGCCAGTGTCCGGGCGATAGCGGGGCGCGTGAGGTACATCGTGACGCCGAGCCAGCCCACGAGTGCCGGGCGGGAAACGTCGAAGCCCTGCCCGATGAGGGCCGCGACCAGGTCGCCGGACTCGAGGTCCAGCGGGACGTAGGCGACCGACGCCGGTGCCGGGATCCCGTTGCGGGCCAGCTGTGCGCGTTTCCACGCCTGCGTTTCCGGACGGTCCACTTCGAACACCCGGACGTCCGCGCCGCGGGCGCGGTAGGCGTAGGTGTCGAGGCCGGCGCCGAGCAGCACGTACTGGGTGAGGCCGCCGAGTTGCGCCTCGGTGTACCGGCTGCGCACGAGGACCTGGGTCCGGGCGCCGGCCAGCACTGGCTGGTCGCCGTGCTCGCGGTGGTAGGCGAGGAGTTCGCCGGCCCGCCCCCCGAGCAGGGGAGCGGCGAGGTCGTCGGTGAAGATCTTCGGGTCGGCGTCGACGACGAGGTGCGCGGCGCGCGCGGCAGCCGCGGTGAGGGCGGTGAAACTGGGTTCGGTCACGGGCCGGAACGGTACCCCGGAATTGTGGAAGTATAGCACAAAAAGGATTTTTTCGGAAGCCCGCCGCGGTTGCGATCCGGTTCCGGTGGCGGAAGCCTTGCGCGGGCCGCGGTGCTCGCTGGTCACGGCGTTTGCGCAGGTCAACGCTGGTGGCGTAACCCCGGCGTAATGCGTGAGGGGGTAGCGTCGCGCCCGTGGAAGCACCGGATCGCCGCCCGCGCGCCGAACGCGCGCGCCAGATCGCCGACGTCCTGCGCCAGCGCATCACGGCCGGCACCTTCGACGGCGGGCCGCTGCCGGACGAACGCACCCTCGGCACCCAACTCGGCGCGACGCGCAACGCCGTGCGCGAAGCACTCGCGCTGCTGCGCGCCGAAGGTTTGGTCGAGCGGCGCCAGGGCGTCGGAACCCTCGTGGTGCAACCGAAGTACGGCCACGGCCTCGACCGCCTCGCCGGGCTCGCGGAAGCCCTCGACGGCCACGGCGAAATCGTCAACGAAGTCCGCGCGGCCCGCGTCCTCACCCCGCCACCCGCGATCGCCGAGCGCCTCGCGCTGGCCCCGGGCGAACCCGTGGTGCACCTGGAACGCCTGCGCCGCCTCGACGGCCGCCCGCTGTCGCTCGACACCACCTACCTCACGGCCGACATCGGGGTCCCGCTGCTCGGCCACGACCTCGCCGGCCGCGACCTGTTCGCGCTGATCGAGGAAACCAGCGGCCGCCGGCTCGGCCGCGCGGACGTGGTCGTCCACGCCGTCTCCGCCGGTCCGGACACCGCCGCGCTGCTGGACATCCCACCCGGCACGGCCGTCTTCGCCCTCGACCGCCTCACCCGCTTCGCCGACGGCCGCCCCGTGGACGCCGAATCCCTCCACGTGCGCGCCGACCGCCTCACCCTCCGCGCGACGCTGCACCGCGGGCCGGCGTGATGGCGGGTTCGCTTGTGAGGGTTGGTGTGGAGCGCTTGTCGGCGGGCGGTGTTCGCCTCGGGCTGCCTCGTGGTTGCGGTGCCGGCGGCCTGTCCGGTGCCGAGTTGCCGCGCGTGTGCGCCGACCGCTGCACCATCCGCGCGATTCTTTGCCGCGGGCCGGCGTGGTGGCGAGGTTGCTTGTGCGGCGTGGTGTGGAACGTTCGCCGGCGGGCCGTGTTCGCCTCGGGCTGCCGCGTGGGTTGCGGTGCCGGCGGCCTGTCCGGTGTCGACTTGCCGCGCGTGTGCGCCGACCGCTGCACCATCCGCGCGATTCTTTGCCGCGGGCCGGCGTGGTGGCGACGTTGCTTGTGCGGCGTGGTGTGGAGCTCCGGCCGGCCGTGTTCAGTTCGGGCCGCCTCGCCGGTTGTGGTGCCGGCTGCCTGTCCGGACCCGAGTCGTCGCGCGTGTGCGCCGACCGCCGCACCCTCCGCGCGACGCTGCACCGCGAGCCGGCGTGATGGCGGGTTTGCGTGTGCGGGTTGGTGTGGAGCGCTTGTCGGCGGGCGGTGTTCGCCCCGGGCTGCCTCGTGGGTTGCGGCGCCGGCTGCCTGTCCGGACCCGAGTCGTCGCGCGTGTGCGCCGACCGCCGCACCCTCCCCGCGACGCCGCACCGAGGGCCGGCGTGATGGCGGGTGCGCTTGTGCGGGTTGGTGTGGAGCGTTCGCCTGCCGGTGTGCTGACGGGTGCGGCAGTGCGGCCCGGTTCGCGGGGTGCAGGGCGTCGGCCGGTGGTGGGGCTCGGTGCCGTGCGGGTGGGAGGTTCCTGTGAGCACTGACGTGTTGCTCGCCCTGTTCGGGCTGGTCGGGGGGATCGGCATCACGGCGATCGGGCCGGGTGGGGTGTTGCCGACGATCGCGTTGTTCCTGCTGACGCCGCTGGGGCCGGCGCAGGTGGCGGGGACGGCGATCGTCACGCACGTGGCGACGGGGGTGGCCGGGAGTGCCGCTTATGTCCACTCCGGACAGTTGCGGGAGGCGCACACGCGGCGGGTCGCGCTGTTGCTCGCGGGTGCGGCGGCCGTCGGCACGCCGGCGGGTGTGGTGCTGAACTCGCTGGTGTCCGCGCGGTGGTTCGGCGTGGTGCTCGGGGTGTTCGCGGCGGTCGTGGCGGCACTGGTGGTGTGGCGGAAACCGGTCGTGCGGGACGAACCGCCGGTGGGGACGATCCTGGCACTGGGCTTCGGGGTGGCGGTGGCGGCGGGGCTCGTCGGTGTCGGCGGGCCGATGCTGGCGGTGCCGCTGTTGGTGGTCGTCGGGGCGGAGATGCTGGAAGCGCTGGCGGCGGCGCAGGTCCAGTCGGTGGTCATCGCCGGCGTCGGGTCGCTGGGGTACCTGGTGCACGGCACGATCGACTGGCACCTCGCCGCCGTGATCGGGGTGCCGGAGCTCGCCGGGGTCGTGCTGGGCTGGAAGATCGCGCGGGCCCTGCCGACGAAAAAGCTGCGGATCGTGCTCGTGGTGGCGCTGCTGGCCGTCGCGCCGTACTTGGTCCTGCGTGGCTGAAGCCGCCTGCTCACGGCTCCAGCCCCGCAGGGGCTCAGCGCACCCGGTCGAACGGCAGCTGCACCACCGGGCCCGGCCACACGGACCGGCCCTGGCCGATCGCGTCCAGTTCGGGTTCCGACAGCGCCCGGCGGTAGAGCCGGACGTCGTCGAGGGAGCCCTTGAAGTGGTTCGCACCGTCGAGGCGCTCACCCAGCTGCAGCTGGAACGCGACGGTCTGGCTGACCGACCCGGGTGAGTCCGGCCCGGACGCGGCGAGCACGCCGTCGACCCAGATCTTCAGCTGACCACCGGTGCGTTCGAGTGCGAGGCGGTGCCACTGCTGGTCGTCGTAGGCCTGCGTGGTGGTCACGGACTTGCTGCCCGCCGCCGTGGTCATCATGGCGATCAGCCGGTGCGACGCCGGTTCCCCGCGCAGCCACACCTGCGGCGCGGAGTTCATCCCGCCCAGCCACAGCAGCGCTTGCGGATCCTTCGATTCGCCGTAGCTGAACCAGGTCGTGAACGTGAAGTCACCGGAGCCCGGCAGCTGCGCCGGCGAGTACGGCACGCGCACGAAGTCGTCCACGCCGTCGAGCGTCAGCGCCCCGCCCGACACCCCCGGCGTCACGGCCGCGCCGCCGAGCACGTAGGCGCCACCGCCCGGCCGCGCGACGTCCGGGGTCACCGGGCCCGCGGATCGCCGCCACCCCAGGTAGTTCTCGTCGAAGCGGGCGAACCGGATCTCGTCGCGCGCGTCGACCGCGCCGCCCTCGTACATCAGGCCGATGTCCGCGTCGCGCTGCTGCGGTCCGCTCAGCTGCACGAGGTCGGAGTAGCCGGACCAGTCGTTCGTGATCCGCGTGCCCTGCTCCGCGTCCTCCCAGGTGCGGCCGTTGTCGTAGGACGAGCGGATCATCATCCAGCGGCGGCGGTCGGTGTCGGACGGCGACGCGAACAGGATCCGGTCACCGCCCGGCCGCTGCAGCCGCAGCAGCGATCCCTGCACCATCGGCGTGACGAGGTCCGGGATGGTGGTGAAGCGCTTGCTGAACGTCTGACCACCGTCGCGGCTCAACGCGTAGTCGCGGTTGCCGACGTCCGTACCGCCCTGTTCCCGGCCGCCGGCGTAGATCGTGCCGTCCGGCAGTTCGAGGACGCTGACCTCCGAAGGCTTTTGCGCATACGTGCCGCCGACCGGGTGCGGGTAGCTGTCCACGGCGCCGACGTGCCAGCTGCGGCCGTGGTCGTCGCTGTAGATCAGTGCCGCGTAGTTTTCGACGGAATTGGTGCCGTCACTGCGTTCCGCGTTGACCCCGAACACCAGCCGGCCCGCGTGGCGGCCCTGCGTGAGCTGGATGCCGTGCACGGGACCCGAGGCGTACCACGAATCCCAGTCGGGCAGCTTCGCCTGCGCGCTGATGTCGACCGGTGCCGACCACGTCTTGCCGTCGTCGTCGCTGTACTGCGCGTGCGGGGTGCGCGGGCACGGCACGTCGCACGCCTTGTCGTCGTCTCGGCCCTTGTTGTACGTGGTGATCAGCACGATGCGCCCGGTCAGACTGTCCACAATGGGCACCGGATTACCGTGCGTGTCACCGCCGCCCGGGTTCACGACCTGCAGCGGGGACCACGTGTTCCCGCCGTCGGTGGAGCGCTTGAGCACGAGGTCGATGTCGCCGGTGTCGCCGCAGTTGTCGCGCCGGCCTTCGGCGAAGGCCAGCAGGGTGCCGTGCGTGCTGCGGACGATGGCGGGGATGCGGAAGCAGGCGTAGCCCGTTTCCTGGTGGGGGTTGAAGAGCACCTGCTGGTCGAACCGGCCGGCCGGAGCCGGTGCCGCCGAGGCACCGGCCGGGACCAGCACGCCGGACACCAGCACCACGAACGCCAGTGCCCAGCGGATGATCGGTCTCATTCCCGTTCTTCCCTTTCGCCTAAGTGGAACTCCCCGCCTACGACGGCCACCCCGCGCGGCGCCAGCTGCACGGCGTCACTCGGCCGGCCGGGATCGGTGAGCAGGTCTGCGGCGGGCGAGGGCAGCGGCACGGTGACCGCTTCCTCGCCGTGGTTGAGCAGGAACAGGTACGACTCGCCGGCGCCGTGGCGGACCACGGCCTGCACGCCGGCGGGCAGGCCGGGCAGCACGGGCGAGACCCCGGCTTCCGCGGTGATCCGGTCGACGAGGGTGCGCATCGCCGCCGCGTCGGGCCGGGTGGCGAGGTACCAGGCGACGCCGTCGCCGAAGGAGTTGCGCGTGACGGCCGGGAGCCCCGCGAGCTCACCGGCGCCGAACGTCGCGACGACCGACGCACCCTCGGGCTCCACCCACTCCGACCAGATCGTGCCGGTCGCGGCGGCACCGGCGAGGTCGAGGCCGATCGAGCCACCTTCGGGCAGTGGCCGGAACTCGTCGATCTTCACGCCCAGCACGTCGCGCAACGGCGCCGGGTACCCGCCGAGGTACGCGCGGTCGTTCTCGTCGACGATGCCGGAGAAGAACGACACGACGAGGTGGCCGCCACCGGCCACGTAGGACCGCAGGTTCTCCGCGACCCCGGCGTCCATCAGGTACAGGTTCGGGACGACGACGAGCTTGTAGGCCGACAGCTCCCGCGTCGGGCGCACGACGTCACACGTCACGTTCGCGTCGAACAACGGCGCGTAATGGGCGAGGTGCGCGTCGAGCTGACGCAGGTCGTCGGAGGGGTGTGAATCCAGCTCCAGGGCCCACCAGCTGTGCCAGTCGTGCAGGATCGCCACGTCGGCCTTCACTCGGCTGCCCGCGAGCCGCGGCACGGCGGCCAGCTCCCGGCCGAGGTCGGCGACCTCGCGGAACGTGCGCGAATCGCGCCCGCCGTGCGGCACCATCGCGGAGTGGAACTTCTCGGCGCCGCCCGCGGTCTGGCGCCACTGGAAGAACAGCACGGCGTCGGCGCCGCGCGCCACGGCCTGCCAGCTGCCGAGCCGCATGGCGCCCGGCGGCTTGGGGCCGTTGCGCGTGCGCCAGTTGACGGCGCTCGGGGCCTGCTCGAGCAGCAGCCACGGCTGACCGTCCTTCGTGGACCGCACGAGGTCGTACGCGAAGGCGGCTTCGACGTGACCGCGGGGGTCGTGGGGATCCGGGTAGGAGTCGAGGCTCACCACGTCTTCGTGCGGGGTCCAGGAATGCCAGTCGAGCGCTTTCTGGACCAGGCCGACGAAGTTGGTGGTCACGGGGACGTCCGGGGTGAGCCGCGCCAGGACTTCGCGTTCGGTGAGGTAGCAGCCGAGCGACGCGTCGGAGGAGAACCGGTGGTAGTCCAGCTGCTGGGCCGGGTTCGGGAACGTCGGCGCCACGCGCGGTGGCTCGATCTCGGCCCAGTCGTCGTAGCGCTGCGACCAGAACGTGGTGCTCCACGCGGCGTTGAGCGCCTCGACGCTCTGGTACCGCTCGCGCAGCCAGTCGCGGAACGCCACCGCGGACGCGTCGCAGTAACACGCGCGGATGTGGCAGCCGAACTCGTTGCCGAGGTGCCACATCTTCAGCGCCGGGTGCCCGGCGTAGCGCGTGGCGACCTGTTCGACGAGCCGCGCGGCGTGCTCGCGGTAGACCGGACTCGACGGGCAGAACTGCTGGCGCGCCCCGGCCGACAGGCGTGTGCCGTCGGCGCGCACGGGCAGGATTTCGGGGTGGCGGTGGGAGAGCCACGGTGGTGGTGAGGCCGTCATCGTGGCCAGGCACGCGTCGACCCCGCCCGCCGCGAGCTTGTCCATGACGGTGTCGAACCAGCCGAAGTCGTACTCGCCGGGCCGCGGTTCCACCTGCGCCCACGAGAAGATCCCCACCGTGACCATCGAGACCGAGGCCTCGGCCATGAGCTTGAGGTCTTCGTCCCAGACCTCGGGCGACCAGTGTTCGGGGTTGTAGTCGCCGCCGAAGTGGACCCGAGCCATCTAGAGCAGCCCCGCTTCCGCCAGCTTTTCCTTGATCCGCAGCAGTTCGTCGCCGTTGAGCGGCAGTTGCGGCGGCGCCATCACGGCGTTGTCGATGAATCCGCGCATCTTCATCGACGCCTTGAACGCGCCGAGCGCGGCCGAACCGCGGCCCATCCGGCTCGGCGGCGCGACGTCGGTGATCGTGAACAGCGACAGCAGCCGCTCCTGTTCGCGGCGCGCGGCGTGCGGGTTGCCGGAGCGGACGTGGTCGTAGATGAGCACGTAACCGACCGGATCGACGTTGCCCAGCCCGGGCACGGCGCCATCGGCGCCCAGTGCGAGCGCCGAATCCACGAGCAGCTCCGAGCCCGTGAACACGGCGAACGTGTCGAGCCCGCGTTCGCGCCGCTCCTTGAGCACGTAGCGGAAACCGGCTTCGTCGCCGCTGGAGTCCTTGAGCCCGGCGATCACGCCGTCGGCGGCGAGGTTCAGCACGAGCTCGCGGTCGAGCTTCGTGTGCACCGCCACCGGGATGTCGTAGGCGAAGATCGGCAACGCCGTCTTCTCGTGCAGCAGCCGGAAGTGGCGGTCGATCTCGGCCACGTGCGTGCGCGTGTAGTACGGCGCGGTCACCACGATGGCGTCGGCGCCCGCCGCTTCGGCGGCCTTCACGTGCTCGGCCACGCGCAGGGTCGTCATGTCGATGCAGCCGGCCAGCACGGGCACGCGGCCGGCGACCTGGTCCACGGCCGTCTCGATCGTCACGCGGCGCTGCGCGTCGGGCAGGAAGGCGACTTCGCTGGAGGAACCGAGCACGAAGATGCCGTGCACGCCGGCGTCGAGCTGGAACTCGACGTGGCGGCGCAGCGATTCGGTGTCCACGGTGAAGTCGTCGTTGAACGGGGTGCACAGCGGCGGGATGATGCCGGCGAACTTCGGCGCGGTCATGAGGCGTTCACTCCGGTGGTGATCTCTGGGTGGATGCAGCGGTAGCTGTGCCCGGCGGACTCGGTGAGCGGCGGCAGCGCCGACGCGCACTCGGCCGTGGCCTTCGGGCACCGGGTGTGGAACGCGCAGCCGCTGGGCGGCGCGGTCGCCGACGGCACGGGTCCACTGAGGACGATCGGTTCGACGGGGTGCAGCAGGCTCGGCGTCGCCGAGAACAGCGCCCGCGTGTACGGGTGCCGGGCATCACCAGGCAGATCCTCCGCGGCGGCTTCTTCGACGATCCGCCCGAGGTACATCGTCACGATGCGGACGCTCATGCGCCGCACGGTCTGGATGTCGTGCGACACGAAAACCATGGCGAGCCCGAGTTCCTCGCGCAGGTCGATGAGCAGGTTGAGGATCTGCGCCCGCACCGACACGTCGAGCGCGGACGTCGGCTCGTCGGCCACGAGCAGCGCGGGCCGCAGGGCCAGCGCCCGAGCGATGGCGACGCGCTGGCGTTGCCCGCCCGAAAGCTGCGCGGGCAGCGCGTCGGCGACACTGCCGGGCAGGCCGACGAGACCCATGAGTTCCTTCACCCGCTCGGCGCGTTCGGCGGGGGTGCCGGCGTGGTGCACGTCGAGCGGGTCGCGCAGGATCTTCGCCACCGGCAGGCGGCGGTTGAGCGCCGTGGCCGGGTCCTGGAAGACCATCCCGACCTGCCGGCCCAGCTCGGCCGGACGCAGCCCCGCGAGCGGTTTGCCGTCGTAGCGCACGGCGCCCCGCGTCGGCTGCTGCAGCCCGACGAGGACCTTGGCGAGCGTGGACTTGCCGCAGCCGGACTCGCCGACCACGCCCACCGTCTCACCGGCGGCGATCTTCAGGTTCGCGTCGGTGAGCGCGTAGACGTGGTCGCGGCCGAACAGGCTCGCCGCGCGGACGCGGTGCACCACGTGCACACCGTCGACTTCGACGAGGGTCATACCTGCGCTCCTTCCACGACAGCCGGGGTCGTGCGTTCGGCGGGGTAGTGGCACGCGACCAGGTGCCCCGCTCCGGCCGGCTCTGGTTCGGGCGCCACCTCGAAGCAGTGCCCGCGCGCGGCGGGACAGCGGTCGGCGAACCGGCAGCCCGGCGGGAAGTCGGCCGGCGCCGGCACGACCCCCTTGATCTGGGTGAGCGTGGCTTCGTGCTCCTCCAGCGACAGCACGGCCGACAGCAGGCCGCGCGTGTAGTGGTGCCGCGGCGAGCCGACGACCTCGGCCGTCGTGCCCGTCTCGGCCACCTGCCCGCCGTACATCACGACCACGCGGTCGGCGACGTCGGAGACCAGCGCGAGGTCGTGCGACACCAGGATCAGCGCGAAGCCGAGTTCCTCCTGCAGCCGCAGCAGCAGCTTGATGACCTGGGCCTGCACGGTCACGTCGAGCGCCGTGGTGGGCTCGTCGGCCACGATCAGCTTGGGGCTGCGGGAAAGAGCCATCGCGATGAGCACGCGCTGGCGCTGCCCGCCGGACAGCTCGTGCGGGTAGGAGCGCAGCGTCCGGCCCGCATCGAGGTTCACCAGTTCCAGCAGCTCCTCCGGCGTGCGCGTGCCGCCGCGGCGGGTGAACTGCTTGAGCTGCGCGCGGATCGTCATCGCCGGGTTCAGGGAGCTGAGCGCGTCCTGGTAGACCATCGAGAGGTCGTGGCCGAGGTGGCGCCGGCGCGTGCCCGCCTTCATGGTGAGCAGGTCCGCACCCTCGAACAGGATCTCGCCCGACAGCCGCGCGGCGCCCGGCTGCAGGCCCATGACCGACAGCGCGGTGAGCGACTTGCCGCAGCCCGATTCGCCGATCAGGCCCAGCACTTCGCCCGAACGCACGGTGAACGACACGCCGTCGACCACGTTCACGCCGTTGTGCCGGTCGGGGAAGCTGACCGCGAGGTCCTTCACCTCCAGCACCGGCCGCCGGTCCGACAGATCGCGCGCCTTGGCGGCCAAGCGTTCGCCGGCTTCGAGCAGGCCCTCGATCGGCAGGGCGGCCGCGGTGTTCTCCGACGCCTTCTCCGCCTCGATCTTCTTGGCGACCTCACCCGCCTTCGCGTTGCGGGCCGAAGGCGCGGCCCACGAGTCGGAGATGCCTTCGGACAGGATGTTGAGCGCCAGCACCGTGATCAGGATCAGCAAGCCGGGGAACAGCGTCGCCCACCAGCCGCCGGTGAGCACGAGGTCCTTGCCGTCCGAGAGCACCGAGCCCCACGACGGGTTCGGCGGCTGGATACCCGCGCCGATGAACGACAGCGACGCCTCGAACACGATCGCGTCGGCCACCGTCACCGTGCAGTACACGAGGATCGGCGCCGCGCAGTTGACCGCGACGTGCCGGGCCAGGATGAACAGCCGCTTCGCGCCGATCACCCGCTCGGCGTCCACGTAGTCCTCGCCGTACTGGGCCAGCACGTTCGCGCGCACCACGCGGGCGACCGGGGCCATGTTGAGGAACCCGATCGCGAGGATCAGCACGAGGATGCCGCGGCCGAACACCGCCACCAGCACCGCGGCGAGCGCGATACCGGGGAACGCCATGATCACGTCCATCACGCGCATGACCACCGCGTCGGTGCGGCGTCCGGACGTGGCGGCGAACGAGCCGATCACCAGGCCGGCGAGCAACGCCAGCACGGTGGCGCCGAGGCCGATCGCGAGCGACCAGCGCGTGCCGGCCACGAGGCGCGAAAAGATGTCGCGGCCCGACTGGTCGGTGCCGAACCAGTGCTCGGCGCTCGGACCGCCGGCGTCGGTGCTGAGCGCGTCGGGGTTGTGCGTGGCCAGCAGCGTGCCGAAGATCGCGACGAGCGCGAGCACCACGAGCAGGCCGAGGGCGAGCCACGACGTCGGGGGGAGTTTGCGGAACCGCACGCCCGGCCGCGAGAGCCGGGCGGTGAGGTTCGGGTGCAGGACGGGGCGCATCAGGAGTGGCTCCGCAGTCGGGGGTTGGCGATGAGGTAGAGCACGTCGACGATGAGGTTCACGAGCACGAAGCCCACGGCGATCGTGATCACGAACCCCTGGACCTTCGCCGTGTCGCCGTCCTGCACGGCCTGGATCATGTTCTGGCCCATGCCGGGCAGCGCGAACATCGTCTCGATGACCACGGCGCCGCCGAGCAGGTAGCCGACGCGCAGGCCGAGCACGGTGAGCGGGTTGACCAGCGCGTTGCGCAGCACGTTGCGGCCCACCACGACCACGGGCGGCAGGCCGCCGCCGCGGGCGGTGCGCACGTAGTCCTTGTCCAGCTCCTCCACCATCGACGTGCGGATCACGCGCGTCAGCTGCGCGGCCACCGGCAGGGACAGCGAGATCGCCGGCAGCGTCATTGAGTTGAGCCAGCCCGAGAACGAGTCGGCCGGGCTCACGTAACCACTGGTGGGGAACAGGCCCTTGCCCACGGCGAGCCACTGCACCAGCAGCAGCGCGATCCAGAACGCCGGCGCCGCGACGCCCGCCAGCGTGACCACCCGGATCGCGTGGTCGGGCCAGCGGCCGCGGAACAGCGCCGACGTCACGCCGAGCACGATCGACAGCACGAGCGCGAGCACCAGCCCGAGCAGCGTGAGCTGCACGGTGAGCGGGAGCGCGGTCGCGATGGTCTGGCCGACCGGTTCCTTGGTGATCACGCTCGTGCCGAAGTCACCTTGCAGCAGGTGCCACACGAAGTGCACGTACTGCAGGGGCAGCGGGTCGAGCAGTCCGTTGGCCTCGCGGAACTGCTGCAGCTGCGCCTCGGTGGCGTTCGCCCCGTTGAACGCGGCCAGTGCCGGGTCGACGGGGGAGAACTGCATGACGATGAACACGAACAGGATCACGCCGAGCAGCAGGGGGATCAGGGCGAGGATGCGGGAGGCCAGCATCCGCACGACGACGATCACGGGCGGTGGTCCTCTCTCGTCAGACCGGCTTGGCCTGGTTGAGGTAGATGCCCGGGTAGCCCTGGGCGTGCACGCCCGTGATCGCCTTCGGGTCCCAGGCCGTGCCGAGCTGCGTGAACACGATGGGGTAGATCACGGCCTGCTCGGAGATCAGGTCCAGCAGCTGCTTGTTCAGCGCGGTGCGCTTGGCCTCGTCCGGCTCCGCGGCGGCCTTGTCCTGCAGCGACAGCAGCGCCTGGGTGTCGGCGTTGTTCCAGCGCGCGTACTTCGTCATCATCAGCGACGAGGCGTCGTAGTAGTAGCGGATGAGCAGGTCGGGGTCGTTGCCGAACTGCATGGGGTTGTTCGTGGTGGACACGACCTGGAAGTCGTTGCCGTTGTCCAGCTTGGAGAACAGCGCCTTGGTGTCCTGGGAGTCCAAAGTGGTCTGCACGCCGATGGCGTCCCAGCCCTCCTTGATCACCTTCACGCAGTCGAGCACGAGCGAGGTGTTGGTGGTGGACAGGGAGATCTTCAGGTTCGTGACGCCGGCTTCGGCCAGCAGCTGCTTGGCCTTCGCCGGGTCGTAGGTGAAGCTCTGCGACGCCGGCTGCGACTGCGGCAGCTTCGGGTTGATGAACGACGTGCCCGGCGTGCCGGTGCCGCGCAGGCCGATCTCGATCATCTTCTTCTTGTCGATGGCGTAGTGCAGCGCCTGGCGCACGCGTTTGTCGCCGAAGGGCGCGTGAGCGGTGTTGAACATCAGGTACAAGTTGTTGCCGCCGTCGGCGAACTCGACGGTGCGGCCGGCCTTGCGCAGCTGGTCGGCGTTGGCGGCGGGGATGTTCTCCACGATCTGCGCGTCGGGCTTCGCGCCGGAGATCGCGGCCACGCGCGGCGCGGAGTCCACGATGGACTTCCACAGCATCTTCTGGTACGCCGCCGGGCGCGGGCCGTTGTAGTCCGCGAACTTCTCGAACGACGTGTGCGAAAGCGGCGCCTGCTCGGTGACCTGGTACGGGCCGGAACCCACGACCTTGCCCCCGGCGGCGAGCGGCCAGTTGTTCTCGAACACGTGCTTCGGCACGATCTTGCAGATCTGGATCCGCTGCAGCGCGTAGGGGAACGGGAACTTGAGCACGAACTCGACGCTGCGGTCGTCGACCTTCTTCACCTCCTTCAGCCACTGGGCGAAGAAGCTGTGGATGAGCACGTTCTCCTTCGGGTCCAGGGCGCGGGCGTAGGTGAAGACCACGTCGTCGGCCGTCACGGGCTGCCCGTCGTGCCACTTGGCGCCGTCGCGCAGCTCGAACTCGATGCTGGTACCGCTGACGTCGGCCGGCAGGGCCTTCGCGAGCCCGGCGAACGGCGCGCGCGTGATGGGGTCGCCTTCCACCAGCGATTCGTAGCTGTGCAGGATGGCGGCCATGGAGAACGCCGAAGCGGTCTGCAGCGGGTCCCACGACTGGTTGTTGCCGTAGCCGATGACAGCGGTGAGGGAGTCCGTGGAGCTGCCGGTCTTGTTCGTCGAAGCGGGGCCGCCGCACGCGGCGATGGTCGACGAGAAGGCGGCGGTGGCGCCCACGAGGCCCGCGTAGCGCAGCAGTGTGCGCCGGTCGAACGAAGGGCCGGTCCCCATGGCGGTTCGGGACATCGGTGTCTCCTGACTGTGTGTTTCACCCACCAGAGGTCATAGGACGTGGGACGTCCTATGACTGGGCGAACCCTAGAACCCCGCCGGGTACCGGTCAAGGGGACGTGGCGTTTTCGGCATCGGGCCGAGACCGGCAGGGTATGACGTAGGATGTCCTCCGATGGCGACGTGCCAGCGGAGGAAGAACCATTCGGGGAGACAGTTTTGGCGCGCCCGCAACGCAGCGAAGAGATCACCAAGCAGATCATCGATCTGATCATCGACCGCGACCTGCCGCCCGGCGCGCCGATGCCCACCGAGCTCAGCCTGATGGACGACATCGGCGTCAGCCGGAACTCGATCCGGGAGGCGATCAAGGCGCTGCAGGCCCTCGGCATCGTCGAGATCCGGCACGGCTACGGCACGTTCGTCGGCTCGGCCGGATCCGAAGCGCTGCAGACGTGGCTGCTGTTCCGCACGCGGACCCGCGGCGCCAGCGACGCGGGCCGGCTGCGTGATCTGCTGGAGGTCCGCGAGATGATCGAGACGGAGCTGACCCGGCGCGTCGCGCTGGAGCACCGGCCCGAGCTGATCGCGGACCTCGAAGCCTGCGTCGCCCGCATGCGCCGCAAGGGCCCCGATGCGGCGGTCGCCGACCGCGAGTTCCACGACCTCATCTGCGCCGAAGCCGGCTTCGACCTCGCCCGTGAGCTCACCGGCCTGTTCTGGGACGTCTACCGCGCGGCGGAAGCCGAACTCGGCGGCCCGGCTTCGTCCGCCGCGGGCACCGCCAAACGCCACCAGGTCATCGTCGACGCCCTGGTGTCGCGTGATGCCGAGGCCGCGGCGGAGGCCGTGCACCGCCACTTCGACGAGGTGCGCAAGCGCGCGAAGGCGGGTCGCTACGGCGGCTTCGGCGAAGCGCGCCCGGTGGAGGCCGATTCCGCGGTGTTCTGACGCGCGTCCGGCCCGCGGAGGCAGTTCGGCGAGGCGTACGCCAGGTGGAGCGCGATTTCCCGGCGGTGCGGCCGGGGCGTTCGTACACTGGGCGGCCGGACCTTGGAGGTGCCTTCTGGACGCTCCGGAGATCGAGCTGCTGGCGCGGTCGGCGGCGGGCGACGAGGCGCTGGCCGGCGCGGTCAGCGCGGTGGTGAACGCGGTCTACGCGACCGCGGAGAAGGGCCTGTGGCTCGGCCGGGCCGACCGGACGTCACCGGCGGAGGTGGCGGGCCTGATCGCGGCCGGGGAGATCGCGGTGGCGAGACAGCGCGGCCGGGTCGTGGGGTGCGTGCGGGTGCGGCAGGTCGCCGACGGCGTCGGCGAATTCGGGCTGCTGGCCGCCGCGCCGGAGCTGCAGGGCGCGGGCATCGGGCGGCGGCTGGTGCGGTTCGCGGAGCAACGCTGCCGCGCGCTGGGCGACCGGCGGCTGCAGCTGGAGCTGCTCGTGCCGCGGGAGTTCGAGCACCCGTCGAAGCAATTCCTGGCCGCCTGGTACACGCGGCTGGGCTTCCGGGTCGAGCACACGGCGACCGTCGAGGCGACCTACCCGCACCTCGCGCCGCTGCTGGCGACGCCGTGCGATTTCGTGGTGTACCGCAAGGACCTGACCGCCGGCGGTGAGCAGCGGTGACGACGCGGCTGGACTGGATCGGCCTGGTGCGCCACGGCCAGAGCACCGGCAACGTCGCCCGCGAGATCGCCGAGGCCGAGGGGCACGCCGTCATCGACATCGCCGAGCGCGATGCCGACGTGCCGCTCAACGGGCTGGGCGAGCGGCAGGCCCGCGCCGTGGGGGAGTGGCTCGCGGGCGACCCGCCCGACCTCGTCGTGGCCTCGCCCTACCTGCGGGCCCTCGACACGGCCCGGATCGCGCTCGGCGTCGCGAAGGACAGCGGCGTCGAAGTGCCCGGCGGCCTGCGCGTCGACGAACGCGTCCGCGATCGTGAGCTCGGTGTCCTCGACCTGCTCACCAGCCGCGGGGTCGCCGAACGCTGGCCCGACGAGCTGCGGCGCAAGCAGCGCCTCGGCAAGTTCTACTACCGCCCGCCGGGCGGCGAATCGTGGGCCGACGTCGTGCTGCGGGTGCGGTCGCTGCTCGCCGACCTGAGCGCGGAGACGCCGGGGCAGCGCGTGCTGTTCGTCGCCCACGAGATGACGGTGTTCGCCCTGCGGTACATCCTCGAAGCCGTGCCGGAACGGGAACTCCTCGCCGCGGCCGCCCGCACGGATGTGCCCAACGCGTCGGTCACCACGTGGGAACGCGGCCTCGAAGGCGGTTACCGGATGACCCTCGCCCAGGAGACGGGCCACCTCGGCGCCCTGCTGAGCTGAACGATCGGCGGCATGATGGGGCACAAGATCGACAGCCGCACGCTCGAGCGACCAAGGGGAAGCCATGAAGCTCGACCTCGACGGGAAGACTGCGCTCGTCACCGGATCGACGCAGGGGATCGGCGCGGCGATCGCCGCCGGGCTCGCGCGGGCGGGCGCTCGCGTGGTCGTCAACGGGCGCACCGAAGCCCGGGTCGCCGAAGCGCTGCAGGAGCTGGCCGGTCAGGTGCCCGGCGGTGAGTTCGTGGCCGGCGCCGGCGACGTGACCACCGACGAAGGCGCCCGCGCGGTCGTGGCCGCGGCGGGGCGGCTCGACGTCCTGGTCAACAACCTCGGCATCTTCGGCGCCGCCGAGCCGCTCGAGATCACCGACGACGAGTGGCGCCGCTACTTCGAGGTCAACGTGCTCGCGGCCGTACGGCTCACCCGCCTGACCATGCCCGCCATGATCGAGCGCGGCTGGGGCCGGATCCTCAACGTCGCGAGCGACTCGGCGGTCGTGATCCCCGCCGAGATGATCCACTACGGCATGTCGAAAACCGCGCTGCTGGGCGTCTCACGCGGCTTCGCCAAGGCCGCGGCGGGGACCGGCGTCACGGTCAACTCCGTGCTCGCCGGTCCCACGCACACCGGGGGTGTCGAGGACTTCGTCCACCAGCTCGTCGAGCAGGACCTGCCGTGGGACGAAGCCCAGCGGGAGTTCATGAAGACCCACCGCCCGCAATCACTACTGCAGCGGCTGATCGAGCCCGAGGAGATCGCGAACCTGGTGGTGTACCTCAGTTCGCCGCTCGCGTCGGCCACCACCGGCGGGGCGGTCCGGGTCGACGGCGGTTACGTGGACTCGATCCTCCCGTAGCGCTCAGGGCTCGCCGAGCCGGTCACGCACCTGGCGCTCGACGAGCACGGGCAGGAAGCTGCGCACGCCGGCGTCGTCGAAGTGCTGCCGTTGCGCGCTGATCGTGCTGGTGATCTCCGGTTCCCGCGCTTGGCCGTACTCGTCGACGAGCCGGGACTTGAGCGCGGAGAAACTCTCTTCCTCGCCCTTCACCATGAGGTCGTTCATGCCGAGGTGCTGGGTCATCGCCGTGCCTTTCCGTGGTCGCGTGCCCTACTGGTTGCTGCCCGCGTCCGGCGCTGTTCAAACGGCGGGCGGCCCGCCACCCGGAAAGACCTGGTGTCAATTTTGACCACCTGGTAGAAATTCTGGCGACGCGGCGCACCGCCGCCGACCGCGAAGCCAAGGAGCTGGAATGGGCAAGCTTTCCGTGCAGCTGTACTCGGTCCGCGACGCGTTCGCGGCCGACCCGGCGGACACCCTGCGGCGGCTCGCCGCGATCGGGTTCACGCAGGTCGAGCCGTACGGCGTCGTCGAGAACGTGGCGGCGCTGTCCGCCGGGCTGCCGGCCAACGGGCTGACGGCGCCGACGGCGCACGCGAAGCTGATCGGCGAAGACCAGCACGCCGTGTTCGCCGCCGCGAAGCAGCTGGGCATCGCCGTGGTCATCGACCCGCTGGTGAAGCCCGAGCAGTGGCAGGACCCGGCCGACATCGCGGCCACCGCGACGGCCCTGAACGCCGCGGCGAAGGTCGCCGAGGAGCACGGCGTGCGCGTCGGCTACCACAACCACTGGTGGGAGCTGGAGTCGCGCGTCGAGGGCCGCAGCGCCCTCGAGGTGTTCGCCGAGCAGCTCGACCCGGCGATCGCGCTGGAGGTCGACGCCTACTGGGCCACCGCGGGCGGCGAGAACGCGCCGGAGCTGCTGCGCCGGCTCGGCGACCGCGTGCACGCGATCCACGTGAAGGACGGCGCGCTCGCCACCGACGCGTCCGGCCAGGTCCCGGCGGGCCGCGGCAGCGTGCCGCTGCCCGAGGTCCTCGCCGCCGCGCCGCAGGCGCTGCGCGTGGTCGAGTTCGACCGCTACGACGGCGACCTCTTCGACGGCATCGCCGCCAGCTTCGCTTACCTCACCGAGGCCGGGCAGTGACGGGTGGCCCCGTCGGGGTCGGGCTCATCGGCGCCGGCGTCATCAGCGACACCTACCTCGAGAACCTCACGAGCTTCCCCGACGTGCGCGTGCTGTCCGTCGCGGACCTCGACGTGACCCGCGCGCGGGCGCAGGCGGACAAACACGGGGTGCCCCACGGGCAGACCGTCGCGGAGCTGCTCGCGGACCCGGAGATCGAGCTGGTCGTGAACCTCACGATCCCGGCCGCGCACGTCGAGGTCGGCCTGGCCGCGCTGGACGCGGGCAAGAGCGTGTGGGCCGAGAAACCGCTGGCGCTCGACCGGCAGACGGGCCGCAAGCTGCTCGACCGCGCCCGCGAGAAGGGGCTGCGCGTGGCGAGCGCGCCCGACACCGTGCTCGGCGCGGGCCTGCAGACGGCCCGGCGCGCGATCGAAGCCGGCCGCATCGGCGAACCGCGCACGGGGCTCGCGCTGTTCCAGACGCCGGGGCCCGAAAGCTGGCACCCGGCGCCGGAATTCCTGTTCCAGGACGGCGGTGGCCCGTTGCTGGACATGGGCCCGTACTACCTCACGGAACTCGTGCAGCTGTTCGGCCCGATCCGCAAGGTCACCGGCGCCGGCGGCCGCGCGCGCGACACCCGCGTGATCGGCTCCGGCCCGCGGGCCGGCACGGAGTTCGCGGTGACGGTGCCGACCACGGTGACCGCGCTCGTCGAGTTCACCCTCGGCGGCAGCGCCCAGGTGGTGCTGAGCTTCGACTCCGCGGTGGTGCGCACGGGTTTCGTCGAGGTGGCGGGCACCCTCGGCACGGCCGTGCTGCCCGACCCGAACCGCTTCGACGGCCCGACGAAGCTGCACCTGCTGGGCGCGGCCGAGCCGGAAGAGCTGACGCCGCAAGGACATCCGGCGTCGCGCGGCACGGGCGTGCTGGAGCTCGCGCGGGCGATCCGCGCCGGCGTGCCGGAACGCGCGTCGGGCGAGCTGGCCTACCACGTGCTCGACGCGATGCTGGCCATCGACGAATCGCTCACGCGCGGCCGGTCGGTGGAGGTGACCTCGACGGTCGCGGTGCCGCCCGCGCTGCCCGAGGGCTGGGACCCCTACGCCCGCACGCTCTAGTCGAGGGGGACGGTGAGCAGGTTCTGCAGGTAGAACCGCAGCGAGCCCACGAGGTCCACATCGGCGGGAGTGGTGAGCCACTGGACCTGCAACCCGTCCATCAACGCGATGAAGGTCAGGGCCGCGAAGTCGGGGTCGACACCCTCGCGCAGCTCGCCCGTCCCGGCGAGCACGCGGAACGAGTCGACCACGCCTTCGCGGGCCTGCCGGTAGTGCCGGTCGAAGTACTCGTGCGCGGGGTGGTCCGGGGCCACGGCCTCGGCCGCCAGCCGCGAGTACAGGTCGACGATGCCGGGGTGGCGCACGTTGTGCCCGGCCAGCGCGACGAAGTGGCGCAACACTTCCAGTCCGGGCGGCACCGTCAGCTGCTCGCGTTCGGAGTCCTCGGCGTCGCGCCGCTCCAGCACGGCGGCGAGCAGCGCTTCCTTGGTGGGGAAGTAGTACAGCAACCCGGCGTGGCTGATGCCGGCGCGCTTGGCGATCTCCCGGAGCGAAGAACCGTGGTAACCCGCCTCGCCGTACACCACGGCCGCCGCCGAAATGATGTCCTCGCGGCGGATCCGGCCCTTCAGGTAGCCCCCGGTCACGGCAGGGCGATCGGTTCGGCGGCGTGCATCCGCCCATCATGCCGCAGCCGAGTTTCGATCGTCCGACGTGATCGTTCGAACAAACAAGTTGCACGAACCGGTGGTGGCTGTGCGACCATGGCCCGACGATCGAGGGAGGAACCGCCCGAATGACCGACGTTCCCCGGCTGCCCCGCGCCGCCCGGTTCGCGACGTGGAGCTTCTTCGCGCTCAACGGGTTCGCGGTCGGCATGTGGGTGGTGCACATCCCCGTGGTCGAGCGCGCCACCGGCATCTCGCACACCACGCTCGGCGCGCTGCTGCTCGTGCTGGGCGGCGCGGCGTTCGCCGGCATGCAGGTGTCCGGTCCGCTCGCCGACCGCTTCGGCCACCGCCGCGTCGTCCCCGCGGCCGGCGTCCTGCTGGGGCTCGCGCTGTTCCTGCCCGGGCTCGCGACCAGCTGGTGGACGCTCGGGCTCTCGCTCGTGCTGTTCGGCTTCTGCAACGGGTCCCTCGACGTCGCCATGAACGCCCAGGCCGTGGTCGTCGAACGCGCCTACCCGCGCCCGATCATGGCGGCGTTCCACGCGATGTGGTCGATCGGCGGCGCGCTCGCCGCGGTCGTCGGGGCCGCGGTGCTGGGCGCGAACGTGCCGACCGCGGTCACGCTCAGCGCCACCGGCGCCCTGTGCGTCGCCGCGTCGCTGGGCGCCGGGCGGCTGCTGCTCGACAGCCGGCGGCCCGAACCCGCCGACGCCGACACCGACCCCGCGCCAGTGGGGAATGGCCGGACGCCGATGCGCGTCGTCTGGCTCCTCGGCGCGCTGGCGTTCGCGCTGATGCTCTCGGAGGGCGTCGCGAACGACTGGGCGGCGCTGCACCTGCAGGACGTGCTGGGCACGTCGGCGAGCACCGCCGCGCTGGCGTACGGGTCGTTCGCCGTCGCGATGACCGTCGGGCGCTTCGCCACCGACCGCGTCGCCGCGCTGGCCGGTCCCGTCGCGGTGGTGCGCTACGGCTCGACGCTGGCGGCGGTCGGCGTCGGGACGGCCGCGCTGGCGCCGTGGGTGCCGCTGGCCCTGATCGGCTGGGCGCTGTTCGGCCTGGGGCTGTCCGGTGGCGTCCCGCAGCTGTTCACGGCGGCGGGCAACCTCGACACGCGCGCGTCCGGCGCGTTGATGGCCCGGGTCGTCGGGCTCGGCTACGTCGGGTTGCTGGCGGGTCCCGCGCTGATCGGCGGGCTCACGCGCTGGATGCCGCTCAACGTCGCCTTCGCGGTGCCGTTCGCCTTGTGCGTGGCCGCCGTGGTGGCGGCGCCGGTGATCGGCCGGAAGCGCACCAGGGAGCCGGAGAAGGTCGGCTGAAGCCGCCTCAGCTGCAGGTTTCCGGGCCGAGGGTCTCCCCGCCGCCGGTGAGGATGAACCGGGCGCCCGGCGGGCTCTGGTTGCGCAGCGTGCACACGATCTGGCGCACCGCCAGGTCCGACAACGCGGTCACCGAGCTGGACAGCTGCACGACCGTCCCGCCCGCCGACGTCAGCACGGTGGCCGGTACCACGGATCGCGGCACCTCGGTGGTGAGCCCGTCCGCCTGCTCGGCCGGGGTCGGGCCCTGCGCCAATGCGTTGATCGCCGCCGCGCCGGTGAGGTCCGTGCCGTCGCGCTGGACCTGGGTGAGCGACCCGTCGGCCACGAAGTAGACCGAGTCGCGCGCCCGGTCGATCTCCGGCGCGGCCGGCCCGCTCGGCGCGTCGCCGCCGGGGATCGCGCCGCTGGGCCGCACGCCGCACGCCGTGGCCGTGAGCGCCACCAGCAAGATCGCCGCCGCCACGCGCCGGATCACCCGGCACCTCCCGCCACGGGCAGGCGCAGGGTGAACGTGGCGCCACCGCCGGGGCGGTTGGCCGCGGTGAGCGTGCCGCCGTGCAGGTTGGCGTTCTCCCACGAGATCGCGAGCCCGAGCCCGCTGCCTTCCGAGCGGGTGCGGGCGGTGTCGGCCTTGTAGAAGCGGTCGAACACGTGCGGGAGCACCTCCTCGTTCAGCCCCGGGCCTTCGTCGGTCACTTCGATCGTGACCCAGCCGTCGGCCGCGCTCAAGCCGAGGCGAACCGGGGGAGCGCCGTGGCGCAGCGCGTTGCCGACGAGGTTCGCGACGATCACGTCGAGCCGCCGCGGGTCGAGCCGGGCGCGGATGCCCGGCGGCAGCTCGGTCCGGATCTCGTCGGTCCAGCCGCGGGCGCGCAGCGTGGCGACGAGGGCGTCGGCGACGTCCACGTCGTCGAGCGCGAGCGACGCCGAGCCGGAGTCGAAGCGGGTCACCTCGATGAGGTCGTTGACGAGCCGCGTGAGGTTGTGCGTCTCCTGGCTCACCAGCCGCACCGCTCGGCCGGCGATCTCGGGCAGGCCGGCGACCTCGGACTCGAGCACGTCGGTCACGGCGGTCATGGCCGCCAGCGGAGTGCGCAGCTCGTGGGACACGTCGGCGACGAACCGCCGCGCGTCCGCCTCCATCCGCTCCAGTTCGGTCACGTGGTTCTGCAGGGATTCCGCCGTGGTGTTGAAGGTTTTCGCGACGGCGGCCAGCTCGTCGGTGCCGCGGACGGTGAGCCGCGTGTCGAGATCACCTTCGCCGAGCCGGTGCGCCGCGGTACGCAGCTCCCGCACCGGCTCGAGCACGCTGCGGGCGGCTGCGAGCGCCAGCAGCAGGGCCAGCAGCAGCGCGCCACCGCCGGTCAGCCACGCGTTCCGCGCGAGCTCGGCGATGCTCGCGGACTCGTCCGCGAAGCCTTCCAGCAGGTAGACCGTGATCCCGGACGGCCGGTTGTGGTGCGACTCGGGCGTCGTGACCATGAGCTGGGTGCCGATCAGCAACCCGGTCTGCCCGCCGGCGTCCACGCGCTGCCAGCCCACTCGGCCGCTGTCGACGATCTCCTTCAGGTCGGGCGTGATCAAGGTCTGCACATTCCGGTTGCCGCCCGTGACGTTCCCGCTGATCACGACCGCGGATTCTTCGCGGCCGGCGATCTCGCCGGCGAGGGTCGTCAGCTCGTTGCTCGTCGGCACGCGGACGTTCAGCGGGTAGACCTGCTGGATGCGGTTCTCCATCTCGACGACGGCGCTGTCCTGGGCCTTCTGCAGGATGGTGGTGCGCGCCGACCGGTAGCCGATCCCGGCGACGGCGATGGTCGTGACCACGCTCAGCAGCACGAACGCCGCCAGGAGGCGCGTGCGCAGGCCCCAGGCCCGCCACAGCTTCACGGGCTTCTCTTCACAGTGGCCCGAAGCGGTATCCGAACCCGCGCAGGGTCTGCACGTACACCGGCGCTGCGGGGTCGTCCTCGATCTTCGCGCGCAGGCGCTGCACGCAGGCGTCGACGAGCCGTGAATCGCCGAGGTAACCCTGGTCCCACACCGATTCGAGCAGCTGCTGGCGGCTCAGCACGCGGCCCGGGGAAGCGGACAGCTCCAGCAGCAGCCGCAGCTCTGTGGGGGCGAGGCTGACCGGTGTGCCGTGTTTGCCGACCACGAGGCCGTCGCGGTCGATGGTGAGGTCGCCGTGGCGTTCGAGCTCCGGCTTCGGCGTGCCGGCCTGGCGCGGTTCGCCGCCGGTGCGCCGCAGCACAGCCTTGATCCGGGCCTCCAGCACGCGCGGCTGCGCGGGTTTCACCACGTAGTCGTCGGCGCCGGCTTCGAGCCCGGCGACCACGTCGATGTCGTCGTTGCGGGCGGTGAGCATGATGATCGGCAGGTCGCCGGCGGCGCGGATGCGCCGGCACACCTCGAACCCGTCCATGCCGGGCAGCATCAGGTCGAGCACGACGACGTCGGCGGCGGCCGCCGAGTTCAGCCGCGCGAGTCCTTCTTCACCGCTTTCCACCGCTTCGACGGTGTGGCCCTGGTAGGTCAGGGCGATCTGCAGGCCGTCGCGCACGGCCTGGTCGTCTTCGATCAACAGCACCCGGGGCATGGTTCTCACTATCGCAGCGCTCTCCCGTGCCCGCCCGTCCGGATCCCGGACAGTCCACAGCGGACACCTCCGGCGAGGATCCGCGCGCCGTCTCACCGGTCGGTGCGCGCTACGTCATGGTTGTGTAACAGCCGGCGTCCGTGCGGAGCTGTTACACAACTGTCGGACTCCGGGGACCCGGCGCGGGCGGGAGGCGGACATCCGCCCGCGATCGTGAACGGCATGATCGAGCTCTTCCGCTCCCGTGCCGCGGCCTACGCGGCGCTCGCCCGCTTGCTGGCGGTGCTGGTGCTGCCGGTGGCTTTCGTGCGCTCGCCCGGCCGTGCCCGCCACCTCGCGTGCCAGTGGGCCCTGGCGCTGCGGTACCCGGCCGAGGACCTCGCCGGCCTCACGCCCGCCGCCCGCGAAGCCTTCACCGCGGCCCGGACCGAAGCCTTCTGGCGCGACGGCCAGCTCATCGGCCTCACCTCCGGTCACCGCGACGCCGCCGAGCAGCACGCGATGTTCCGCGCGGAGGTCCGCCGCACGGGCTCCGCCGGGCGGGCCCGCCAGCGCGTGCTGCCGCCGGAAGAGTCCGGGCACGTCGCCGGTTACGCCCTCGACGTCCGCCCCACCGAAGGCGCGGCCTGGCTCGAACGCCACGGCGCGGCCTACCGCCTCCACCGCCGCTACGACAACGAGTGGTGGCACTTCGAGTACCACGCCGACACCGTCCCGCTGCGCCTCCCGTGCCCGGGCACGCTGCCGGCCGTCGTGGCCTGAACGCGGCAAGCGGCGTTCTGCTGGAGGCCGGTCAGTGGGCCGTATAGGCCTGGGTTGTCCGGGATGTGGTCGTGCCGGCAGCGCCAGAGGATTCTGGTCCAGGCTTGGGCCAGGATTCTTGCGTCGTGGGGGTGGTGGCAGCCGCGTTCGCGGGCCCGGTGGTAGGAGCCATGGGCAGGGGTTGGCGCACGGGGTGTTGGGCCCATTCGATGACTGCGGCTCGGAGCTGTTTGTTGCGGCCGCGACGGTAGGCGACGTGATGGCGCTTGCCAAACCGCATACGCCTGTCGCCCCTGACGTCCGCCAGTGAGCTCAGCGCTGCGGCGCCACGCCGACGAGCATCATCAGCGTGTCCGCCAGTTCGCCGACCGCCCGTTCGCGCGCCCGCTCCGACAGGCCCGCGCACCACACCGGCGCCTGGCTCATCGAGGCGTGCAGGCACTGCAGCACGGTGTCGACGGAGGTCACGGTGAACTCGCCCGATTCGACGCCCTCGGTCACGAGGTCGCGGAACAGGCGGTCGTGGCGGCGGCGCAGGGCCTTGATGCGGGCGCGCTGCTCGTCGGGCCAGTCGCGGGGGACGAGGAACAGGCGCAGGGCCGCGGGGTGGTCGCGCACGGCGATGGTGATGTGCTCGTGCAGCAGCGCCCGCAGGCGTTCGGACACCGAGCCGTCGAGTGAGGCCAGCAGTTCTTCCAGCCGGACGGTCCACGAGTCGCCGAGTGTTTCGATCGCGGCTGTGCCGAGTTCGTCCTTGCTGGCGAAGTAGTAGTACAGCGAACCCTTCGTGACGTCGAGCCGGTCGGCGACGTCCTCGATGCTCACCGCGTCGTAGCCGCGCTCGCCGAACAGGTCGGCGGCGGCGGTCAGGATCTCCTGGATCCGGCGGCCGCGTTTGCGCGCCACGCGGTCGGACGCGGGCCGCTGCGCCGTTTCCTGCT
Source organism: Amycolatopsis sp. NPDC051903 (assembly GCF_044452505.1). Classification (NCBI taxonomy): domain Bacteria; kingdom Bacillati; phylum Actinomycetota; class Actinomycetes; order Pseudonocardiales; family Pseudonocardiaceae; genus Amycolatopsis; species Amycolatopsis sp. NPDC051903. Next base: position 78,534 of record NZ_JBITBT010000004.1, on the reverse strand, counting down.
GGGGGCTCACCGGCGGCTCCCGGACTGCTCGCTGATCACCGACGCCAGGGTACCAGTTTAACCGCAACGCCAAACATTGACTTTCGATTCAAAATTCGTCACGGTGGTCAGGCAACGACGCGAACCTGTCGAAGGAGCGGTAGTGAGCACGCAGACGTACGAGGACATCCGCTACGAGCTCGACGGCCCCGCCGCGGTCGTCACCATCGACCGGCCCCACCGCCACAACGCATTCACCGCGCGCACCGTCGAGGAGCTGATCAAGGCGTTCCGCTCCGCGTGGGCCGACCCGAAGGTGCAGGCCGTGATCCTCACCGGCGCCGGCGAGAAGGCGTTCTGCACCGGCGGCGACGTCAAGCAGCGCGCCGAAACCGGTGACTACGGGCCGAGCGAGAGCGGCCTGTTCGAGATCGGCAACCTGCACAAGCTGATCCGCGACATCCCCAAACCCGTGATCGCGGCCGTCAACGGCGTCGCCGTGGGTGGCGGGCACGTGCTGCACGTGCTGTGCGACGTCACGCTCGCCGCCGACACCGCGCGCTTCGGGCAGGCCGGTCCGCGCGTCGGCTCGTTCGACGCGGGGTTCGGCACCGCGTACTTGGCTCGGGTGGTGGGGGAGAAGAAGGCGCGCGAGATCTGGTTCTGGTGCCGCCAGTACGACGCGGCCGAGGCCGAACACATGGGGCTGGTCAACAAGGTCGTGCCCGCCGCCGAGCTGATGACCGAGGCCAAGGCGTGGGCGGCCGAGGTCGCCGAGAAGAGCCCGACCGCGTTGCGGTTCTGCAAGCAGTCGTTCAACGCCGACACCGACCACCAGGCGGGGCTGAGCAACCTCGCGATGTCCGCGCTCGACCTGTTCACGGCCTCACCCGAAGGCCTCGAAGGCGCCGCCGCGTTCGGCGAGAAGCGCAAGCCGGACTTCGCCGCCCACGTGAACTGGCACTGAGCCGTGGACTTCCGGTTCGGTGAGGACGAACAGTCCTACCGCGACGAGCTGCGCCGGTTCGCCGGCAAGGTCCTCGCCCCGCACTACCAGTCCGACGACCGCGCCGGGCGGCTGCGGCCCGGGCTCGTGGCCGACCTGGCCGCGATGGGGCTGACCGGCCTGCGCATCCCGGAACGCCACGGCGGGCAGGAGGCGAGCGCCGTCGTCGCCGGGCTCGCCGCCGAGGAGGTGGCCCGCGGCGACTTCAACGCCGCCTACCTCATCATCGTCAGCGCGCTGATCAGCGACGTCCTGGCCCGCAACGCCACCGCCGACCAGCAAGCGCACTGGCTGCCGCCGATCGCGTCCGGCGCCGTGGTGCCCGCGTTGTGCGTGACCGAACCCGGCCACGGCACCGACGCGGCGAACCTCGAACTGAAGGCCGTGCCCGACGGCGACGGCTGGCGGCTGACGGGCGAGAAGACGTCGATCACCCTCGGGATGGCCGCGCACACCGCGCTCGTGCTCGCCCGCACCGGCGGGCCCGGCGCCCGGGGCGTGAGCGCGTTCTACGTCGAGCTCACCGCCGAGCACGTGTCCCGGTCGGCGTTCGACGACCTCGGCAGCCGCTCGATCGGTCGCGCCGCCCTGCACTTCGACGGCCTGCCCGTGACGCGCGACGACCTGGTCGGCGAAACGGGCGGCGGGTTCGTCTCGGTGGTGCAGGGCTTCGACTACTCGCGTGCGATCATCGGCCTGGCGTGCCTCGGCGCGGCACAGTCCTCATTGGACGAGACGCTCCGCTGGGCCCGCGACCGCGAGGCGTTCGGCGCGCCGATCGGCACGTTCCAGGGGGTGGCGTTCCCGCTCGCGGAGTGCGCCACGTACGTCCGCGCCGCCCGGCACGTGTGCTACGAAGCATTGTGGCGCAAGGACCACGGCCTCGAGCACAGCACCGAGGCGGCGATGGCGAAGTTCTGGGCGCCGAAGCTCTCGGCCGAGGTGATCCACCAGTGCCTGCTCACCTTCGGCCACCTCGCCTACTCCAGCGAAAGCCCGCTCGGGCAGCGGCTGCGCGACGTGATCGGCCTCGAGATCGGCGACGGCACCGCGCAGGTGTCGAAGCTCGTGATCGCCCGCAACCTGCTCGGGCGCGCGTACGCACCCTGATCCCGACTTCGAAAGGCCCGCCATGGGAAAGCTCGACGGCAAGATCGCGATCGTCACCGGTGCCGGCCAGGGCATCGGGCGGGGGATCGCCCGCAAGCTCGCGGCCGAAGGCGCGCACGTCGTGGTCGCCGACCTGAACGAGACGACCGCGAAGGAGACCGCGGCCGAGTTCGGCGGCACGGCCCGCTGCACCGACGTGACGTCGCGCGAGTCGGTCGACGCGCTCGCGCGCGAAGTGGTGGACCGCTTCGGCCGCATCGACGTGCTGGTGAACAACGCGGGCTGGGACAAGGCGAGCCCGTTCGTCGACTCCGACCCGGCCGACTGGGACCGCGTGATCCGGATCAACCTCTACGGCGTGCTCACCACGACGAAGGCCGTGCTGCCCGTGATGGCGGTCCAGGGCGGCGGCACGGTGGTGAACATCGCGTCCGACGCCGGCCGCGTCGGGTCGTCCGGCGAGGCCGTGTACTCCGCCGCGAAGGGCGGGGTGATCGCCTTCACCAAGTCGATCGCGCGCGAGATGGCGCGCCACCACGTCAACGCCAACGCCGTGTGCCCCGGCCCGGCCGACACCGCGCTGTTCGCCTCCCTCGGCGGGGACGACCCGCGGCTGCGCGAAGCCCTTACCCGCGCCATCCCGTTCCGCCGCCTCGCGACGCCCGAGGACGTGGCGGGCGTGGTGGCGTTCTTCGCTTCCGACGAGGCCGGTTACGTGACCGGCCAGACCGTCAGCGTCAGCGGCGGCCTCACCATGAGTTAGGGAGGAACCCCGATGGTGTTCACCACGATCCTCGACGAGGAGCAGATCGCGAAGTACACCCGCGCGGGCTTCTGGGTGGACCGGACCATCACCGACCACCTCGACGCGGCCGCCGCGGCCACGCCGGGCAAGACGGCGTTCGTCGACTCGCGCCGCAGCGTCACCTACGGCGAGCTGCGCACCCAGGTGGACGCGTGCGCGCTGCGGCTGCTGGACCTCGGCGTCGGGCCCGGCGATGTCGTGTCGTTCCAGCTGCCCAACTGGATCGAGTGGCTCGTGGTGCACTTCGCCGCCACGCGCATCGGGGCCGTGAGCAACCCGCTCATCCCGATCTACCGCGAGCGCGAGGTCGGCTTCATGGTGGGGCTCGCCAAGTCGAAGGTCGTGGTGGTGCCGGGCGAGTTCCGCGGGTTCGACCGCGCGGCCGTGATGACGCGCCTTCGTCCACAGTGGCCTGAGCTGGAGCACGTGCTCGTGGTGGGCGGGAAACCTGGCCAGGGCACGCTGTCCTGGGAGGACTTCCTCGCGGCGCCCACCTCGCGCGACCCCGCGCAGCTGCCGGCCCTGCGGCCGGACCCGAACGCGGTGACGCTGCTCATCTTCACCTCTGGCACGACCGGCGAGCCCAAGGGCGTGCTGCACACGCACAACACCGTCGGCGCCATGAACAACCCGCTGCCCGCGCGGCTCGGGATCACGGCGGCCAGCGTGATCCACATGGCCTCGACGCTCGCGCACCTCACCGGTTTCCTCTACGGCGCAAGGCTGCCCGTGCAGAACGGCGCCACCGGCGTGCTGCAGGACGTGTGGGATCCCCGGCGGTTCGTGGAGCTCGTCGAGGAGCACGGCATCACCTACACCTCCGCCGCGACACCGTTCCTGCACGACACCCTCGCCGCGCCGAACCTCGCCGAGCACGACGTGTCGTCGCTGGAGCGGTTCTGCTGCATGGGCGCGCCGATCCCGCGCGCGCTCGTTCGCGAGGCTTCGCGGCGGCTGCCCGGCACGGTCGTGCTCGGCGGCTGGGGCCAGAGCGAGAACGGCCTGGTCACCCTGGGCGTCCCCGGTGATCCGGACGACAAGCGCGTGGACACCGACGGCTGCCCCTGGCCCGGCATGCGGATTCGCGTCGTCGGCTTCGACGGTGCCGAGCTGCCGCCGGGGGAAGAGGGACGGCTGCAGGTGACGGGGCCGTTCCTGTTCGTCGGCTACGCCGAGCGCCCGGAGCTGACCCGCGCGAGCTTCGCCGGCGAGTGGTTCGACACCGGCGACCTGGCCACGATCGACGCCGACGGGTACCTCACCGTTCGCGGCCGCACCAAGGACGTGATCATCCGCGGCGGTGAGAACATCCCCGTGGCCTACGTGGAGAACGTGCTGTACGAGCACCCGGACGTGGCGGGCGTGGCCGTGGTCGCGATGCCGGACCCGCGGCTGCAGGAGCGCGCCTGCGCGTGCGTGACGCTGCGGGACGGCGCCGCGGAGCTGACCTTCGAGGCGATGCGGGAGTTCCTCGAGGACAAGGGTGTCGCGAAGCAGTACTGGCCCGAGCGGCTCGTCGTGCTGGCCGAACTGCCGCGCACGGCGAGCGGGAAGATCCAGAAGTTCCAGCTGCGCGAGCGGGTCAGAACCGGCGCGTGAACGGCAGCGGCTTGCGCATGCGGATCAGCAGGAGCAGCGGCACGAGCACGTACGGGAGGTTGAACGCGAGGAACTTCGCCGGGTTGCCGGTGCGCATCGCGGGGTCGCCGAAGAACTCCACGCCGAACACGACGACGCCGGTGAGCGTGACGATCATCGTCGCGTAGATCACGGCGAAGAGCTGGATCCCGTTCTTGCCCCAGAGCAGGCACACCACGAGCACGACGTAGAAGGGCATGTACACGAACGCCGAGAGCCCCGTGACGATCCGCATCCAGTCCGGCGGGTGCATGAACAGCACGTCGGCGTCGTGGGCGTACCAGTAGTTGGAGTTGACGAAGAAGTTGCTCGACGGGCGCGAGAAGTCCACCCCGACCGTGGGCAGCAGGTCGCTGATGAGCGAGGTGACGGTGAACGCGGCGAACACGATCGCGAAGAAGATGTCGATCCCGCGTCGGCGCAGCGGCAGGTTCGCCGGGGTGGTCATGCGCTGATCCTAAACGGACGGATCAGGCCGCGTTCTGTCAGTGTGGCCGGTTAGAGTGGGCCCGTGAACGCGTTCCAGGTCTGCTTGTGGGTCTTCGCCGGTGTCTGCGCGCTGTGCTGGGTGCTTTCGGTGCTCACGCGGGAGTACTCGTGGGTGGACCGGATCTGGTCGCTGGTGCCCGTGGCCTACGTCGGGATCTTCGCCGGTTTCGCGGGCTTCGCCGACGCGCGGCTCGACGTGCTGTTCGTCCTCGTGCTGCTGTGGGGTGCGCGGCTGACGTTCAACTTCGCCCGCAAGGGCGGCTACGCGCGCGGCGGCGAGGACTACCGCTGGGTGGTGCTGCGCGGGAAGATGGCGCCCTGGCAGTTCCAGGTCTTCACCTTCTTCTTCATCACGATCTACCAGAACGCGATCCTGCTCCTGATCACGCTGCCCGCGTGGACCGCGCTGGAGCACCGCACGGCCTTCGGCGCGGGCGACGTCGTGGTCGCGGTGCTGTTCCTCGCCTGCCTGGCGGGGGAGACGGTCGCGGACCAGCAGCAGTGGACCTTCCACCAGTGGAAGAAGCGCGAAAGCGCCGCCGGCCGCGTGCCCGACCCGCGGTTCCTGCAGACGGGGCTGTTCCGGTTTTCGCGCCACCCGAACTTCTTCTTCGAACAGGCGCAGTGGTGGCTGGTCTTCGTGTTCGGCGCGATCGCGTTCGGCGGTGTCCCGTGGACGATCGCGGGCGCGGTGCTGCTGACGCTGCTGTTCGTCGGCTCGACGATCTTCACCGAGAGCATCACGCGCGGCCGGTACCCGGAATACGCGGACTACCAGAAGCGCACGTCGCCGGTCGTCCCGTGGCTTCCGCGGCGCGTGGCGGTACAGTGATCTGAACCACTCGACGCGGGTTCCGGCGAACGAAACCGGGCTTCGCGTCGTCGATGTCTTTCACCACTGGGGGTGGGGGATCGGTGTGGAATGGGGGTTTTTCAATGATCGGTTTCGAGACCGACCTCGACGACCTGCGCAAAGCGAGCGGGTTCGTCGCCAACGCCGGTGACGCCGCGACCGCGGCCGCCGGCGGGGTGAAGAAGGAGGACGTGCCGGAAGCCACGGGTGCTGCCGCGATCCTCGGCGCGGTCACGCCGTTCGGGGGCGGCCCGACGACGGCGTTCGGCCGCACGCTCGGGATGCGCTCGGTCGCGGCCGCGTACGAGTACCACCGGCAGAAGGTGCAGGAGGCGCTGGAGAAACTGGCGTACTCCACGCACGAGTCGAGCGTGGCGCTGCAGCGCGTGGCCGAGATCTACGAGGCGGCGGACGAGAACGCGCAGGCCGGCCTGCGGCGCGCGGCCGGCGGGGGTGCGTGATGGGCGACGACTACTTCGGGCTGCAGTCCTCGTCGTCGGACGAAGACGACCGGACTTCGCTGCTTTCCGGCGTGAGCGACGACCTGCTCGACGGCGCGAACGACGCGCTCGACGGGTTGCAGTACCTGCGCTACGCGGAGTTCTTCGCGTGGTCGCTCTCGGAGGAGAACTACCAGCAGCGCCAGGAAGAGATCGCGGACGTGTTCCGCGAGTTCTCGTCGGCCGACCTGACCGATCAGGGCGACGGGCTGCAGGCGATGATCAACGACTACGAGCTCGTCTGGAAGAACCTCGGCCGGCACTCGATCACCGAGCTGCGCCGGGCCAAGGAGCTGATGACCAGCTGGCGCGGCAACGCGGCCGAGGACGTGAAGACCTACCTCGACCGGCTGTCGGAGACCTACGACCAGATGGCCACGGAGATCTCCGTGCTGGAGAGCGGCGTCGTCGCCGCGCGTGACGCGGTGTGGGGCGCGCGCCGGGACCTGACGAACCTGGCGGCGACGTTCAAGGACACGGCGCAGAAGTACCAGGAGGCCAAGGCGAAGGAGGGGGAGATCTCGCTGTCGAAGGTGATGACCACTGCCTTCACCGCGGCGTTGGTCGGCTTGCTCGCCGCCGTCGCGACCCCGGCCGCGGCGGGCGCGGAGATCACGCTGGCCGCGGCGGGCACCCAGGCCGCGGCGGCCGGCGCCGGCGCGGGCATCAGCGAAGTCGTCGCCGAGGGCACGGCCCGCATCGAGGGCGACAACGCCACCGACATCTACCAGAGCTTCTTCGACAACGTCGGCAAGCTGCGCTCGGCCATGCACGACTCGACCGGCGACCTGGTCGACAAGATCCGCGAAAAGGCCGACGCGCTGCCCGAAATCCCGGCCCCGCCCGACGTCAGCCCCGGCGCCACCTTCGACCCGGACGCGTTCGAGACCACGCACACCTCGAAGCGCACCGAGGACAACGTCCGCCGCGAAAACGTCGACATCGCCCCGGACGGCGGCCTGTCACGCCCGATGACCCCCTCGCGGCTCGACTGACGTGACCGACCGCGACTCCCTGGTCGCCGCCCTGGCCGCGCTGTCGGTGGACGCCACGTCCCCCGACGGCACGGTCACGGCGACCGTCAACACGGACGGCGTCCTGACCCGCCTGCACCTCTCGGACGCCGCGTCCGCTCTCCCGCCTGCCACCCTGGCCGCCACGGTGCTGGCGACCTACGCGGCGGCCCAACGCGAATCCGCCCAGCGGACGGCGGCCCTGCTCGCCCCACTCGGCACGGCCGGCTACGTGATGGACCGCCTCCGCTGGCGGGCCGGCTTCAGCCCGGTGACCGCCGCACCGGCCGATCCACCACCACCCGATCCGCCTTCCGCCGACTCGCCGGCCGCGGACGGCGAATACCTGCGCAACCGCGTCTCCGACGCCCCACCACCACCCGGCCCTGCCACCCCACCGTCCGACGACGACTGGTACGGCCGGGACGTGCGGTCCGATTCCGCCTGGTGAGGTGAGTGTCCTCAGCTCTCGTCGACGTAATCGAGGTCGTCGGCCTGCAGCTGGGGCGGCCGGTAGGGCACCCCGTCCAGCTCCGCGCCGGTGAAGCCGATGTCCCCGTCGAAGGTGGCGTCGACGAACGTGGTGTAGCTGGCGAAGGCGGCACCCTCGAACCACGCGCCATCGCCGAACCGCGCCCGGTCGAAGTACGCACTCTGCGCCGCCACGTCGTCGTCGAACACCGGCGCCACCATGAACCCGGCCCGCGTGAAATCGGCGCTGCGCGCGAAGGCGACGGTACTGAACCGCACGACGCCGCGGAACAGCGCTTCGCCGAACTTGGCGTCGCGGCTGAAGCGAGCGCTGCGGAGAGTCGTCGTACCCACGAACTCGGTCTTCTCGAACCGCGCTTCACCGCGGAACTCCGCCTTTTCGAAGCGGGTGTCCCCCTTGAACGTGGCCCGGGTGAACCACGCGTCGCTGCTGAACACGGCGCCGTCGAAGCGGGTCGTCCCGGTGAAGCGCACCTCGTGGAACCACGCGTCCCCGGTGAAGCGGGTTCCGGTGAAGCGGGCGTTGTGCAGTTCGCACCCGTTGAGCGGCAGGTCGATGAGCACAGCACCCGACAGGTCGAGTTCGATGCCCGGCCAGAACCTCGCGTCCTTGCTCGCAGGGGTGAGGTGACGGACGAGCAGCCGCTGCGCGGTCAGGCGGACTTCGCGCTCCTGCAGCTGATCCCGGTCGGCGTCGTGACCCGAAGCCGGGTCCGGCAACTCGTACGGCATGCGCAAGTAGGCGCTGATGACGTCGGCAATGGTCTGGCGCAGGTGCGCGCTGTCCTGCGCCAGCCGGTCGAGTGCGTACAGCCCGGCCAAGCGGACGGGGGCCTTGTCGGACCCCAGCTGTTCCACGGCCTTGAGGTAGAGCTCGTTGATCCGGCGTTCGGTCGCGTCGTGCCGCGCTGCTCGGTCCGCTTGTTCCCGGAGGCGCAGTTCGGCCCGTTTGGTCGCCAGATCGTGTTCCGCTGTTTGTTGACGCCGCGCGGCGAGGATCAGAGCGAGTGCTCCGCCTGTCCCGACGACGACCGTGCCGACGGTGCGGATGCCGTCCAGCCGGGCGCGGTCGGCGTCGGTGCCGTGGCCGGACAAGGTGAGCAGGACCCAACCGGCCGCCACGGCGAGCGCCACCATCACCACACCGCACACGATGATCGTGCGATGGGACAGCGCGCGTCCGGCGGGTGGCCGAAGTCCCGTTTCGTCGTGTGGTTCCGGTGCGGTTGAGGGAATTTCGGCCACGGATTCCATGATCGCACTTCGGTGTGCGGGTGATAGGTGCAATCGGGTGGTGCCTCGGGGGCGTCGCGGGAAACGAGTTTCCTCAGAGGCGGCTATCGCTTGTGCGTCCTCAGTGGACACTCACCTCGCGAACGAGGTCGCCAGATCTCCCGAGCCCGTCTGGGGCGCACCCGTCGGACGGACCTTCACCTGGGGCGAGGGAGCCGTCGGCGTGCGGGGTTTCGAGGGGTGCGGTGCGGGGGCGGCGGATGAAGAAGGCGGGGTGGGCGACGAAGTGGTGCCGGTGATCGTAAAAGTAGCTGTCGCCACGCGTCCGTCGCCGCAGGGGAAGGTGGCGGTGTAGGTGCCGGGGCGGGAGGCGGCGGTGCCGTGGCCCCCTGCGCGGCCCCAGTTGCCGCCTTCGGTCCACTGGATGGGGGCGGCGAAGCCCGCCGAGGTGACCGGGCCCGAGGGACCGCAGCCGTTGCCTTGGGCGGCAAAGGTTTCGACGAAGATCTCGCCGCCCGGGGCGACTTCCGGAGGCCCCAGGGACCACCCGACGTCGCCCGGCGCCGACAAAACTGTGGTCAGCAGGGCGCCGGCCAGGAGTTGGGTGAGCATGCTGTCCTCCCCTTCAGTCGTTGCGTGAACAGAGACACGCGCGAACCGGACGGGAGGTTGCCCGGAACTCAGCCCGCCGCGGCGGCGTGGCACGCGCCGAAGCCCTCGGCGCGCAGGGTGACGCGCCCGGACCGCACGCGGATCGCCGTTTCCGTCGCGTCGCTGACCGCGGAGACGCCGGCGGCGGAGGCGAGGGCGCCGGCGTCGTCGAGGACGACCTGGAGGCGGGGCCACGCCGGGGCGGGGAAGGACTGGCGCAGGTGGCCGCGCAGCTGCGCCAGCACGAGGTGCGTCAGCGGTGCCAGCTCGGGCGCCGAGCCCGTGACGACGGCGACGGTCACCGCGGCGTCCGGCGGTGCGGCGCGCACGGCTTCCTCCACAGCGGACAGCCGGTGCAGGCCGAGGACCGCGACCACGCCGTCGCCGGTCGGGGAGGCCGGGCGGTCGTGCAAGGAGTCGAACGCGGCGGGTGGCACCCACGGCTCGTCGACCGGGCGGGGCTGCGCCACGATCGGCGGCACGTCGGGCCAGGTGTCGGCCAGGCCCAGCGATGGCAAGGATTCGCACGCGCGCACCACGTTGAACGGCTCGCCGAACCCCGGCGCGGCGGCGGCGAGCCGGCTCGCGCCGTGCAGCGTCGTGAGCGCCAGTTCGGCCACGCGCACGAGCCGGCCCGCCGCGGGGGCGAGCCGTTCGAGCGCGAGGCCGAGGACGATCGCCTCGAAGCGCATCAGCTGCGCGTACGGACGGTGGGTGAGTTCATCGGCGAGGATCTCCGGGACCAGGTCCACGCCGAGGCGTGAACCGGGGTCCGTGGCGAGCGGCAGGTGCGCGACCCAAGCGCGGGCCAGCACGCCGAGCGCTTCACCGGGGGTGAGCCCCGGGTCCCCGGCCGGCGCGGCCGCCACGCGCTCCGCTTCCTCCGCCAGCACGGCGAAGTACAGCGCGCGCTTGCCGGGGAAGTTCGAGTAGACGGCGCCGCGCGTCAGCTCGGCGCGTTCGGCGATCACGTCGATCTTCGCGTCGCGGAAGCCGCGTTCGGTGAACTCGTCGCGGGCGGCACCGAGCACCTTCGCCCGGTTGCGCTCCTGCGCTTCCGCCCTGCTCAGCCGGGCCATCGTCCTCCTCGTGCTCCGGTGCTGGTCACGATAGCGTCCACAGTCATATGATATGAACATCTGATGTGAACATCCGACTGAGGAGAAGTCCCGTGGTCCCCGAGATCGACCTGACCGACCCCGCGGTGCACCGCGACCCGTTCGCGGTCTACGGCGCAGCTCGCGAACAAGGGCCCGTCGCCAAACTCGTCGGCCCGGGCTTCGGCCCGCTGTGGGTGCTGACCCGCCACGCCGACGCCCGCGAGCTGCTCACGGACCCGCGGTTCGCGCTCGGCCCCGGCAGCTACCAGCGGCTCGACGTGCCCGAGCACTGCCGTCCGTACCTGCGGACGATGCAGGAGATGGAGGGCGCCGAGCACCAGCGGCTGCGCCGGCTCGTCGCGCCCGCGTTCACGGCCCGCCGCGCGGCGGAGTTCCGGTCCCGGATCGAGCCCATCGTCGAGCGTCTGCTGGACGAGCAGCCGGAAGACCTGCTCGCCGGCTTCGCGCAGCCGTTGCCGATGGAGGTGATCTGCGAGCTCGTCGGCGTGCCGCAGGCCGACCGGCGGCGCTGGCACGAGTACGGGCAGAACGTGGTCAGCGGCTCGGGCGCGGGGTTCGCCGCCGCCGTGCCCGGCATCATCGGCGGCGCCCGCGGCCTGACCACTCCGCCCGCGAGCGAGTTCCTGGAGCTGCTCGCCGGAACCGAGGGGCTGGCGGAGGCGGAGCTCGTCACGCTGGTCTGGCAGCTCGTGCTCGCCGGCCAGACACCCGCCAACTTCATCGCCAACGCCGTCGAAGCGCTGCTGACCCACCCGGACCAGCTCGCCGAGCTGACCGCCGAACCCGGGCTGTGGCCCGGCGCGATCGACGAGCTGATGCGCTGGTGCGGACCGCAGCTGCTGACGATCCCGCGCCAAGCCACCGAGGACCTCGACCTGCACGGCGTCGCGATCCGCGCGGGCGAACCCGTGTCGGCCGCGATCGCCGCGGCCAACCGCGATCCGCGCGCGTTCGCCGACCCCGGGCGCCTCGACGTCCGCCGCGCCGCGGGCGGGCACCTCGGGTTCGCGCACGGGCCGCACTTCTGCCTCGGCGCGGCGCTCGCACGGGTCGAGTCGGAGGTCGCATTGCGGGGGTTGCTGCGGCGGTTCCCTTCGCTGCGCTTGGGGGAAGTCCGGCGCGCACCGGACCCCGGCACGTGGCGGCTCGCGGCGCTGCCGGTGAGCTTCTGACGTCCTCTTCGGACGCTTCGTTCATCTATCGGGTGAACGAAGCGCCCGTGCTTCGATCTTCCTGCGCTGCTAACGTTTTCCCTGGTCAGGATCACGTCAGGGAGGCGTCATGTCCGGATACCTAGCCACTCCCCTGGGCGGTGCCGTGATCGATCCGCGGCAGACGTGGGGGTGGGTTCTCGCGCGCGGGGGCTTCGCGGTGGTGTTCGGTGTCATCGCCCTGATCTGGCCCGGCCTCACGGCACTGGCGCTGGCGTTCGTCTTCGGCATCTACGCGCTCGTCGACGCGGTGGGCGCGTTCATGCAGGCGTTCCGCCCCGGTGACGGCATGCACCGGGCCGCGTACGCGTTGTTCGGCGTGCTCGGGCTGGCCGCCGGTGTGGTGGCGCTCGTGTGGCCGGGCGTGACGATCCTCGTGCTGGCGATCCTCGTCGGCGCGTGGGCGGTGGTCACGGGCGTCGCCGAGATCGTCGCCGCGATCCGGTTGCGCAAGCAGATCTCGGGGGAGGGGTTCCTCATCTTCGCGGGCGTGGTGTCCGTGATCGCGGGTGTGCTGGTGCTGTTCCACCCGATCGCGGGGGTGTACGGGATCGCCCTGCTCGTCGGCATTTACGCGCTGGTGTACGGGATCATGCTCGTCGTGCTGGCTTTCCGGCTGCGGCGGTGGGGCAAGCGCGAGCAGGCGAACCAGCCCGCTTAGCGCGACAATCGGGGGACAGCTTCCGAACCGGGAGGGATCCGTGATGGCGCAGAACCCTTACGACGAGGACGTCCGGCCGGGGATCGACGCGGCCCGGCTCTGGGCGGGCGGAGTCGCCACGGCCGTGATCGCCGCGCTCGTCGCGATCGTCGGCCTGCTGATCGCCCGGGGCATCTTCGACGTGCCGGTGCTCGCGCCGAAGGGCGAGGGCGTGTGGGGCTCGGCCAGCACCACGACCTACGCCCTCGTCGCCGCGGGCGCCGCGCTCGCCGCCACGGCGCTGATGCACCTGCTCAGCGTCGCGACGCCGGCGCCCAGCCAGTTCTTCGGCTGGATCATGGTGCTCGTGACGCTCATCGCGGTGGTGCTGCCGCTCACGCTGACGGTCGACCTGAGCGCCAAGATCGCGACCGCCGCGATCAACCTCGTGATCGGCCTCGTGATCGCGATCGTGGTCAACAGCATGGCCGCCAACGCGCGCACGCTGCACCGCCGCAAGCGCGTGTCGCGCCGCACCGACCCGAACTCCCCGACCCGGCAGTGGAACGAGCCACCCCCACCCCCGACGCAGTACTACGACCGCTGACGCGGCGGGATTTTCCCGACGGACGGCGTCCGGCGCGAGCCGGGATGCGGTGCGACGGTTTGAGGTCGCGGCCGGCGCGTGCGCCTTCTCCGAGGCTGGATTTGGTGCGCCATTGCGATGCGCCGCCGGATCGGCGGCCGACGTCGACCACAACGTGATCCATCGCCCGGCTCGCGATGGTTACACCTATGGCCGGTGGGGGACAGTCCGCGACGGCGTTGGCGATCGAGGCGAGTTCTACCTGTACTGCAGATCCTCCGAAACCGGAGCGGTCGCGACCTCGTGCGAACTATGCAGTACTACGACCGCTAAGTCCGCAGAGTTTCTCCGAGGGACGGCGGCCGGCCGGACCGGGGACACGGCGCGACGGTTCGAGGTCGCGGCTGCGGCCGGCGCGTGATGCCTTTCCACGGCTGGATTTGGCGCGCCATTGCGATGCGCCGGCGGATCGGGGGCCGACGTCGACCACATCGGTGGTCCATCGCCCGACTCGCGATGGTTACACCCATGGCCGGTGGGGACAGTCCGCGACAGCATTGGCGAGAAAGGCGAATTCTGCCGCAACTACGGATTCAACGAAACCGGATCTGTCTCGGACTCGTGTGGAACTCCGCACCGCAACCGCTGAGGCCGCAGCGAAAACCGGGCCGTCAGTCCGGAGTGGACTGACGGCCCGGCTTCACTTCAGCGGAAACTCAGCCGATGTGGTAGCTGTACGGCAGAGTCGCCAGCACCTCGCCGGTGCCGACCTGGGGCAGGCCCGTCACGCCGGTCGGGAGGGTCGGGACGGTCACCAGGTTCAGGTGGCCCGCCACCGAGGCACCGCGCTTGCCCGACGGGGTGATGGTCACGGTGACCGTCACCGTCTGGCCCGGGGCGACGATGAGCGGCGAGCCGCCCGTGCCGTTCGGGTCGGCGGACTGGTCGTACGGGTCGCCGGTGGACGACGTGACCGCGGAGTCGAAGCCCGCGGTGCGCATCGACGCCGTGTAGGACGCGTGGCCGGCCGGGGCGCCCGCGGCGCCGAACGGGCCGATCTCCTGCACGTCGGCGAACCAGACGCCCTTCGTGACGTAACCCTGCTTCTCACCGATCGTCGCGACGGAGACGGTGCTGCCGGCCTGCGCGGCCTTCAGGTCGCCGAGCACGTCGATGCCCGCGGCCGAACCCTGCAGCTCGACCTGCGCCGGCACGGTCGACGACGTCGCGACCGTGAACTTGCTCGTGTCCGGCGGGATCGAGTACACGGGCGCGTCGGCGTTGAACTCGGGCAGGTTCACCTCGGTCGAGCCCTGGATGGGCTGCGGCTGCAGGGTCTGCTGCGCGTTCGTCCGCGCGTCCACGCCGATCGCGATCGGCTCGACGCCCGTGTTGCGGACCGTCACGGGCACCGACACGGCCTGGCCGGCGGCGAGCTTCTTCGACGCCGAGTCCGGCAGCGCGGGCGCGCTGACCACGACCTGGTCGAAGCCCACCGTGCCGGTGAACGGCTGCTCGAGCTGCTTGCCCGTCACCGGGTTCTGCACCACGAGCACGAGGTGCCAGCGGCCCGGCAGCGGGTTGGCGTCCGTGAGCTGCAGCCCCGTGCCCTGCTGCAGCGTGGTCGGCGAGCCCAGGAACACGTTGCTGTTCACGTCGGCGAGCTCACCGTTCGGGTCCACGAGCACACCGTCGAGGACGGTGCCCGGGTCCTGCAGCTTCACCGCGACGTCCAGGTCCTTCTTGCCCTTCGGGACGTCGAAGGAGCAGAAATGAAGAAGACCCTCACTCGGCTGGAAGCCCTGGTTCCGGCCCTCATCCTGGTCGGTCTCCTGGTCTCGGTCCTGACCTGGTTTGCCTCGCCCACGGCCCATGCCGGTACCGCACTTCCGGTCTCCGGGGTCTGCCTGCCGGACCAGGAGGTGGCCAAGGCCCGGGCTCTCACCGGTGAGCACGAGACCAACGTGGATTGGGTGGACCGGGCACAGGCCAAGGCCTGGGACATGGCCAATGCAGCCGCCTGGGCCCTCCCCAAGCACGTGACGATTGTGATGGACACCCCGTGTGAGTACGTGGCGGGAGTTGCGGCTCACGAATTCGCCCACGAGGCCCAGTTCCGTAAGGCGGGGGGTTCGGCCCGGGCCTACACGTATTACGGACCGACCGAAATCGAAAAAGTGGCCCAGTGCTACGCCGTTCTGACCGGATTCAAGGCTTACAAAGCCTATGGCGTGGGTAAGGCCTCGGACTGCTCCGAATACGAACTGGTTTCGGCTGAGAGCCTCCGTGCCTGGGCCCGATGAAAGGAATGGACATGGACGAGTTTGACCGGAAGTTCTGGGACATGGTTCTGGATGGCCGAATCGAGAGCCTCAACGAACTGGACGCAAGGGCCGCAGACCTCGACATGAGGGCCGAAATGATGCAAGCCCGATGGGCCCTGGAACGAGGCGAGTTCGAGGCCAGGGAGCCTCAGCCCCGAAAGCCCCGGACCTGGATTCTGGTGGTTCTCGGTCTCCTGGCCCTGGCTGCCCTGCTGCTCACCTTCCTGTAACCGGCTCTACCTCGAACACCTGCACCAAGCCTTCCCCAGATGGGAGCCCAATTTGAAAGGACACTGACAATGACTGCGAACACCTACCGAGGCCATGGCAAGAACGGCATGGAACGGTTCAACACCTGGTTCCGGCCGGAGGGAATCCCGGGCTTCATTTCCCCGAGTGACATTGACGGACACCTGAACGACAAGACGTATGACCGGAACCTTGTTCTTGAATTGAAGCCCGTGGGGGCTGTGGTTCCGAACGGCCAGGTTTACACGGCTGAATCCCTGACCCGACTGAAGTCGGATTCCGGATATCCCGCGTTTGAGGTCCTGCATGTGTTCGACCCGTTCGCGGATGGGGACCTCGGTGCCGGAGCCACAATCGAGGACGACGAGGAAATCGTGGTCCACTGGTACCACCGGGGCACGCGTTACAAGCAGTACATCATGCCGATTTCCAAGCTGAACGACTTTGTTTCCAAGTGGTGGGCCAGGCGCCTTAACTGCGAATGCGGTTGCTACTCCAAGTGATTCACACCTCAAACCTGAAAGGCGCCATCATGACCCACTTCACTGACTCCGAAATCCGCTCCCGCTACGTCGCTTGCTTCCAGGGCCTGGGCCTCACGGCCGAAGAGTTCGAGGCTGCCAACTCGGCCGAACTCGAATCCCGGGAGCTTCCGCTCCGAGAACCCAATCCGGCGAACTACCCGAGTCTGAAGGAAATCCTTGGCGAAGAACGGGCCTCGGCGCTCGAACTCGAAGACCCCGGGCCGGACTTCTCGGACCCCTCGTTCTGGGGTCAGGCCATGAAGCTCCGGGGTGGAACCAAGAGCGCCCACGACCAGAAAGAAGACTGGGAGCTTGACCGGAAGGCCTCGACCTGGCTTCACGCGGCCGGGTTCCCGGTTGGCTCCGAGTCCCGCATGAATGACGCGGACGGGAACAAGGTTTGGTCTCTCGACCAGGATTTTGAGGAGCCTGAGTTCCTCCTGGACCTGAACACCAGCGACCCGGGCGATGTTCCCTCCGCTGAGGAAGTGGTTCAGGTGTTCAAGGCTGAGGCCCAACTCACGAACCGTGAGGCCCAGCTTGCCTACTGGCTTGCGGAGAACGGGGCCGGGGCTGGTTGGACTCCGATTGCAGCCGAGGCCTTGGGGCTCTCTGTGGAGAACGTCCGGAAGATGTTCCAGCGGCTCAAGGCCAAGGCTCCGGACTTCTTCCAGGTTCCGGACTACGAACCCAAGGCTCCCAAGCCCCGGCCGGAGAAGACGGCTCAGGAGCTTCTGGACGCGGATTGGAGCTATGAGCCTAGCTTGACCCCGGACGGCTACCCGTTTGACGACCAGGTCTAGACACAAAAAGGCCCGGACTTGACTCCCACATCGGGGGCCAGGTCCGGGCCTTTCGTCGTTACTGGGGGTTCAGGGTTGCAGGGTCCGTGCTCGCGTGGTGCTGAGCCCACAGGGCCTGAATCTGGGCCGGGCCCTCAAGCTCCGGTGCCTCGTCCTGGCCCTCAGAGCCCGTCTCTAGGGCTTTGTTGGCCGGGCCCACTGCCACACCCAAGGTGGCGAGCACCGGGCTCAGAACGCCAACCAGGGCCGTAACCGTGGTCTCATCCACGTGGACCCCGACCAAGGCCAGGATGCCGACCACCACGGCCGGGCTCAGGCCGAAGACTGCGGCAAGAATCGCTTTCGCGTACTTCATTACGCGGCCCTCTCAATGCAGGCCAGGTGTTCACTGGCACAGGAGTAGGAGTAGAACACCCGGGTCGTGCCCTTGGGGATTCGATACGCCCCAGGCTGGTTGACCTCGACCCGGGCCGGATTGACTCCAGGCACAAGCGAGTTCCCACCACCCCGGCCATTGGCCACATTCAGGCCAGTACCCGGGCCCCAACACAGGACCGGGCCCATGAAGACCGGAGTAGCCGTGGGTACGATGTTCAGGACACCGTCCGTGAGCCCATTCCAATACAGGGTGTCATTCCGCACACCCGGGCTTACAGGCTGCCTCTTCGGTTCGGGCATTTCCTCATCCTCGATTTCAGGTCCCGGGGTCGAACCGCCACCGGGTGTGTAAATCCGAATGACCTTGTTCAGGTCACACTCAACCCCGTCCACGTACACACGACCGTTGTTCCACTGGTACACGTCGGCGTGGGGGACGAGGTCCGATTCCCGGCCCGCCTGCCAGAACCCGAATGCCGAGTCCTTGGCCGTGTTCAGGGCATTGGCAAAGCCGTAGGCTCCGACCCGAGAGCCGAGAACAGACCGGGCACCACGGAGGTATTCGGTCCAGTTCACAACACTGGGAAGCTCGGACCGGTCATTCGCGAAGTAGACAACCCCGTCATAGCCCAGGTAGTCGGCCCCCGCCTTGGCCCTCTGGGCATTGGCAGCCCCGGCCGAATACCCGCCGTCCGGGTCATCGGTCGAGTCCTCGAACACCAGTTGAACCGTGAGCCCGTTGTTCAGGTGGTCCAGGTATTCGGTTCGGGTCGTGTGCTTGTGGCCGAGAAGGTTGGGTGCGTCAATGTAGCGAATCGCACCCGTATACCCTGCCGCTCGAATCTTGGCCCCAGGAATGGTCCGGGCCGAGTAGTCAATCCATTGTTCAATGTAGGCCACGGTCTTCAGACCTCCATGGTGGGCCTTGAGGTGTTACTTCCCGAGAAGCTCAACCAGGTTCGGAACCCAGGCCATGGCTCCCACGCCGAGGGCCAACCACGTGGTGGCCTTGGAGGCCTGCTTCTGTTCCAGGGACTTGATTCGTTCCCCATGCTGGGCCTGGGTGACAGTCGTGGTGTCCAGCTTCTCGGCCAACCTGTCAAGCTTGTTTTCCAACCGACCGAACCAATACTCCGCGTTATGAATCTCTTCAGGCATGGCTTAGAACACCTTCCACAACTTGAACATCGGGGCCCGAGTGCTGAAAGCCGTGGTCGTGGTCGAAGACGCGTTGTAGAAGTAGGCACAAATCTGGGTACCGGCAGTCAGGAACCCACCAAAGTTGTGGGTGAAGTCGCCGTAGCCGCCCTGAGTCGAATCACCGGGGAACAGGAGCGTTCCATCCGAGTACGAGGCCCCAGACACATGCAGGGCCCCAGAGCAGGGGTTCAGGGTCGTACGCATGTTCACGTAGCCCACGTAAATGCCGTCAGACTGAATGGTCCATGTGTCCGTGCCGTTCCAGCCAATACCGGCCGGGGCAACCAGGGTCCCACCGAACGTGAGGCGAGTACCGGAGCCCGAGTTAAGACCGGTCTGCTGGGCCGAGGCCTTGACCTCGCCACCCACCTTCGTGGTCAGGGCACCATTGAAGCCGTCGAACACGGTCTCCACGGCCTGGGCCAAGGCCTGCATGTCAGCAGGAACATTCGGAACCTGAGTACCGGCCGGGTACGGGAGGCTCCAATTCGGGGTAAGGGGCATGAAAGACTCCTAAAAAGGGATGACCGTGATGTTTCGGCTACCGATAATCGGCGTGAATGACGTGTTGTAGCGGAGGTATTTGGCCGTGAACACGTTCTGTCCGGACTGAAGCCCGTCCGCAGCGGTGAGCAGGAGTGCTCGACTTGAGAAGATGACCGCCCCGGCCCCAACCACGGCCCCGAAGATGTTGTAATTCGGCGCAATGCTGCTGGCACCCGAAACCTGGAACGACATTCGACCCCCGGCATAGGTGGTGTTACCGGCCGGAGACAGCACCGAGAACGATGCCGAGAGCAGAACCAGGGCCCGGCGGCTAGAACCGATATTCACCGTGGCTTGGGGTCCGAATGTAGCTAGGTCTGCATACGACGTGGACGTACAGTTCTCGTCCACGTCGACCTCAGCCGAAACAATCTGGTTCGAGAACGTGGAACCCGGGGCAGTAATCTTGCCCATGATGAAGTACTGGGTTCCCTTGCGTTCGACCATGACCGAGTCGTTCACCTGGTACGAGGTGCCGATACCTGTCTGAATGACCCGGAGGTTCGAGAGGACAACCCCGTTCACCTCAACCGCGTTGGACCCGGTCAGGTCATCCCAGGACTTCACAACACCCGTGTACAGGCCCGTGTCATTGGCGCCCGAGGGCTGAGCCAGGCCCTGGGTAATCAGGGCTGCAATCGTGGGGTCCATCACAGCGTTTGCTTCCTCGTGTCTGCGGACATGGCCCCATCCGGGGTCAGGGAATAGGTGATGCGGTCCAAGATGTGAATCTCGTAGCCCTCCTGGTCCGAGAACACGAGCTTGATAACGTCCCCACCCTCCAGGGCCGGGTTCGGAACCGTCTGGAACGAGACCGAATACGGGAGCCCCGTGGACTGAGCCAGCATCGAATTAGCGGCACCCTGGGCCTGGTCCATCGTGGTGATGAAGGACGAGGAATAGAACCGGGGCACCTTGCCGAAAGACCCATACCAGTAGGTGGGGGACGTGGGGTTCTGGTCGTAGGCAATGGCCTGGACCGGCGGAACCTCACCCGTAGCGTCACCCCGGGCAACCACGGCGTTGTAGACCCCAGACCGGCTCAGGGTTCGGGACATGGCCACGAGGACACCGCCCCGGCCCTTGTTCACTTCCCAGACCGGAGCACCCGACGTGTCCGGGGCGTCCTTGACCTGAAGCCTGCCCGCGTAATCGAAGTAGGCAATCTTGCCCCTGGAAGCCACCACATCTTGGATGAACTTCAACCGGTCCTCGTCCACAATCTGCTGAACCTGGAATTGGTCCGAGTACGCGTCCCAGTCATAGACCGAGTCCAGAACCGCACCGCCCGGGAATGCATCCTGAACCAGGAGGTCAATTGTGGAACCGACCGAAGCTGAGGCGCTGAACTGGATGGGGGCCACGACCCTGGCGTCCTGGACCATGGCCATTCGGTCAGAGCCTGAGATACGAATCTGGCCATCCGGCCGCCCAGTCTGCTCAACCTGGTCAATGCGGAAGTAGCCCAGGCCCACCCATTCCGTGGTTCCCGTGCCGTACTGCACACCCCGCTCAACGTAGATTTCAGACCCATACGGAGTGCCCGGGTCCGAGGCCCGTTGGGGCCAGGGATAAATGGTGGTGAAGTCCAAGGTTGCCTGAACATCGGCGGTCATGTCCAAGGTCACATCCCCGGACAAGATGGGAAGCTCCCCCGTGTCCGAGACTCCAGGAATTGGAATCCCGGTTGGGGTCACACCCGTCTGGCCCGGGGTTACGAGCCTGGCCCTGGCCACCATGTGGTGAGGACCCCGGAGGGTCGCAAGGAAGGATTCAGAAACAGGCCTCACGACACCTCCTAAGGCACGATGACTTCGGCCTGGACAACCAGGTCCATCAAATTGAAATAGGTCGACACAGACGAGGCCACGGTGTTGTACGAGGCATAGAGCCCAGGCAAGTCCGCGTAGGTGATGGTTCCGCCGTACACGGTGGGTGCCGGTATGGAGACCTCAACCACGTCCAGGTCAAAGAACCTGCGCTTACCCCGGTGACTGGTCCTGCGCCACGAATAGCCGGAGGTCACGAAGTACAACGTGGGCACCACGGAATCCGGGTCCGGGGTCTGAAGGAACAAAGCGTCCCCGGCCGCAAGACGGGCATCCAGGTCCGAGGCCCCGTCCGCGTCATCCACCATGATGGTCAAGGAGAACTTGCGGGACGAAGCCACGTCCGAGACCACAACCGGCATGGTCCGGCCGATGACATCGAAGGTCCCAGACCGGGAATCCCGGGACAGGGGCCCAACCTCGGACACAATGACCGCAGTGTTCAAGCTCGGACGACGCGGGTTCTTCAGCCAAGCCGTGTCCAACATGGGGGTCACGGTGGCCGTGGCCTGGGTGATGTAGTCCTGCTTCCCAAAGAAGAGGCTCACACCCTTGGACACAGCGGCTGAACCCCCGGTCACGGTCAAGTTCGTTGGCGTGAAGCTAATCTCAGCATCCGGGGCCTGAACCGTGTACTCCCACCACATGGCCGAAGTCGTGGCCCCGATAGCCGAGGTCCAGTCTCCGATTTCTGCGAACCCCCGCCCGGTTGTGGCGCCAGTCCACGCGTTCTGTTTCCAGGCAAGCCACAGGTTCAAGGTCGCCGGGGTATCGACATTCAAGGCGGGAAGTGCCACATTCTGGTTCGAACCATTATCGTTCTTGGCCACGGACCGAGGGAATTGACTAGCATTGTGGAAAGCCGTAACCTGGGCCATGACATCCGACCCGGAAACCCCGCCCGTGAACGATACGGTGGGGGCCGTGTCTCCGGTGACGTAGCGCTTGGAGAACAAGGCCACGTTTCCGAAGTCCACAATCTTAGTCCAACCGGTCGGGGTGTTCACGTCCGTACCCGATACACTTCCGATTGAGGCGAACAGGAACATCGTGTCCCCGGGCAGAAGGCCCGTAGCCGGAAGCGGAGGGGTCAGGTTCGTGTTGTCCCCGGTGACCGTGGTTCCCGGACTAGGAACCGAGGTGATGGGGCCCGAGTCCACGAACGAAACCCGGTAGGTGTTGAGAACCCCGGCCGTGAACTCGTAGTCATCCAGGAAGCCCGGGGCCAAGGGCACAACGTCCCCGCCCCGGACCGTGGTCCAGTTCAAGCCGTCCGTGGACCGCTCCACAACCGCATAGTCAGCCGTGGCCGGGGCCCCGGAGAATGAGACCCGAACCCGGGACAGGTCCGTCATGTAGGTAGCGGTTACCGCCACGCCACACCCCCAATTCCGGCACCCACAAGCCTGGCCGTGCCACGGTTCTGTTCGTCAAGCTGGACTTGAATTCGCTGAGCAATACCCTCACCCAAGTCAAGGTTCAGGGTGATTTCAGTCGGACCCCCAAAGGTCTGGGAGTTCGAGACCACACGACCCGTCTGACCGGGGATGAAGAGTTCGGGGCCACGCTCACCAACAATGTGGGGCTTGCCTCGAAGGGCCGTACCACCACGAGCCAGGTACGGGATATCCGGAATGCCCGGGATACCGACCACACCGGTCACGTTGTTGATACCGTGAATCGCACCGTTCAGGAGCCGAATGGCCCCGTTCAGGGCAGACTTCAAGCCGTTACCAATCCCAGACCAAATCCCGGAGAAGAAGCTCCCGACGCTGGACCACACACCCTTAATCGTGTTCCAGGCGCTGGAGAAAATGTTCTTCACAGCGTCCAGGGCCATGGACACCCCGGTTTTGATGCCAATCCAAATGGCTTGGAACCAGGCCACAGCCCCGTTCCACACACCAACGACCCAGGCCCAGGCCTGTTTCATCCGGTCCCACACCCACGAAGCAGCAGCCGTAACCGCATCCTTCACCGTGTTCCACAGGTTCACGAAGAAGTCCGAGATAGGCTGCCAATACGTGATGATGGTCGCCACAATGGCAATCAGAGCCCCGATGGCGAGGATGACCAAGCCAATCGGGTTAGCGTCCAGGGCCGCGTTCAGAAGCCACTGGGCCGCAGTCCACACCCCGATGGCGATGACCAGGGGCGTAATCCACGAGGTATTCTGGGCAATGAAGTTGGCAATGTTCTGGAGGACCGGGGCCAGGAACTGAATCACTGGAACCAGGATGTTGGACAGCGTGGTAGCCAGGTCAGCAAACGCTGAAGCCAGGGGCGGAATCGCCGGACCGATAGCCTGCAACGCGGCACCGAGGACCTTGGACAAAGCCCCGGCCACCTGGTTCAGGGAATCGAAGAACCCGACCAGGGTGTCATGACCCTCGGCCGAGTCCAAGAACTCCCGAACCGTCTTCAGAAGCGGGCCCAGGAAACCGAGGCTTCCACCACCCGCATCCTGAATAGCTCCGAACACGTCACCGAGAATCCCGACCACATCCGAGGCCAGGTCAAAGAACGACTTGAACCCGGCCACGGCGGAGTTAATCCACTGCTCCAAGCCACCCGAGTCCGCGAAGTGCTGGACAGCCTGATTGAAGGCCTCACCCGCTGCACCCAGGTTCGAGGTCAAGCCCACGAGAATGGGCATGGCCACGGCACCGATGCGAAGGAAAGCCTGAATGACCGGGGCGAGGAACGAACCCAGATTCTGGATGATGCGGGACGTGCCCGAAAGCATCGTGTTCAGTTCACTCGTGCCCTGGGCCGAGGCCAGGAAAGCCGTGACCTTGGTAGCCACGCCACCAATCGCGGTCACAATCTGCTGGAACCCAGAGGTCAGCTTCGGAAGCACAACCTGAAGGTTTGAGACAGCCGGGTTCAGGGCCTTCTCAAACGAAGACGAGACAGCCGACTTCAATGCGTCAAGCTGAGGGTTCAGGCCCTGGAATGCCTTCTTAGCCCCATCGGCTCCAAGCTTGATTGCCACCATGGCCGAGGCGAAAGCCAAGCCCCCGGCCGCAACCAGGGGCAGAGCCCCGGCCGCAGTAATCAGGCCGTTGATAATGACCGGCAGGACATTCAGGGCCGTGGACGCGGTAGCCGCATTCTGGGCCATCGACAACAGGCCCTTGCCCATGGACCCGATTTTAGAGGCGAAGTCAGATACAGCCTTAGAGCGCTTCTTCTGGTCATCGGCCAGGGACTTGATAGCCGCCTTGGCCTCAGCCGCAGCAGTGATAAGGCCCTTGGCCGTGCCATCAAACCTAATACGGACAGTGCGTTCGCCTGAAGCCATTACGCACCCCCGTGTGAGAACTTGCGGACAACCTCATCAGCCGCCGCATACCATTCGCGAGAAATCATGGGGGCCTCACGCTCAACTAGGGGGAAGAACGCATAAGCGTCCTGGCCCTGGTGAGGCCTGTACTGGCGACCAACGTCACCCGAATACTTCGAGGCCGAATACCAACCGGACCGGCCATTCATGCCGAAGATGGAACCAAACAGCATGCCGTAGGCGGGGGCACGATTCCGGCCCAGACGACGAGTACCGCCAACCTGGATAACCGGAACCCGGTCCCTGACAGCCTTGACAGTGGAGGCCAAGAGTCGGCCCTGAGGCCCACCATGAGCCACCATGTCCACCACGGCTTTGGGTACAAGCTTCCTGGCAATAGCCTGGGAATGGTCTCGGAGTGCGTTGCTCGCATCCTTGGGTAGGACCGAGAAAGCCCGGAGTACTTCCCGGGCCCCCTCGACCGTAACCCTGACTGTGAGTGTGGACTTAGCCACGAGTCTTCTCCCTCGGGGTTAACCTGAATACTGAACGGGCCCCGAATGGGCCGGGCCTTGTCCTGGCCCCGAGGATTTAGATTGCTTCTCTTGTTCTTCCAGAATCGCGGACAGAGTCCTGAGTTCCCTGAACGTCAAATTCCTGACCTCGCTAATGGGCTGCATGGAACCCACTGCAAGTTCAAGAACGGTTCGGGTCAGGCTTCCGCGTTCGTAGGGTCCGCGTCCTCGCGTTCCACAACCGGGTCAACGTCCCAACCCTCTTCAAAAACCTTCAGGGTCTTCGGAGCATTAACCGAGTCCACACGACGGAACGTGACCCACGCCAAGTGGTAGAGGTCCGCGAACGACAACCCCTCCTCCAGGTCCGAAAGCTTGACCTGAGTTTCACGCTCGAACCGCAGAATGTCCCGGGGCTTGGCCTCAAGCTCAATAGCGAGGCCCTCGTCATTGGTGACAACAAACTTGAACACGATGAATTCCTTTCGGTAAGGGAAACCCGCCCCGAGTCCTGGCCCTTACTCCAGAACCCGGGACGGGCCGAATGGGGTGAATCAGAAGGTGAGAACCGAACGCTTCAGGTCCGCGTACGTGCCCGTGTAGTCCACGAAAGCCCGGTCAGCATTCACGTCACCCTTGGGGAAACCGAAAGCCTGACGAGGAAGCGGACCAATGAGCTTCGTGGCCCCGGCTGCAAGAGAAACCGTGAGGTCCTCAGCCTCAAGGCCATAAAGCGTGCCCTGAGTTTCAACCGTGACCGTGGCCGGAGAAGCACCGGTGTTCGAGACCAGAAGGAAGACCGTGGAACCCGTGTCCACGATGTCCCCCTCAGCGGTCGGAGACGTAGCCGTAGGAACAACCCCGGCCCGGGTGATAGTCTGAGTGGTAACAGACTGACGTGCCATGAATCAGACCTCCTTACGGGCGCGAGTACACGGGGTCGCCGATAACCTGGAACGTGATTTCCGTGGTCTCGTTATCGCCACGGTCACCACCCACCGGCGCGGGCTGAACCATCAGGGAACCAGTCCACTGGACGTGCTCCGCCGTGATGTCCGGGTGGTGGTCCAGGGTGAAAGCCGCAACCGTGCCCCGGTTCGTCCAGAGGAAGTCCTCAAAGCCACCCTCAACCCACTTGCTGTAGGCCGTGATGGCGAGAGTCGGTTCCGAGTCAGTCTCGGCAACAGCCGCACCGTCCGGGCAGTACGTGTAAATGCGGTCCCCGTCCTGAACACCCGGGTCCAGGGTCCAGCTCGAAAGCTGGCACTCAATCGACTGAGAACCGATGGTCAGGGTAATGACCTTCAGACGCCTAACGGTAAGCGCCATAATTCCTCCTAAATATCGTAACGCTCTAGAACTTCTCTAGCCCAATTGACCAGGTCCTCGGGGCGTTGTCCCCGTGGCTGAGAGGTCACCCAGAGCTCAAGATTTTCAGGGCGGTTGTCGTTGCGAACGCCGTTTATATGGTGGACGTTTTCGCCGGGAAAGAGCGGACGTCCGAGAACCTCAGACATGACGAGAACGTGTTCAAGTACCGTGCCATTAGCTCGCGCATTGGGGTGTCCGGGACAGGACACAACCCGATAGCCCTGGCTATTTGTATTGCCGGAACCTTTTGGCGCCAAAGCTCGCAAGGGGCGAAGCTCTGTACCACGTTTCTGCTGCATTACATGCCCGCTACATAGCCCTTGCCTGCTGTCCGAGGGACGACCACACTGCGGAAAAACACACGCTCGACGTGTCATAGTGCGGTGTCCACGGAAATGGCGTAGGTAGGTAGCTGAGCCCCGCCCGACTGGAGCAGGCCCGGGGAAGCGGACGACACCGAAAACCGGGGGTCCGATTGGATAGCGGTGACCACAGGTTCCAGAAGCTCATAGAGCCGGAACGTGGCGTACTCGTCGAAAGGCACAACCAAGTGCACGACGAACGTGGCCTCGGTCGGGTCCTCACAAAACGACTCCCACGACAGAATCGGGGGCGTGATGACGGCTCCAAGGCCCTGAACTGAGGCTCCGGGGTCCAAGTACACAACCAGGTCCGGAATCGTCTCCAGGACTTCCTTAAGCCCCGCAACCGCGTCCTGAAGCACGGTCATGCGACCACCGGACCCCGATACCGGCCAATACGGAGCAGACGCTCAATGTCCGGGTCAAAGGAAGGAACTCGGGTCGAACCCAATTCCCCCATGTCCACCAGGGCCTCAGGAGACCGGCGACGAGTGAACCAACGCCCCGCCAAACGAACAGTGCCCAGAATGACCTGGGAGTCAGGAGCCGGCCCCTCGGGTTCATCCGCGAAATCCAGGTCCGAACGAACACCCTCGACAAAGGCCACGGCCGCATCCAGGTTCTGCTGAAGGACCGGGTCATCCGACGTGGTAGGGATTTTGAGGTCCGCCTTCAGTTGTTCAAGAGTGGGCGGCCAAGCCATGAGTAAACCTCCGAGGGTCAACCCCGGGGCCCAGGCGGTTAACCCAGACCCCGGGGGACGTGAATCAGGCGGAAACCGTCACGGTCTGGACCGAAACCGACTTGGGGTTACGGACCAGGACACCGACGTACGCCCAGATGCCCATGCGAATGAACGCCGGGCCACCAACCTGGTCGTAGGTGAACTGGGTCACCGGGGACTCACCCAGAATCACGGCCTGCGAGCGCAGAACCGCGTACTTCTCCGGGTAGGCGGTCGCGACACCGGCCGAGGCGATAACGTCCGAACCCTCAATGTCACCCACAAGCTCGTTACCCAGAGCACCGGTGGCGTTCTGCGGCACGAAGCGGGAAACCGGCATGAGCGGACGACCGTTGTCGTCCTTGAGCTTCCGGAACTCGCCGAAGCGACGGAAGTTCATAATGACCAAGTCCGCCTGACCGCGAAGGTCACTGGCAACCGCAGTCTGAGCGTCGATAACCGCATCCAGCGCCGCACCCGACGCGTGCCAGGCAGCCTCAGTCGCGAACGTGGTACCGGTAGCCGTGCCACCAGCCAGAATCGCGGCACAAACCAGGCTCTCAACCTTCTGGTTCCAGGCACCCATGAGGTCCTGGAAAATCAGACCATCGACAGCCGGGTTACCCGAGTCCAGAAGCTGACGCGCAACGTCCTGGTACGCGCCATAGGTGTCCGGGGTCAGGGTGTCAACGTCCGTGGTGAAACGGTCCGTACCCCAACCCGGGGTGTTCGCACCCTCAGCCGCCTGGGGCAGAATGTTGGCGTCCGTGCCACCGGTCTGCTTCGGCAGGGTCAGGGGACGCGGGTCACGGCCCAGGTCAATGTGACGAACCCGGGAAGCAACCGCACGCTGCTGACGGGCCAGGGCCTGGTACTCGGAGGTCAGCCACTTGGGCAGAACCACACCGTCACCACCCGAAGCCTGGGTCACCGCACGGTTGTGCTCCGCAAGCCGACCCTCAGCCTCACGGTCGCCCATCTTCTGGGCGCGGTACATGTCACCGAAGAACGAGTGCTGGCCACCGTCCTCGGCACTGCGGTAATGGCCCGGGTCCCGGTCCACGGCCGTGGTGCTCGACTTACGAACCTCCGTCGCCGGAAGAACACTGGCGGTCATGCCCTGAACCTGAGCGTTACGGTTCTCAATCTCAGCCAGGGGCTTAATCTGCTCCGCAATGGCCTTGGCCTCAGCACCAAGCTCGTTCACCGAACGAAGCTCAGCCTCAGTCAGGTCCCGGCCATCCTCAACGGCCCGAGTCTGAAGAGCGGAAATGGCGTCCTGCTTCTCGTCAAAACGAGTGCGCAGGCCATCCAGGTACGCGTTAGACATACTTGTCTCCTAGAAAGAATTCATGGAATGGGGAATGCGAGGAGGTGCCGGGTGCGAGGTGTCCGTTTCCGGGGGTGTCGCTATCGGGGTGTCCTCAAGCCGGAATCACCAAGAAGGGAGTTCCGGGAGACTGCCGAGGACGTTCCTCGCAGCAGCCAGATTCGGAGTCTCGGGCGCAACAGCCCGGACAGATTCAACAGCGGCGTTCTCGCCATAGGCCCCGTTCAAAACCACGGAAACCTCAATCAGGTGGGCACGGCTACGAACCGTGACCCCGTTACGCGGGGGATTGGGAGCAAGGTCCCGGAAACCGATGGACAGTTGGTCCAGGGCCCCATCCTCAAGAAGGGCCAGGGTCTCGTCACCAAGCACAGTCCGGGAAACCCGCCACTCGCCGTAGAGCCCGTCTTCACGGTCCTCAAGCCGAATGGTTCGACCGATGACACTCCCGCCAAGGGCCATGTGGTCCCGGGTGAAGGGAATTCGGTGTCCCGCACGAAGCTGGTTGGCGAAAGCCCCGAACTCGAATCGTTCAGTCAGGTTCCGGGTAATGACCTGGTCCACGTTGTAAGGAACAGCCCGTCCAACTACGGTCCGGCCGTCACCACCCTGGGCCCGGTTCAGAATCTTGAAGTCATCCGGAGCCACGCGATAAAGGTCAGTCAACGTTATTCACCTCGTCACCGGGGTCCTGGTTTTGGGTAGGAGGTGCCGGTGTTGCATTTCGGATAGGTTCGTCGCCCCAGGGAACGGGGGCGAGGTTCTCCAAGGCCCGGACCTCATTCACGGTCATGAACTGACTGGCCAAGGCCACCGAATACGCCTGGAATCGGGTCAAGGTGTCGGCCCGGAGAAGTGCATCCAGGGTCAATTCAACCTTGGTGCCATTCGGGAGAAGGTCCGAGAGAGCCTGTTCAATCCGGGCAATGTGACCCTGAAGCGAATACTTGACCAGGTTCAGGGCCTCTTGCTGAACGTTCGTATACGTGCCAGACGCATTCTCGGCGTTCAGGAAGTACGGCGGAATCCCGAAGATGAGAGCAAGCTCCGTGAGGGAGAACTTCCGGGTCTCCAGGAGCTGGGCCTCAGTCGGGTTCCAGGCCAGGGGCATGAACTCCGTCGTGGCGTTCAGGACACCAATCGTCCGAGTAGCCTGACCTGCAAGCCATGCGGACTTGACACCTCGAAGGTCAGCCTCCGTGGCATCCGGGTTCAGAACCTTGAGCAGGCCCGAGGGCACACCCTTGCCAATGTCCTGGGCCTGGTCCGTGAGCCCCTGAGCAAGGTCCAAGGTCCGGAAATGAAGCTCCAAGGCGCCCAGGCCTCGAACGTCCCCCGGCTCATGCGGACCCCGAACGTGGAAAACCTCGTTCTGGGTGTACGTGTTCCC
This sequence comes from Amycolatopsis sp. NPDC051903, assembly GCF_044452505.1. Classification (NCBI taxonomy): domain Bacteria; kingdom Bacillati; phylum Actinomycetota; class Actinomycetes; order Pseudonocardiales; family Pseudonocardiaceae; genus Amycolatopsis; species Amycolatopsis sp. NPDC051903. The sequence goes on along the minus strand of NZ_JBITBT010000004.1, from coordinate 48,376 downwards.
GAGGTACGAATACTCAACGGCCCCGGTTTCCGTGCGCCGAATCCCCACCTGAGAGGCAGGAATGGGAAGCAGGCCATTCGGTGTCCCGGATGAATCCCTGGACGCAATCAGGGCCAGGGCATTGCCGTTCAGGATGAGGTCCAGAATCATTCCGGACCAGGCCTCAACCCGGGTCAAGGGATAGGTGGGTCGTTCGAGAATCAGGTAACTGACTTCCTCGGTCGGGTTTCCAGCCCGGTTCCGATAAGCCTTCTGTGGGAGTGAAGCAATCGTGTCCGCAATCAACGTAGCCGCACGATGCACGCCCGGAATCGAGAGCGCACCCCGGTACGAGCACGAATACGGGGCTGCAAACCCGCCATTGAGGTCAAGTGCGATACCCGGGAGAGTCGAAATAACCCGGTGCTCAAGAGCCGGCCCCTGGGAGCCACGGCCCCAAGTTCGGGGATTCCACCAAGCCATATAAGGCCCCTAAAATACAATCATGGGCCGAGGCATCTTGACGGGCTCCGGCTCTGTGAACAGGGCATAAACAGCCGCAGCAGCGGCGTACGCGGCATCCACATGGCCCACGCCCTTGCGGACGAATCGCCACGAGTCACCGGAATGGAACTTCTGGGTGTTGGTCACATGAGCGTCCAAAAGCGGGTCACCCGGATGCACGAGGCCCCGGTTAGCAACCAGGTCCGCAAGCCCCTGACACGCTTCGCCCACGGCAGAGCCCTTGATTTCCACGCTCCCGGGCAATTCCCGGAGCATGGGGGCCAGAGCCGCAGCAGGCCCAGCAGGCAGCCAGGCAAAGGCACGGGGCTTGATACGGGCCACGAGAGCCGGAAGCTCACGCCTCAGGTCCTCGGTGTTCGACCACGCCTCCACGACTTCGAGCCGGGGGAGTTGGCCCTCACGGCATCCAGCCGCAACCAACGTGGCGTGCAATCCATCCGGGGCCACGTCCAGGCCCAGGACAACCGAATCCCGGACGTCCTCCAGGTTCATCTGAGGGTCAGCCAGGGAGGCCCAGGCACTCGGGTCTACAGCCGCATCCAGGACGTCCACCCTCTGGCACAGGACCTCGGTCCGGAACACGTCCGGGGGGTCCACGGCCAGGGCCGAACGGATGGCCTCCTCGGTCACCAAATAGCCCATGGCCGGGTTCGCCTGGGCCCAAGCCTCAGGGTCATCCAGCGCACAGCCATCCGGGGCCGACCACTCGAACAGACCCAAACTCGGGTCCTTACCGGCCAGGGCCGAATCCCGAAGCTGATTCAGGACTACCGAGAACCGGTCACCGGCGTTCGAGATAGCCCACACTTGGGCATTCGGGCGGGCATTCGTAGTCTTGGACAGAGCCGACCAGGCATCGAAGGTCCGATGCTCTCGAATCTCATCCAGAGTCAGATGGTCAACCGAGAGGCCACGGCCCGCACTCCGAGTAGCAGCCGAAATCTTGTACCGGCCACCGCCCCGGATTCCGAAGAACTGTTCGCCGTTGGCGAATCGGGGCTTGGTCAGGAAGGGCCTGAAGTCCGAGGAATCCGAGGCAATCGCCAAGGCCCCTTCCCACACCTCTTTAGCAATGGAAAGGTCCTGGGCCACCCCGAGAACCAGGGGCACGTCATCCACGAAGAGTTTGAACAAGGCCAGAAGCTTCGAGAACTCGGACTTACCGTTCTGACGTGCAACCTGCACAATCACAGTCCGGAACCGGTAGTTACCGTCTGGCTTCAATTCCAGGGCCCGAATGGCAAGTTCCTCTTGCCAGGGCAGAAGTGGACGCCCCAGGGCCTCACAGAACTCAATGAACCGGTAACCCTTGGTTGTGGCCGGGGTCAGGTCCCTGAGTGAGGGAGTGGAGAGCCGAGGCTCACGCTTCCCGTACCGAACCGACGGCCCTGAGCTTGCCAAGGCGTGAGTCACTTGGCACCTCCTGAGCCTTGTGGTCCTCCGTTAACGTCTGAATCACGGCATGCAACTTGGCAGCCAATTCCGAGGCCGTACGCCCCGACTTCTCGTCATCAATTCGAGAGGCCAGATTCCGGGCCAATTCTGCGAGACCCGCATCCACAGACTTGAGGTCAAGCTCATCCAGGGTCTCGTTAACCGCGTCCAAGAGGCTCATTGGGCCTCGCAATTCGGGTCCTCGATACGACACACGGCCGGGGCCGGGAGAAGCTCATCCCAAGTACCCTCGTCAATCGTGAATTGGTCCTCGGAGGTCAATTCGTACGGGTCCAGGTATTCGGTCATGCCTGCACCTTCCGAGGACGCCCAGGGCGACGCTTGACCGGCGCCGGTTTCGGTTCCTCAGCCGGAGGCTCAACCTCAAGCCAAGTCTTGTCCTCGGGTGCGGGCCTCGGAGCCTCAACCGGGAGCCCGACGTGGCGAACCGGACGCATGTGGTCCGGGTTCACACACTCGGAATTCGAGCAGATGGGGTCCAGAACGTGGCCGAGTTCCACAGGTCCACGCTGAATCTCGAAGACTTCCTCACGAGTGAGAGCGGTTTCCCCAGGCCCGACCTCCAGGGCCAGGCACCCGGTTCCGGGCGTTGATTTGAAGGTCAAGGGCATGAGCGAAGCTCCAAATTCGTGGGTTTTGACTCCGGGGAGAGATTTCACAGGGACGTGGATGAATGGGCCGTAGAGGCCTCAGAAAAAGACCCGGGGTACCTGAGCCTTGGAATCAGGCCTCATCGCGTGTACGGGCATCTGAGGGCCGGGAATGGGGTGTCTGAGCACCCTGATTAAGTAGGTGGACAGCTGAGCATCAACGCGGCCGCACCGTTCGTGGCTGTCCTACGCTTGAGGCCCTGCCCTACCATTGAGTCCTTGGTCTGGGCTTGGGGTCCTGGCTCTTGGGCGACCCTGCCTTGAGGTTGCAGTCCCGACACATGGCCTGAAGGAACCTCGGGTCATCACCGTGTTCCACACCACGCATGTGATGGACCTGGGCTGCATCCGGGTCATAGCGTGGGGTGTCTGGTGAGAGGGCCTTACCGCAGCCCTGACACTCCCAATGGTCACGGTTCAGGACATCCAGGCGAATCTTCCGCCACTTGGCCATGTCTGGTTTATTGCGCCACGCACTGGACATTAGAACTCCGAAGAAGCTAGACCCCGGTCTCAACCGGTATTCCGAGGTCCGCGTTTAAGGGCCCCGGGAGTCACTGTGAGAGGTTCAGGACTCAACCGGGGCGCCGGATGCGGGATTACCGCTCTGAGGGTCCGGTACTCCTCATCCAAACAGGCTCAGGCCACACGGTGGGTGTCGGCCCATACAACGTGTGAATTCCACCTGTCGGCTATCCGAGGAACGGGGAATCAGTCCCCCTCCTCATATAGTGGCTGTAAACGTGACAAAATCCGAACCCTGACCGCTCCGAGTTCTGGCCCCACCGATTAACTGACTGTCGGTGGGGACCAGCCTCTCCGCTAACCAAATCCCTGGGCTCCGAGTCTGCGCACCTTTTGCCGTTGGCTGCAAGGCGCTTAGCTCTCCGCTGTCAACACCAGGTCTACGTGCGTTGTCAGGTACCTAACGGCGGCTTCCAGGGATTGCACGTTGTCCCGGAAGTAGCCGAGACCAATGTTGCACCGAGTGCACAAGAGGCCCCGGACGCACAGCCCGCACGAACCCTGATGTGAACAACACGCGTGGTCATGGTCCACAGCGGGAAGCTTCTGCCCCCGCTCGAAGACCCCGCCACAAATGCCACATGAGAAGCCTTGGCGACGCATCAACGCCGTGTATGCCTCGTCCGTCAGGCCCCATTTCTTGAACACGCCCGGAGGCACCAGCGCCACAACCCACACCCTTTACGCGGAGGACCTTCCCCCTTCATCTAGTGGATGTAGGCGTGATAAATGTTCGGCACGCCGAAACCCCGGGGGCCCTTGTTTCTGCCGTCTGGGCCCCGTACCCTCTGGATTCAAGGGCAGGGACCTCGGTCTTTGGCTCAAGGGTTTGACCTGTGCTTATCACTCTGTGTCGACAACCCGTAAAAGCAACTGTAATCACACTGAGTACGAGCGTACGGTTTAGGGATTCCAAGCCTCTGACCTGGGACTATAACGCCAAGGTAACTTACTTGCACACGCGGGGGTCTTAGGACCTCCAAGCCCCTGACCTGCGAAAACATGCCCTCGCCTAAAGGGAACCCAAGTGAGCCCCTCGCCTAGCGCAACCACGAACCCAAGCCAATAAGAACCAAGTTTCCGGTCCGAGAACCCCCAACGGCGCCCGAAGGAGCGCCAGGTGGAATATTCGTGCCGGACATTTGACCCTTAATTCTAATTCTAACTAGTTTCTCTTTCACTCTATTTCAATTCAAATAAGACACTAGAATCCTATTTCTAATGGTAACTAGAATTCTATTGGAATGAGTAACCAAATGGATGAGATTCTAGTTACCTGGATACTAGGAACCTGGAACTAGTAACCCTAGTAATACAGTCTTTAGTCCTTAGCCGCGCGGGCGCGTACACGCGTGTGTGACAACTTTTGTTTTCGGTGAGGTCCAGGGTCCTGGTCATCGGTCAGCCTGGGCAAGCGGAGCCTTGGCGGAGCGGGATGAGGGTCTGAGGGGAGTTGGATTCTCCAACCGACTCGGTCCGGGTGTCCAGGCTCCGAGGACCCCAAAACAGGGGCTGAGAGCCTCTCTAAGGCGTTGAGGGTCGGGGACATGGCTCCAGGATGCCCATTCCTGCCCCCTGAGAGCCTCATAGACGAGAGTAGAGGTCGAAATAGGGTCCTTGTACCGGGGACGAGGTCTGAACCCGTTAGAGAGGCTCTGAGAGTTGATGGTCTGAACCGGGTCCTGTAACGGGTAGCAGGAGCACGTTTCGACCCGAGTCGATGTGTTACAGTGGTTGGGCACTCGGGGACAGGCTCCGGGGCGGAAGGGTGGTGGGTCGGATGTCACACACGGCGGAGCAGATTGCAGGGCACTTCTACGGAGGACCGGAGCGAATGGCGAGGCTCCGGGAACTCGGAATCGAAGACGAAGACATTATCGCCACGCTTCAGGCGGGCGCCTCGAATCGAACCGTGAAGCACCCGGACGTGTTTCAGGTGCCGGTCACCGTGTACGAATCCCGGTTCGAATGCACGGATTGCGAGGGACAGTTTCTGGCGTCAGGTGCCCGGGTCTCGGAGACCGGCGAACTCATCTGCACCCCGTGCTCTGGCAAGCGCTACGGACACGGCGGGGGCTACGACTACTGTCCCGAGTGCGGGCAGACCAAGCCCGTGGACGAGTTCGCGGTACACGAGCCTTATCACCGGAAGTTCGACTCCCGAACCCCGTGCCACGCGTGCCAGGTGGCAGCCATGAAGCCCGCAGGTCCGAAGACGAACACCTGTGCCCAGTGCGGGGGCGAGTTCGAGTCCAAGCGTTCGGATGCGAAGTTCTGCTCTGGCAAGTGCCGGGTTGCGGCTCACCGGGCTGCCCAGGCGTAACGGCTGGAGTCCGGGTCAATGTGCCCTCCGGTCATCCGTTACGAGGGTCAGTCGTCCAACCGGCCCGGGTTCTCGGCCCTCCACGCCTTCACGTCCTCCACCGAGGCCTGAGCCCCGTACAGGGCCCATCCCTCGTTCACCGGGTCCGTGAGCCCCAACCGCTCGTGCAAGTCCTCCGGAATCTCGACCAGGACACCGAGTCCGGACCAGTCGTAGGCCAGGGTTGCCCGGATTCCGGAATTCACCATGAGGTCCCGGACATCTTCCACAGTCATTCCGGCCAGGGCCTCGGCGTAGGTTTTCCCGGTTTCTCGGTATTCGGTCCGGGCGGGGGATTGGGTCTCGGCGCTCAGGTCATGAATCTGGGCCGTAAGCCCGTCCAGTTGCCTCGTGAGGGACTCGAAGACCTTGGGGGTGGGTGCCGTGTTCAACCGGGCTGAGACCTCGTCATAGGCCCTTTCAGCCTGTTCCAGCCGGGCCGTGTTGTCCGTGGCCGGAATGAAGACCTTCTCTACCTGGCTCACAGGTCCGAGGGCATTTTCCAGGTTGCTCATGACCATGTCCTCAACCAGACCGGCCGGGGCCATGCGGTTGTGACCACAGGCTGAGCGGTAGTACACGTATTCGTACACGTGGCCATCCGCCTTGGTCTTCTTCTGCCGGTTGTAGTGGAGACCAGCCTCACACTCCGAACACACGAGGGCTCCGAGCAAGGGGCCGGCTCCGCGCTCCCGCCGGGGAATCTTGAGGGTCTCCCGCCGTGCGGTTTCGGACTGGAGTTCTTCCCAGCGGGATGGGGTGATGAGGGCCTGAGCAGCCTGGACCGGGCCCCCGCTCTCGTCCCGGACCGTGGAGCCCTCATTCGTGGACCAACCCATCAGGGCCGGGTTCGTCATCATTTCGGCGATGGCCTTGGGGTACCAGCGTGAGCCCGTCGGTTCGGCCCCCGTGTACTCCTCGCCAAGGGCCTGGGCCTCCCGCTTGGCCCGGGTCCGGTAGTAGTCCAGGGGTGACAGGACCTCGTCCTGGGTCAGGCGCCAGGCAATCCAGTCCACGGGCTTGCCCTCCAGATACAGGCCGATGATTCGTTCCGTGACCCGGGCGGGTTCGGGGTCAAGGACGAGGGTGTGGCCCGTGCCCTGTTTCGTGGACTTCAGCCAATAGGGCGGCTTGCCTCCAGCCCATCGGCCCACACTCCGGAGGTATTGGCGAGAGCCGAGAGTTCGTTCCTGGACTGCCTCCCATTCGCCTTGGCTCATTTCTGAGAGCACGTGGAAGATGAGTCGCCCGTGTGTGGTGTTCAAATCGATATCAATTGTGGTCGTGTTCAGGTTCTTCTTGTGGTCCACGCACCACGAGAGCAGATGTGCGAGGTGATGTCCGGCCCCGAACCGGTCCAGGCGCCAGGCCACGGTGATGTCCCACTGGTCCACCTTCTCGGGGTCTGTGAGCCAGGACCCGAACTCGGGGGCCTCGAACGGGCGCACGGAGCGGGAGAAGTTCTCATCCACGGCCCAGGCCACGACTTCATGACCCCGGGCCTTGCACCACTCGGTAATCAGTTGCTTCTGCCGGACCACGGAGGTGCTTTCCTCGGTCCACCTGGAGAGCCGGACTCGGCCCAGTACGCGTGCCATGCGTGTAGTGTAGTATGTGAACCTGAGAGTTCGCCCAGGGACGCGGAGGCAAGAAGATGGCTGAGACCCACACCCCCGGTTACGAGATTGAGACAGTCATCCTGAATCCGATTGAGGAGGAGGAAGGCCAGGATGAGGGCCCAGAGCCCCGCTGAGAAGGCCCCAGACGTGAGAAACCCCGGCCCAGGGACTTGGGACCGGGGTTCTCTGGTTTCAGGGGCTCTCAGGCCTTCTGAAGCCTGTCTAGGGGCACTTGTTCCCCAAGGTCATCCCTCAGAGCCTCGGCCATTTCCCGAGAGGTGAAGGTCTGGACTTGGTACATGGCCCGGTCCAGGCCCTCGCTGAAGGCCCAATGCCGGAACAGTCGTCTCTGCTCCGGTGTGAACATCGGGGTTTCGGTCATGTCCTCGTCCTCCTCATCCTCGGAAATCAGGTTCCCGTCGTCATCAAAGACGTTGCCCTCGTCGTCGATGTGCCAACCCATGAACCCACCCCCCGGCATTCGGGGCAGACTCGGTATTGAGCAATGCCTCTCAAATCGAGGTCACATCGTTCGTGCCTGTCTTGGGGGTCCTTGTCGAATTGGCACCAGGGAATCAGCCACTGAACGGTAGGGTCGGCTAACCGGCGCTTCATGTAGAAGTGAAGTGCCTGTTCTGGTCGGTAGCCCCTGAGCGTGAAATCCCCGGACTTCATTTCGACCCCCATCGCCTGGGCAAGGGTCGGAACGTGTTCAGGTACCAGACGTAGAGCCTCAGTCGCAGCATAAAATCACCCCGTGGAACCCGGAGCCCTTGACTTGGCTCCGAACCCAACGGGGTTTCAGACCAAGCCGCATTCTCTGTGTCGAAACACAGTCGCCTTGTGGTGTCATCTGTAGTTGTCCTAGCTTGATGCCCGACCCTGTGCCGGGCGGTCTAGACAGGGTAGCTCAGGGTGTGGGCTCTGTCACCTGGACCTTGTATCGGGTGTGACCCACCTGCACCGAACCCTCACCCATGAGCAGGCGGTCAGCCCCTGCCTCTGAGGCCCTGGCAAGGTCCGGCTTCCCGAGGTGGTCCCAACCCTGGGCCAGGCGCCTCAGCTCTGCCACAAGCTCCATGCGGGTGCCGGTGACCTCGGTCAGGTTCTTCGTGTCCATGCCCGGGAGCTTAGCGTCTGACGCCCAGGGCCCAGTCATCCGATGATATCGGCCGGGGAACTCATTCAAAACGTGGTACTCTGAAATCTGGGAGATGGCTTCTCAAGCCGCATTTTCCCGGGTCAAATTAGTCAGTGATTCTGACTAAAAGGGCCATTTTTGGTAGAACGTGTTTCAGTCCAGGAAGACCGCCGAATAATCTCCGTGGTTCAGGTCACACTTAAGGGTACCCGAATACAGATTCCGGGCATTCGACGAGGCCCAGACCAGCGGTTTTACAGGTGTTATTATTCCGTGACCGACTCCGGGTGTTCAGAAGTGTCAAGTAGAACAGGTTCTGCCAATTCTGACACTGTTTTCGAGGACATCCTACGTCCTATTTCCGACCCTTGTGGACCCTGCTTAAGCCTCTGACCTGCGAATATGCGGGAAAATGGGGTCACAGGATATTTTTCTTGACGCTCACCGGTAGTACTATGTAGGAGGGTATGTTGCGGGGACAAGCCCCTAGGCGAGTCCGAAATCCCCACGGACAACCCGACTCCAGAAGGCCCCGTAAAGGCCCCTCAGATGGCCGTAGACGGCCGCAAGGGTCGAGTTGGATAGATGATACCGGAGAAGGGTCTCAGGGCCTCTCAGGCCTTACCCCTGAAATCGGCTCAGACCTCGGATGAATGAGGGCCAGGTGCCCCGAACTCCCCTGGCCACTGAGTGTGGTCCGGCCCTGCATGCTAGTATGTGAAGCACATTGTTCGACACGTCGAACTCGTACGAGAACGTCTGCCCCGGCGAGACCGCCCGCGCGTTGCCGCCGGTGATGGTGCCGCCGAAGGAACCCTTGCCGTTCTTGGTGGGGATCAGCGAACGCAGCACGGCGGACACCGTGGTCTGGTGGCCGTCGGAGCTGCCGAAGGTGATCGAGTAGTCCGCGTCGCCCCCGGAAGCCGGCGTGGCCAGCGAGACCTTCACCGGCTTGGTCTGGCCCGGCTTCAGCGCCAGCACGGCCGGGGAGACCTGGCCGTACGGGACCGCTCGCTGCGTGGACGTGGCCAGCTGGATGTCCCCGGTGTAGCCGGTCGCGCCGGCGGCCGAGTACAGCACCGCGGTCCACGTGCCCGCGGCCGGGCGCGTGACGTCGACGTTCGCGTAGTTCGCCGTCGCCGCGCCACCCTGCGGGCGGCTGTTGGCCACGAACGTGCCGTCCGGCGCCAGCAGCGTCAGCCGCACGACCGGCGTCACGGACTGGCCGTTCACCGTCTTCGGGCTGCCCTGCCACGCCATCCGGGCGAGCAGGCGCTGCGCCCCGGCGGGCACGCTGAACGTGACCTTCTTGTAGGCCCAGTCGGTGCCGTTGTAGTACGGGAAAGTGGGCAGCGTCTTCGAGTCGAACGCGGTGGTCTGCGTCTGCGTCGCCTGCGGCGCGAACGAGCGCGTGCCCGCCGTGACGGTCAGCGGCTTGTTCCCGACGTTGGTCACGTTCACCGTGGCCTTCTGCGTGCTGCCCGGCGCGCCCTCCAGCGTGAGCTGGTCGGCCGACAGCGCGATGTTCGACGCGACCCCGGCGGGAGCACCGCTGGTGCCCGGCGACGTCAGGGCCGCTTCCACGGCCGCGCGCGCGTCGAGCAGACCGGAGCCCTGCTCGTCGGCCGGCAGGCCGAGGTCCCGCGTGGTGCCGGTGATGAACTGCTTGACCTGCGCTGGTGTCGGCGACGCGCCGTGGTGCGTGCCGCGGTAGGCCTGGATCACGAGCGCGGCGACACCCGCGGTCAGCGGGGCTGACTCACTGGTGCCACCGAAGGACTCGAGGTCCGTCGGCTGCGGCACGGTCTTGAAGTCGCGGCATTCGGCGTACGCCGGCGCGCAGTCGGCCCAGTTGCCTTCGCCCGGGGCGACCAGGTCGATGGTGCGCCCGTCCTGCGTGATGCCCGACGACGACAGCGCGGAGATGTTGTCGCTGGTCCACTTCCCGTTGGAGAAGGGGAACGCGGCGTAGGTCGTCTGCGCGTAGAGCCGGTTGTCCGTGGTCGCGCCGGCGGAGATCACCAGGGGGTCGGTGGCCGGGCTGCCGATGGTCGAGGTGATGCCCGCGTCGCCGCTGGACGCGGTGACCGTGACCCCCGCGGCGACGGCCTCGTCGTTGAACACCTGGAACAGGTTGCGGGAGCTCGCGTCCGGGTACTGGTTCAGACCGAGCGACTCGTTGATCACGTCGACGTGGTCGACGGTCACGGCGTAGTCGATCGCCTGCAGGACCGCGGAGTTCGTGGCGGTGGAGCCGAAGACGTTGAGCCCCACCAGGCTCGCGCCCGGCGAAACGCCCTTCACCACGATGTTGCAGCCCGCCGGGAGCGGGTGCTTCTCGTTCACGAACTTCGACAGGTCGTGCACCACCACCCCCTGCGCGGCGATGGACGACGCGTCGCCGAACGCCTCGGCGCCGGACTCCGTGGTGTTCGGGCCGTCACCGGAGAAGTCCTGGAAGTCGGTGAACACGTGGGAGCCGTCGGGGCGGATGAAGTCCGCGTAGTTCGGGTCCATGTTGTCCGCGAGGAACGCGACCTTCACGCCCTTGCCGTCGGCGAGGTCCGAAGCGGACTTGGACCCGTCGGTGCTGTACGCGTGGATCGAGGTCAGCGCCTCGGGCTCCAGCAACGGCTTGGCCGGGTCGCTCGGGCAGATCGCGTTGGGGTCCTGGTTCTGCGCCGTGGCGCCGCCCGCCTTGGGCGCTCCGGCGTCCGCGGACTTGGCCGGGTTCGCGTCCGGCAGCGTGACCTTGCTGTCCGGCAACACCTGCGCGACGGCCGGGTCGGCCGCCAGCTGCGCCGCCTGGTCGGGCGTCACGGTTGCGGAGAACGCGTTGCCGAGCGCGAAGTGCTTGACCTTGGCCGGCGCCGTGCCCGTGAGCTTGGCGAGCACCGACTCCTGCTGCTGGGTCGCCTGGGCCCGCCGGGTCCCGGAGGCGGCCTGGGTGGCCGGCGCGCCGGGCAGCTGGTCCTTGAGGACCACGATCACCGATTGCGGTGCGCTGCTCGCCTGAGCGACGGGCGCGGCGACGGCGGCCTGGCTGCCGAGCTGGGTGACCCCGGCCAGTGCCAGACCGCCTGTCGCGGCTATGACGAGGGCGCGAACGGATCGCGAGGAACGCCGCATGTGCAGCTCCCACTTCCTTCTCGAAGGGTTCGAAAGTTACCGGCCCCGACGAAATCGAACCCGGTCGTGCCGGGTTCGATTTCCCAAGTGGGAGAACTATTTCGCGCGTCTCGACGATCCACAAGCGACAATAGTGGTGAAGCTGGCCGAACAAATGGGACGGCATTTCCGGATTGCCCGGAATGGCCGTCCCATTTGCGGTGAAAGCGAATTCCGGCTCAGGTCACAGGAAGGTGACTGCGGGAGTGGCGCGCGACCACGAGCGTGCCCGCGAACGCGACAACGGCGAGACAGCCGAGGAGCATCGGGTAACTCGCGACCCCGCTGAGCGCCGCCAGCAGCGACGGCAGCAGGAAGCCGATGTAGGCCAGCGCGTAGTAGACGCCGGTCAGCTGAGCGATTTCCGCCGGCCGGGCGAGCCGTTGCAGCTCCAGGAGTCCGGACACCACGACGAGGCCGTACGCGGTGCCGAGCACAACGGCCGTCACCAGCGCGAGCCACGGCGACCCCAGGTCCGCGGCGACCGCGCTGAGGACCAGACCAGCGCACAGCACCGCCATGCCGGTCAGCACCGCGCGGGCGCTCGTGGTCCGGTCCACCCGCTTGGCGATCGGCTGGATGCCCACGCCCGCGCCGATCGCGCACACCGTCAGCAACGTGGAGTAAGCGAGCGACCACGAGCCGAGCTCGGCCTGCACCAGCTGCGGCATGATCGCGTAGGCGACGCCGCACGAGCCGAAGATCCACGGCGCCATCGGCAGGATGATCCGGCGGAAGCGCGGGTGCCGCGTGGTGGCCGGCAGCCGGCTCAGCGCGGGTTTGCGGCTTTCGGTGCCGAGGGTCTCCGGGCTGCCCGCGGCGATCGGCAGCGCGAGCAGTGCCAGTCCGATGTGGACGGCGAACGGCAGCACCATCGGCCACGGCGCCCACTGCGCGAGCACTCCCGCCACCCCCGGGCCGATGCCCAGGCCGAGCGTGAGGCACAGCGCCGCGCGCCGGGTGCCGAGGTCGGCGGCGCCGGCCGGGTCGGCGTCGGCGAGCTCCTTGATCCACGTGGAGCCCACGGCCATCGCGACCGCCACGGCCACCCCGGTGAGGAACCGGCCCGCGGCGATCCACGCGACACCTTCCTCGCCGAGCGCGATGAGCAGGCTGGCGAGCAGCGACAGCACGGTGCCCGCGAACATCACGGGGCGGCGACCGTAGCGATTGGACAGTCCACCTGAGAGCAACAGGCCCGGCACGAGGCCGATCACGTACGCGCCCAGGAGCGCGTCGACGGTGAAGGTGGAGTAGCCGGCTTCCTTGTACATCACCAGGAGTGGTGTGAACTGGTTGCCGCCCCACCCGCACGCGAACACCGCGGCGGCGGCGCCGAACCACTTCGGCCGGGTGGTGATCGCTTCGGGCGGCGGGGCGCTTTCGGCGGTCGCGGTCATCGGCGGTGCACCTGGTCCAGGTGTGAGCGAAGGGCCGGGCCGAACGCGTCGGCGTTGGCGCGTTCGATGATGGCCAGCAGGTCCTCGTGCTCGCGCAAGACCACCGGCAGCAGCGTCGGCACGGGACGCAGCGCGTGCACGTTCATGCGGCGCTGGCGGTCGGCGAGCGTCGCGTAGAAGTCGAGCAGCAGCGCGTTGCCGCCCGCCGCGACGATGGTGCGGTGGAACAGCTCGTCGGCCTCGGCGAAGCCGTGCAGGTCGGCGGCCTCGGCGTGGCGGCGCTGGGTGTCGAGGACGCCGCGCAGCTGCTCGAGCGCGTCAGGGATCAGGTCGGGTCGCCGCACGAGCCGCCGCACGGCGGCGCCCTCGACGGCTTCCCGCGCGTCCAGCACGTCCTCGGCTTCACCCGGCGGCACGGGCACCACGACGGCGCCGCGCTTCGGGATCAGGTTGAGGAACCCCTCGACCTGAAGCCGCAGGAACGCCTCGCGCACGGGCGTGCGGCTCACGCCCAGCCGCTGCGCGATCTCGCCTTCGCTGAACAGGTGCCCGCCGGGCAGCTCCCCGGTGAGCACGAGCTCCTTCGTGAGCCGGTACGCCCGGTCGGCCGCGCCGGGCGCGGTGTACTTGGCAGGTGTCACGGCTTGGACGCTAGCATGCGTTCAAGCTTGTATCTAAGCGGTTGTGACCTGCTGCTCACCCGACCCAGCGGAGCACCGGTGCCGTCGTCAGTGCGGCGGGCTGGAGGCGTGCGGCGGTCTCGACGGTGAAGGTCGCCGACTCGCCCGGCAGCAACGTGACGAGGCAGTGGTCCACCGTGGCGTCGGCGGCGAGTCGATCGGGGAACAGGCACACCTCGCGCATCAGCGTTTCGGCGACGACAGTGACCTCGTACCCGCCGTCGAAGCCGGTGACGGCGTGGGTGAAGGCGGCCTCCGGGTAGGCGATGTCCTTGTCCTCGGCGAAGAACCAGAGGGCGCGTTCGTCGCCGGCGTCGGCGACGAGGAACTCGCGGGTCGGGTCGGCGGGGGTGAACTCCGGCCCCAGGACGGTGCCGGGGGCGACGGACGCCGACGCCAGTTCCTCGCCGGACACCGACATCCGGCGCACGTCGATCGCGGCCGGCGAGAAGCCGAGGGTGAACACCGTGAGGCCCTCGGGGCGCGGCTGGATCGTCAGCAGCTCGTCGGCGTAGACCTCGCGCAGCGTGTACCACAGCGGCTTCGGCCGCCCGGCGCCGTCGACCGCCGCCCACGAGGTGACGGGCCAGCAGTCGTTGAGCTGCCACACGATCGCGCCCGTGCAGCGCGGCGCGTGCGAACGGTAGTGCTCCACGGCGAGCCGGATCGCCCGGGACTGGTTGACCTGGTTGAGGAAGTGCCAGTCGTCGAACGTCTCCGGCGGAGCGAAGTGCGGCGCGAGGCCACGGGCGAGCTTTCCGTTGCCGTCGAAGGCTTTCTGGTGGTGCAGCACGCCGGGGGAGTCCGCGGCGAGCGGTTCGTCGGGCACGGCTTCGGTGAGCGTGGCGTACGTCGGCGGCGCCTGCCAGCCGAACTCGGACACGAAGCGCGGCACGGTGTCGCGGTAGCCGAGGTAGTCGCGCTCGTTCCACACGTCCCACACGTGCTGGCAGCCGTAGTCGGGGTCCAGCGCGTCGCGTTCGGGCGAGAGCGCCCACGGGCTGCCCGGCACGTACGGCCGCGTCGGGTCCAGTTCGGCGACGACGGCGGGCAGCAGCTTCTCGTAGAAGCCCGCGCCCCACGGCCGGCCCGCGAGCCGTTCCTGCCAGTCCCCGTGGAACCAGCCGAGGTAGTTCTCGTTGTTGCCGCACCACAGCACGAGCGACGGGTGCGGCGCCAGGCGCGTCACGTTCTCGCGCGCCTCGGCCTCCACCTCCGCGGCGAGCACGTCCTCGGGGTAGGGCATGCAGGCGAACAGGAAGTCCTGCCACACCAGCACGCCCTCGCGGTCGCACTCGGCGTAGAACTCGTCGCTTTCGAAGATCCCGCCGCCCCACACGCGCAGCAGGTCGATGTTCACGTCCTTGGCCTGTTCGATCCGGCGCGCGTACCGCCCGGCGTCGACGCGGTGCGGGAAGCAGTCGTCGGGGATCCAGTTGGCGCCACGCACGAACAGCGGTGTCCCGTTGACCGACAGCGTGAACGCGCCGGCGGTCGTGTCCAGCGCCACCGTGCGGAAGCCGATCTCGCGCGTCCAGCGGTCGAGCACGGTCCCGTCGGCGGCTTCCAGCGTGACCTCCAGCGGGTACAACGGCTGCTCGCCGAGCGTGTGCGGCCACCACAGCCGCACGCCGGGCACGCGCGCGGTGTCACCGGCCGCCTCGACGTCCCCGACGCGGACCCGGACGCGGCCCTCGCCTTCGACCTCCGCGTGGACGGTGACGACCCCGTCCGCGCCGTCGACCGTGATCACCGGCCGCACCGAGGCGAGCCGGCCCGTCGTCACCTCGAGCCGCGCCGGCCGCCAGAGCCCGGCGGTGACGAGCGACGGGCCCCAGTCCCAGCCGAAGTTGCACGCCATCTTGCGGATGAAGTTCGACGGCTCACCGTCGTTCGTGCGCGGCAGCGGGTGGCCCGCGGCGCGCTTCCGTGCGTAGCGCACGGCGGAGGCGAAGGTCACCGCCAGCTCGTTGCCCGTGGGCCGCAGCTCGCCGGTGGGGAAGCGGTACGAGCGGTGCATGTTCTCCGTCGTGCCGAGCACCCGGCCGTTGAGCTCCACCGACGCGACCGTGTCGAGGCCGTCGAACGCGAGCGCCGCCGTACCCGGCTCGTCCGGGCGGTCGAACGTGGTCTCGTAGCGCCAGTCGGTGAGCCCGATCCACTGCACGAGGTCCTCGTTGCGGTCGAGGTACGGGTCGGGGATCAAGCCGGCGGCGAGCAGATCGGTGTGCACCGAGCCGGGCACCGTGGCCGGCACCCCGGAGCGCAGCCGCGCCACGAGCTCGGCCGGTACCCCGGCCAGGTCGCCGGTCGCGCGCACCGTCCACCGCGTCAGGTCCATCCGCATGCCTCGCGTCCTCTCTCCCGGGCCGGCTCCGGCCGTCGCCGCGATCATGCCCTGTCTCGTTCTTGTCCACCGGCGCGAGGCGCTGCGGGCTGGCTGCTCTCAATGGTCTGAACCACTGCTCCCTTCGCCGTGCGAGGTTCCCGGACATCGGCAAATTCCCTGATCCTGTCCGGTTTTCTGTCTGCCGCCGGGTGATCGGCCGCCGGGTGGCGCTGACAGAATTCCGCGACGTCGGGTGAGCAGTCGACCGCGGTTCGTCAGCGAAAGGACGCGCATGTCGTTCTCCAGAGCTGCCCTCAGGATCCTCCTCACGTTCCTCTTGGCGACGGTCGCGTTCGCCGTCGTCCCCGCGGCGCAAGGGGTCACCACCGCGCCGCCCGCGCCGGTGACCGGGCGCCGGGCGTGCCCCGAGACGCCGAAACCCGGTGAGGTCACGTGTTTCGCGCTTTTCCGCGCCGACGCGCACGGCGTCGCGCGCGCCGCCGCGCCGCAGGGCTACGGGCCGGCCGACCTCGCGAGCGCGTACGAGCTCCCCACGGCCACCGGCGGCGAAGGCATGACGGTCGCGATCGTCGACGCCTACGACACCCCGGACGCGGAAGCCGAAATGGGCGTGTACCGCGCGCAGTTCGGGCTGTCGCCGTGCACCGTCGCCAACGGCTGCTTCACGCGCGTGGACCAGCGCGGCGGTCAGGACTTCCCCGCGCAGAACACCGGCTGGCAGCAGGAGACCATGCTCGATCTCGACCTGGTCTCGGCCGTCTGCCCGCGGTGTCACATCCTGCTCGTCGAGGCCGACGACGCGCTCGTGCCGAACATGGGCGCGGCCGTGAACCGCGCCGTGGCGATGGGCGCGAAGTTCGTGTCCAACAGCTACGGCGCCGACGAGGACCCGGCCGAACTCGACCTCGACGCGGCCTACTACGACCACCCCGGTGTCGTGGTCACCGCCAGTGCGGGCGACTACGGCTACGGCCCGCAGTTCCCGGCGGCCTCGCCGCACGTGACGGCGGTCGGCGGCACGTCGCTGTACCGCGATTCGAGCGCCCGCGGCTGGCGCGAGACGGTGTGGTCCGGCACGGGCAGTGGCTGTTCGGCGTTCGAGCCGAAACCCGCTGCCCAGAACGATTCCGGCTGCGCCAACCGCACCATCGCCGACGTCTCCGCGATCGCCGACCTCGCCACGGGCGTCGCGGTGTACGTGAACGGCGCGTGGGGCCTGGCCGGTGGCACGAGCGCGTCGTCGCCGATCATCGCGGCCGCCTCCGCGCTCGCCGGCGCGCCCGCCGCGGACAGCTACCCCAACGCGCTGCCCTACCGTCCCGGCGCGACCTTCAACGACGTCACCGAAGGCGCCAACGGCACGTGCACTCCGGCGTACCTGTGCACCGCCGGCCCGGGTTTCGACGGGCCGACCGGGCTCGGTACCCCGCGCGGCATCTCGGCGTTCACCCCGGGCGCGACCGGCACGATCGCCGGCACCGTCCGCGACGCCGGCGGCGCGCCGCTGCCCGGCGCGCAGGTGAAGGCGGGTGACCTCGCCACAACGGCGGGCGCCGACGGCCACTACGCGATCGGCGTGCCGGTCGGCACCTACGCCGTGACGGCGAGCAAGTTCTCCTACCGCGACGCGACCGTCGACGGCGTCACGGTTGAAGCCGGGAAGACCGCGACCGCCGACTTCTCACTGGCGACGGTGCCGTCGGTGCGGATCAGCGGCACCGTACGCGACGGCAGTGGCCACGGCTGGCCCGTCGCCGCCCACGTGCAGGTCGCCGGGCAGCCGACCACGGTCGTGCCGACCGATCCGCTCACCGGCCGCTACGCGCTGACCGTGCCTCAGGGCGCGACCTACTCCGTGCAGGTCGATCCGGACTACCCCGGGTACCTGCCGGATTCGGCGCCCGTGGCTGTCGGCGACACCGGCGCCGCGCACGACGCCGCGGTGAAGGTCGACCCGGTCACCTGCGGCGCGCCCGGCTACACCGACCGGTTCACCGGTACCACGCAGGACTTCGACGCGCCGTCGCCGTGGACCGTCGTGAACAACCTCGGCGACGGCGCCGCCACGTGGTCGTTCGGCAACCCCGCCGGCCGCGACAACTACACCGGCGGCACCGGCGCGTTCGCCACCGTGGACAGCAACTCGATCGGCGGCGACCAGGACACGTCGCTCGTGAGCCCGGTGACCGACCTCAGCGGCGCGGCGAACCCGACGGTCCGCTTCGCGACGGACTACCAGGGCACGCAGGGCCAGGGCGCCACGGTGGACTACACCACCGACGGCGGAGCCACCTGGACCACGGCGTGGCGCCACGGCAGCGACACCGTGGCCGGTCCGTCCGTCCAGGTCGTGCCCATCCCCGGGGCCGCGGGCAAGCCGGCCGTGCAGGTGCGCTTCCACTACACCGACCGGAGTTTCGGGTTCTGGTGGCAGGTCGACGACGTGCTCATCGGCGATCACGCGTGCGACGTCGTGCCCGGCGGTCTCGTGACCGGCGCGGTGCACGACCACCTGACGGGCGCGCCGCTCGGCGGGGCTTCGGTGGACAGCGCCGACCGGCCCGGCGAGGGCGCGGCGACGCAGCCCGACGGTTCCTACTGGTTCTTCTCGAGCGTCACCGGCAGCCACGCCTTCACCGCGACAGCCACGAACTTCGTGCCCGGCACGCAGCAGGTGCTCGTCGCGCCGGACGCCGTGACGCCGGCCGACTTCCGGCTCGACGCCGGCCGGCTGGAGGTGAACGTCGCGTCCGTCGACAAATCCGTGGCGTGGCAGGGAAAGACGACGGCGACGGTCAAGGTGCGCAACACCGGCACCGCGCCCGTCGACGTCCGCCTCGACCCGGTGACGGGCACGTTCACCCCGGCCGTCGCGGCGGCGCCGCTGCAACGCGTGAAGGGTGACTTCAGCACCGGCCCGCTGGTGGGCCGCGCCAAGCAGAGCGGTGCCATGCCCGACGCTGTCCCCGCGGCCGCCGCGTGGCAGACGGTGGCCGACTACCCGACGAAGATCATGGACAACGGCGTCGTCTCCGTGAACGGCAAGGTGTTTTCGTTCACCGGCCTCGACGGCGCGGAGCTGACGACCAAGAACTTCGTCTACGACCCGGGCACGCTCGCCTGGACGCCGATCGCCGATCTCACGACGCCGCGCGAGACACCGGTGGTGGCGGCGATCGGCACGAAGGTCTACCTCTCCGGCGGCTGGGCCGACGGCAGCGTGCCCGAGGCGAGCACCGAGATCTACGACACCGTCACCGGCACGTGGACCGCGGGGGCGCCGATGCCGACGGCCACCGCCGCGGCCGGTGTCGCCGTGGCCGGCGGCCGGATCTACGCCGTCGGCGGCTGCGGCGGTTCGAGCTGCGGCACCACGCGCGTGCAGGTTTACGACCCGGCGCTCGACCAGTGGTCGGCGGGCCCGGACCTGCCGGCCCCGGTGGGCTGGACCAACTGCGGCACGATCGCGGGCTCGATCTACTGCGCCGGCGGCGTCAGCGGGTTCGACAACCTGAAGACCGCGTACACGCTCGACGTCGCGAAGGGCACGTGGTCCCGCGTCGCCGACCTGCCGGTGCGGATGTGGGGCTCGGCCTCGACCGTCGCGAACGGACAGCTGCTGCTCTCGGGCGGCATCGCCGACGGGGACCTCACGAACGCCGGGTACGCCTACGACCCGCAGTCGAACCAGTGGTCCGCGCTGCCCAACGCCAACGAGACCCTCTTCCGCGGCGGCAGCGCGTGCGGCTTCTACCGCATCGGCGGCTCGGCGAACGCGAGCTTCAACCCGACGAACCACGACCTGCTGCTGCCCGGCTACGGCGAATGCGGCGAGTACGTGACGATCCCGTGGCTGTCCACCAGCCCGGCGGCGACGACCGTCGCGGCGGGCGCGACGGGGACGTTCACGGTGACGCTCGACGCGAGCGTCGCGGCGATCACGCAGCCGGGCACCTACACCGCCCAGCTCGTCGTGGGCGCCCGCGTGCCGGAGGCGGTTCCGGCGATCCCGGTGTCGTTCACGGTCAAGCCGCCGTCGACGTGGAGCAAGCTGACCGGCACCGTCACGGGGGCCCGGTGCGGCGCGAGCGCCGGCCCGCTCGCCGCGGTGACCGTGCAGGTCGACAGCTGGACGGCGAGCTACACGCTCAAAACCGACGCCGCGGGTCGCTACACGCTGTGGCTCGACCGCCGGAACAACCCGCTCACCCTCATCGCGGCCCGCGACGGCTGGCAACCCCAGACGCGGACCGTCAAGCTGGTGAAGGGTCAGGCGGTGACGGCGGACTTCGTGCTGAAACCGGACGCCTGCTGAGGCGCGCCAGGACAGCGGCGGGGGCCGGCCCACGGGGTCGGCCCCCGCTCGTGTGTGGCGGGAACCGCACGTCCAGTGGTTGTGCAATGTGACATACTACTGGCCATGGTGGCGACGGGAAGGTCCGCCGACGTGCTCGTGGTGGGCGCCGGAGTGGTCGGAGCGGCGTGCGCGTACTACTGCGCCGCGGCGGGCCTGCGGGTCGCCGTGCTGGACCGCGGCGGGGTCGCCGGCGGCACGACCAGTGGCGGCGAGGGCAACATCCTCGTGTCGGACAAGGAACTCGGCGCGGAGCTCGACCTGGCGCTGCTCTCGGTGAAGCTCTGGGCGGAGCTGGGGGAGCGGTTCGGGCCGGGCGCGCTGGAGCTGGAGCACAAGGGCGGCGTGGTCGTCGCGCAGTCCGCGGACGCCGCGGCGGGCCTGGCCGCGCTGGCCGCGGAGCAACGCGCTCGGGGCGTCGAGGCCGTGGACCTGACGTCGGCCGAGGTGGCCGACCTCGAGCCGAACCTGACGAAGAACGTCGCTTCGGGCGCGTATTACCCGCAGGACAAGCAGGTGCAGCCGATGCTCGCGGCGGCGGAGCTGCTGCGCCAGGCCGGCCGGCTCGGCGCGCAATTGCACACCGGCACGGAGGTGCGCTCGTTCCGGCGCAGCGCCGACGGGGCGTTCGCCGGGGTCACCACCAACCGCGGCGACTTCTCCGCCCGCCGGCTCGTGAACGCGGGCGGTACGTGGGGCGGTGAGATCTCCGCGCTCGCGGGCGCCCCGATCCCGGTGCTGCCGCGCCGGGGGTTCGTGCTGGTCACCGAACCGCTGCCGCGCGTGATCCGGCACAAGGTCTACACCGCCGACTACGTGGCCAACGTGGCGAGCGGCGACGCCGGGCTGGAGACGTCCGTGGTCGTGGAGGGCACGCAGTCCGGCACCGTGCTGATCGGCGCGAGCCGCGAGCGCGTCGGGTTCGACCGGCAGTTCTCGCTCGCCGTGGTGCGCAAGCTGGCGGCGCAGGCGATCGGGGTGTTCCCGTTCCTGGCCGACGTGTCGTTGCTGCGCAGCTACCTGGGGTTCCGGCCGTACTGCCCGGACCACCTGCCCGTGATCGGCGAGGACCCCCGGTTGCCGGGGCTGGTGCACGCGTGCGGTCACGAGGGCGCCGGGATCGGGCTCGCCGCCGCGACCGGGCACCTGGTGGCGCAACAGGCGACGGGCGTGCAGCCCGACCTCGATCTCGCGCCGTTCCGGGCGGATCGCTTCGAGGAGGTCGCGTGACGGATCCGGTGGAGTTCTCGTTCCGGGGCGAGGAGATCGTGGCGGAAGCGGGGCAGAGTGTGGGGGCCGCGCTGATCGCCGCGGGCCACCGCTCGTGGCGCACGACGCGCCGCGAGGGCGCGCCGCGCGGGATCTTCTGCGGCATCGGCGTGTGCTTCGACTGCCTGGTGGTGGTCAACGGCGAGGCGGGCCGGCGCGCGTGCCTCACGGAAGTGCGCCCGGGTGATGTGATCGAACCGCAGGAAGGAGCGGGCCGTGGCGATCTCGCCTGCTGACTGCGACCTGGCCGTGCTGGGCGCCGGACCCGCGGGCCTGGCCGCCGCGGTGGCCGCGGCGAACGCCGGGGCGCGGGTGTCGCTCGTGGACGCCGGCCCGCGCGTCGGCGGGCAGTTCTGGCGGCACCGCGAAGGTGACGACGGCGCGGGCCACCACGACTGGCGGACGCTGGTGCGGCTGCGGTCCGGACTGTCGCGTGTGGACCTGCGGACGCGGCACGCGGTGTGGCACGTCGAACGCACCGAGGCCGGGTTCACCGTGCACACCGACCGCGGTGAGTTCACCTGCCGCGCGGTGGTCGTCGCGACCGGCGCGTACGACCGGCAGCTGCCGTTCCCCGGCTGGACGGTGCCGGGGGTCTACGCGGCCGGCGGAGCGCAGGCGTTGCTCAAGGGCCACGGCGTGCGGGCCGGGAGCCGGGTCGTGGTCGGCGGGACGGGGCCGTTCCTGCTGCCCGTCGCGGCCGGGCTGGTCACCGCGGGGGCCGACGTGGTGGGGGTGTTCGAGGCCGGCTCGCCCGCCGGGTTCGCGCGGTCGCCGCTGGCGGTGCTGGCCAACGCCGGCAAACTCGCCGAAGGTGCCGGTTACCTCAAAACGCTGGTGCGCCACCGGGTTCCGTACCGCAGGCGCATGGCGGTCGTCGCCGCCCACGGCACGGACGGCGTCGAGGGGGTGACGGTCGCGTCACTCGATCCCGGCTGGCGGATCGTGCCGGGGACCGCGCGCGAGATCGCGTGCGACACCGTCGCCGTCGGCTACGGGTTCACGCCCCAGCTGGAGATCCCGCTGCAGCTGGGCTGCGACACGACACTCGGCGCGGACGGTTCTCTGGTGGCCGTCGCCGACGACCGGCAGCGCGCGTCCACCCCGGGGGTGTACCTGGCCGGGGAGGTGTGCGGCGTCGGCGGGGCCGCGCTGTCCGTTGTGGAGGGTGAGCTCGCCGGCCTGCACGCGGCGCTGACGACCGTGGGCGCGGCACCGAACCGCGACGTCGTCGCGCGGTTGCTGCGGCAGCGGAAGTCGTTGCGCGCCTTCGCGTCGGCGATGCACGCGGCGCACCCCGTCCGGCCGGGCTGGCAGACGTGGCTCGACGCCGGCACCCAGGTCTGCCGCTGCGAGGAGGTGTCCGCCGGCACGGTGCGAGCCGCGGTGACGGACTTCGGCGCCACGGACGCGCGGACCGTGAAGCTGCTGGCGCGCCCGGGCATGGGCCTGTGCCAGGGCCGCGTGTGCGGCTACGCGACGGCGTGCCTCGTCGCGGCCGAGTGCGGCCGGGAGCCCGCGGCGGCCGACCTCGCCGGCGTCGCGGCACGCCCGATCGCGCAGCCGGTGAAGCTCGGTGACCTCGCCCGTGGCTGACCTCGAACTGTCCGAAGAGGACGAAGCGGTGCTCGCCGGCGCGCGGGGTGAAGCGGCTCGCCTGTGCCTGCGGATGGTGGTCGCGCTCGCGCGCGTGCGGGCGGCGCCGCGGCTGCTGACCGTCCGGAGTGCCCACGTCGACGGCTGCCTGTACCACGGGCAGGCGGGCCTGGACTTCGTCGAACGGCTGGGGGAGCTGGCGGGGCGGGTCGCCGTGCCGACCACGCTCAACGTCGGTTCCCTCGACCTGCGTCACCCGGACCTCGTGCGCGCCGAGCCCGAAACGGCCGCGGCGGCGCGCCGCCAGATGGCGGCCTACACCGCGCTGGGATGCACGCCGACCTGGACCTGCGCGCCGTACCAGCTCACGCACCGGCCGGCGTTCGGCACGCACGTGGCGTGGGCGGAGTCCAACGCGATCGTGTTCGCCAACTCCGTGCTCGGCGCCCGCACCGACCGCTACGGCGATTTCCTCGACATCGCCGCGGCGATCACCGGCCGCGTCCCGGACGCGGGGCTGCACCGCGACGAGAACCGGCGCGCGACGATCCGGCTCGACTGCGCGGGGTTGTCGCCGCGGCTGCTCACCGAGGACGCGGCGTGGGGTGTGCTCGGGCACCTCGCGGGCCGACTGGCCGGGAGCGGGGTGCCGGTGGTGACCGGGGTGTCGTCGGACGTGACCGAGGACCAGCTGAAAGCGTTCGGCGCGGCCGCGGCGTCGAGCGGCGGAGTGGGGCTGTTCCACGTCGCCGGGGTGACGCCGGAGGCACACACGCTGGAAGCTGTTGCGCCGCAAGGGATTCCGGCGCACGTGGTCGACGCGGCGCAGCTGCGGGCGGTGCGGGACGAGCTGACGACGGCACGCGGTCCCGCGATCGACGCGTTGTGCCTGGGGACACCGCACTTTTCGCTGACGGAGTTCGCCCGGCTGGCGGGGCTGCTCGGGGACGGCGCGCCGTTCCGCGTGCGGGCGTACGTGACCACGAGCCGCGCCGTGCTGGCGGAGGCCGAACGGCTCGGCTACGCGGAAACCGTGCGCGCGGCGGGTGGCCGGATCGTCGTCGACACCTGCACGTACCTCACCCCGATCGTCGAGCAGGACGTGCGCACGGCGATGACGAACTCCGGCAAGTGGGCGTGGTACGCGCCGGGGAACATCGGCGTGGCCGTGGTGTTCGGGTCGCTGGCCGAGTGCGTCGCGTCGGCGCGGGCCGGCCGGGTCGTGCGGGACGAGGCGCTGTGGGCGAGCTGACCGGGCGCACGGTGTTCCCCGGCTCGGCGACGGGGGACCTGCTCGTGCTCGACGCGCCCCTGTCCTTCTGGGGCGGGACGGACCTCGCCGGCCGGATCGTCGACGAGCACCACCCGCAGCGCGGCGCGGCGCTGACCGGCCGCGTGGTCGCGCTGCCGCGGGCGCGGGGGTCGAGTTCGTCGTCTTCGGTGCTGGCCGAGCAGATCCGGGCCGGCACGGCGCCGGCGGCGCTCGTGCTCACCGAGCCGGACGCGATCTTGATGCTCGGCGCGTGGGTCGCGGCCGAGCTGTACGACCTGCGGCTGCCGATCGTGGTGCTCGCTGAGCGGGACTACGCGCGGCTCGTGGCCGGTTCGGGCCCGGTGTCGGTATCGGCCGGCCCGGATTCGGCGGTGGTTGCGCCAATCCGCTGATCATCGACCTCGGCTTCGGCCGCGGACCCGGCACCCTCGACGAAACCGCGATCCGCGCCCTGCGCCGCGGCGCGCCCATGCCCGAGCGCGAGGAGTACGAACGGGACGCGGCGGAGCTGGCCGGATACACGTCGCCGGCCGGACGGCGTTGTCGTCGTCGCTGGGCACGCCGACCACGCCGAACTCTGGGCGCCGGCCTCGTCGTCCGACGGCGCGGGCCCGGCGGCCCGGCTGGGGCTGCCGCTGTCGTTCGCCCGCCACCTCCGCCCGGACGACACGGATTCGGCGCTGGAGCTCTACCGGGGGAGTTCAGGCCGTCGGACCGGCTCGCCGAGCCTCGCGTGACGGTCTCGTCCCCGGCCGGGTGCGCCGAAACCGCGGACCGCGCCGAGCACCTCGCCCGGCCCTGGTACGTCTCGCCGGCGCGGCGGGCCCACAGCGACACCGGCCCGCTGCCGGCGGCGGCCGAGGTCACCGCGCGTGAGCTCACCGGCGAAGAACGCGCCGCGTTCCGGCAGCCGTGGGCCCCGGTGACCGGAACTCCGGCCGTCGTCGCCACGCAGCGCGCGGACCTGGTGAAGAGCACCGACGCGGACGAACTGCTCGTCATGACACCGGTGTCCGACCCGGCCGGCCGCGCGCGATCGATCGAACTCGTCGCCGCGGCGGCCGGCTGAGCGCTCAGCGCCGCACGCGCACCACACCGCCTTGCACGACGGCGGCGACGCCGGACGACGGGTTCGCGAGCACGTCGAGGCTCTCCAGCGGATTCGCCCGGGCGAGCACCACGTCGCCGGTCGCCCCGGGCGTGAGGGTGCCCAGCGTGCCCTCCCGCCGCAGCAGTTCCGCCGCCACGGTGGTGGCCGAGCGCAGCACCGCGCCGGGCGTCTGGACCTTCGCACGCAGAGCGAACTCCTCCGACTGCCGCGCCTGCATGGCGCCGAGGAGGTCGCTGCCGTAGGCGATGCGGACGCCCGCGGAGTCCGCGAGCTGCAGGGCCTGGTAGCCGTTTTCCGTCACGCGCACGACCTTTTCGTACTGCTCCGCCGTGAACCCGAGTTCGCGGCTCTGCTCCAGCAGCGCCTGGTACGTGATGAGCGTCGGCACGTAGAAGGCGTCGTGGGCCAGGAACAGGTCGATGGACGTCGCGTCGAGGAGGTTGCCGTGTTCGATCGTGCGGACGCCGAGGCGCAGGCCGCGGTTGACCGCGTCCGCGGTGTAGGCGTGGCCGGCCGTGTAGAGGTTCGCGGCGGCGGCCTCCTCGACGATCGCGGTGACCTCCTCGTCGGAGAACTGCAGGGAGTCCACGCGGTCCGTCGGGCTCGCGCAGCCGCCCGACAGCATGATCTTGAGGTGGTACGCGCCGCGGCGGATCTCGTCGCGGGCGGCTCGGCGGACCTCGTCGACCCCGTCGCACACGCGGCCCAGCACGGGGATCGCGTAGTGCTGGTCGTGCACGTCGCGCCCGGCCGGACGCAGGTCGCCGTGCCCGCCGGTCTGCGAAAGGGCCTTGCCGCCGAAGAAGATCCGCGGCCCCGTGAACAGGCCCTCGGCGACTGCGGCAGCGATGCCGAAGTCCGCGCCGCCGACGTCACGCACGCTCGTGAAACCGCGCGCCAGCATGTCCTTCAGCAGGTGGGAAGCCTGCGCCGCCACGTACGCGGGCGACGCGTCGGCGACCGTGCCCAGCGCCGCGCTCACCGCGTTCACGTGCACGTGGCAGTCGATCAGCCCCGGCACCGCGAACAGGCCCGAGCCGTCGAGTTCGCCCGCGCCAACGGGGTCGCCGGGATCGGGCTCCACCGCCGTGATCCGCCCGGCCGCGATGCGGATGGCGCGATCACCGGCCACGTCTTCGGTCGCCGGGTCGACGACGCTCACGTGCCGGACGGTGAGGTCGGCTGTCATCAAGGCACCTCCGGGTTCAGTCACGTCCCATGGTCTCCTGTCCGATCGTCTCGAGCGAGCGCCCGGTCGTGCGTTGCCCGAACACCGCGACCACGGCGGCGCCGATCAGCAGCAGCACCAGCAGCATCGTGAACACGCCGCCGAAGCCGACGGTGCTGTAGGAGAACCCGATCACGATCGGCGCGATGATCCCGCCGACCCGCCCGACCGCCGACGCGACGCCCAGGCCGGTGGTGCGGATCATCGTCGGGTAGATCTCCGACGTGTACGAGTATTCGAGCGCCGCGTTGCCGTTCATGAAGAACGACAACACGATCCCCCACACGAGGATCTGCGTGCTGCTGCTCGCGAACGCCAGCCCCAGCGCGCCGACCGCGCCGCCCGCCAGGTAGATCACGATCGTCCACTTGCGCTCGAGGCGTTCGCTCACGAACGCGGCCGAGTAGTAGCCGGGGATCTGCGCGAGGTAGATGACGATGGAGAACAGGAAGCTCTTCGAGATGTCGAAGCCCTGCTTCACCAGCAGCGACGGGATCCAGGTGAAGAAGCCGTAGTAGGTGAAGATGGCGACGAACCAGTAGATCCACGACGTGATCGTGGTCTTGCGCAAGCCCGTCGACACGAGCGAGCGCAGGTTCGACCCCACCGTGCCCGACGACACCTGCACGTCTTCGTCCTGTGTGGACACCTGCGGTTCGGGCAGCGGCCCGACGCGCTCGCGCACCTGCCGCTCGATGTCGGACACCACGAGCTCCGCCTCGGCGGCGCGCCCGTGGACGTGCAGGAACCGCGGCGATTCCGGCAGCGTGCGCCGCCACCACAGCAGCATCAGGATCGGTACCGACGTGAGCACCTGCACCCAGCGCCAGCCGTGCGGCACGTCGCTGACCACGAAGTAACCGAGCAGGCTCGCGAACACGTAGCCGAACGCGAAGAACCCGGCCAGCGAGCCGACGTAGCGCCCACGTACGCGCGAGGGCACGAACTCCGACAGGTACGGCGCGATGATCGCGCTCTCCGCGCCGGTGCCCATGCCCGCCACCACGCGGGCGACGAACAGCACCGCGAAGTTCGGCGCGGCGGCCGCGACCAGGCTCGCGATGCTGTAGAGCACGAGCGCGCTGATCATGACCTTGCGACGGCCGATCTTGTCGCCGAGGATGCCGGCGCCCAGCGCGCCGAAGAGGAACCCGATGAGCAGGCTGCTGCCCAGGATGCCGGTGGCTCCGCTCGAGAGCCCCCATTCCTTCGTGACCGACGGGAGGATGAAGGCGACGATCGCGCCGTCCATCGCGTCGAAGGTGTAGCCGAGGCCGCCCGCGAAGAGCAGCTTGTAGTGGAACCGGGAAAGGGGCAGGCGCTCGAGCCGGGCTGCCATCACGTGGGATGTCAGCTGCTGCGGCGCCGCGCCGGTTGTCTCGGACATGGGGCCTCCATGGCGGGGAACCAGGTCAGGACACTGTACAATGTCACATGACACATGGCACGATGAATTTCGGACTTAACTTCCTGGTGACATCGACTGGTGTGGAGGGCTCATGACCGGGCGGGAAAAACCGTGGCACGGCGTGCTGGTGGCGGCGGCACTGCCACTGCGGGAGGCCGGGCCGGGCGCGCTGGCCGTCGACTTCGCCGCCTATGCGGAGCACGTGGCGTGGCTGGCCGAAAGCGGCTGCGACGGCGTCACCCCGAACGGCTCACTGGGGGAGTACCAGACGCTGAGCGCCGAAGAGCGCACGCGCGTGGTCCGCACGGCGGTCGAGGCGGCGCCCGAGGGCTTCACGGTGATGCCGGGCGTCGCGGCCTACGGGGCCGCCGAAGCCCGGCGCTGGGCCGAGGACGCGGCCGAGGCCGGTTGCCCGGCGGTGATGCTGCTGCCGCCCAACTCGTACCGGGCCGACGAGCGCGCGGTGATCGCGCACTACCGCGAGGTCGCGAAGGCCGGCGTGCCGATCGTGGCGTACAACAACCCGTTCGACACCAAGGTCGACCTCGTGCCGGAGCTGCTGGCCGAGCTGCACGCCGAAGGCCTGATCGTCGGTGTGAAGGAGTTCTCGGGTGACGTGCGCCGGCCGTACCGGATCGCGGAGCTCGCGCCGGAGCTCGACGTGCTGTGCGGCGCCGACGACGTGCTGCTGGAGCTCGCGATCGCGGGCGCGCCCGGCTGGGTCGCCGGCTACCCCAACGCGTTCCCGAAGGCCACGAGCGAGCTGTGGGCCGCGGCGTCGGCGGGTGACCTGGAGAAGGCCGTGCCGCTGTACCGGCTGCTGCACCCGTTGCTGCGCTGGGATTCGCTCACGGAGTTCGTGCAGGCCATCAAGCTGAGCATGGACATCGCGGGCCGCTACGGTGGGCCGTGCCGGCCGCCGCGGGTGCCGCTCACGCCCGAGCAGGAGAAGGCGGTCCGCCAGGCGACCGAACGAGCGCTCGAGGAAGGGCTTTCCTAGACCATGCGCGCCAAGCGGCTGTTCCACGCCGTCGACTCCCACACCGAGGGCATGCCGACCCGCGTGATCACGGGTGGGGTCGGCGTCGTGCCGGGGACCACGATGTTCGAGCGCCGGCAGCACTTCGTCGAGCACCTCGACCACCTCCGGCAGCTGCTGATGTACGAACCCCGCGGGCACTCGGCGATGAGCGGCGCGATCCTTCAGCCGCCGACGCGCGAGGACGCCGACTGGGGGGTGCTGTTCATCGAGGTCTCCGGGTGCCTGCCGATGTGCGGGCACGGCACCGTCGGCGTGGCCACGGTGCTCGTCGAGACGGGCATGGTCGAGGTCGTCGAGCCGGTCACCACGATCCGGCTCGACACCCCGGCCGGGCTGGTGGTCGCCGACGTCGCCGTGCAGGACGGGGCCGCGCGGTCGGTGACGATCCGCAACGTGCCGTCGTTCTCGCTGGGGCTGGACCGCAAGGTCGACGTGCCGGGCTTCGGCCAGGTGCGCTACGACCTGGCGTTCGGCGGGAACTTCTACGCGATCCTCGGGCTCGAGGAGCTGGGGCTGCCGTTCGACCGCGCCGAGAAGCAGCGGCTGCTCGACGCGGGACTGTCCATCATGGACGCGATCAACGCCCGGGACCGGCCGGTGCACCCGGTGAACCCCGAGATCTCGGGCTGCCACCACGTGTACCTCGCCGCACCGGGTTCGGACGCGCGCCACTCGCGGCACGCGATGGCCATCCACCCGGGCTGGTTCGACCGCTCGCCGTGCGGTACCGGCACCAGCGCGCGGATGGCGCAGCTGCACGCGCGCGGCGAGCTGCCGCTGAACACCGAC
The DNA here is from genome assembly GCF_044452505.1 of Amycolatopsis sp. NPDC051903. Lineage (NCBI taxonomy): Bacteria > Bacillati > Actinomycetota > Actinomycetes > Pseudonocardiales > Pseudonocardiaceae > Amycolatopsis > Amycolatopsis sp. NPDC051903. The sequence continues at coordinate 18,452 of NZ_JBITBT010000004.1, read as the reverse complement.
TTCCGCAACGAGTCGTTCATCGGCACGCACTTCATCGGGCGGCTGGTGGAGGAGACGACGGTGGGCACGCTGCCCGCCGTGATCCCCACGATCACCGGGCGCGCGTGGCTCACCGGCACGGCGCAGTACTTCCTCGACCCGGACGACCCGTTCCCCGCGGGGTTCCAGCTGTGATCGAGGTGCTCGACGCGCGGCCGTCGATGACGTCGGCGATCGCGGCGCTGCGATCGGCACTGGCGGACGGGCTCGACCCGGCGGCGGACCCGGCGCGCGCGGTCGTGCCCGTGCCGAGCGGGCAGTTCCTGCTGATGCCGGCGTTCTGGGGCGACTACGCGGGGGTGAAGGTCGCGACCGTGGCGCCGGACAACCCGTCGCGGGGGCGGCCGCGCATCCAAGGTGAGTACCTGCTGCTCGACGGGCCGACGCTGACGCCGCTGGCCGTGCTGGACGGGGTTGCCCTGACGTCGGTCCGCACGGCGGCGGTGTCGGCGGTGGCGGTGGACGCCTTGGCGCCCGAAGACGCCTCGCGGCTCGTGGTGTTCGGCACCGGCCCGCAGGCGGCGAGCCACGTCGAGGCGCTGCGGGCGGTCCGGCCGGTGGACGAGGTCGTGGTGGTGGGGCGGTCTTCGGCGGAGGCCTTCGCCGCGGCGTGCGGCGGCCGCACCGGGACACCGGCCGACGTCGCTTCGGCCGACCTCGTGGCGTGCTGCACGACCGCGTCGGCGCCGCTGTTCGACGGCTCGCTGGTCGCCGACGGCGCGGTCGTGGTGGCGGTGGGTTCGCACGAACCGCACGTCCGGGAGGTCGACTCGGTTCTGGCCGGCCGCTCGGCCGTGGTGGTCGAAGCGGTGCCGACGGCTCTGCGCGAGGCCGGTGACGTGGTCCTGGCCGTTTCCGACGGGGCGCTGGCGCCGGACGCGCTGCTGCCGCTGGCCGACGTCGTGCGCGGGACCGCGTCCGTGCCCGGGTCGGGGCCCCGCTTGTTCAAGAGCGTCGGAATGGCGTGGGAGGATCTCGTGGTCGCCGCCACCACCTACCAGGCCGCCCGGGGAGAACCACGTTGACGACGGAGGAGCACCTCACGCTGACGCTGCCCACCTTCGGCGTCCAGCGCAACCTGCGCGACCAGATCACGCAGACGCTGCGCGCGGCCGTCATCTCCGGCGAACTGCGCCCCGGCGTCGTCTACTCGGCGCCCAGCCTCGCCACCCAGTTCGGCGTGTCCGCCACTCCCGTGCGCGAGGCCATGCTGGACCTGGTGAAGGAAGGTTTGATCGACACGGTGCGCAACAAGGGGTTCCGCGTCACCGAACCGTCCGAAAAGGACCTCGACGACCTGAGCGAGCTGCGCGCGCTGATCGAGGTGCCCACCATCCGCCACCTCGCGTCGACCGGTGTCGACCCGGCCGTCATCGCCGAACTGCGCCCGCTGGCCGCCGGCATCGAACGCGCGGCCACCGAGGGTGACCTCATCGCCCACGTCGCCACCGACATGCAGTTCCACCTGCGGCTGCTGGAACAGGCGGGCAACCCGCACCTCGTGGAGACCGTGCGGTCGCTGCGGTCGCGATCGCGCATCTACGGCCTGCGCGGGCTGGCGGAGCGCGGCGAGCTGGTGCCCTCGTCGCACGAGCACGCGGTGCTGCTGGACCTGATCGAGGCCCGCGACGCCGACGGCGCGGAAGACCTGATGCGCCGCCACATCCGCCACGTGCGCGGCATCTGGGCCGAGTAGCCAGTATCGCCACGGGATGGCGTTGGCGGCGAGGTGCATCGCCGCGATCAGGTCACTGCCCGGCCCACGCGGGGCGTTCGTCCCGGTCAGCGGGTCCGGCCCGGCCTTGCGGTCGTCGCGCGGGGTCTGCAGGAGGTGCTGCCACGCCGTGCGGAACGCGGCATCGACGCGTCCGCCCGGCTCGGCCCCGGTTGCCCGGCGGCGTCGGCCCCCTGTGCGCGCAGTTCGCCGACGCAGCCGGGCGGGACCCCGGTCCTCCTCCGAATCCCCGCGAAGCAGCCTCCGCCCGGGGGCAAAGCGTGTCAACCAACGGAAATTCACGCCGGTTCTGTGCCAGAGTGGACCGTCAGCAGCTGACGAGGGGAGTGCGGAATGAGCGAGGAAGCCACGGCCACGGCACAGGAGTTGTTCGACGCGATCGGCGCGGGTTACGACGAGGCGTTCGGCCGGCCGCCCGTGGTGGTCGCCGCGGTGCGCGACCTGCTCGCCACACTCCCGCCGGAGTCTCGGGTGCTCGACATCGGCAGCGGCACCGGCCGTCCGGTCGCCGCGGACCTGACCGCGGCCGGGCACCACGTGACGGGGCTCGACGTGTCGGGCGAGATGATCCGCATCGCGCGCGAACAGGTGCCCGCGGCCGAATTCCGCCACGTCGACGTGCGGGAGTGGGAGTCGGCTCCGGCGAGCTGGGACGCCGTGTGCGCGTTCTTCTCGTTCCTCCAGCTGAGCCGGGCGGAGACCGGGACCGTGCTCGGCAAGATCGCCCGCTGGCTCAAGCCGGGCGGGCAGCTCGCGCTCATCACGGTGCCCGCCGACATCGAGGACGTGCCGCTCGACTTCCTCGGCCACGCCGTGCGGCTCACGAGCTTCACCCCCGACGACCTCGAACGCCGGGTCCGGGCCGCCGGGTTCGAGGTGACCGGCACGCGGTCCGAGATCTTCGAGCCCGGCAAACCCGGCGCCGAGGCGGAGGAGCACCTCCTCATCACCGCGCGCAAACCCTGATCACTCGCCGGAGAAGCGCTGCTCCAGCTCCTGCACCTCGGGCAGGCCGATGAGCGTCGTGAACTCCTCGAACGTCGGCACGCCCGCCAGCGCGGCCGCCGGGGTCCCGTCGCGCCGCACGACCTCCAGCAGCGACCGGATGCCCGCCGTCGCGGCCAGCAGGGTGCCGATCGGGTAGAGCACGAGCGAGAAACCCAGCTCCGCCATGCGCTCCAGCGGCAGCGGCGGCGTGCGGCCGCCCTCGGCCCAGTTGAACACCAGCGGCGCGACGCCGCGCAGCTCCGTGGCGACGCGCTCGATGCTCTCCTCGCTCGTGGGCGCCTCGACGAACAGCACGTCCGCGCCGGCGTCCGCGTAGGCCTTCGCGCGGCCGATGGCGTCGTCCAGCCCGTGCACGGCCGCGGCGTCGGTGCGGGCGATCAGCACGAAGTCCGGGTCCCGGCGCGCGGCGGCGGCCGCGGCGATCTTGCCGACCATTTCCTCGCGCGAGATCACCGCCTTGCCCGACATGTGGCCGCACTTCTTCGGCATCACCTGGTCTTCGAGGTGGATCGCCGCGACGCCGGCCTGCTCGTACGCGCGCACCGTGCGCACGACGTTGATCGCGTTGCCGTAGCCGGTGTCGGCGTCGGCGATCACGGGCACGTCGACGGCCGAGACGATCCGGGTCGCGTTGTCGATCATCTCCGCGCCGGACAGCAGGCCCACGTCCGGCCGCCCGATGAGCGACGCGGTGGTCCCGAAGCCGGTCATGTACACGACGTCGAAACCGGCCTGCTCCACCAGCCGGGCCGAAAGCGCGTCGTACGCCCCGGGTGCGACCAGCGGCGCACCGGCCGTCAGCAGCTCCCGCAGCCGCTTGCGCGGGGTTCCGGCGGCACCGAGCAGATTTCCCACGGAATTCCTCCTTGTATACATCTAGAGCGAAACTACGCTCGAAACCTTGCGGGCGACAAGACTCCGGCCTAGATTGCACACAATCTGCGAGACGGAGTGACTGGTGACACAAACAGCGACCTCAACCACGCGTGCGGTGGACGCCTTGCGCGAGCTGATCCTGCGGGGTGAGTTCCCGGCCGGTTCGCGGCTCGGCGAGGTCGAGCTGGCCGCCCGGCTCGGCGTGAGCCGGACCCCGGTGCGCGAGGCGCTGACCCGCCTCGCCGCCGAAGGACTCGTGGAGCTCGTCCCCAACCGCGGTGCCCGCGTGAGCCAGTGGAGCGTCGAAGAGCTGGAAGGGATCTTCGACCTGCGCACGCAGCTGGAACCCCAGCTCACCGCGCTCGCCGCCCCGAACGCGAGCGACGCGGACCTCGCGGCGCTCGACGAGCTTGCCGCGCGCATGGTCGAGGTCGGTCACCCCGGACCGGGGCAGGACCTCGACGCGCTGGTGCCCCTCAACCGCGAGTTCCACGCCAAACTCGCCGAGCTCGCCCAGCACCCCGCGCTCGCCGGGGCGCTCGCGACCGCCGTCCACGCGCCGGTCGTGCTGCGCAACTTCCACACCTACGACGAACAGTCCCTGCGGCGCAGCCTCGCGCACCACGTCGAGATCGTCGCCGCCCTGCGCGCCGGCGACCCCGAGTGGGCGCGGGCCGTGATGACCGCCCACATCCGCAACGCGCGCGCGGTCATGGTCCGCGCAGCTGAAGATCAGGAGAACCCGTGACTCATCTCCTCAGCTACACCATCACCGCGGCCACCACGTCCTCCCAACAGCAACCACAGCGCGAGATCGGCTCCCAGGCGATCTCGCACGCCTCGGGGGAGCCGAGGCCAAATTACCGGCTCGGTGTCGACGTCGGCGGCACCTTCACCGACGTGCTGCTGGTCGAGGAGAGCACCGGGGCGACCTGGCGGGCGAAGACCCCGTCGACCCCCGCCGACCAGTCCGTCGGGGTCCGCAACGGCATCTCCAAGGTGTGCGCCGACGCGGGGATCGCGCTGAGCGAGGTGGCGCAGGTGCTGCACGGCACCACGGTCGCCACCAACGCGATCCTCGAGGGCAAGGGCGCCCGCGTGGGGCTCGTGACCACGCGCGGGTTCCGCCAGGTCCTGCAGATCGCGCGCTCCTACGTGCCGGGCGGGCTCGCCGGCTGGATCATCTGGCCGAAGCCGGAACCGCTGGCCGCGCTGGAGAACACGGTCGAGGTCGACGAGCGGATCGCCAGCGACGGCGCCGTGATCCGCGAGCTCGACGAGGCCGACGTCCGCGCCCAGCTGGAGAAGCTGCGCGGGCGCGACATCCAGGCGCTCGCCGTGTCGCTGATCAACTCCTTCGCCGACCCGGCGCACGAACGCCGCGTCGCCGCGCTCGCCGCCGAAGTGCTGCCCGGCGTGCCCGTGTCGCTCTCGTCCGACGTGCTGCCCGAGCTGCGCGAGTACGAGCGCACGGTCACCACCGTCGCCAACGGGTACGTGCAGCCGCAGGTGAAGAAGTACGTGGAGACGCTGGCGAGCGAACTGTCCGCCGGCGGCGTGCAGGGCGACCTCGCGATCCTGCGCAGCGACGGCGGTCTGTCGGCAGCCGACGCGGCGGCGGCGGCGCCCGTCACGATGTTGCTGTCCGGCCCGGCCGGCGGCGTGACGGGCGCGGTGTGGGTCGCCGAGCAGTGCGGCCACCGCGACCTGATCACGTTCGACATGGGCGGCACGTCCACCGACGTCGCCCTGGTGCAGGACCTCAGCCCGCGCATCGGCCGGGAGACGCAGGTCGGTGACCTCACCGTGCGGGCGTCCAGTGTGGACGTTCGCACGGTCGGCGCCGGCGGCGGCTCGATCGGCCACGTGCCGGAGCTGACGAAGGCGCTGCGCGTCGGCCCGCAGTCGGCCGGTGCCGACCCCGGGCCCGCCGCGTACGGCAAGGGCGGCACCGAACCCACGGTGACCGACGCCAACGTCGTGCTCGGTTACCTGCCGGCCCAGCTCGCCGGCGGCGAGATCACGCTCGACGTCGAAGCCGCCCGCGCAGCGGTCGGTAAGGTGGCCGACGCGATGGGCCTGCCCAGCGTCGAGGCGGCCGCCGCGGGGATCATCGACATCGTCAACGAGAACATGCTCGGCGGCCTGCGGCTCGTCTCCGTGCAGCAGGGTTTCGACCCGCGCGACTTCGCCCTCGTGGCGTTCGGCGGCGCGGGTCCCTTGCACGCCAACGCCCTCGGGAAGCTCACCGGCGCGTGGCCGGTGATCGTGCCGCCGTCGCCGGGGGTGCTGTGCGCGCTGGGGGACGCGACCACGAGCCTGCGCGACGTCGCGGCCCGCACCGTGCTGCGCCGCTTCGCGGACCTGACCGGCACCGAGCTGGCCCAGATCCTGCGCGAGCTGGGGGACGAAGCCGGCGGCCGGCTCGCCGGGCAGGGGCTCGACCGCGCCGACCAGACGCTGGGCTTCCAGGTCGACGTGCGCTACCACGGTCAGGGCTTCGAGATCCCGGTCGAGGTCGACGTGGCCTCTCTCGACACGCCCGAAACCGCGCTGGACCTCATCGCCAAGCAGTTCGACGGCGAACACGACCGGCTGTTCTCGTTCCTGCTCGGCGTGGACCACGAGCTGGTCAACGCGCGCGCCACGGTCACCGGCCCGCGCCCGTCGGTGGCGCCGGTGACGCTGCCCGAGGGCACCGGCGACCCCGCCGCCGCGCTCGTCGACACGCACCCGATCCACGTTTCCGGCACCCAGCTCGACGCGAAGGTGTACGACCGCGCGAAACTGCTGGCGGGCGACGTCGTCGCCGGCCCCGCGATCGTGACCGAAATGGACTCCACGACCCTCGTGCTGCCCGAGCACGCCGCCACCGTGCACGCGTCCGGCAGCCTCCTGATCACCCCGCTGGAGGGCTGAACCTTGGCACGCATCATCGAGACCGCGACCGGCGCCGTCGAAAAGTCCGAAGTGGACCCGGTCACCCTCGACCTGATCGAGAACGGCCTGCGCAACGCCCGTTACGAGATGGACGAGGTGCTGTTCCGCACCGCGCTCTCGCCCGGCATCCGCGAGCAGCACGACGAATTCCCCCTCATCGGCGACCCGAGCGGCAAGATGGTCGTGGGCCAGTTCGGCCTGTCCATCCCGGACTTCCTCGAGGGCTTCGACGGCACCATCGAAGAGGGCGACGTGCTCATGACGTCGGACCCGTACGCGTGCGGCGCGGCGATCAGCCACGCCAACGACTGGCTGCTCGTCATGCCGATCTACCACGAAGGCCGGCTGGTCGGCTGGGCGTCGATGTTCGGGCACATGTCCGACGTCGGCGGCAAAACGCCGTGCTCCATGCCCACCGACGCGCGCACGATCTACGAGGAGGGTGTGGTCGTCCCGCCGTTCAAGCTCTACCGCAAGGGCGAGCTCAACGAGGACGCGCTGCGGATCATCCTCAACCAGGTGCGCATGCCCGACTGGAACCGCGCGGACCTCAACGGCCTCGTCGCCGCGTGCCGCACGGCGTCGCGGCGCGTGGTCGAGATGTGCACGCGGTTCGGCACGGCGACGTACCTGTCCGCTTTGGACGCTCTGCTGCAGCGCAACTACGACGCGATGAAGATCCTGCTGCAGACGGTGTTCGAAGACGGCAAGACGATCAGCTTCACCGACTACATCTGCGACGACGGCGTCGGCTTCGGCCCGTACGAGCTGAAGCTGTCGCTCACCCGCCACGGCGAGAAGGTGCACCTGGACTTCACCGGCAGCTCGCCGCAGGCCGCGGGCCCGGTCAACTACTACATCAACGAGAACCTGACCCGGATGTTCTTCGGGATCTACATGATCACCGTCGCCGACCCGCAGATCCTCTGGAACGACGGGTTCTACCCGCTGGTCGACGTGACCATCCCGGACGGTTCGTACTGGAAGCCCAAGCACCCGGCCTCCCTCAACGGCCGCAACCACGGCATCGGGCGCGTGTTCGACCTGTTCGGCGGGCTGCTGGGCCAGACGAACCCGGCGCTGCTCAACGCCGCGGGCTTCTCGTCCAGCCCGCACTTCATGTATTCCGGGAACTACTCCTCGGGCGAGCGCAAGGGCGAATGGTTCCAGCTCTACTCGATCGGCTTCGGCGGCATCCCCGGCCGGCCGCTCGGCGACGGGCCCGACGGGCACTCGCTGTGGCCGAGCTTCGTCAACATCCCGTGCGAGTACCTCGAGTCCTACTACCCGCTGCGCATCGAGCGCTGGGAGACCGTCGCCGACACCGGCGGCGCCGGTCTGCACCGCGGCGGCAACGGCGTGGACGTGACCTACGTGTTCTCCGAACCCTGCACGATCGCCATCCACGACGACCGCTGGCTCACCTACCCGTGGGGCGTCAATGGCGGTGCGCCCGGCGCCCGCGGCACGAAGTGGCTCGAACGCGCCGACGGCACCAAGGAGGTGCTGCCGAGCAAGTGCCACGACGTGCCGGTGCACCCGGGCGACGTGCTGCACTTCGTCACGTGGGGTGGCGGCGGCTGGGGCGACCCGCTCGAACGCGATCCGGCGCTGGTGGGCCTGGAAGTGGCTCGCGGACTGGTCACCGTGGACGGTGCGCGCGGCTACGGCGTGGTCGTCGCCGAAGACGGCACGGTGGCCGAAGAGGCCACGAAAACCCTGCGCGACCAAATGCGCGCGTCCCGGCCGGCCGAACTGCCGGTGTTCGACATGGGCCCGCCGATCGAAGAGCTCCTCGCCCACTGCGAGGCCGAAACCGGCCTGCCCGCACCGCAGCGGCCGGTCTGGTCGGCGTCGTGAGCGGGCCGCACGGGTCCGCGTTCTCCGGCCGGCTCGGCTGGGGCGCGCGGCCCGCGCTGCTCGTGATCGACCTCGTGCGCGCTTACACCGAACCGGGCGGCCCGTTCGAACTGCCTTCGCCGCAGCCGGCGATCGAGGCCACCCGCCGGCTGCTCGAAGCCGCCCGCACGCACGGCCACCCGGTCGTGTGGACCTCGGTGGTCTTCACCCGCGGGCTCGCCGACGGCGGCCTGTTCGTGCGCAAGGTGCCGGCGCTGGCGGCGTTCGAGGAAGGTGCCGAGGGCGGCTGGGGCGAGATCGGGCCGCTCAAGCCCGGACCCGGTGAGGTCGTGGTGGCGAAGCAGTACGCGTCGGCGTTCTTCGGCACCTCGCTGGCGTCCACTTTGGTCACGTCCGGAGTGGACACTCTCGTGGTGACGGGGGTGTCGACGTCCGGCTGCGTGCGCGCGTCGGCGATGGACGCGCTCAACCACGGGATCCGGCCGAAGGTCGTGCGGCAGGCTTGCGCCGACCGCGCGGAAGCCGTGCACGAGAACAACCTGGTCGACCTCGACGCGAAGTACGCCGACGTGGTCGACGTCGAGGAAGCGCTGGCGCACCTGGTTTCCTGAAGCGTTTCCTGAAGCGTTTCCTGAAGCGGGCCGCGTGAAAAGCCCGGCTGCCGTGAAAATTCAGGCCCACGTGAGGAGGCCTCCCAGCCGGTTCGGGATTCCGGCGGGAGGCCTCCTCGGTGGGCGGTCGGCTACTGCGGTGGTTGCTGCTCGTCGTCGCCGCTGAAGTGGTCCTTCACCTTGTCCGCGCCCTTGTCGATCTGCTCGCCGTACTTGCCGCCGGTCTTCTCGTCGGCGACGTCGGCGGCCTTGTCGACACCCTGGTCGACCTTGTCCGGGTGCTGGCCCGCGAACTCCTGCAGCTTCTCCTTGGCCTTGTCGAACATGCTCATCTCGCGCTCCCTTCCGTCGTGCCGAATCCCGGGGTGGACGTTGCGAGGAGTACCCAGCGCTTCACCGGGTCAGCCTCATTGTCCCCTCATCGGGTGAGACGGGAGCGGAGGAAGGTTTCAGCTGAAGCGGCCGGCCCCGTCGAGGTAGGACACCTTCTCCACCGTGATCCCGCCGTCGAGCAGCTCGTCGGCCCGCGCGACCAGCCCGCGCAGCGCTTCGTTGCCACTGTGGACCTTCAGCGCGTCCGCGTCCGCGAACATCTCGTAGAACACGAACTCGTCCTCGCGGCGGTTGAGCAGGTAGAGCACCGTGCCCTCTTCCTGCCGCGCGGCGTCGACGAGCCCGCGCAGGACCCGCTCCAGTTCCGCCTCTTTGCCCGCTTTCGGGCGAATGTAGGCGATCTGAGCCACTGTCATTCGGTGACCTCCAAGAGGACTGTCGTTCCCGTCGGGCCCAACCTATCGGCTCAGGGCGCGATCCGGTTGTGATGCTGGAAGGGCCACTGCGCGACGGGCCGCGCCAGCAGGTCCTCCGGCGGGTCGGGCAGGCGCGGGGGAGTGGTCGCGCTCCAGCGCGCGATCACGACGACCCGGTCCTGCCCGCCGAGGTACACGTCGGCTGCGGCGAGGTCCGGTGTGGCTGCGAGGGCCGGGACCGCGGTGGCCTCGACCCAGGCGAGCAGATCCTGCTGGCGGCCGGGGGCGGCGCGGACTTCCCACATCAGTGTGTCGCTCATGCGCGCGACTCTAGTGGGGGCACGGCGGGGACCTCGTCGGCCGAGGTGATGTCCGCGAGGGTGAGGCGGAACGCGTCGGGGTAGGTGGCGCGGTCGGTGCGGCGCTTCGGCTCCGTGGTGCGCCAGGTGTAGCGGCAGCGCGCGCACTGCAGCACGTGCCACACGCCCGGCACGGGCGAGTCGGCGAGGTTCGTGACCTCGGGGTGGTCGCAGCGGGGGCAGGACACGGGACGGGCTCCTTCCGGGCGGGTCATCGGGCGGCCAGCACGCGCAGTTTGTCCAGCCACGCCGCGGTTTCCGGCAGGTCGCGCACGGGCTGGCTGAAGTGGCCGCGGTCGTCGGGCGCGACGGGGGTGGTGGCGTCGATGATCATCTTGTGGCTGATGCCCGCGGGCTGGGCCGACGGGTCGAGCGCGACCACGGGCAGGTTCGGCAGGATCAGCACGTCGCCGGCGGCGTTGACCTTCGTGGACATCGCCCACATGACCTGCGGCAGGTCGAACGGGTCGACGTCTTCGTCCACGAGGATCACGGTCTTCACGTAGCCGAGCCCGTGGGGTGTGGTCATCGCGCGCATGCCGACGGCCTTGGCGAACCCGCCGTAGCGGCGTTCCGTCGAAACGATCGCGAGCAAGCCGTGGGTGTACATGGCGTTCACGGCCTGCACCTCGGGGAAATCGGCCTTGAGCTGCTGGTGGATCGGCACGCACGTGTTGGCGGCCATCAGGTAGTCGATCTCGGTCCACGGCATGCCGAGGTAGAGCGATTCGAACACCGGGTGCGTGCGGTGGGAGATCCGGTCGATCCGGATCACGGGCATGCTGCGGCCGCCGGAGTAGTGGCCGGTGAACTCGCCGAACGGGCCCTCCAGCTCGCGCCGCCTGCCGACGATCACGCCTTCCAGCACCACTTCCGCACCCCACGGCACGTCGAGGCCGGTCAGCGGCGCGGCGGTGACGGGACACGGCGCGCCGCGCAGCGCACCCGCCAGCTCGTACTCGTTCTCGTCGTAGGCCAGTGGCGTGGCGGCCACGATCGGGATCACCGGGTCGTTGCCCAGTGCGATCGCCACGGGCAGGTCCTCGCCGGTGCGCTCGGCTTTCGCCAGCTGCAGCGCGAGGTCGTGCACCGGCACGGGCTGGATGCCCAGCTCCGCCCGGCCCTTCACCTGCAGGCGGTAGACGCCGACGTTCTGCTTGCCCGAATTCTCCGGGTCCTCCGGATCGCGCGAGACGACGGCGGCCTTGTCCAGGTAGAAGCCGCCGTCGCCGTCGTTGAGGCGGAACAGGGGCAGCACGGAGAACAGGTCGACGTCGTCACCCTGCAGAACGTTCTCGGCCCACGGCGGATCGGCACGCCGCTCGACGGGGACCGGGAACGACTCCCAGCGCCGGATGAACTCGGCGACCTGGTCCTTCACACCGGTGCCGGCGGGCAGGCCGAGCGCGAGCGCGTGGTTGGCCCACGAACCGTGCACGTTGAGCGCGATGCGGGCGTCGGTGAACCCGGCGATGTCGTCGAAGTACAGCGCGGGAGCGGCGGCGCCGAGCTTGGTCACGGCGTTGGCGGCCGCGGCCAGGTCCGGCTCGGGCGCGACCTGCTCGGTCACCCGCAGGAGCTGGCCCTGTTCGTCGAGCGCGGTCAGGAACGACCTGAGGTCGTCGTGGGGCATGGGTCCTCCTGGGTGTCCGGCGGGGGTTCCGGCCGGCCGAACCGGTCGAGCCCGTCGTCGAGCCTCCGTCGACTAGTTCGTATACGAACCGTTCGTCTTCATACTAACATCGGGATCATGACGAGCCGGATGGACCAGTCCGTGTTCCACGCCATGCGGCGGGCGATGCAGGAGCACGGCGCCCGCTGGCAGGCGAAGCTGCCCGGGCTCACGAAACCGCAGTACGCCGTGCTGATCGCGATCTCCGAGACGCCCGGGCTGGACCAGGCGTCGGCGGGGCAGCGGGCCGCGACGGACAAGGCCACGCTCGCGAACCTGTTGCTGCGCTTGGAAGAGCGCGGCCTGATCGAGCGGACCGTGGGCACCGACCGGCGGCGCCGCGAGCTGCGGCTCACCCCGGCCGGGGAGGAGCTGCTCGCGTCGGCGATCCCCGTGGTCGAGGGCGTGAACGAATCGATGCTCGCGCCGCTCGACGCCGGCGAGCGCGAGCACCTCGTGGCGCTGCTCACCAAACTGGCCGTCTGAGTCCCGGTAGGGTCCGGGGATCGGGCACCGGAAGACGCCGAGGAGGGCACGTGGCGGGACCGCTGAGCGGGCTGAAGGTCGTGGAGCTGGCCGGGATCGGTCCCGGGCCCCACGCGTGCATGGTGCTCGCCGACCTGGGCGCGGACGTCGTGCGCGTCGAGCGGCCGTCGGGTTCGCTGGACCTGTCCGGCGGCAAGCCGGACCCGCTGCTGCGCGGCCGCCGATCCGTCGCGGCCGACCTGAAAACGCCCGAGGGGCGCGACCTCGTGCTGCGGTTGGCCGGCAAGGCCGACGTGCTGGTGGAGGGCCTGCGACCGGGCGTCACCGAGCGGCTCGGCGTCGGCCCGGCCGACTGTCACGCGCGCAACCCGCGGCTGGTGTACGGCCGCATGACCGGCTGGGGCCAGGACGGTCCGCTGGCGCAGCGGGCCGGGCACGACATCAACTACATCGGGCTCGTCGGCGTGCTGAACGCGATCGGGCGCCCGGGTGAGCGGCCGGTGCCGCCGCTCAACCTCGTCGGCGACTTCGGCGGCGGCTCGATGTTCCTGCTCACCGGCATCCTCTCCGCGCTGTGGGAACGGGAACGCACCGGGCAGGGCCAGGTCGTCGACGCCGCGATGGTCGACGGCACGAGCGTGCTCGCGCAGATGCTGTGGTCGCTGCGCGGCCTCGGCCAGTGGTCCGACGACCGCGGCGTGAACCTGCTCGACGGTGGCGCGCCGTGTTACGACACCTACGTGTGCGCGGACGGCAAGTTCGTCGCCGTCGGCGCGCTGGAACCGCAGTTCTACGCGGCGCTGCTCGCCGGGCTGGGCCTCGACGCGGCGGAATTGCCGCCGCAGATGGACAAGGCGGGGTGGCCGACGATGCGGACCGCGTTCACCAAGAAGTTCCTCTCGCGCACCCGCGACGAGTGGGCCGCGGTGTTCGCCGGCGTCGACGCCTGCGTCACCCCCGTGCTCGAACCGGACGAGGTCGCCGCGCACCCGCACATCGCGGCGCGCGCCGGCCTGGTCGAGCTCGACGGCGTGGTGCAGCCCGCGCCGGCGCCGCGCTTCTCGCGCACCGTGCCGGACCTGCCGTCGTCGCCGCCGAAACCGGGCGCGGACACCGACGCCGTGATCGCGGACTGGGGCGTCTGACTCAGGCCGGGGACGGTGCGCGCTCGGCCACCGGGGCCAGCGCCGCGCGCCGCGGGGCGAGCAGCAGCACGGAAACCGCGATCAGCGCGCCGCACGCGCCGACGAACACGAACACCGGTGTGTAGCCGAGCGTCAGGTAGATCTGCCCGACCACGAGCGGGCCGAACGCGTTGAGCAGCCGGCCCGCGCCGTAGCAGAGCCCGGTGGCCGTCGCGCGGATCTCGACGGGGAACAGCCGCGGCGTGTAGGAGTACATGAGCGCCACGAGCGCCTGGTTCAGCGCGGCCACGAGGAAACCGAACACCACGATGGCAGCGGGCGCGAACGTCAGTCCATACGCGACACCCGAAGCGGCGAACAGCAGGCTGAGCACCGTGATCGGGCCGCGCATGCCGAAGCGATCCGCGACGGGCCACGCGAGCAGCGCGCCGGGCACCGCGCCCAGCGTCGTCAGCGCCGTGTAGCCGACGCTGTGGGTGAGCGTGAACCCGTGGTCGTGCAACAGGGCCGGCGCGAACGACGCGAAGCCGTAGTAGCTGATCGTGAGCAAGACCCACACGGTCATCAGCAGCACCGTGCGCCGGCCGAGCGGTCCGAAGAACAGCAGCCGGACGCGCAACCGCGGCGGCACCGGCACCGGCGCCACGACGACCACGGGCGGCAGCGGGCGCCCGACCCGAGTTTCGATCGCGGCGACGGCGTCGGCGGCTTCGGCCGCGCGCCCGTGCGCGAGCAGCCACGCCGGTGATTCCGGCAGCCATCGCGTGATCACCAGCGACACCAGGCCCAGCGCGCCGAGCACGAAGATCAGCCGCCAGCCCTGCGGGCCGAGCCCGATCACCACCCGGGCGGAGAACGCCATCGCCGGGATGCCCAGCAGCCCGGCGGCGAGCGTGCACGCCTGCAGCCGGCCGCGCTGGTTCGCCGGCACGAGCTCGGCGAGGTGGGTGACGGCGACGACGGTCATCGCGCCCAGGCCGCACCCGGTCAGGAACCGTGCCGCGGTCAGCGTGGCCGCGTCGGGCGCGGCCGCGTTGGCCAGGGAGAACACCGAGAACCACACCACCGACGCGCGCAGTCCCCGGCGGCGCCCGAACCGTTCGGCGAGCCGTCCGCCGAGCGCGGCCCCGGTGAACATGCCGAGGAACCCGGCCGCGGTGACGACCGAGATGGCGCGGAAACCGATCCGCAGCGCCTGGTGCACGGCGGGTGCGGCGTAGGCGAAGGAGTTGATGTCGGCCAGCTCGAACGCGAAGCAGAGCGCGAGCGTCCCCGCCACCTGCCACTGGTAGCGCGACCACGGGAGGCGGTCGAGCCTGGCCTGGAGCGTCACGTCAGTCCCCTTCGGACAGCAGGGCGTAGAGCCCGCGCCTTCCTTCGAGCGGCTGCTCGGCCGAGGTGAACCCGCTGCGGCTCAGCAGCACGGCTTCCACGGCGTTGGCCGCCGCCTTGCCGACCTGCAGCGGGCCCAGCGGGGTTTCGGCCGCGGCGGACAGCCCGGCGGCCTGGGTGGCGCAGAGGCCGACGGCGTGGCGCAGCGGACCGGCGCTCAGCCCGGCGGCGCACCCGGCCGCCGCGACGGCGCCGAGCGCGCCCGCCGTCGCTTCCTGGCACCCAGCCCGACAGCACGTGCCGGGGGCCGAGGGCGGCCGCCACGCGGGCGGCCACTCCGTAGCCGATCGCGATGGCCCGCACCTCGCGGCCCGCATCGCCTTCGCTCAGGGCGACGGCGGCCGCGTACACGGCCACCCACATCGGCTGACCGGCAGCGCAGGCCGCCGCGGTGCCTTCGCACCACGCGGTTCGCGCCGGGTCGCCGTCGTCACCGGGCAGTCGCCGCACGGCGAGCGCGGCGGTGCTGGCGCGGCCCAGTGCGACGGCGCGGTGGAAGCGCGTCAGCTCGCCGGCGGCGTGGTCCGGCGCGCCGGCCGGTGGCGGTGTGAGAACGGCGGCGACGAGGTCTTCGGTCGTGATCATGCTTCAGAGGTGGGGCACCGCCCCGCCGAGGGTGGTGGCGGGGCGGTGCCGGGTCGTGCCGGTGGCCGGTGCGGTCACCAATCGGCTTGCGGACGGGCCGGACGCGGCAGCTCCGGGGATGCCGGGCGGGTCGCGCCGGCGACGACGCCCGCGGGCGGGGTGGCTTCGGCCCCGATGGCGCACGCGAACGCGGCCAGGGCCCGGTCTTCGACAGCGGAGTGGACTGCGGCGGGGCTCACCAGTCGGCTCCGAACGCGGGGAAAGCGGTAGTGGACTTCACGGTACGGACTCCTTCGGCTCGATCGATCTTCGCGGGGACGAGCGGGGGAGATGGTGGGGTGGCCGCGACCCGAGAGCTCGCGCGGTTCGCGGTCACCGGTCGGCCCCCTCGGCCGGCCGGGTCGCCGCGAGGAGCGCCCGGGGATCGGGTGCCGCGGCCAGGTCCCGCACGGCGGCCGACAGCCGACGCGGCGCCCCGGGACCGAGAACGGGGACGACGAGGTCGCGCACCTTCGCGCCCAGTTCGTCGTCGGTGAGCGGGCGGGCCAGGCTGCCGCGCGCGTGGGCCACGTGCTCGCGCAACCGCCCGCCACCGGCGAGGGAGACCGTCACGGTCGCCTCGTCGCGCGCGCAGCCCGGCACCGGGCAGAGGCTGATCAGGTCGCGCAGCCGGACCACGTCGGGGTCCACAGCGCGAGCGTCACCGAATTCGGGGATGCCGGCGCGGCCGCCGAGCAGGCCGACGGCCACCGCGTGGCGGGCGCTGAACTTCGCCTGCAGCCCGTCGTTCGACTGGTGGCGACCCATCAGCTCCGGCACGAGCGGGTGGCAGCGCACCTCGACGCCGGTGATCGCGGCCGGGTCCGTGAGCCGGGGCGCGAGCGCCACGGCCGCGTCGATCGCCGGGTGCGCGACGATCCCGCACGGGTACGGCTTGACCGTGTTGTCTTCGAGCTCCCAGCGGCCCTCGCGCACGAACGCGTTGCTGTCCACGGTGTCGGCGAACACGGGCAGCACGCCTTCGTCGCCGAGCGGGTCGGCGAACCCCGGCACTCCTTCGGCCGCCAGCCGGGCCGCGAGCACGCCGTTGGCGGCGGCCTTGCCGGCGTGGAACGGCTTGGTCGCGCTGCCGAAACCCTCGCGGTGGCCGAGCACCATCGTCGACGCGCACGCCAGCGCGTGGGCCAGCTCGGGCGCGGAGAACCCCATGAGCACCCCCGCGGCCACGGCCGCGCCGAACACGCCGCAGGTGCCGGTGATGTGCCAGCCGCGGTCGTAGTGGCTCGGGGAGATCGCCGCGCCGATCCGCAGCTGCACCTCGCAGCCGAGCGCGAACGCGGCGAGCAGGCGCGCGCCCGGCGCGTTCCGTTCGGGCGCCAGCGCCAGCACCGCGCCCAGCGTCGCGGCACCGGGGTGGATCACGGTGGCCAGGTGCGTGTCGTCGAAGTCGTCGTGGTGCGCGGCCGTGCCGGCGATGATCGCGCCCCAGTGGGAGTCCACGGTGTCCACCCGGCCCGGCACCACGACCACGCCGGTGCCCCCGCTCGTGCGGGCCGTCGTCAGGAGCGCCTCGACCACGGGCGTGCGGGCCGCGCCGATCGCCGTGCCGAGCACGGTGAGCAGGCTCCGCCGGGCCGCGTGCGCCACCTCGTCGGGCAACGGCGCCACGGCGGCGTCGAGCACCCACGTGCAGAACTCGGAAGTCCTGGTCCGGGCGGTGGTGGCGACCATGATCGAAAAGCGTAGGGAGGTCTACGGTGGGGAACAACGCCAACGCGCGGCGGGATCATTGCACACGGCGCAACGATCGAGACATGAGCCGGCCGCGCTCGCGCGCGAGGTTCGCCAGCGCCTGCACGCTCTCGGCCACGGTCGAGCTGCGGTGCCAGGCGAGGAAGATCGTGCGGCCGGAGAACGACGGATCGTCGATCTTGATCCGCGTGATCCGCGGGTGCTGGTGGTCGTTCATGCCCTCGGGCACCACCGACACGCCGATCCCCGCGCCCACCATGGACTCGACCACGAACAAATCGTTGCCCTCCACCGCGATCCGCGGCACGAACCCGGCCCGCGCGCACGCGTTGACCATGTGCGTGCGGCTGCTCGAGCCCGGCTCCATCGCCACGAACGGCCGGTCCCGCACCTCCCGCAGCGACACCCGTTCCCGGTTCGCCAGTGGGTCGCCGACCGGCACGGCCAGCAGCAGGGACTCGGTGAACAACGGCTCGACGACGAGGTCGGTTTCCGTCGGGGCCACCGAGGAGAAGCCGACGTCGGCGTCGCCGCGCAGCAGCATCTCCACGACCCCGGTGGCCGGACCCTGGCTGCAGCGGAGCCGGAGTTCGGGGCGCTCCTCGAGGAGATCGGCGAGGACGCGGGGGACGAACCCCAGGCCCAGGGAATAGGTGTGGGCGATCCGGAGCAGGCGCTGCGGCTCGCCGGCGTCGGCGAGGGCCGCACCGACGGCGTCGGAACGGGCCCGCAGCACGGCGTGGGCTTCGCGGACGAGGACATGGCCGGCGGGGAGCATGCGGACGCGGCGGCCGTCCTGTTCGACCAGCCGGATTTCCAGTTTTCGTTCGAGGGCCCGGATTCCCCGCTGGACGGTCGCGACGCTGACCCCGAGCTCGGCGGCCGTGTGCCCGAAGTGCTCGGTGTCCGCGAAGCTCAGCAGGAGCTCGAGGTCGGCGAAGGTGACCTTCCCGGCGCGTGCGTCGTCCACGTGGTGATTATCCGCTTTGTGGCGGAGGTGGAGGGGGTGTGGTGGGGGATGGGGGTGGAAAGTACTTGAGTGGGTGTATTTGCGGCTCGTCGCGCTGGGGCGTTGGGGCTGGGGGATCGGTGAGGTGGCGGTTGGGTCGCGGGCGGCTCGTCGCGCCTGGGGGCGCGACGTTGCGCTGGGGACTCGTCCTGCACCCCGAAGCCGATGATGGTAACGACGGTCTGGATCACCTTGTCAAGGCTGGAAAGCGTGCCTTGACAAGGTGATCCAGAC